>NZ_WTLB01000049.1 GCF_011378855.1 Pseudoalteromonas sp. Z1A8 | reverse complement strand
TGTAATAAAAAACCAAGAAGCGTTTAAGCTCCAAGAAAGTTAAATACGACCTTGAAGCTTAAAATGAGAGATGGTATCTACAACCAAGGTGTAGATATGGGTTTAACTTGTAGACGCGCAACTTGTTGGCGTGATGGGCAAAACCCATAATTTGTATGTTGAATAATATATTTAATAACTTCAATCAAGCTCAGCAAACGACCAAGCTAAGTAATGCTATTTAAAATAGATCTTTTAACGCTTTAGCCGGTTTAAAAACCGCTTTGTTTGCGCCTTCTATTTCAATTGCAGCCCCTGTTTGTGGATTACGACCGGTACGCGCTGGATAGTAACTTAGTGCAAACGTACCAAATCCACTAATTTGAACCTGATCACCCTCAGAAAGCGATTTGGTAATTACTTTTTGTAAACTTGAAAGCGCTGCTTGAGCATCTTTTTTTGTTAATTCACTTTTATCTGCAATGGCAGTAACGAGTTCTGCTTTATTCATTTTAGGCCCCTAAATACACGCTAAATCAGTGTTGGTTAAGCGTGGGAATATGATGATATAAAAAATACCAAACCAAATTGGCAATAAAGCCACGCAGGCTAAGGGTTACAGGGCAACAAGTCAACCTTGTAGTTGCTAAGCTTTATGTGGTAAAAAGCCTTTGACTCTTTTTTGTATAATTTAGGTAAGCTATGCACGCATTAATTGAATACATCCCACTCATACTGTTTTTTGCAGTTTTTAAGCTAGTCGATATTTACTGGGCTACCGGTTTATTAATGGCCACTACGCTCATTCAAGTTGCTTATAGCTACTTTAAACATGGCTCTGTGCCTACTCGTCATTGGATATTTTTTGGCATTGCTGCTGTGTTTGGTACGTTAACGCTGGTACTTCATGATGAGCAATACATAAAATGGAAAGCAACGCTGATATACGCAGGTTTAAGCTTAACGCTACTTGTTAGCCGTTATGCACTTAAGAAAAATCTCGTTAAAAAAGCGCTTAGCTCAATCCTCGAAAATGCTAATGATACAAAACAAGCTATTGTTGTACCTGAGCCTTTATGGAATAAGCTCAACCTCATGTGGGTAGCAATTACAGCGGGTATTGCAGCACTCAATATATACATAGCGTATAATTTTTCGCTCGACTTTTGGGTTAACTTTAAAGTGTTTGGCTTGATGGGTATTACCTTTGTGAGTATTTTTGCCACTATTATTGCCTTGTACAAATACCTCCCTAGTGAAGAAGAACCCGCAAAGTAAGCCCCCTCGTCATAAAAGTGTCGTCTTAGCTTGATAGCTTATTAAAAAAAGTAAGTTGAGACGACCTTGAACGCCAATCAATATCGCTGGTTTGAATTTACCCTCATTTTTGTATTGCTACCCTTATTGGGCTTTGGATTGCGCGAGCATTTAGCTAATTGGCTTATTCCTGCGCTTATTATACTTATGAGTGTGTGTTGTATGTTGCTTCTTAGCGATCCTCATTTTAAGCGTTTTAGACTCACAAGCCTTGGGCAATTTTCTGCGGTTAAAAAGCGTTTGTTTAGTTTCTTTTTTTTAGGTGCGCTGTTTTCGGGGATGTTTTACGGGATTATTCATCAAGGTAACTGGTTTACCCTACCCCGCAACTCGTTTAATGATTGGCTTTTACTGTTGGTGCTGTATCCAATACTGTCGGTTATTCCCCAGGAGTTAATATTCAGAACGTACTTTTTTCATCGTTATAAACGAATTATGCCCAAAAAAGCCGTGCGCATTATAGTTAGTGCTAGTGTATTTGCGTTGGCGCATATTGTATATGCAAATTGGATTGCAGTAGGTTTAGCATTTTTAGGTGGCTTACTGTTTGCTTATACCTACGCACAAAGCCGCTCAACCTTTGTGTGCGTTATTGAGCACAGTTTATGGGGGCTTTGGATGTTTACCCTTGGGATCGGCAACTACCTCGATTCAGGCACTATGAATTAGTGCTGTTTTATTATTAGTTTTAACAATAAAGAAAGCGCATAAGCATTTTGATGCTGCAAATTAATCATAATACTTATGCGATGGCTGTAAGATAGTTATTAATTAAGAACTACTGAGGGACTCTTACAACCCCTTCCATTAGTACACGTGCACTGCGACTCATACTTGCTTTAATAACTTGCCAATTACCTGCATTATTTTTAGCCTCAGCACCTACTTTTAGCGTGCCTGACGGATGACCAAAGTTAACTTCACTTAATGCACCGCCACCTGCGGCTATATTTACGAGTGTGCCTTCGATTGCAGCAGCAGTGCCAATAGCAACAGCGGCTGTGCCCATCATGGCATGATGCAGTTTACCCATCGACATAGCGCGCACGAGTAAGTTAATGCTGGCAGCCTCAATAAGCTTACCGCTAGACGCTGTATAGTCTAAAGGCGCTGCAACAAATGCAACCTTTGGCGTATGTTGGCGAGCTTGCGCTTCATTAATGTTAGTGATTAAGCCCATTTTAACGGCGCCGTAAGCACGAATGGTTTCGAGCTTTTCAAGTGCAGCAACATCATTATTTATATCGTCTTGCAGCTCTGTGCCTGTATAGCCAATATCAGCGGCGTTAATAAATACAGTAGGAATACCTGCATTTATCATCGTGGCTTTTAACGTACCCACACCCGGCACCTCTAAGTCATCAACTACATTACCGGTTGGAAATAACGCGCCATCGCCATCAGCAGGGTCAATAAACTCAAGTTTTACTTCAGCGGCAGGAAAGGTAACGCCATCGAGCTCAAAGTCACCGGTTTCTTGCACTACGCCATTGGTCATAGGGACATGCACTAATATGCTTTTTTTAATATTAGCCTGCCACACACGCACAATAGCAACACCGTTATTAGGTACTCTGCTTTTATCGACTAAACCATTACTAATGGCAAAGGCACCTACTGCTGACGTTAAGTTGCCGCAATTACCGCTCCAATCCACAAAAGGTTTATCTATTGCCACTTGACCAAATAAGTAATCAACATCGTGGTCGGCTTGCTCACTTTTACTTAAAATAACTGTTTTACTGGTACTTGATGTAGCGCCGCCCATGCCATCCGTTTGCTTAGCATACGGATCGGGGCTGCCAATAACACGCAGTAATAAATTATCCCTCGCCTCGCCTGCTACTTGAGCAGGCTTTGGTAAATCAGTTAAATTAAAAAACACACCTTTACTAGTGCCGCCACGCATATAGGTTGCAGGCACTTTAACTTGCGGTTTAAACATAATGTTTGCCCTTATGCAGATTGCGTTGCTTCTAAAAAATCTTGTGCAAAGCGCTGTAACACACCACCAGCCGCGTAAATAGAAAGCTCTTCTTGGGTATCAATACGGCACTTCATTGGCACAGTGAGTACTTCACCATCTTTACGGGTAATACTTAAATTAACGGTGGCACCTGGTTTTAAATCGCCCGCTACATCGTACGTTTCGCTGCCATCAAGCTTGAGCGTTTTACGGGTTGTACCCGTTTTAAACTCAAGCGGTAAAACACCCATACCAATTAAGTTAGTACGATGAATACGCTCAAAGCCCTCAGCTGCTATTACTTCAACGCCTGCAAGCCTTACGCCTTTTGCTGCCCAATCGCGCGACGAACCTTGCCCGTAATCGGCACCGGCTACAATAATAAGTGGTTGTTTACGCTCCATGTAGGCTTCGATTGCTTCCCACATACGAGTATTAGTACCTTGTGGCTCTAGGCGTGCGTATGAACCTTGCTTAACCTCGCCGTTTTCGTCAAGCACCATTTCGTTTAGTAGTTTTGGGTTTGCAAATGTTGCGCGCTGCGCTGTTAAATGATCGCCTCGGTGAGTGGCATACGAGTTGTAATCTTCCTCTGGTACGTTCATTTTAGTTAGGTATTCGCCAGCGGCACTGCTTGCCATAATCGCGTTTGATGGCGATAGGTGATCGGTTGTAATGTTGTCGCCAAGTACTGCAAGCGCACGCATACCAGTCATTGTGCGCTCACCCGCAAGTGCACCTTCCCAATAAGGAGGGCGACGAATATACGTACTTTCTGGGCGCCAGTCGTAAAGTGGGTCGTTATCTTCACCGTAATCTACGGTTAAATTAAACATCGGCTCGTACACTTTTCTAAACTGCTCTGGCTTAACGCTTTGCTTAATTACTGCATCAATCTCTTCATCTGATGGCCATAAATCTTTAAGCGTAATATCGTTGCCTTGTTGATCTTGCCCTAGTATCCCTTTTTCAATATCAAAGCGAATAGTACCTGCAATGGCGTAAGCAACAACTAAAGGAGGTGACGCTAAAAATGCTTGCTTAGCATAAGGATGAATTCGCCCATCAAAGTTACGATTGCCCGAAAGCACCGCTGTAGTGTATAAATCGCGATCGATTACTTCTTTTTGAATAACAGGGTCAAGGGCACCGCTCATACCATTACAGGTAGTACACGCAAAGCCCACAATACCAAAGCCAAGTTGCTCAAGCTCTGTTAGTAGGTTTGCATCTTCAAGGTATGATTGCACCGCTTTTGAACCCGGTGCGAGTGAAGTTTTAACCCAAGGTTTACGCATTAATCCCTTAGCATTTGCGTTACGCGCAAGTAGTGCAGCGGCAATTACATTGCGTGGGTTACTGGTATTAGTACAGCTAGTAATAGCCGCAATAATACACGCGCCGTCAGGCATTAAGCCTTCTTCATTTTCAACAACGCCCGAAATACCTTCTTTAGCTAAATCACTGGTTGATACACGGCGGTGCGGATTAGATGGACCTGCAATATTGCGCCCCACGCTTGATAAATCAAACGTAAGCACACGCTCGTATTTTGCGGTTTTTAAGCTATCGCTCCAAAGGCCTGCTGTTTTTGCGTAATTTTCTACAAGGGCAATTTGATCTTCTTCACGGCCTGTTAAACGCAAGTAATCTATTGTTTTATCATCGATATAAAACATGGCTGCAGTTGCGCCAAATTCTGGTGTCATGTTCGAAATTGTTGCTCTGTCCCCAAGTGTAAGCGCGTCAGCACCTTCACCGTAAAATTCTAAATAAGTAGATACAACACGTTGCTCACGTAAAAACTCTGTAATAGCCAGTACAATATCGGTTGCGGTAATACCTGGTTGGCGTTTGCCTGTAAGCTCAACACCTACAATATCAGGTAAACGAATATAAGAAGCGCGGCCAAGCATTACGCTTTCAGCTTCAAGCCCGCCTACGCCCACAGCAATAACGCCCAGTGCATCAACATGTGGTGTGTGACTGTCGGTACCTACTAGTGTATCTGGAAATGCAATGCCATCTCGATTTTGAATAACCGGCGACATTTTCTCAAGATTAATTTGATGCATAATGCCGTTACCAGGCGGGATCACGTCGATATTTTTAAACGCAGTTTTAGTCCAATTTATAAAGTGAAAACGGTCGTCATTTCGTCTGTCTTCAATGGCGCGATTTTTTTCAAATGCATCAGGATCAAAACCGGCATGCTCTACCGCTAACGAATGGTCAACAATTAACTGCGTGGGTACTACCGGATTCACTTTTGCTGGGTCGCCGCCTTTGCCTGCAATTGCATCACGCAAACCTGCTAAATCAACAAGCGCTGTTTGCCCTAAAATATCGTGGCAGACCACACGCGCCGGATACCACGGAAAATCTAAATCTTGCTTTCGCTCAATTAGCTGGTTAAGTGCATCTGTTAACATGGCAGGATCGCATCGGCGTACTAGGTTTTCGGCAAATACACGTGATGAATAAGGTAGCGTGGCGTATGCACCTGGCTTGATTGCGTCAACGGCTTCTTGTGTATCGTAGTAGTCGACATTTGAGCCCGGTAGAGGTTTACGGTATTGGGTATTATTAATTATGGTCATAATAAGGGTTCGCTAATTTGGTGACGGATGTAGTACCAATTTTATGGAGAGTGCAATTGGTATTTTTCAAGAAAGGCTTTAGGTTTGTAGTTGTTTTTATTATATAAAGCATTAAAGCCGTAAAAGGTGAGCCACTGGCTCACCTTAGTTAAAAATAATTAACTTCTTGATTCGATTGGTGTGTAACTACGTGCATCAGGCCCTGTGTAATCGGCACTTGGGCGAATAATACGGTTGTTAGCGCGTTGCTCTTTTACATGTGCAGTCCAACCAGTAACACGGCTCATTACAAATATTGGCGTAAATAACTTAGTCGGAATATCCATAAAATGATAAGCCGATGCATGGAAAAAATCGGCATTACAAAACAATTTTTTCTCTCGCCACATAATCTCTTCACAACGAACAGATACAGGGTAAAGTACTGTATCGCCAACTTCATCAGCTAGCTTTTCAGACCATTTTTTAATAATTACATTACGAGGATCAGATTCGCGATAAATAGCGTGACCAAAGCCCATAATTTTGTCTTTACGCTCTAACATGCCCATTACCTCTTGCTCAGCATGTTCTGCGCTTGTAAAACCTTGAATCATATCCATAGCTGCTTCGTTAGCACCACCATGAAGTGGGCCACGCAACGTACCAATCGCGCCTGTTACACAAGAATGAATATCAGAGAGCGTTGATGCACACACACGCCCCGTAAAAGTAGAGGCATTAAACTCGTGCTCTGCGTATAAAATTAGTGATACGTTCATCACTTGTGCAAACAATTCGCTAGGTGCTTTATCGTGTAATAGCGTTAAAAAGTGTGCACCTACAGAGTCGTCATCTGTTTGCGTTTCAATGCGTACGCCATCGTGTGTAAAGCGGTACCAGTAGCAAATAATACTTGGGAATACAGCAACCATACGGTCGATTGCGTCATTAGCTTGGCTAAAATCAAGCTCCGTCTCAAGGTTACCCAACATTGAGCAGCCTGTGCGCATTACATCCATTGGATGCGCGTCTTTTGGGATGTTTTCGAGTACGGTTTTAAGTGCATCTGGTAAGCCGCGTAAGCTTTTTAACTTTGCTTTATATTCAGCCAATTCGCTAGTGGTTGGTAACTCACCGCGTGAAAGTAAAAAAGACACTTCTTCAAACTGCGCTTTTTCGGCCAGTTCACTAATATCGTAACCACAATACGTTAAACCAGAACCACTTTGCCCTACAGTACACAATGCTGTTTGACCAGCCACTTGTCCGCGTAAACCCGCGCCGCTTAATGCTTTATCTACCATGATTTTCTCCTATCTTAAATTTGTGTGTGATATCTGTTCTAATAATTATTATTTGTCAGATTTTGATGAAAAAAGTGTGTCGAGTGTGTTCTCGTACGTGTGGTAATCTAAAAAGTCGTAAAGCTCTGAACGCGTTTGCATATTTTCAATTTGGCTTTGTTGCGAGCCTTCATTTAAAATTGCTGAATACACGTTGAGTGCTGCTTTGTTCATGGCTCTAAATGCACTTAGTGGGTAAAGCACCATTTCAACGCCTACGTCACTTAACTGCTCTTTAGTGTAGATAGGTGTTTGGCCAAACTCAGTAATGTTTGCCAAAATTGGAACATTAATCGCTTTTGCAAATGCTTGGTAATCAGCAAGGTCGTGTACGGCTTCAGCAAAAATAGCGTCAGCACCGGCTTCAACACAGGCAGCTGCACGGTCAATAGCGGCATTTAAACCTTCTTTTTGAAATGCATCGGTACGCGCCATAATGTAAAAATCGCTATCGGTTTTTGCATCAACCGCTGCTTTAATGCGGTCAACCATTTCACCTTGGCTTACAATTTCTTTATTAGGACGATGGCCACAGCGCTTTTGCGCTACTTGGTCTTCTATATGAAAACCCGCCGCACCGGCTTTAGTCATTTCTTTTACTGTGCGTGCAATGTTAAATGCGCCGCCCCAACCGGTATCGGCATCAACTAACAGCGGTAAGTCGCTAGCACCTGTAATACGGCGAATATCTTCAAGCACGTTATCAAGGCTTGTCATACCTAAATCAGGCATACCAAACGAGGCGTTTGCAACACCGGCACCTGAGAGGTAAATAGCTTGGTGGCCCATTTTTTCAGCCATCATCGCTGTGTATGCGTTAATAGTGCCTACAACTTGTAACGGGCGGTTATTGGCAATAGCCTGTTTGAATTTCAATCCTGCTGACATTACTTTCTCCTCACTTTGAACGGTTGCTACGTGGAGTAACTTATAGTTTTAATCTGTAATTATGACTGTTTAACTGTTCTGCTTAACTTTTAACTTTTAACAGCTTATGCTTTTTGCTTAGCTAATAAGTCGAATTTGGTTTGAATATTTGCTTGCGATGCGCTTATATGGCGCTTCATTAGCATTTCGGCCAGTTCGCCGTCATGGTTTTCTATCGCGTTAATAATAGCTAAGTGCTCATCAAACGCTTTAGATACACGCGGCCCCACCATACCCATTTGCACACGGTACATGCGTATTAGTTGATAGAGCTCATTACACAACAAATGAATTAAATGCGCGTTTTTACTGCCTTGAATAATACGGTAATGAAAATCTAAATCGCCAGCCTCTTGATAATAAGACTCGCCCTCTTTAACACGCTGTGTTTGTAGGTGCTGATTAAGTAATTGCTTTAAGCCTTTTACTTCTTCTGGTTCCATATTGTCGGCAGCCAACCTACATGCCAAGCCTTCAAGTGAGCTGCGAACTTGATAAACTTCAATCAAACGCTCAGCGGTAAGGGCAACTACGCGGCAACCTACGTTAGCTTTACGCTCAACAAGGTAGCAACTCTCTAAGCGATTTAACGCTTCTCTAAGCGTTGCACGGCTTACGCCATAACGTTTTGCAAGTTCTGGCTCTGATATTTTACTACCTTGAACTATAGTGCCTTCAACAATCTCACGGCGCATATCTACAAATACTTGATCTGATGCGGTAGTTATAGGCGCTTCGTTTAAAAATGTGTGTGTCATAAGTTATTTTTTAGATTGTCGACAATTCATATGGTCACTATGTGCTTATTAAAAAAACATGTCAACCCTAAAACCCAATAAAAAGACTAAAAAACACCCCAATTGTCGACACTATTAATCTAAAGTCGTATATAACTGGTTTTAAAATAAGCTGGCGCAGTAAAGTGTCGACATAAATTCAAAGTAGTTAATATGGTTTTAGCACTGAAAACACCTTATATAAATGCTATTATCGCGCTTTATTTTTATAGTATGAGCTAACGCGTGAACGCCAACACTTTTATTCCTGAGCACTTTATTGATGACGTAAAAACCTATTTACCAGCGCATCTAAACTTAGATGACTTTTTAAATGCGTGTCGCAGGCCGCTCAGAAAATCTATTCGCGTTAATACATTAAAAATTAGCATTGAAGAATTTGTAAAACGTGCAGCTAAAAAAAATTGGCTACTAACCCCAATCCCATGGTGCAATGAAGGCTTTTGGCTAGAGCGCCCAAGCAATGAAGAGCAAAATCTAGCTCTAGGTAATACCGACTTACACCTAAGCGGTGCTATGTACGTACAAGAAGCAAGTTCAATGTTGCCACCTATCGCATTAAAGCAAAGTATTGAACTAGCAGACCCTCAAAATAACACCGTGCTTGATATGGCATCTGCGCCGGGTTCTAAAACATCACAACTTGCAGCACTTATGAATAACCAAGGTGTATTAGTTGCTAACGAGCTTTCGTCTTCACGTTTAAAAGTACTTAGCGCCACGCTTAAACGCATGGGCGTTGGTAACTGTGCGCTCTCGCACTTTGATGGCGTTATATTTGGCAGCTACATGTTTGAATGCTTTGACAGCATACTGCTGGACGCGCCCTGCTCTGGCGAAGGCACAGTACGTAAAGACGCCGACGCACTAAAAAACTGGTCAATAGAATCAAACATACAAATTGCTCAAGTACAAAAAGACTTAATTAAAAGCGCATTTTACGCATTAAAGCCAGGTGGCACGTTAGTGTATTCAACCTGCACACTTACCCCGCTCGAAAATCATCAAGTATGCGATTATTTACTCAATGAATTTGGTGACTACATAGCACCGCAATCCCTAAGCGACTTATTTGAAGGTGCAAGCAGTGCTACTACCGCTGAAGGTTATTTACATGTATGGCCGCAAACATTCGATAGCGAAGGCTTTTTTATTGCTAAATTTAAAAAGCACGCAAGTTGCAATAACCCAAATCAAACTGTTAAAAAAGGCGCATTCCCGTTTAACGAGTTTGATAAAAAGCAAAGTGCCGCGTTTATGCAATCGCTTAAAAAACACTTTGGGTTAACTACCTTGCCAGGTAGTTTAATGCAGCGCGATAAAGAACTGTGGTTGTTCCCTGAAGGGTTTGAAGCCGTACAAAATAAAATTAAATACGCACGTTTAGGCATTCAAATTGGAATTATTCATAAAAACGGCGTAAGGCTAACGCACGAGTTTGCTACTGTGTTTGGCAATGAGTGTAAAACTAATATTTACGCGTTAAATAACGAGCAAGCAAATGATTATTTTCAAGGTAAAGATATACGCTTAGCTGAGGCAACTCAAACAATAGGTGAAGTAGTATTAACGCTGTGTGGTTGCCCTATTGGGCTGGGCAAATGGCAAAAAAATAAGATTAAAAACTCATTACCACGCGATCTAGTGCAAAATACGCAGTTAATAAGCTGGGGTTAAACTAAAGTACAAATTACACATAATTAATCTAATCCTTTGTTATCAAATGTAACCAGGTGGCAAAATTAGTTATGCTTTATTGAGTACCTTTACTATAGTTTTTAGTACTTTCTTCTTCTCCCTAACGAACCAGAAAGTTTTTAGTTAACGCTAGGCTCAATTTAGAGTCACTTTATAGCCCAGAGGTTTTTATAAGCCTTTGGGCGTTTTTATTTGCAGTTTCTTCTATAAACAGTACTACTTCTTACTTTCTCAAACGCTTTACCAAGCGTGCAAATTTACGGTTAACTTGTAGATGAGCAACTTACTGTTCTTCTAAATCAAACTCAGTTAAATGCCCTTCGCCATGAATCAGTTGGTAGCGGGCTAAGTTTCCTTGCTCTAGTGTTATTAAACTAATAGCTGAGTCGCTTACTAAGTATTTTTGCCCTTCACCTATGGTTTGGTGTTTATCTACTTCCATATGCCAACGTTTGGTAAAAAAGTTTAAGGGGCTTTTGGGGCCGTATAGAATTGAATCTAGTTTATCGAGTATGTTTATGAGTTTACGCGGGAACTCGTTTTTAATACCACTAGCGGTAAGTTGCCAAATTCGATTGGGGTGATCGCCAAAACGCTTTTGCACTGAAAAGCAAAATGAGTAATGTACATCACCCGATAAAATTAGCGTTTCGTTTGGGGTGTCGGTTCGTCTAAACGTATCGAGTAGCTTTTTGGCCGAGCCTTCGTGCGCCATCCAGTTTTCTACATCGACCATGAGCGGTTGGCCACATATATTAAAAGCAGCCTGTATGGCTTCTATTGATTTAACTCCAAATACAGGAGCTGGCGATACAATAATAACTTGGTCGTGGCTTAATAGGCTTTCTTCAAGTTCTGTGAGACGTTCCCAATCAAGTAGACCTGAGGGCTCGTTAAAGTTTTGCTCATTTCGCCAGCGGTGCGTACGCGTATCTAGTACCACTACTTTAGGTATGGTGGTAAGTTCGTAATGCCAAAAACTAAAATCGTTTAGTGGTTTATCAAATGCTTTAAACTGCCAAATATTATTGTTGTTTTTACTTTGCTTAAACGCAGTTAAGAGCTCACCCGTTTTATTTAGTGCATCGTTCCCCATACCTTGGAACAACCAATAGCTAATTAAGCCGTTATTAATGATTCGTTTACTACTTGGGTTTTCGTTTATAGCTTGCTCCCACCCAGCGGTGAGGTTCCAATCATCGGTTACATCGTGATCGTCAAACATCATTAGTGTAGATACATTGGCAAACAACCGCTCTACTTCACCTAAGCCTTTTGCATAGTCAATTAAAGCTGTTTTTTCAGCGTTAAAAATAGTTTTATTTTGCTCGCTTTGACCTATATACGTCGTGTTTTGTATATCGACACATTGCCAAGCAGCAGCACTAAAATTTAATAAATAAAGTGCTATGTATTCTTCAAAATGGATAAGGTGATTATACGCTTTTACACTTGAAAAATGCGGTTCGTCTTTTTTTAGCCAGTAACCCACACCTAACTTTGAGCGTTTTTGCCAAGGCGTTTTTGGTAAGAACAAATGGCGATTATAAAGTTGCTCATTTATATCGTCTGGTAGCTCAATTGCCAGTGGTTGCTCTTTATAGATACCTAAGGCTTTAATTAACTGATGAATAGCTAACAACATGGGCCCTGCTACGTCATCGGCATAAACCTGATCACCGCTCAGTAATAATAACTGTGCGCCTTGATTATTATTAACGCGCTGAGTATTTTGCCAGTGACTTGCAGACACTAAACTGTCTTTTGCTGGATGATGTGCATTACGACACGAGCCATGCAAAATATCACTGAGTTTATTGGGGATTACAAATGCAGGCGTTGTTTGATTGCTATAGCACCAAGGCGATAAATCAATTATTGCATCGTCAATGATTAGCTCATAGCTTAATAATTTATCTACAGGAAACAGATTTTCTACTGGTTTTATAACAATAAAATGCAGGTATAAGTGCTGGCCTAAAGCGATAGTTTGTTGTTCGCTATAACACTCTACATTTAATAAGTTTATTTGGCAGCTAGCCGATTTGGAGGTAGCAAACTGAATGCAGACTCCAGTTTGCTCTGCACGGCGCACCATTGGCCCCATTAGTAAAATAGGAAGGTTTGCCGTGTGAGTTTTCATGTATTTAGCCTTTAGCTGCTAATTTAAATAAAGAATAAAAGTTTTCTGTAGTGGCTTTAGCAAGCTCGTTAAAGCTAATGCCTTTAAGCTCACTAATATAATAAGCAACATCTTCTACGTACGCTGGCTGATTTGTTTGCCCACGATACGGTACCGGTGCTAAATAAGGAGAGTCTGTTTCTATTAGTAATCTATCCAGCGGTATTTGTTTTACTACTTCTTTTAGTTCAATAGCATTTTTAAAGGTAACTATACCCGAAATAGAAATATAAAAGCCCATGTCTATGGCTTTTTTAGCCATATCCCAGTCTTCGGTAAAACAATGTAGTACACCACCGCAGTTTTCGGCTTTGTGCTCACGCATTAAATTAATGGTATCGCTGCGGGCATCACGAGTATGAATAATTAACGGTTTTTGTAATTCGTTAGCCACTTCAATATGCCCAACAAAGCTAGCTTGCTGCACTGCATGAGTATCTTTTGAATAGTAGTAATCAAGACCCGTTTCGCCAATAGCAACGACTTTTTCGTGTGAGGCTAAGTCGATTAGTTGCTGTTTATTAAGGGCGTCTTTTTGATCAAGTGGATGTACACCGCATGAGGCTGAAACATCGTCATAATGCTTAATTTTATCAAGCATGCTTGGAAACTGATCAAGCGTTACGCTTACACATAAAAAGTGCTCTATTTGCTTTGCACGTGCTTTATCAAGAACTTGGTCAAGGTTTAAGTCTAGCTTATCAAAATCAAGACGGTCTAAATGGCAATGAGAATCTACAATCACTATAAGGCCTGTATTATGTTCAGGGTTTAAATTTGTTCTTTTAATTTATTATGTTAGTAATTAAAAGAACCCAATATAGGGTGGCGTTAATCTCAATGAAAAACTGACCCTATAACTACATGGTATATGTTTGATCGCCTGAGTTTAACATAGTCCCAAGGAGCTTTTCGATTTTAGCGTTTAGGTTTGTTTTATCGTCTAAAAAGCTAATACCAATACCTGGAGGGTTAGAGCTTTGTGCCCCTTGTGGTGTTATCCACGATACTTTACCTGTTACTACATCATCTTCTAGTGCATCGGGCAAAGTAACTCTAAGCGCTAATGAATGCCCTGCTTCGTAACGCATATTAGTACGTACAAATAAGCCACCTTTTTTTAAGTAAGGCATATAGCAACGGTATAACTCGTCAAGATCGTCTATGTCTACTAATAGTTCTTGCATGATTAATCCTTTTAAGAATTTCGCAATGTGTATGCTAATCGCGATACAGCAAGCGATAAATTAAGGCCAAGTACTTGTGTGTTATTTTGTAAAAACTCGCCTAATGCATTTTGAGCACTTTGATAAGCGTCAAAACTCATACCTTGCAGTAATTGCTGCTTTAGTTGCACACTTAAAAATAAAGTAAATATACGAACAAGTTCAGGCTGTTTATTTATTATATCGACTAACACTTTGAAATTATGGCTTTGTTTAAACTCAGTTGCAAACTTATAAAGTGTATCAATATTTTTTAGCTGATCTTGCTGTTGCCAATGCTTTACTTGCAGCGGTTGGTTATAAAAAAGTGCTAACCAACTATAGTTGGGTATATCTAATGTCTCTAGCCATTGCTGAGCAAGTGCTGTATTTGTTATTTTTACATCACTTTTAGCACATCGACTTAAAATAGTTGCAGGGAGCTGTGCTGGTTGGCTTGTAGTTAATATTAAAAAGCGGCTATTAGTTGGCTCTTCAAGTGTTTTTAACAATGCGTTAGCTGCTGCAGTGGTCATTTTTTCGCAATTTTCTATTATCGCTACTTTATTGCCATTTTGCGCTGCTGAGTGATTCATAAAATCACTAATGCCGCGTATATCATCTACGCCTATGCTTTGCCCATCAACTTGCGTTAAGCGCTTGTCGGGATGAGTACCCGCAAGAGTAAGTAAACAGCTTTTACACTGCCCGCAAGGTTTTAGCATACTATTTGGCGCTGCTACCTGCTTAGCAATATTTTGGCATAGCAAAGCATTACCAAGCTCATCACTTAATTCAAATTTACCTACGCCAACAGGCCCACAAAATAATTGCGCATGATGAAAACGCTCTGCGCGATAACTTTGCGCTAAACGTGCTTGAGTATCATGTAGCCACGGCAATGGCATATTATTTTAGGCCTTCAAAAAATGAATGCAGTACATTGGTTATATCACGATGTACTTTATCAATACTTTGGTTTGCATCAACCGTTTTAATTGTGTTGTCGTCATTAGCAAGTTCAACATAACGCATACGTGTACGCTGAAAAAACTCAATGGCTTCTTGTTCAATACGGTCAAGCTCACCGCGCCCTTTGGCACGTTCAAGGCCTATTACTGGGTCAATATCGAGGTAAATAGTTAAATCGGGCTTTAAGCCCTTTAATACCATTGACGATAGTGAAGCTAATGTATTTGAGCTAATACCACGCCCACCACCTTGATACGCCTGAGACGATAAATCATGACGATCGGCAAGTACCCATTGCCCTTTATCAAGCGCTGGGGTAATAACATTGTGCATTAACTGCGAGCGTGCTGCGTACATAATAAGCAACTCGGTCTCAAAGGCGATTTCTTCTTCATGCTCTGCTTTTACAAGCGTACGAAGCGATTCAGCCAATGGTGTGCCGCCAGGTTCGCGGACGTTAATGAAGTCTATTTTTTGTTTATTTAAAAAGTCTTGGCATAACGAAATAGCGGTTGATTTACCCGCGCCCTCTAGCCCTTCTATTACTATAAATTTTGATTTCATAAAACTTAATTCTTTTTATTTAATATATACGTTTTAACTGCTGCGTTATGCTGCTTTAACGTGGTTGAAAATTGGTGGCTGCCGGTACCATCGCCTTTTGCTACAAAGTAAACGTATTCACTTTGAGGCGGATTAACCGCTGCTAAAATAGCGGCTTTTGAAGGCATTGCAATTGGTGTTGGCGGCAAGCCATTAATGCGATATGTATTGTAAGGCGTATAATCGCGCAAATCTTTGTATTTAATATCGCCATCAAAATCAGCGCCTAGTCCGTATATTACGGTTGGGTCGGTTTGAAGGCGCATATTAGTATTTAATCGATTAACAAACGCTGATGCAATTAGCGGACGTTCGCTGGCAAGGCCTGTTTCTTTTTCAATAATTGAGGCCATTATAAGTGCTTCGTATGCTGTTTTGTAAGGGAGATCAGCTGCGCGCTGCTGCCAAGCATCGTCTAACGTTTGCTGCATTTTTTGCGCGGCACGTTTTAATACACTGCTTGCGGTATCATTATTATGATAATGGTAAGTGTCGGGAAATAACCAACCCTCTAAGTGCGTGTCATTACCCAGTATTTGTGTACTTAGTTCATCACTTTTTAAATCGTTTTGTAAATTATCGGCCTTTTTAATAGCACTTAGCACTTCACGTAAGTTTTGCCCTTCAATAATGGTAAAACTAAAATTGATTTGCTGGCCTTGGTTAATTTTTTTTACGTTGTTGATAACGCTATCGGCTGTTAGCTCGTAAAGCCCCGCTTTTAAGTCGGTAAGTGTTGGGTCTAATTTGGCAATTACCTGATAACGCCAGCAACTCTCTACCCAGTTATTAGTTTGCCATTGCAGGCATAATTTATTAAAGCCAGTGCCATGCTTAACTTCAAATTGTGTGTTTTTAGCTACCTTTAGCGGGCTATTTATTGTTGCTTGTAATTGCTGGTAACCAATTACAGTGGTTATAACAGCTAAAAAAAGTACCGATAAAATAACTTTTAACACTCAGCCTCCTTGGCTAATAATTTAGTTAATAATGCGTGGCTGTCGTCTGTATTAAATACTTGTTGCTCAATACGTTTAACAGGCACTGCTCCCATTAAGCTATTACACACAAATACGGCGTCTGCTTGGGTTAAGTCTTCTACTTTCACGCGTTTAAATTCAACAGGCAATTTATCACATAACGATTGTAGATAAACGCCCTTTATTCCGCACTCATCAAGCAATGGCGTAAACACACACTTATTTTTAATCGCAAAAATATTAGCTGCTGAAGCTTCAATTACATTGTTATTGTAATCAAGCACTAACACATCGTCGCAGTCTTGTGTTTGCATTGCTTTTTTAATTAGCACTTGCTCAAGCCGGTTTAATGTTTTAAGGCCCGCTAAATAAGGCTGTGCCGCTAATTTAATCGGGCTTATTTCGAGATTTACACCCTTTTTAGTAAGCGCTTCGTAATTACTAGGGTAATCTAATACACTCAATAAAATAGTGACATTACACTCACTGGGTAGCCCATAACCACGTCCGCCTTCGCCGCGCGTTACCAGGATTTTAAGCACGTTTAGTGATGCGGCGTTTATATGTAAAGCAATTTGGTTTTCAAGGCTAATAAAGTCTAACTCAGGAAAACCCAAGCGCTGTGCGCATTCAATCAGGCGCGCTTTATGATGAGCCCAATACTGTACTTGCCCTTCAATAACCTTAGCCGTTGTAAAAAAGCCATCACCGTAATTTAAGCCCCTGTCACGCGTGCTTAAAGTGCTGTTTTGATCTGCTGCTATTATTGTTTGCATTTTGTTTGGCATATAAAAAAAGCCCAGTTAAACAACTGAGCTCTTATAATTTGATTCGTTGTTAAAAAAGATTATACCTTTTTAAATAGCAACGAGCCATTAGTACCACCAAAACCGAACGAGTTACACAGTGCAAAGTCTAACTTTGCATCACGTGCAGTGTGAGCAATATAATCTAAGTCACACCCTTCGTCTGGGTTATCAAGGTTGATAGTTGGCGACACTTTTTGATCTGTCAGTGATAAAATCGAAATAATCGATTCAACTGAACCTGCAGCACCTAACAAGTGACCCATCATCGATTTAGACGAGCCTACCATTACATCTTTAGCTGCATTACCAAAAATAGACTTAACAGCGGCAGTTTCTGCTTTATCGCCTGCATTTGTAGATGTACCGTGTGCGTTAATGTAACCAATTTGCTCAGCGTTTACTTGCGCATCGTTTAGTGCGTTTTGCATTGCAAGTGCCGCGCCCGCACCATCTTCTGGTGGTGACGTCATGTGGTAGGCATCGCCACTCATACCAAAGCCTACAAGCTCAGCATAAATTTTAGCGCCACGTGCTTTAGCATGTTCGTACTCTTCTACTACAACAACACCAGCACCGTCAGAAAGCACAAAGCCATCGCGGTCTTTATCCCAAGGACGAGAAGCCGCTCGTGGATCGTCGTTACGTGTTGAAAGTGCACGTGCAGCATTAAAGCCACCCATACCAATTGGGGTACAGGCTTTTTCTGCACCGCCAGCAACCATTGCATCTGCATCACCGTAGGCAATCATACGCGCTGCATGGCCAATATTATGCAAACCAGTTGTACAAGCAGTTACAATTGAAATATTAGGACCACGAAGTCCATGCATTATTGATAAATGACCTGAGATCATATTAATAATGGTAGACGGCACATAAAATGGCGATAACTTGCGCGGACCACTGTTAAGTAACTTAATGTGGTTTTCTTCGATAAGTGTTAAGCCACCAATACCAGAGCCCACGGCTACACCAATGCGTGCTGCGTTTTGCTCTGTGATTTCAAGGCCTGAATCTTTAAAGGCTTGAACACCCGCTGCAATGCCGTACTGAATAAACAAGTCCATTTTTTTAGTATCTTTCGCTGACATGTATGCAGTTGCATCAAAGTCATTTATTAAACCAGCGAATTTAGTACCAAATTTTGATGTATCAAAGTGCGTTATTGTTTGAATGCCACTTTTACCATCTAATAAGCCTTGCCAGGTTGATTGAACATCATTACCTAGCGGCGTCAACATTCCTAAGCCAGTTACGACAACTCGACGTTTAGCCACGGTTTGCCTCCAATAAGGGGAATTTTACAAGGGGATGATCATACCCAAGCTACCTCAAAGTGCTAGTCCCAAAATAGATTAAAAACGCATAACACAATCAAAATTAATTTTTAGCTAAAATTGAGCATGGAGGCTTAAGTTTTGAATCACGAACTTTGAGGTGGTTTGGATATAAAAATTAAAGGCAGCGGATGCTGCCTTTAACGTGCGATTAATTACTCAGCGTGTGCTGTAACGTAATCGATAGCAGTTTGTACTGTAGTGATCTTCTCAGCTTCTTCATCTGGGATCTCAGTATCAAACTCTTCTTCAAGAGCCATTACTAGTTCAACAGTATCAAGAGAATCTGCACCTAGGTCATCTACGAAAGAAGATTCATTTTTAACTTCTTCTTCTTTAACACCTAGTTGTTCAATGATAATTTTCTTTACGCGTTCTTGGATATCGCTCATTCTTCTTTCCTTTATTAAAAACGCCAATGCGTTATTTTCAGATTGCGGCGTAGTTTACGCCGCATAATTCTCTGATTCAATGATTTGACCATAAATAATTGTCTGGTCAAACCTCTGAGTGTGTGTTTTGTCTTTTATCGCTTATTTTCGCAGCGATTTCAAGTATGTTTAAAGCAAGTTCACAAATAATTCAATGTTTTTGAGGTAACTTACTTAACTTTATCAAGTAGCAATGTGGGTACAATGGCTATTAAACCATGTACATCGCACCATTTACATGCAAAGTTTCGCCTGATACATACGCAGCCTCGTCAGATGCTAAATAACATACTGCAGCCGCAATTTCGTCAGGTTGACCTAAACGCCCTGCTGGAACATTTGCAAGTGTTGCTGCTTTTTGCTCATCAGTTAAATTATCAGTCATGTCTGTTTGAATAAAACCAGGTGCGATTACGTTAACTGTAATACCGCGTGATGCAACTTCGCGCGCAAGTGACTTAGAAAAACCAATTACACCCGCTTTAGCCGCTGCATAATTAGCTTGACCTGCATTACCCATAGTACCCACTACTGAGCCAATGTTAATAATACGGCCTTTCTTTTTCTTCATCATTGGACGAAGTACCGCTTTAGATAAACGGAAAACTGAGCTTAAATTAGTGTCGATTATATCGTCCCACTCAACCTCTTTCATACGCATTAATAAGTTATCGCGTGTAATACCTGCGTTATTTACAAGTACGTCAATATCGCCTAAATCAGCTTTTATTGCAGCAAGTGTTGCTTCAATAGATGCAGGATCGGTTACGTTTAATACATAACCTTTACCATTGTCACCTAAGTATTCACTGATTTTAGCAGCGCCTGACTCACTTGTCGCAGTACCTGCAACTTTTGCACCTTGTGCAACTAATGTTGTTGCAATTGCTTTACCAATACCACGGCTGGCGCCAGTAATTAGGACAATTTTGCCCTCTAATGAAAATAAATTAGACATTTTATATACTCTTATTTAGCTGCATCAATTGAAGCGGCGTCGTTTACTGAGCCACAGATCATTGCTTTATCAATTCGTTTAGCAAGTCCTGTTAATACTTTACCAGGACCAAATTCGTAGCTTTGTGTTACATCTTGCGCAACCAAGGCTTGTACTGTTTCTGTCCAGCGAACTGGGCTGTAAAGCTGGCGTACTAATGCGTCTTTAATTGCATCAGCTGACGTTTCAGCTTTTACATCAACATTATTAATTACATCACACTTAGGTGTATTAAATGTTAAAGCGGCTAAGTCTGCTGCTAGCTTGTCAGCTGCTGGCTTCATTAACTCACAATGTGACGGTACACTAACAGAAAGTGGTAATGCGCGTTTAGCACCTGCATCTTTACATGCTTGCGATGCTCTCTCTACTGCCGCTTTATGCCCTGCAATAACAACTTGACCAGGAGAATTGTAGTTAACTGGAGATACAACTTCACCTTGTGCTGATTGCTCACACGCTGTTTTAATTTCTTCATCGCCTAAGCCAATGATAGCAGCCATTGAGCCTACGCCTGCTGGTACAGCTTCTTGCATGTACAAACCACGGTTTTCTACAAGCTTTACAGCTTCGCTCAAGCTTAATACGTCGCTACATACTAACGCTGAGTACTCGCCTAAGCTATGGCCCGCCATAACAACGTCTGTATCAGGGTTAGCTGCTAACCAATCACGGTAAATAGCAACACTTGCGGTTAGTAATGCAGGTTGTGTGCGGTGGGTTTGATTTAATTTTTCTTCTGGGCCATTAAGAACTAGCTCTGCTAAGTCGTAACCCAGTGCGTCTGATGCTTCTGCGAATGTTGCTTTAACAATGTCAGAACTCTCTAGTAGCTCTTGTAACATACCAACGCTTTGTGAGCCTTGACCTGGGAATAGAAGTGCAATTTTTTGTGCCATACTTTGCTCTTTTTAATTAAACAAATAAATAATGAAATACACGGCACATCAATTATTGATTAACCGCCGTGTCTTTAGAATGTGTTTTTTCGAAAATAGCGGCTATTTTATCAGGAAGTTGACGTTCAACCTCTTTTACCGCTTCATCAATTGCTGCTTGAAATGCTTTAGCTGACGCATTTCCATGACTTTTAACGACAATACCGCGCAATCCTACCAGAGAAGCACCGTTATACTGGTCGGGGTTCACCCTTTTATAGAGTTTTTTTATTATTGGGCGCAATATAAACGCCATACATTTATATAAAAGGTGCTTTTCGAGTGCGGTTGTAAACTTATTCATAATAAGCTTGGCAATGCCTTCACATGTTTTAAGTGCTACGTTGCCAACAAACCCTTCGCATACAATGACATCAGCCTTACCCGAAAAAATATCACTTCCTTCGCTGTAACCAATATAATTTATATGTGGGCTTTGCTGCATTAATTGTGCAGCTTGTTTAATGTCGTCGTGGCCTTTAATGTCCTCAGCGCCAATATTTAATAAACTAACGCGAGGATTATCCAAACCAAGTGCTTGTCCAGCAACAATAGAGCCCATAATGCCAAACTGATAGAGCATTTGCGCATCACAATGCACATTAGCACCTAAGTCAAGTAAATATACTGGGTTTTTAAGCTCTGTAGGAACAGATGAAATGAGTGCGGCACGTTTAACACCTGGCAGCATTTTTAATACATAGTGAGCCATAAAAAATAGAGCGCCGGTATTACCTGAGCTAACACATGCTTGAGCCTCGCCCGATTTAACTAAATCTAGGGCAACACGCATAGATGAATCTTTTTTTGAACGCACAGCAATTGCTGGTTCACAGGCATTAGTGACTATTTCACTACAGTGACGAATTATGAGTCTAGGATGAGGTAGAGAATCGAGGGATTCGAGTTCTTTAGATATAACGTGTTCATTGCCACATAAAATGAGAGTTAAATTGGCATGAGCATTTACTGCACAAACGGCAGCAGGAATAGATGAACGGGGGCCGTAATCGCCCCCCATCATATCTAACGCTATGGTTAGATCTTTCAGCATATAAGTAATCTCTTATTTAGAAATTACTTGAACGCCTTTGTAGTAACCATCTGCAGTCACATGGTGACGACGATGAGTCTCACCAGATGTTTGATCTACAGTTAAAGTTGGACCACTGATCGCATCGTGTGAACGGCGCATGCCGCGTCTTGCACGAGACTTTTTGCTTTTTTGTACAGCCATAGTCTTCTCCTAAGAATCTTTCTTAAGTTGTTTCAAAATATCAAATGGATTAGGTTTATCATCTTCCGCCTTTAATACACCAAAGCTGGCAGGCTTTGCTGAATAACTGCATGAAGCTTCGTTGTGGGTAGCCACTAATGGAACTGCTAAAATTAGCTCGTCTTCAATTAAATCAAAAACGTTAATTTCACCATTTTCATCAAGCGCTACTTCATCGTAGTCTTCTGGAAAAATATCCAACTCTGTATCTTCACCTACTGGTGAATATGCAAAGTCTTGAACCAAATCCAACCCTAAATCACCATTACAACGTTGACAAATGACAGTAACGTGTGTGGACAAATTGCCTCTAATCACAGCGAAACCTTGATCATCGTTTTTGCAATGTATTTTTACCGCTATTTCACCTACTTCTTCCTGCACAACTTTCTCTAAACGAGTAAGTTTTTCAAGCGGTACAATTCCGTCATACTTTAAACGGTGCTGCGCTGCTTTGCCTGGATGAAGAGTGATGGGAATTTTCACCTTTTGCATAGGGGCTGCATCATATAGATAGTTAGTTTGTTAGTCAAAGTAAAAAACCATTTTTACTTGGTTTTTAACGTGTTTTACTCTCGGATCTGATTTATCCTAACTCAATCTGAATTATTGAAGGAAAACAGTCCGTGAAGCACCCACTCATTTTAGCGTCAAGCTCGCCTTTTAGGCAGTCTTTATTACAAAAATTTAATTTACCATTTGATACGTTTTCACCGGATGTTGACGAATCAGCACTTGAAGCCGAAACACCTACTGAACTGGTTAAGCGTTTAAGTGAATTAAAAGCCTCAGCAGCTAATAAACACTTTAACAAAGGGTTAGCTATTGGATCAGACCAAGTCGCTGTGTTTAACAATCAAATTTTAGGTAAACCACATAATAAACAAAATGCCGTAAAACAACTAAATTTATTTAGCGGCAATACTGTAACATTTTTAACAGGGCTTTGTGTTTACGATATTGTAACTGGCACTAAAAAAACGAGTGTTGAACCCTTTGATGTTACTTTTAAAATACTTAGTGATGCACAAATTAGTGCTTATTGCGACGCAGAGCAGCCTTATAACTGTGCTGGTAGTTTTAAAAGCGAAGGGTTGGGTATTTGTTTATTTGAAAAACTAACGGGTGACGATCCTAATAGTTTAATTGGATTACCATTAATTAAACTCAGCCAATTACTGGCTGAGTTTGGTATTGATGTACTTAATGCTCAAAACAAGTTCTAGTTAAATAAATTAGCCAAGCAAAACCTGTTGCAGCTGCAGATAGTTATCTACAGTGGCAATAGGGCTAAGCTCATTTAGTTGCTGAGCGTTGTGTACGCCCATAGTTACACCAATTCTATCCATGCCAGCGGCTTTTGCCATGTTCATGTCTATTTGAGTGTCACCAATCATTACAGCGTCATTAGCGCTTATGCCAAGTTCTTCTAGTAATTGATACAACATATCTGGAGAGGGCTTAGATTGCGCTTCGTCGCTAGTACGCGTTGCACTAAAAAAGTGGCGCAATTTACTTTGTTCAAGTAAACGATCTAATCCATCCCTACCTTTACCTGTAGCAACGGCTAAAACAATGCCCTGCTCTTTTAAGGTACCTAAAACGCTGGCAACATTGTCAAATACAGGAGTAGGTGTGGTATCCACACTATATTGATGCTTATAACCAGAAATTAACGCTTGATGCTGCGCTGCATTATTGGGAAATAAAACGTCAATTGCTTTTTCAAGCGACATACCAATAATGTTTTTAATGGCTTCGTCACTAGGTGGCACTAAATTAAGTAACTCGGCGCTACTACGAATACAGTTAACTATTTTAGTGACTGAATCCATAACAGTGCCGTCCCAATCAAAAATAACGAGCTTATATTTTTTAATTGGAGTCACTGCAATCACAGTTTTGCATCACGTAATTTTAGTAATGTACTTTTAAGCGTTTTATCCAGCGGTGCTTCTACTCGCATCGTTGTTTCGTTTTTAGGATGATAAAAAGTTAAATCGTGTGCGTGTAAAAACAATCGGTTTAAACCAACTTTACGCATAGAATCGTCAAAACCCTGATCGCCGTATTTATCGTCGCACGCTATTGGGTGGCCTTTACATTGCGTGTGCACACGAATTTGGTGCGTACGTCCTGTTACAGGCGATGCTTGTACCAATGAGCAATCGTTAAAGCGCTCTAATACTTTAAAACGAGTATGTGAAGGTTTACCCTCAGTGTTATCTACGCGTACTACGCGCTCACCCGATTTAAGAGTGTTTTTACGCAGCCCTTCGGTAACGTTTTTAGTTTTAGAATCCCACTGCCCTTCTACAAGTGCCCAGTAGTTTTTTTCCATTGTTTTTTCACGAAGTTGTTCATGCAATGCGGTTAACACCGAACGACGCTTCGCGATAAGTAAACAACCCGATGTATCACGGTCAAGCCTATGAACTAGTTCAAGGCTGCGCTCTTCTGGGCGAAGTGCTCGTAGTGCTTCAATTAAACCATAACTTAAGCCACTGCCACCATGAACAGCCATACCTGATGGCTTATTGATAACGATGAGGTATTTATCTTCAAATAAAATATCGTTTTCAAGGCGCGTTACTTTGTCTAACTTTGATGGAACAAATTCTTCACGCTCAGCAACTCTGATAGGTGCAATACGCAGTACATCTTCAAGCTGTAGTTTATATACAGGCTTAATACGCTTTTTATTAACACGTACCTCACCTTTGCGCAAAAGTTTATAAATAGCGCTTTTAGGCACCCCTTTTAAATGGGTAATAAGAAAGTTATCAATACGCTGACCTAAATGGTCTTCGTTGATCGTGACATAAGTTACTTGTAAGTCGTTTTTTTCTGACATTGCCTAATCACTAATTTAAGTAAAATAATTTAGTTGCTAACACTGTAATAATAGTGGGATAATCAGCAGCGCAAATATTTAGTATTTGCAAATAACAACGGTGCTTTTTAACACATTAAAACATTCGTGATGCACATTCTGGGTAGCCGATCATACAGATCCGAGTTAAGTTTTCCAAAGCTTTTATGCCTCCTCAGTTAACACGTGCGATCAATTAACGGCAATGCGCGTAATATATTGCTGGTTAAGTTTGAACATGAAACGATTTTTAACGTGCTAGAGAAAGCAATGAACAGATAATTTGTCTGATAGTGACGACGTAAAAAACGTCGTTCAGCACTAGCTCAATTATTGTAGTACCGTACAGCAGCTTATTTAGAACTAAAAAAATCTAATAAATAAGCGTTCATTAACATCGGCAGCGATTTTTGCTCTTAAAACGGATATTAGCGATACATCAGTATGTATTGCTCACCAACTTAATGAGCCCTACGCGCCTAATATGAATGATATTTAGTAAGATTAATATGACAGGCCGACTTCTGGGTAAAACTTGTAAACGTAGCTGAAAAGCCGACAGTTTTAGCACCATTAAGAATTTAATAGCGATAATAATTGCTATTGTTTGCCAGCATTTAAAATACTGCATACGAGAAACAGAGCCGTTCCGTTAAAGACCCAGTCGTGAGGCTGCACATTCTAAAAATAGGGACAACTGAACAGGCGATAAAAACATCGTCATGTCAGCGACATAAATAAGTAGAGTAACAATATGAAACGTATGCTAATCAATGCAACGCAGCAAGAAGAAATGCGCGTAGCACTGGTTGATGGCCAGCGCCTTTATGATTTAGATATCGAAAGCCCAGGTCACGAACAGAAAAAAGCCAATATTTATAAAGGCAAAATCACTCGCATTGAACCATCTCTTGAAGCAGCATTTGTTGATTACGGTGCTGACCGCCATGGTTTCCTTCCTTTAAAAGAAATTGCCCGTACTTACTTCCCTGCAGGTTACACTTTTCATGGTCGCCCTAATATTCGCGACGTGATCAAAGAAGGTCAAGAAGTTATAGTACAAGTTGATAAAGAAGAGCGTGGCCAAAAAGGCGCTGCGTTAACTACTTTTATCAGTGTTGCTGGTAGCTACTTAGTGCTTATGCCTAACAACCCACGTGCTGGCGGTATTTCTCGTCGCATTGAAGGTGATGAACGTACTGAACTTAAAGAAGCATTGGGTCGTTTAGAACTTCCTAAAGGTATGGGCTTAATTGTGCGTACTGCCGGTGTTGGTAAATCGTTTGAAGAATTAAACTACGATTTAAAAGCATTATTAGTACATTGGGAAGCAATTAGACAAGCAGCCGATAGTGCTAAAGCGCCATTTTTAATACACCAAGAAAGCAATGTAATATTCCGTGCGATACGCGATTATTTACGTCGTGATATTGGCGAAATTTTAATTGATAAACCACGTGTTTTTGAAGAAGCTAAAGCGCACATTGAGCGTTTTCGTCCTGACTTTATGAGCCGTGTTAAGCTTTATCAAGGCGATACTCCTTTATTTACGCATTACCAAATTGAAAGCCAAATTGAGTCTGCGTTCCAGCGTGAAGTACGTCTGCCTTCTGGTGGTTCAATTGTAATTGACCCAACTGAAGCACTAACGTCTATCGATATCAACTCGTCTAAAGCAACTAAAGGCGGCGATATTGAAGAAACAGCACTTAATACTAACTTAGAAGCAGCTGATGAGATTGCACGTCAATTACGTCTTCGTGACTTAGGTGGTTTAATTGTTATCGACTTTATCGATATGACGCCTCCACGTCATCAACGTGAAGTAGAAAATCGTTTAAAAGATGCTGCTCGTCCAGATCGTGCGCGTGTTCAAATTGGTAAAATTTCACGCTTTGGTTTACTTGAAATGTCGCGTCAGCGTTTGCGTCCTTCATTAGGTGAAGCAAGCCAAGGACCATGCCCACGTTGTAGTGGACAAGGTACTATTCGTTCAAATGAATCTATCGCACTTTCTATTCTTCGTTTAATTGAAGAAGAAGCAATTAAAGACAATACAGCACAAGTAAATGCACAAGTGCCTGTTGCCGTTGCTGCTTATTTATTAAATGAGCAACGTCGTAGTGTTCATCGCATTGAAAAGCATCACAAATGTGACGTAGTGATTATTCCTAATCAACATATGGAAACACCACATTACGAAGTTATGCGTTTACGTAAAGACGAAACACTTGAAACGGTAAGTTACGGACAAGTTGTTGCGCCAGAACCTGAAGCATTTGAGATGTCAAAATCACCAAGTGCACCAGTACGTGAAGAGCCAATGCTAAAAGGTGTTGTAATGCCTTCTACACCAGCTCCACAAGCAACGCCTACTCCAGTAGCTCAGCCTGTAGTGACAGAGACTAAAACTGAAGGTGGCTTGTTTGAAGCAATCACTAAATGGTTTAAATCGTTATTTGCAAGCGAAACAGTAGAAGAGAAAAAAGAAGCTGTAGAAAAAGAGCAGCAAGAAGCGCGTAATAACGCTCGCCGTGGTAACGATAATCGTCGTCGTAATAACAACCAACGTCGTCGTAATAATAACCCGCGCACTAATAAACCACGCAATGAGCGCCCTGCAGCTGAAGAGGAAGTTAAAACAGACTCACCAGCAGCAACTAGTACTGAGACTCAAGAGAGAAGCGAGAACCGTAATAAGCGTCGTCGTAACCCTAACTCTCGTAAGCGCCCAGAGCATAAAAGTGAAGAAAAAGATCAAGTTAAAACTGAAGCTCCTGTAAAAGCAGAAGTAGAAGTAGAAACTGATTCTAAGCCAGCTCAGGCTGTAGAGCCTAAAGAGCAAAAGCCTAAAGTTCGCCGTCAACGTCGTAACATACGTAAAAAAGTACGTCTGCAAGATGAAAACGCTGAGCAAGCTAACTCAACAGAGCAAACACCTGAACAAGCGGTAGTGACTGACACTCCACAAGTTCAAGAGCAAGCACCAGTTGTAGAAAAGCAAACACAAGCTCCGGCAGAAAAAACAGCGCATATTAAAGAAGAGAAAGTTGATATTGAAACTGTTGATTCTAACGATGAAACAGCAACTACAGAAGATGAGCAAGAGCAAACACGTACACGCTCACGCCGTTCTCCTCGTCATCTTCGTGCATCTGGTCAACGTCGTCGTCGTCCTGAAGGTGAAGCAGAAGTTAAATCTGATGAAGCCCCTGCATTTGTTCCAGTTGCTGATCAAGCAGCTGCAGAATATGAAGCAGAACTTAAAGCTAAATCTGAAGAAACACCTGTAGATGCAGCGCAGCAAATTGAACAAGCCGTTGCCGTTGAAGACTTAGCAAAAGTTGAAGCTGTAGAAGAGCCAGCTAAAGTTGAAGCGCCTGTAGTAACTGAAGAGCCAGCTAAAGTTGAAACTCCAGTAGCAACTGAAGAGCCAACTAAAGTTGAAACTCCAGTCGTAACAGAAGAGCCAGCTAAAGTTGAAGCGCCGGTGGTAACTGAAGAACCTGCTAAAGTTGAAGCGCCAGTAGTAGCTGAAGAGCCTGCTAAAGTTGAAACTCCAGTAGTAACTGAAGAGCCAACTGAAGTTGAAACTCCAGTAGTAACTGAAGAGCCAGCTAAAGTTAAAACGCCAGTCGTAACTGAAGAGCCAGCTAATGTTGAAGCGCCAGTCGTAACTGAAGCTCCAGCAAAAGCTGAAACTCCTGTTGTGACTAAAGCACCGCATGTGAAAACAGCGGTAACTCAAGGGTCTGCAAGTGCACCAATGGCACAGCCTACTCCTGTAGCTGATAGCGAAGTAAAACATACATCTGTAGCAATGGCTCACGATAAGCGTGAACTAGTGCCAGACAGTGGTTTACGTGCAGGTTCTATCAAACCTGCTGGTCGTGCAAGCTCTGCAACGACTAAAACAATGAGTGTTGATTAATAACTAACACTCATTAAAAAAGCCCCGCTATTTAATAAATAGCGGGGCTTTTTTGTTTAAACGCCTAAAAGCCTGACCTATCAAAAGATTAAACACATAAAAGCGATGCTTTTCGCGCAAGCAAGCTTTGCGCCTTGTATCTCTCATTGATAAATGATTAGCTATCATTTATCACATCGAAGTCAGTGAGCTTGCCTTTGCG
>NZ_WTLB01000048.1 GCF_011378855.1 Pseudoalteromonas sp. Z1A8 | reverse complement strand
AGGATGGCTTAAGTTACAAGCCATCCTGGAAGGCTACGATTTAGCAAAATCTCTTGAGCCAGACTTGTGATCAAGAGACAGCCAATGAGTGCATTTTTATGAGCTGCACGCGCTTTTGCTATTTCTTGCTCAAAGCCTGGTGTATTTGACGTGATCTCGAGTGCGTTTATGCCCGCATTAACTAAACAATCAATTAATGGTGCTACATCACCTTGTTGCTTTAAGCGCAGTATGGCGACTAATTTGTGTTGCTTTATTTGGCTACTTACTTTTGTTCTGTTGGCATCTAAAATTTGGGTCATAATTATAATTCACTTAATTTAATGCAAAGGCGTTTGTATAAACGGCTAGGCTTAATATACGACTAAACATTACTTTTGCCCATAAAAAAACCGCTGATATATCAGCGGCTTTTATTGTATGAGTAATATTACATTACGCGCATACCAGGCTCTGAGCCGTCATCTGGGTTAAGAATATAAATTTCTTTTCCGCCAGGGCCTGCTGCTAATACCATGCCTTCAGACATACCAAAGCGCATTTTCCGAGGTTTAAGGTTAGCAACCATAACGGTTAGCTTGCCTTCAAGATCCTCTGGAGCGTAAGCTGATTTAATACCCGCAAACACTTGGCGAGTTTCGCCGCCTAAATCAAGTGTTAGCTTAAGTAGTTTATCTGCGCCTTCTACGTGTTCTGCTTTAGCAATTTTAGCTACGCGTAAATCTACTTTTGCAAAGTCATCAAACTCTATTTCGTCGCTAATTGGCTCTTTTGCAAGTGGGCTGTTAGGGTCAATAGTTACTGTTGGCGCTAAGCTTTCTTTAGATTCTTCAACCATTTTGTTCACTTTATCCATTTCAACACGTTGCATCAACGGCTTAAATTTATTGATAGGGTGGCTTACTAGTGCGTTTTGAACGCCGTCCCATGCAAGGTCGTCATTTAAAAACGCTTGTACGTTATCGGCCATTTCTGGTAGTACGGGTTTTAAGTAAGTAATTAAAACGCGGAATAAGTTAAGACCAAGAGAGCACACTTCGTGCGCTTCTTGTTGCTTAGTGTCGTCTTTAATTAATACCCAAGGTGCTGCGCCATCAATAAATTGGTTTGCTTTGTCGGCAAGCGCCATTATTTCGCGAATTGCGCGGCTGTAATCGCGGTTCTCATAGTGTGTTGTAATGCTAGGTGCAGCCGCTTGAAACTCTGCTAACAGCTCTGGTTGCATAATAGTGCTGCTTAGCTTGCCATCAAACTTTTTAGTAATAAAGCCAGCACAACGGCTCGCTATGTTTACTACTTTACCTACTAGGTCTGAATTTACGCGTTGTGCAAAGTCTTCTAGGTTTAAATCAAGATCAACAATACCGCTGCTTAATTTTGCTGCGTAGTAGTAACGTAAGTACTCTGGGTTTAAGTTATCTAAATAAGTACGCGCTTTAATAAACGTACCCTTTGATTTAGACATTTTTTCGCCATTTACAGTAACAAAACCATGAGCGAATACGTTAGTTGGCTTTCTAAAATTAGCGCCTTCTAACATTGCTGGCCAAAATAAGCTGTGGAAATAAATGATGTCTTTACCAATAAAGTGATAAAGCTCAGCGTCTGAACCTTCAGCCCAAAACTCATCAAAGTTGATGCCTTTTTTATCACATAGGTTTTTAAAGCTCGCCATGTAACCAATAGGTGCATCTAACCAAACGTAAAAATATTTGCCCGGTGCATTTGGAATTTCAAAACCAAAGTAAGGCGCATCACGGCTAATATCCCACTGCTGCAGGCCATCGGTAAACCATTCGTCTAGCTTGTTAGCCATTTCTTGTTGAATAGTGCCCGAGTGTAACCACTCTTTTAGCATGCCTTCAAATGCTGGCAGGTCAAAAAAGTAATGTTCAGAATCTTTAAGTACAGGCTCTGCACCTGACATTACAGAACGCGGATTAATGAGTTCGGTAGGGCTGTATGTAGCACCACACGAATCACAACTGTCGCCGTTTTGGTTTTCAGATTTACACGTTGGGCAAGTACCAGTTACAAAACGATCGGGTAAGAAAATACCTTTTTCTGGATCGAATAATTGCGAAATAGTGTGCTTTTTAATATGACCGGCATAGTTTAGGCGGTTATAAATAAGTTCGCTTAATTCTTTGTTTTCTTGGCTATGCGTGCTGTGGTAGTTATCAAATTTGATATTAAAGTCAGCGAAGTCGCGTTGGCGCTCTATGCTCACTTGTTTTACCATTTCTTCAGGCGTGATCCCTTGCTTTTGCGCATTAAGCATAATTGGCGTGCCGTGGGCATCGTCTGCGCAAACATAATAAGCTTCGTGGCCCTGTAGTTTTTGAAAACGTGACCAAATATCAGTTTGAATATATTCCAATAAATGACCTAGGTGAGTAGGGCCATTTGCATAAGGTAATGCGCTGGTAATCAGGATCTTTCGCTGCGTCATAATCATTCCGAATTGAGGATAAAACGCCGTTTTTATTATACAAACGGCAATTATCATTAATTTATCTACAAGCTATCTGCTTAGAGTGCGCACAGCTTATGGATTTTTATTAATTGACTGGTGTTAATGCCCTGAATGTTACATAATTCCGTGGCACTTTTCATCAAAGAAACGCTATTTAATTGCTATGTTTGGACTGTCGAAACTATTCTCTTCTAAATCGGTGCAAAAACAACCGATTATTACTGCCTTAGCGGCATATCGTAGTGCGGCTTTTGCCGTCGGTATTGACGAAAGCTTCATTAATACTATTACTCAAAATGACGATAAATCACTACAAATCAAATTAACTCTGCCATTTGCTGGGCAATCAGAAATGCCTTTAGTTGAGCAACACGTATGTGAAAGCTTAAATGTGCCTGTAACTATTAGCGCCAAGGTTATCATTAAAGAGGCGGCTAAGTTTAAAGCGATTAAACATATTGTACTTATTGCCTCAGGCAAAGGTGGGGTAGGTAAGTCGACTACTGCTGTTAACTTGGCAGGCGCGCTTAAAAATGAAGGCGCAAAGGTGGGTATTTTAGATGCTGACATTTATGGCCCATCTATCCCAATGCTTTTAGGATTAGTGGGCGCAGAGCCCGTCACTAAAGATAACAAACAGCTACAGCCTTTTGATGCCAATGGCATTAAAGCGCAGTCAATTGGCTTTTTAGTCCCAAGCGATGATGCCACCGTATGGCGCGGGCCAATGGCTTCAGGCGCGCTTAGCCAATTGCTTAACGAGACTGATTGGGGCGAGCTTGATTACTTAATTGTAGATATGCCACCGGGCACTGGTGATATTCAACTTACAATGAGCCAAAAAGTACCCGCGAGCGGCACTGTTATTGTCACTACGCCGCAAGACTTAGCCCTTGCCGATGCGCAAAAAGGCATTGCCATGTTTAATAAAGTAAACGTGCCAGTGCTGGGCTTAATTGAAAACATGAGTTATTACATTTGCAGCCATTGCGGCGAAGCTAACCACGTATTTGGTAAAGACGGCGCACAAAAACTTGCGCACAAGCACGGCGTACCCGTACTTAGTCATATTCCTCTTGCAATAGATATACGCGAGTATTCTGAGCAAGGAAAACTTATTGCCAACGATAACGACGCGGCAATAAGCAAAACATACAGCGCAGCAGCGAGGCTTATAGCCAGCACGCTTTATTATCAACAGCATCACAATGCGATTGAAATTGTGATTACAGAAGATTAGTAAATAATGAGACTTTCAGACACACATATTAATGAATACCTAAGCGATGGTCGCATTGTTATTGAGCCTGCGCCAACAAGTGACATGATTTCAGGCGTAACTGCCGATTTGCGATTAGGTAATAAATTCAGAACTTTTAATGCACACAACGCGGCATACGTCGATTTAAGTGGTCCAAAAGATCAGCTAAATAAAGCCATGGAATCAATCATGAGTGAAGAAATAGTGCTTGATGAAGGTGAAGCATTCTTTTTACACCCAGGTGAACTTGCACTTGCTATAACACACGAAAAAGTAACTCTGCCAGCAGACATAGTAGGCTGGTTAGATGGACGCTCATCGCTTGCGCGTTTAGGTTTAATGGTGCATGTAACTGCGCACCGAATAGATCCAGGCTGGAGCGGTAATATTGTTTTAGAGTTTTACAACTCAGGTAAATTACCACTCGCGCTTCGCCCACTGATGAAAATTGGGGCTATGAGCTTTGAAATGCTATCGGGCCCGTGTGAAAACCCATACAACATCCGTAAAGATGCAAAATATAAAGATCAAAACAGTGCAGTAGCAAGTCGTATTAGTGACGATAAGTAACCACTAAATAAAGCTTTTATTCGTCCATTTTATGAAGCGCATAACCCAGTAGTGCAAAATACTGGTTAAGCGCTTCATTTGCTTTATTAAGTGGGTGCAACAAGTTTGCTAAGTATAAAGATGAAAGCTTTATACCTTTAATTCAATATTTACAATAATAGCCATTTATTTTAATAGTGAAGTGAGAATACAACGGTAATTAATGATTCTTCCCTTTGGTACTATCTATTCAAACAAATCTTTCTTTAAACGCCGTAGGGCTTAATCCGATTATCTTAATAAATACTTTGCGAAAACTGTTTACATCGTCATAGCCAATATTCAGAGCCACTCGCTCAAAACTGTGAGTGGTCGATTCTAATAGCTCACATGCCTTTTGCACTCTTATTTTTTGAATATACTGTATCGGCTTTAATGTTGTGGCATGGGTAAATTGTCGAAGAAATGTTCGCTCGCTCATACAGGCCAAAGCTGCTAGTACAGAAACATTCAGTGTTTTACTATAATTTGCTTGAATGAAATGCTGAACTAGTAATATTTGTTTATTCCCGTGATTAAGTTTTGGCGAAAAACTACCGTAATAGCGTTGTTCTCTTCTACCCGTATCAACGATAAGAAACTTTCCAAGTGTACGCATAACGTGTGGTTTTGTGAATTGAGCCACGATTTCTAGCCCTAGATCAATCCATGACATCAGCCCACCTGCGCTAATAATATCACCGTCATTAATTAGTAAACTTTCAATCTCAAGAGATACTTTAGGGAATGCCTCATGAAATTCATCAGCTAATTGCCAATGTGTTGTAGCAACACGATTATTTAATAAGCCTGTTTTGGCAAGTATAAATGCACCAGCGCAAGCAGAGCATAATATAGTCCCTTTTTGATGAGCCTCGTTGAGGTATTGCAACAACTTGGGTTGAGGCGTGAAGAAATAATCACCATCTAAGTTTGGTGGGAGAATAATAATATCATTTTGGCTCATCCCATCTAAATCTATATCGGGCTGAATGACCTTTACAGAGAACTGAACTTCAAGCTGGCTTTCTATAACTATCCTGTTTGCTAAAAAAAATAACTCTTTAAAGCCTTGTACTGCACTTTGTAGGGCGTTGGGGTAGTCGATAATTGTGATCTGAACATGCTTTGTCATTTTTAAACTGATTTATGGCTATTTCGCCATCGGTGTAATGAGTTGATGTTTTGCATAATAGTCTCAACAGATAACCTAAACAACATAAGAGAGATTATTATGTCTAACATAGCATTACTACTTATTGATTTACAAAACGATTATTACTCTACATTCGAAGGAGCTAAATGGCCTCTGTCTGGAACTGAAAAAGCCTCAGAAAATGCAGCAATACTACTAGCTCAATTTCGTGATAATGGTATGCCTGTAGTTCATGTTCGTCATGAGTTTCCTTCTGACGAGGCTCCGTTCTTTGTGCCTAACTCTGATGGTGCGAAAATCCATCCTACGGTTACTCCAATTGAAGGTGAGCCGGTCGTTTTAAAGCATCAAATAAATAGTTTTCGCGATACAGATTTACAAAGAGTACTAGAAGAGCTCAACGTTGAAAGGTTGATTATTGTTGGTGCTATGAGCCATATGTGTATTGATGCTGTCACTCGTGCTGCAGTAGATTTTGGCTATGAATGTCATGTAGCACATGATGCTTGTGCTACATTAGATCTTGAATTTAATGGGGTGGTAGTATCTGCACATAATGTTCATCATGCATTTATGGCTGCATTGAGCTTTGGTTATTGTAATGTTCAGAGCACAGACAAATTACTAGATTTAGTTCGCTAACCATTAGTACAGGTAATGGTTTAGCTAAGCATCACTTTAAGAGCTGATTTAATCCATTTTATGAAGCGCATAACCCAGTAGTTCAAAGTACTGGTTAAGCGCTTCATTTGCTTTATTAATATGCCCAATATTTGGGTATATTAAATTACTACTTTGTAAGCCCCCCACTAAAAAGCTATTTTTTATATTTGAATGCTGCTCAATACAGGCTTCAAAACACCGTGCTGCAAGCTCTTCTGGCATGCTCATATAATTCATATTGTGGGCTTTATCGTGTTCTATACACGTTTGTACAAAGTTATTTGCATCAACGCCGTGCTCATCTAAAAATACATGTTTATAAAAACTGTTCAAAGCATTATTAAGTGGATGCGATAAATTAGGCGTGTTTGAAAGCCATAATTTTGAGGCAAAACCAAATCGTGGTTTTGCTGCAAATAAATGCTCGCTTATATGATGGTCAAACGCATGAAACCATTCGTGAGCAAGTGCACCACCGCCTGCATTTTTTGCAAGGGCAAGCGTTTGAGAAGCTGCATTATAATGCGCTTGTACACCTTTTTGACCGCCATGCCCAAATGCAAAATTAAGTTTGCCACGAAGACCAATCGCTTTAGGCGGTAAATGCAGTATTTGCGCAAGGTCTGCCAGTGCATCGTAAATTAAATTGGCGCTAATATAGCGCTCTTCTTTAGTTACCCATTTACCAACGACCATTGATCTAAAGCCGAAGGTATCTCTTATATCGCTAAAGTCGACTTGGTCGTCAAAGCGATAGTCGGGTCCTTGGCGAGTAAAGCCACGTTTTAGTCTGTTAGGGTAGTTACGCATTGCAAGTTTCATATAGTAACGAGTTTAATCTAAGTAACGTGCTTTTACGTGCTCGGGCATGTGTTGGGTTTGTTTTTGTATTAATTCATTAAGCGCATTATAAAGTGGTGCGGGATTTAGCTGCTCTATTAAAAACAAACTATGCGCTACAGCTTCAAGTGTGGATAGGCTGTCGGCCCGAGGGGCTTTACGGATAGCATAACGGTTTTTAGGTAGTTGTTTAAAGCTGACCGTTTTGAACTGATTTAGTAATGGAGTGAGCTGTAAAATTTTATAAGCTTTTTTCCATGTACCATCAACCACTATTAAGTGGGTAATGTTATTTATACTTGCTTGCTTAGCGTTGTCGTCTAAATTTATAGCATTTTCGTTAGGGTAGAGTAAAACAGTAGAGCTCACTGGTAGTGTTTTAAGAATAGAAAAGTCATCATTATTTTCACCTTTGATTATTTGGCAATCAGTTAGGCATAAATTAAGTAGCTTAGCGGTATTTTTTGCTATTTTTTCTTCGCTTGGGTGCTGTAGAATAATAACCGTAACGTTGTTGTTTATGTTTGTAATTGCGCTGCAAATACAGGTGTTTAGTGCAAAGTTACAATGATTACAAAGTGTGCGTGCCATTTAATAAGCTTTTTGTTGCCAGTATGATCTTCATAATTATACATTTATAAGGTAATTAAGTTGGTTTTTTTTACGCATCAATATAAAGTAGTACTATTAAACTGTAATTTACATGGATTGTTTCAAGGGCTTAAAAATATGACAGAAATAAATATAGATACATCAGCATTAGAGAGTATGGAATCGTTATTGGGTGAGCAGTTCGCTGATACACTTGATTTTTGCTGCTCAGAGTTTGAACGATTAGGCTCAGAAGTTTTAGCGACTATTGGTAAAGACAAAGAAGCGGCTATTCGTCACTCTCACAGCTTAAAATCTAACGCGGCGCAGTTTGGGGCTTCAAGCCTTGCTGAAGTGTCTCGCGTTATTGAACAAAATTTAAACCTAGATAACTTAGCTGAAGCCATCGACGCATCTAATAGTTTAATGGCTCAAGTAACAGGCTCTCAAGCTAAGCTAAATGAATGGTTAGCATCTCGTTAATTATTGAAACTGAAACGTGAATTTATTTCAGTATTAAGCGTTTAAATAGGCTGGCATTTTACGCCTTTACTAGGTTAGTCTAAAGACTCACTAGGGCGTGTTGATCTTTCGGGATTGAATTTGCAACGAGTGTTTGGTTTTTAGGTTAGGCAGAGCCTATGCAGTGTGGTTTTTCCACATAAATAGGCGATAACAACACATAAAATCCAAACACGCATTGCCCAGAGGGTTCTTCCTAGGGGCTATTTTTTCTTTGTTACTCAATTTTTACTTAGCCCACTAGGTTACAAATCTCGCGCCGCGATTAAATCGCCCCTAGGTTGAACAAATTTAATCCATAAAGTCAATACGCCCTAAAGAGGTAAAAATGTCTGATATTAAAAAGAGTCACAAATTAGAAGGTGTATGTTATGACATTCGTGGGCCAGTTTTAGCGCAAGCTAAAAAAATGGAAGACGAAGGTCAAAAAGTATTAAAATTGAATATAGGTAATCCGGCTGCTTTTGGTTTTGATATGCCAGAAGATATGCACCGCGATATTATCCGCAACTTATATTCAGCCCAAGGTTACTGTGACTCTAAAGGCCTCTATTCAGCCCGCGTGGCTATTTATCAGCATTACCAACAACGTGGATTACATAATTTAGATGTAGATAATATTTATATTGGTAATGGCGTCAGCGAACTTATTCAAATGATCACTCAAGCGCTATTAAATAATGGCGACGAAGTGCTTATTCCTGCTCCAGATTATCCACTTTGGACTGCATCAGTGACGCTCTCGGGTGGTAATCCGGTACATTATTTATGTGATGAAGAGCAAGATTGGTTTCCGGACATTGCAGATATAAAAAGTAAAATTACATCTAAAACAAAAGCGCTGGTATTAATTAATCCAAATAATCCTACTGGTGCCGTTTATAGCGACGATTTGCTAATGCAATTAATTGATATAGCGCGTGAGCATAAACTGCTGTTATTGAGCGATGAAATTTACGAAAAGATTTTATACGACGGTATAACGCATACTTCTATTGGCTCACTTTGTGATGATGTACCAATCATTACTTTTAATGGTTTAGCTAAAACTTACCGTGCAGCAGGGCTAAGAATGGGGTGGATGGTACTAAGCGGTCGTACCTCGGTAATGGATGATTTACGAAAAGGCTTGGAGATATTGTCTTCTATGCGTTTGTGCGCAAATGTACCTGCACAATATGCGATTCAACAAGCGTTGGGCGGTGTGCAATCAATTGATAGTTTAATAGACCCCGGTGGTCGTTTATATGAGCAGCGTGATATTGCATGGCGCGGGTTAAATGCTATTGAAGGCATTAGTTGTAAAAAACCTAAGGGCGCACTCTATGCGTTTGCCAAAGTAGATACAGCACTTTTTAACGTCAAAGATGATGAAAAGATGATGTACGATTTACTCAAAGCCGAAAAAATATTACTCGTACATGGCAGGGCGTTTAACTGGCCAGAGCCTGATCACTTTAGATTAGTATTTTTACCAAGCAAAGATGATTTATCCGATGCGATGTTAAAAATGAAACGCTTTTTTAAAGATTACCGACAAGTATAATTACTTAAATTCATAAAAAAACGAGCCAAATTTGGCTCGTTTTTACTTTAGTCATGAATATACTAGATATATTGCCTAATACGCTTTATCTACACGCACTGTATTGTCGTTCAAGTACACTAACCTTACGTTATCGCCTTTGCTAAAACGCATTGATTGGTCTTGATCTTGAACAACCATAAACTGGTCGCCATTTTCAACTTGTATTAGTAGTTCAACAAAGTTATTTTGCTGATAATGACTTTGCTGTTGCCTGTTGTGTGCAACACTGCCGCCGATTACCGAGCCTAATATTGTTGCTACAGTACGGCCGCTACCGCCACCAAATTGGTTGCCTACTACGCCACCGAGTAATGCACCGCCAAAGGTTTTCCAACCGTTGTTTTTATCTTGAATGATTTCTTGTTCGGTAATATTGCGTACCGACTTTACGTCACCAAATAAAACTTGCTGCACAGGGACCGCTTTATTGCGCTCGTATTTAGCAAACGTAGGTGCACTAATTGTAAGTAAAGCGCACATTATTACAGTAATTGCTTTCATAACTTGCTCCTTTTATACCAACCTGCATAAATCTTTGATCAATTTAATTCGTTAAATAGACCCCATATATAAGCAGATTGGTATTAGCTACCAGCCAAAGGTTGATTTTTCTTTCGTTTTACGAATTTCAGTTTCGTCTGCCCACTCAACTAGGCCGCTTTCCATATCTATTAAACGCATTGTAAATTTGTAGTATACGTCTGATTTATCGGCATTTGATTTAACTATGCTCGATAAATTTCCATATAACATATATTGCGCGCCAATTTGTTTACCAAATGCAACGGCTGTTGCAGGGTTAACAAGGGCATCTTCGTTTTGAAACGTTAATTGTTCACGTACTGATTCAACACGGGTCATATCTACAAAGCGAAATTTACCGCTGCGCAGCATTTGTGTTGAGATTGAATCGGTGATTGACTCTGTATCAATGTGCTCGCTGGTTTTATTTTTAATACGCTCAACAAATACTACAGGGCGTTTATTAGCGGTCATTGTGCCAACCACAGGTGAGCTTAGTAATGAGTCGGTCATTTGGCTCGCTACTTTTTGTAAGTCGGTAGAACCAAAGTTAATATCTGTTGTTTCTACTGCTTGTGCATCGCCATAACTTACTACGGCTTTATTAGCACAGCCGCTGAGTACTAAAGCGCTTAAGCCAACTAAAGCGTAAGTTGATGCTGTTTTAAGTTTTTTACTGATGATCATAATTGTTTCCTTTAATCTTTAAATTCTTGTGATTCGGTAGACACTTCTCTTACTGCTAAGGAAAAGGTAACTGCATCAGAGCTAGGTGCTAAGCCCGGTAGTTGCGTTTTTGCAAAACCAAATAAGGTAAGTGCTTGCCAAGGCGAGTGGTTGCCTTTAATCACAAAGCCGTCTTTATCAAACCAATTAAATTGATACTGTAAATACTGTGACTTTTTATACTGGCTCGAAAGTGTCACTACCACGTCGGTTAACTGGTTAGTTTGACGTGTTTTAACATCAGTAATGGCCAGCTTTTTACCGAGTTCTGGGTTATCTACACGTAATTGCTCATTGAACTGATTTTTATTTTGTTCAACAGAAATACCCGATGTAACCGGTTTGCTGGAACATGCACTGAGCATTAAGACTGCTAATAATGGCGCTATGTATTTCATGATGGCTCCTAAAGTTGAACTACGTGATAATTAAAGTAGTTATTAATAGAGGTTAAGTAAATTAACGTTAACCCTTGCTTACTAATGGTGAAATTTATAGGTGCTTGTGTGCCTATATTAAGGGAATGCTCACCTGTATTTAGGCTTTGCCTTGCAACGCTTATTTGATTTGGAAGTGTAAGCCAGCTGCGTGTATCGGCTTGCTCAGACGCCAAATTATAAATGTTAGCGAGTATGTTACCTACATCACCTGCGCTGCGTGCAAGCTCTGCACGCACTTTCTCTTTTGCAACAAGCCTAAGTACTTGGCGAGCGACTTTTGCAGGTATTTGATCTTCTAACGTTTTAGCTGCAAGTGCTTCAAGATGTACCAGTGGGCTAAGCTCTAAACTTTGTGCATCTATATTTATGTTGTTAAGACGACGCACATAGGCGTTATCTTTGTACACTGGCATTGCTAAGCTGTAAAAGCGTGCATCGCCACCTGATGAATAAATTGGTAAACGTAGCTTAAATTCATCTTGTTTTGGTACTAAGCCTTGTTCAAATAAAACAATCACTTCGCCTTGTGTTGCAGAAATAGTAGGTGCATCACTAAAACGCTTTTTAAATTCACTTAGGTCTTGATCAAACCCTTGTTTTTTAGCAAGACGCATTACGTCTTGCTGTAAATAAACATTGTTAGGTTGTATAGCCAGTGCTTTTTTGTAATCAATGTACGCGTCGTCGTATTGTTTAGCACTTTGATAAAGCAAAGCAGATAAGTAAAATGTGTAGGCATTTTGAAAGCCATTTTTTACATCTCTGGTCACATTGCCCATGCTAGGGTAGTGCTGCTGCGCTTCTTTAACTGTTGAGTCGACTTCTGCTTCATTTTCGCTAAGTGCATCAACTTGTACTTTATTAGCACGACGAATTTCGACTAAAGCACCTTCTACATCATTTTTATACACGTAGTTAAGTGCTTTATAACTATGAAGCATGCTCATTTCGTAAGCCGGTGGTACATAGGTTATTGCTGAGTCATTAGTAAATAATGCATTACTTTGTTCAAGCCCTGCACTTACTTGTATTTTGGCACCTTCGCGTTTTTTTTGCATTTGGGTATACACGTTTTCAAACTTACTTTGTGCACCCTCTGGTGTGTTGGCTAAGTCGTTTAAGCGAGCTTGCTCAAGTTGATTGAGTAAGTAGCTACTGTGCATGGCGCTATTATTAGCAATAAGAGATTGCGCTTCTTCGATATTATTTTTCTCGATCGCATTTCTTATTGGTGTCATTTGCGTGGCATAGTCATTAAATAGGTCATTAAAGCCCATTGTGCTACACCCACTTAAAATCCAACAAAAGCTTAAAATTATACTTAGGCGCACTGCGCACTCCTCTTAATTTACCTGCATACATTAACATATTATTTTTAGCTAAATGTGTGAAATATTGTAAAAAATCGTAGAGTAATACTGCCTGCTAATAGGGAAATATAGAATGATATTGGTGAACAAAGTGTGAATTTTATTAATTATTATCGACTACACTGAAATGGTCTTTTCGCTTTAGCGGTCTTGCTAGGTATTATATCACTCAGAGGAATTAAAAAATGAAAAAGTTCACAGGTGCAGCAATGGCTGTAATGGTAGCAGGTTTAGTTGGTTGTAATGCAACAGAAGCAGAAACGGCAACATCAAGTGTAGTTGCTAATAATGGCGCAACAACTGATTTAGTGCATTGTTACGATGCTAATGTATGTGGCGGTCATAATGATTGTAAAACAGCTGAAAATGCATGTGCTGGTCAAGCGTCATGTAAAGGGACTGGTTTTGTAGCTATGCCTGCAAAGTCATGTGCTGATGTTGGCGGTAAAGTAAAAGATAAATGGGTTGGCAGTGTCGCTAAAACGGATTTAGTGCATTGTAACGATGTAAATGTGTGTGGCGGTCATAACGATTGTAAAACAGCAAATAACGCGTGTGCAGGTCATGCATCGTGTAAAGGTACAGGTTTTGTATCAATGCCTGCAAAAGCATGTGGCGATATTGGCGGCTCTGTAGATAGCTAATAAAAAGTAATTAATAGTTAAAGCTATAATAAATATGAGTAATACATTTAATTACGGATGTGTTACTCAGGTTTTTAAGGAAGTATATGACAAATCGTTTTTTAGGCTTTGGTTTAGGTTTAAGAGCCCCACATTTTGAACAAATTATTACACAAAAGCCTGCTGTAGATTGGTTTGAAATTATCTCAGAAAATTATTTTGTAGCCGGTGGTAAACCTTGGCATTACTTAAATAAAATAAGAGCAGATTACCCGATTGTTATGCATGGTGTGTCAATGTCGATTGGCAGTGTTGAGCCTATTAATAAAGATTATTTGAATCAGTTAAAAAACACTATTGAAAGGGTAGAGCCGCAGTGGGTATCTGATCATTTATGTTTTACTCAAGTTGGTGGTATTAATAGTCACGATTTACTACCGATGCCGTACACCAATGAGGCGCTTAATCATTTAGCAAATAAAATTTCGCAAGTGCAGGACTACCTTGGTCGCGAGATGATTTTTGAAAATGTGTCGAGTTATTTAACATACAACGATTCACAAATGAGTGAGTGGGAGTTTTTAGCACAATTACATAAGCAAACTGGCTGTCAGTTTTTAATGGATGTAAACAATGTTTATGTAAGTGCACGTAATCACGACTTTAACGCGATGGATTATTTATCGGCTATTCCGAGTACTGCTATAGCGCAAATACACTTAGCAGGCCATCAAGATTTTGGCACACATATTATAGATACTCATGATGAAGATGTACCTGATGCGGTATGGGATTTATATGCTCAGTATGCAAAAACATTAGGGCCAGTTAGTACCATGATTGAACGCGATGATAATCTTGGCTCCCTTGATGAGTTAATAACTGAACTTGAGCATGCTAAAACACTAGTAAAGCCGTTTTGGGATAGTAAAGCATGAGCGAATTGGCAAGGCTGCAGCAGCAGTTCATGGATTTACTGCAAGGTGAAAGTTCGGATATTACCGAGCAAATTGCGCAGCAAGGGCAGTTGGATATACAGCAGCGACTCTCTATTTATCAAAGCGCTTATAAAATTCGATTAAGAGCAGTGATAGAGCAAGATCACGAACAACTGGGTATTTACTTAGGTGATGACTTATTTGAGATGATGGTTGATGGCTATTTAGCCTTGTATCCTTCAATTCATACGTCACTACGTGTTTTTGCAGATAAACTACCAGATTACTTGGCCACTAATGCGCCCTTTAACGATTACCCCATACTTGCAGATATAGCTAAATTTGAACGGCTATTACTAAGCGCGTTTGATGCAAGCGATAAAGCATTACTCAATGTACCAGAGCTTGAAAGTATTGAGCCGCAGCAGTGGCCAAATTTAATATTAAAACTACATCCAAGTGTACAGTTAGCTGCGTTTAACACGTTGGCTGTTGAAAGTTGGCAGGCAATAAAAGAAAAGCAAACACCACCAGCGCCAATAAGTTCAGAGCCTCGTTTTTGGGTGGTAGCACGTGATGCTGGCAGACGTACGCAATATTTAAGCGTTGATACACAAGAGTACCGCTTACTGAATCTATTAAAACAAAACACACCCTTTGCACAGTTATGCCAATCCTGTTTAAATGAGCTCCCTGGTGAGCAAATTGCTGGGTTTTTAATTACTAAAATAAACCAATGGCTCGAACGTGGTTGGTTAATTAGCGAATAAGTTTAAACAACATTGTTTTTTCGTTGCAAAGGAATTTTTTTGAAAGCCACCCTATACACATTAATTGCTTTAATTGCGTTTGCCGCAAATTCTCTTTTTTGCAGAATGGCCTTAGCCGAGGGCTATATAGATGCTTGGAACTTTACAGTTATTCGCTTGCTAAGTGGTGCTGCGTGTTTGGGCATTATAATGGCTATTTATACGCATAATTTAAAACGCAAAGGCACATTTAATCCCGCTATTTTAAGTGATAAAGGAAGCTGGCGAAGCAGTATTAGCCTTTTAGTTTATGCGCTTTGTTTTTCGATTGCCTATGTAGAGCTAGATACAGGCACTGGCGCACTTATTTTGTTTTCAGCCGTGCAACTCACTATGATTGGCTGGGGTATCTATAAAAAAGAGCAATTAAGTTTACTTCAGTGGTGCGCGTTTATAGTGGCATTAGGTGGATTTGTATATTTAATGCTGCCTTCTGCTGCGGTCCCTTCTTTATTAGGTGCATCGCTTATGGCACTCAGTGGTGTTGCATGGGGTATTTACAGTATTCGAGGTAAAGTGTGTGTATCGCCACTGCGTACTACTGGGTTTAACTTTATTAGAAGCTTAGTGGCTATTCCTGTTTTATTACTTGTAGGTATGAGTTATTTAAAAAATATGAGTATTGAAGGGGTGTTACTTGCATGTGCCTCGGGTGCGATAGCTTCTGGAATTGGTTACAGTGTTTGGTATGTGGCTATGCCACTGCTTAAAAGTACACAAGCTGCTGTTGTGCAGCTTTGTGTACCTGTACTTGCAGCCATTGCTGGTGTCTTGTTTTTATCAGAGCAGGTAACAATGGAGTTTGTAATAGCAAGCTCGTTAATATTAGGCGCGGTGCTGGTATTTATCTTAAATAAAAAGAAGGCTTAATATTATTTAAGTTAATCTTCTTTTTAAGGGGGACTCACGTTTGTTACAAAGCGTGTATAAATAGCGGGTAAGTTATCAAGTATTGTCTGCTTGCCCTGTAGTTCACTATTTTCTATGCATTCAAAAAGTACTTGCTCGCTAAGCGTATTCACTAATAATTGTGATTGCTTAATATGGCTTATATGCCAAAGCTCCGGTGCTACGCCGCCTAAATCATGCTGGTAAGGACGATAAAAACCAAATTTAGCTAGGTGAGTATCAAGCCAATTACTTAAAGGCGCAAACGGACCACCTTGCTGATATTCATCAGGCGTTAGCTGCAGCTTATAGTCATCACTCACTGCTGCTTTATCAAACACATCTAAATCGGTCCCTAAATGATGCCTGCTTGCCCCTGGTAATGCAGAGTAGAGCATGATCGCTATACACTTATCACTATCGCTTAGCTTAGTTAAATCGACAATCTCTTGTTGTTTATTAAAAACAGGGCGAATACCTAAAAACTTATTATCCCAAATAATTGATTGACGATTAAAATCACGAAAACTTGAGGCAATAGTAAGCTCAAATCCTGCTTTTTTGGCTGCACTTTGTAGTGCTAAAAAGTCGCTGATAATAGCGCTGTGCAAGCGATGATTTTGTATATCAGTTAAATGTGTATCACTTTGGCCAGTAATACACATTATTGGTGTGGGTTGAGTGACATCCATTATGTTAAAAGTTGCTCTAATATTTGCTCGTAAATGTCGGTAAGGGCTATTAAATCATCGGTACTTACACATTCATCTACTTTATGAATAGTGGCGTTACGCGGGCCAAGTTCAATTACTTTAGCGCCTGTTTGAGCAATAAAACGTCCGTCTGATGTACCGCCAGTGGTTTCTAGGTTGGTGGTTAAGCCGGTTACCGATTTAATTGCTTTAACTGTGGCATCAACAAGCGGGCCATGCTCGGTAATAAAAGGCAAGCCATTTACTATCCAGCTTAATTCATAATTTAAGTCATGCTTTTGTAGAATGTCATTTACACGTTGTTGTAATTGCTCATGCGTTACTTGCGTGCTAAATCTAAAGTTAAACTGTACTTCAAGCTCACCCGGAATAACATTACCTGCACCCGTACCACCATTAATATTCGAAATTTGAAAGCTGGTGGCGGGGAAGTATTCGTTTCCGTTATCCCATACCGTTTGGCTAAGCTCAGTAAGTGCTGGTGTCGCTAAGTGAATTGGGTTTTGTGCTAAATGCGGGTAGGCCACATGACCTTGTATACCCTTAACGGTTAAAAAAGCGGTAAGTGAACCTCTGCGACCATTTTTAACCACATCACCGAGTACATCGCGTGATGAGGGCTCGCCTACAAGGCACATATCAATTTTTTCACCGCGTGCTTCTAATGTATCTATTACGCGGGTCGTCCCATTTACAAATGGACCTTCTTCGTCTGAGGTGATTAAAAAAGAAATCGAGCCTTTATGATCAGGATTTTTAGTAACAAAGCGCTCGGTTGCTACAAGCATTGCGGCTAATGAGCCTTTCATATCGGCAGCGCCACGCCCATGCAATAGACCATCTTTTATTAATCCTGAAAACGGCGGATGTTGCCAATTTTTTTCAGGACCTGTGGGCACAACATCAGTATGGCCAGCAAAACAAAAATGTGGTGATTGAGTGCCTTTTCGAGCCCATGTATTGAGTGTATCGGTAAAAAATAACGACTCTATATTAAAACCAACCGCAGCAAGGCGATCGTTCATCATTTGTTGGCAGCCAGCATCTTCGGGCGTTACCGATTCACGTTGGATTAGCGCTTGGGCGAGTTTAATTACGTCACTAGTCATTATTTAAAAATCTCGTCATATTGCGCGGCTTTAAAACCTAAATGATAACTGCCATTACTTACAAGTACTGGGCGTTTGATCATGGCAGGTTGCTCAACTAACAATGGGATAGCACTTTCTTTAGTTAGGCTCTGTTTTTGCTCATCAGATAATGCGCGATAAGTTGTGCCTCTTTTATTAACGAGTTGCTCCCAATCGAGCTTATCTGCAAAATCATTCACCATTTGCTCGTTTACGCCATCTTTGCGGTAATCATGAAACGTAAATTCGATATTGTTGTCGGCTAAGTATTTTTTTGCTTTTTTTATCGTATCGCAATTACTAATACCGTATAAAGTAATCATAAATTTAGTTCTTCTTAATAATAGTTAATAGGGTGTCTACACCCGCGTTTACATGCGAATGTGAGTAATGAAATGTGCCAAGGTTATGGCCATTAAGTAAAATTAAACTTGCTAGCATAGGTGTATCTAATTCGCGTAAATCAAAATAAGCAAGGCGCTGACCCTTACTTATTTCACTGCCGTTTAATTGTGCTATGTGTGTGTGCGTAATTGATTGCGAATCAGGAATTGTTAAGTTTATTAAGACTTTTAAGCCATTCTTAGCTTGTAAAATAAACTCAGCACCTGCGTTTTTTACTTGTAATAATGTACCGTCAAACGGCGCTAAAATTTTGTGACTACTGAGCGTCACCGTAATACCTGGTCCAAGAATACCAAATCTAAAAATAGGTTCGGGGTGTTCTTTAAGCGACATTACTTTACCTGTAAATGGGCTTGTAATAAGAATGGCATTACGAGGTGTTTTATTGAGTGCTAAATACTCTATTGTTTGTGCTTTCATAAGCTATTCGGCCACCACGTTGTAACCCTCTTTTTTTAATGCAGTAAGCGCTTGTGACGCCGTTTGTTTTTTTACTAAAATATAATCGGTATCGAAGGTTGAGATTGAAAAAATAGAAATTTTAGCACGCGCTAATACCCCCGATATATTGGCCATTATTCCCGTTAACGAAAAGCCAAGTGGGCCTACTACTTCAAGTGCTTGCCAATCAGACTCGGTATCTAGGGAGTGTATTTCAAAGCTACTAGGGCAAACGATGGATAGTTCATCATGAGTTTTAGATATAAAAAATAAAGGAAGCTTTAGGAGTGCCGCAGGTATATCGGCGTCTACATCTAAACTGTGTATAGATAAAACTGTGCTGTGTAATAGTAATGTTTGTTTTGACATTAAACGCCTGCGATACAGCATTATTAATAGCTTTATAGTATAGATTATTGGCTTTAAATTAAAGGTGTAACAGCGACTAAAATAAGCGTTAGTAAATCGATTTTAATGGAGATTAAAAACTTACCCACAATTTCTGTGGATAAGTATGGGGGTTGCAGGGTATAAATAGTCTAACTAGTTAATTATTAAATAAATAATAGCTAGGCTATAAAAAACACACGTTGCGTTTAATGTGCTATTTGCGCTTCTGCTTGGGCTGCTTGAATGGCAGTTAAGGCGATTGTATATACAATATCATCCACTAATGCTCCCCGACTCAAATCGTTTACAGGTTTACGCATACCTTGCAGCATAGGGCCAATACTTATTAAGTCAGCACTTCTTTGTACTGCTTTATAGGTGGTATTACCCGTATTTAAATCAGGGAATATAAATACAGTGGCTTTACCAGCAACAGGGCTATTAGGTGCTTTTTTAAGTGCTACATTTTCCATAATAGCGGCATCGTATTGTAGTGGACCGTCAATAATTAAGTCTGGACGTTTTTGCTGCGCAATTTTCGTTGCTTCGCGTACTTTTTCAACATCGGCACCTGTACCCGAAGTACCTGTGCTGTAGCTGATCATTGCTACTCGTGGCTCTATGCCAAATGCGGCAGCAGAATCGGCAGATTGAATGGCTATATCAGCAAGTTGTTCAGCATTAGGGTCTGGATTAATAGCGCAGTCACCATAAACTAATACTTGATCTGGAAGTAGCATAAAAAATACGGATGATACTAACGATGAACCTGGTGCAGTTTTAATGAGCTGAAGTGCAGGGCGAATCGTATTGGCGGTGGTGTTTACTGCGCCCGATACCAAACCATCTACTTTACCTTCTTGAAGCATCATTGTGCCAAGTACCACGTTATCTTGTAGTTGCTCTTGTGCTACTACAGCAGTTAGGCCTTTGCTTTTACGAATTTCGACCATAGGTGCAATATAATCATTTATAATACTTTTTGGCTCGATAATACTTACATGTTCGTTTAGCTCAATACCTTGTTGCTCGGCAATACGCATTATTTCTTCGCGATCGCCCAGTAGTATAGTTTTAGCAATACCGCGTTGTCCGCAAATAGCCGCTGCTTTTATAGTGCGAGGTTCATTTCCCTCTGGCAATACCACGGTTTTACCTGCTTTACGCGCTTTATTAGTCAGTAAGTAACGAAATGCAGGTGGTGATAGTTTACGTGTTTTGCCCACACTTTTTGCAAGTGTGTCGAGCCAATTTGAATTGATATGCTCTGCGTTATGATTTTTTACTTTTTCAATTCGTTGGTCATCATCACTCGGTACTTCCATATTAAAGTTATGTAGTAGTAGTGATGTACGCCATGTGTCGGCATCGGTTGCAAGTATTGGTAAACCGGTTTGCATGGCTTGCTCACACAAGGCCATAATTCTCGGCTCAGGCTCATACCCTCCGGTTAACAATATAGCGCCAAGTTTTGTGCCATTCATTGCCGATAGGCATGCTGCAACAAGTATGTCAGAGCGATCGCCAGGGGTAACTAATAAAGCACCTGGCGTAAAGTAGTTTAAAATGTTTGATACCGTACGCGCGCAAAAAGTAATACGGCGCAGACGGCGATGAAGCATGTCGCCTTCGTTAATAATGGTGGCTTTTAAATAGGCGCTTAAATCTTTTACGCGCGGTGCTACCAAGTCAAAATCCCACGGGATTGCACCAAGCAACATAAACGGGTTTTTTCTAAAAATAGGTAAAGACGCTAAACGATTTAATTCGTTTTCAAGCTCTTCAGGTTTATAGGCATCGACTAAATCGGCACGGGCGCGGCCTTCTTCATCAAGTGGTGCATTTACTTTATTAAAAATACAGCCTAGTACGCGAGGATGATCAATGCCCCCATAGTTACCTGCTGCAATTTCAAGGCGGTCTTCTATTTGTGTAATGGTGTAATTACCAGGGGTAAGTACAAATACAATTTCGGCGCCGAGTGTTTGTGCAATTTCGCGGTTTACACGCCCAGCATAAGGTTGGCGACGAGTGGTTACCATACCTTCAATAATAGCGACTTCATCATCGTTAATTTTACTCTCAAAACGTTCAACAATCTCCTCTAGTAGGTCATCACCTTTACCGTCAGCAATCATTTGCTCAGCATAATCAAGTGCAAAAGGCAGAGGTGGATTAATAGGTGAACCTTGAGTCACTATTTGTGTTGATTTTTCAGGACCTGTTTCGCCTGAACGAGGCTGAGCGATGGGTTTGAAAAAGTTAACTTTAACTGTTTTTTGTTCAAGTGCACGCACTAAACCAACCGATACAGATGTTAAACCCACACCGGTAGATACAGGAATTAACATAATACGACGTGCCATAATTAAAGCTCCTTTACTATACTTGCGGCATCGTTTGCTATTACCCACTCTTCGTTTGTAGGTATAACGATAACTTTAATTTTTGTTTTTTTAGTGCTAATAATCCCTTGTTGTCCAAATCGGGCTTTAAGGTTAGCTTCCTCATCGCAATCAATGTTTAAAAAGGCAAGTTGAGAGATTACTTTTTTACGAATAAGATCTGAATTTTCGCCAATACCGCCAGTAAAAATTACAGCGGCTAGGCGCTGTAATGGCACCATGTAGGCTGCAATTTGTTTGGCAAGCCGGTAGCAAAACATATCGATTGCTAGAGTTGCTCTTTGATTCCCAGAAAGCGAAGCCTCTTCAATTGTACGGCAATCGTTAGAAAGCCCACTTATGCCCAGTAAACCGCTTTCTTGATTTAGTAAATCGTCAATTTGCTGCGCGCTATAGTTTAGTTGTGTAGTTAAAAAGTTAAATAAACCGGGATCGATATCACCACTACGCATACCCATAATTAAGCCTGCAAGGGGAGTTAAGCCCATACTTGTATCAACACTTTTACCATTTTTTATTGCACATACAGAGCAGCCATTACCTAAATGAGCACTAATAAAATTACTTTCTTCAAGGGATTGATTTAATAGCTGAGCGGCTTGACCTGCAACATAGCAGTGGCTTGTACCATGAAAACCATAACGCCTTACGCCAAAGTCGGTATATAACTTATAAGGAAGAGCATAAAGATAAGCGACTTCATCCATAGTTTGATGAAACGCGGTGTCAAATACCGCGACTTGGGGTAATCCTTTAAACGATTTTTTTGCAGATGAAATACCTAATAAATTAGCATGCCCGTGCAGTGGAGCAAGTGTAGCAGCTTGTGTAATTCCCGAAATAACATCTTCGTCGATAAGTATTGATTGTATAAAATGTTCACCACCGTGAACAACACGGTGACCTACCGCTATCAAATGCTTATCTAATTTATATGATTTAATTAATGCCACTAGGGTATTGATTGCCTCAGCGTGAGCTTCGTTAGCTTTCAAATTAATAGCGGTCTTAGCCCCATTATATTTATATTTTATTGAAGGTGCTTCGCTTCCCAAGCGCTCAGCCAAACCAGAGATAACCTCGTGACCATTATTTGGATCTATAATGGCAAACTTTAAGCTAGAGCTGCCGCTATTTAGCACTAAAACGTGTTGTGACTTAGGAGAGCTTGTTGGCATAAATTCAATTTCCATAAACAAATTTAGTAAGTGAACATTAATACGTAATAGTTACACTTACGGTATTAAATAAAGCAAAAACAATTGAGTGATCAAATGCAAAGCAGTTAACGTAATGTTAAATACTTTACCTTAATTAGTGGGTTTTAGTTAGAACTGTATGCTATTTAATAGTAAATTTAAGCTCTTTAGCGCAGACAGTGTAACTCCTTCATTTTGTGTTACACTTTAGGTATAGCTCGTATTTGTATTGTATTTAAAAGCAGTATCTGTGAGGAGTCATGATGCAAAAAAGTGTGATGTCACAACTACAAACTGGCCGTTTGTATGGTAAAAAATGGCCAATGCGCAAAGAGCTTGCGCCTTTATTTTTAGAGTTTAGAGTAATTAGAGCAACTGATCTGGCTATTACAGTAATGCCAATTTTAGCCATGTTTACTTTGTTTTTTCAGCTAAATTACTTGGGGCCTGATTTTTTACCACAAGCCATAGCGAGCGCATTATTTTTTATATCATTGCCGTTACAAGGTTTATTTTGGTTAGGTAAGCGAGCACAAACGCCTTTAGAGCCCGCTATGCACAAATGGTATAACGAGCTTTATACTAAAATGGTAGCTAATGGATATCAGATGCAGTTAAGTGAAAACAAGCCCCGTTACATGGAGCTTGCTAATTTACTTAAAGATATGTTTGATAAAATGGATAAGGCGTTTACTAAAGAGCAGTTTTAGTAAATTGAGTTATGTAAAACGATAAGGTGACAGTGTGCTCACCTTTTTCTTCGAGTGCTGCCCAGTGCTCGGGTCTAAATTTCCACGCGAATGGCGTCATCATTATTAAGTTTTTAATATCAGCAAAGCCAAGCATTACTTGCTCTGTTAAAAGAATTTGTTCTGATTTTTGAAATCCCTTTGGAATCGCAATTTCAGTATGTTCGTTTACTTCTGAATATATATACGATTTCAATTCTTTTAAATGACAAGGGCCAGGGCTTGCAACCACTAATGTTGCGTTTTGATTTGCAAGACGTTCAAGTTCTTCTTCAAACAAAGGTGCAAATACACTTACAAGTACATCAGCAAATTGGTTTTTAAAGGGCGCTTGGCTGATTGATGCCACATTAAATTGGCAATTAGGGTAGCGCTTTGCGGCATATTTAACTGCAGATTTTGAAATATCAACACCGTATACAATAGCGTTTGTTTTACTCGCTATTGCTTGGGTATAAAACCCTTCACCGCATCCTAAGTCAATAACAGTGTTTGCACTTATATTACTCACTATATCACTAAGGCTTTGCTGTAAAAAACGATAATAACCACGCTCTAAAAATGCGCGTCTTGCTTGTACCATTTCAAGCGAGTCACCCGGTTGTTTTGAGTTTTTTTGCTGCACTGGCAGCAAATTAACGTAGCCTTCTTTGGCAAAATCAAAGCTGTGGTTGTTAGCACAGCGAAGCGTTGAATCAGCTTTTAAAAGTGCTAGGTTACACAGCGGGCATTGATATTCAAGACTCATGAGTCTAGGTAGTCCTTATCGTAAAAAGTTTTTACCCAATGAGGGCGATAAATGATCATAATTGTTATAGCCATGCCATTGAGCATAGCTTCAGGAAACCAAATAATAGCACTTAAATAAACGTAGTTATCTGCAAGTTCTTGCCAATTATATTGCCCTATAGCCAAATAAAATAAAGCACCTATGCCTATTTTTATACAGGCTATAAATCCTGCGGTTATAAACGCGCAAACAAATATATAAACAAAAAAATGACGAGGCAAATACTGGTAACTAATTATAAAGCCAAGATAGCTCAATATTATAGGAATAAACGCACCAATAAGCAGTTGAACTGGTAACAGCTCAATTTCAATCTGGCCAAATGCAGCGAGTAGGGCTGTGGCAAGTAGGCTACTTAAAATCGTTAATCGCCAGCCTAAAATTAATGTAGCGGCGGTAACACCTAGTATGTGTAAATCAAGGCCCGTTAAAATGCCAGCCTTTATTCGCCAAAGCACTGCAAACACTAACGCACACGCAAGCACACCCGTTTGTTGAGCTGATGTGCTATAAAGCGATTTATATGTTTTTTTATCAAAGCTTAAAATAGCAATGATAATTACAAGGGACCAAAGTAGTCCCTGTATTGTTATGCTGAGCATCGTAATTACTTAAATGTTGACCATATAGGGGCATGATCTGATGGCTTTTCAATACCGCGAAGTTCATAATCAATACCGGTATCTATACAGCGTGCAGCAAGTTCATTAGTTGCAAGAACAACGTCAATACGAAGTCCACGATTATCTACAAACCCTTTTGAGCGGTAGTCAAACCATGAGTATTGGTCGTCTGTTTCAGGATTTTGCTCTCTAAAGGTGTCTTTAAAGCCCCAATTAAGTAATGTTGCAAGCCATTCACGCTCTACCGGTTGGAAAGAGCATTTACCTGTTTTTAACCAACGTTTTGCATTTACGTCGCCAATACCAATATCTAAGTCAGTAGGTGATATGTTTATATCGCCCATAACTATGACGTCCTGATCGGGTGTGTGGTTAGTTTCTAGGTGGGTCATTAAATCCTTATAAAACTGGCGCTTATAAGGGAATTTAGTTTCGTGATTAATATTATCACCTTGTGGAAAATAGCCGTTCATTACTGTTAAATCTCGACCGTTATCTTGCTCAACAGTGACGCTTATCATGCGTTTTTGAGATTCATCGGTATCGGTGGCAAAGCCTTTTAATACCGATTTAGGCTCCTTTTTGCATAACATAGCTACGCCATAATGTGCTTTTTGACCATGAAAGTAGACGTGATATCCCATTTTTTGTACATCTTCTAGTGGGAACGCTTCGTCATGAACTTTAATCTCTTGCAAGCCAATAACGTCTGGTTGATGTTTGTCGATAATTGCTTGTAATTGATGAAGACGAGCACGCAGACCATTGATATTGAAAGAAATCACTTTCATAAAATTTACCTTAAAATTGGTTCTATTTAATGGCTCAAATTGTATCAGTAAATACGCGTACATAACATGACTGAATTGAGATAATAGCTGCACAAATGTCGATCAATTGGTAGCTAAAGTTTAAACATTGTAAATGCAGTGTTAATTTATTAAATAAATAAAAAATTCAATTGAACTCATCTTTATTGAATATATAATGCGCAAAATTCACTTGTTTAGCTCGTTCAAATAGGATCTCTCATGAAAACACAACTACTTTTAGCTACTGCCTTACTAGTATCTGCAACTGCGTCAGCACAAAGCAATACTTACTTCAGTCAAGATAACAAAATTGAATCTAAGTTATGTGTACTAAGCGCAAATGAAGGCTTTAGTGCTGCTCGTAAAGAAGCTACCCAGCACGGTGTTTACTTGTCTCGTTTTTCTAAAAGCATTTTATGCAATGGCGAAGATATTCGTGATATAGCTAAAAAAACGACGCTAAGCACAGTATCTGCTGAAAAAATAGAAGTGTTTGCAAAAGACGCTCAACAAGAAACTCAATTATGTATGACGGCCCTAAAACAAGGTTTAGCACCTGTTCGTCAAAAAATTGGTAACCTAAACTCATTAAAATGTAATGGTCAAAATGTTACTGAGTTTGTTAAACGCTACCAAAACGCAGCAATCTAATTATTAGCTCAACTATATAACTAAAATTGAGATACCTGGTCATTACCAGGTATTTTTTTGCAAAAATTACAAGGGTGTATACAAAGCTTGCAAGCTTAACTTATTGGAATTGTTTAATAAGTACACTCTAAAGTAATTAAGCTATTGATTTACATTATTTAAATATTGTTGGCATCCGAATTGTATTAACTAGAGTGACATTTAATTAATTACGAAGGATACGTCTTATGAAAAAGTTAACATTAGCAGCAACAATTTTAGCATCGTTAAGCCTAGCAGCTTGTTCATCTAATCAAGGTCTTGAAAGAATAGACAGTGACTTTGCAAGTTTAGATAATGACAGTGATGGCTATATCTCAAAAGTTGAAGCAGATGACGATAATATCTGGCAGCACTTTTCAAATATTGATACCAATATGGATAACGAAATTAGCCGCAAAGAATTTAACACTTATATGAAGCTTAATAATGGCAAAGTAGCCTCTGACTCTGAGGTAAGTGAATCTGCATTTAAAGCTGAAATCGCTAAATTTGATAAAATTGAAAGTAGCTTTGCAAGTCTAGATAACGACAGCAATGGCTATATCTCGGTAGTTGAAGGTAACGATGATGACATTTCAAATCATTTTGGTTACATGGATAAAAACCAAGATAAGCGCATCAGTAAAAGCGAGTTTATGGGTTATATTAAAAAATACGGTAACGCAGTAGCTGAAGATGACGCACTAGAAGCTTTTAAAAGTAACTAATAGTTACTATTTTAGTAAGTAAGTTGAAAGCCAGTGCTAGTCACTGGCTTTTTTGTGTTTTAAATTTAGTTATTTGATAGATATATTTTCCTAGTTTGGTGTTGTTCTGTCATAATAGATGGCTGTGTATTTTTATTTGTTAAGAGTGTGTATGGCGGGTCGGCGAATTAGTGATGAACAACTAGTTGAGATCATTGAAGCAGCTATTTTTGTTGCAGATAAGCCTGTTAGTAAACGCCACCTCAAAGACATCGTATTAATAGATTTAGCTATTTCTATGGCGCGAATAAATGACGCAATAGATACAATACAAGAACATTTTCAAACTCGTGGTATTCGCCTAGTTGAAGTGGGTAGTGGATATCGGTTTCAGGCATGCAGTAGTTTAAGCCCTTGGCTAAATAACTTGTGGCAAGAACGCGCACCAAAATACTCGCGTGCTTTACTAGAAACATTATCACTTATTGCATATAGGCAGCCCATTACACGTGGCGAAATTGAGCAAGTAAGAGGTGTTACTACGGGTTCGAATATTATTAAAACCTTACTCGAAAGAGAATGGGTTAAAGTGGTAGGGCATAAAGAGGTTCCGGGAAAGCCGGCTTTATATGCAACTACTAAGCAATTTTTAGATTATTTTTCGTTAACTGGGCTTGAAAATTTACCTGCGTTGCCAACAGAGCAGCAAAGTAAAATTAACCAGTTATTGAGCGATCCTTCTGTGAGAGAACCATCCGAATGAGTATTATACAAGGTGAAAAGTTACAAAAAGTCTTAGCCCGTGCAGGCGTAGGCTCACGCCGTGAAATGGAAAAATACATTGACGCAAACCGCGTTAGTGTAAACGGTAAAGTGGCAAAGTTAGGTGACCGTGTTGAAGAAACCGATTTGATTCGTGTTGACGGTCACAGTGTAAAAATTGAAGAAAAAGCAGACCGAATCTGTCGTGTGATTATGTATAACAAACCAGAAGGTGAGTTAAGCACACGTAAAGATCCTGAAGGGCGTCGTACTGTATTTGACCGACTTCCTCGTATTGATGGCGATCGCTGGATTGCGGTTGGTCGACTAGACGTTAATACATCGGGTTTAATGCTTTTTACAAACGATGGTGAACTAGCAAACCGTTTAATGCACCCAAGCTATGAAGTAGAGCGTGAATACTCTGCACGTGTATTTGGTGAAGTAACCAACGAGACGGTTAAAAACTTACTACGTGGTGTTGAGCTTGAAGATGGTCCAGCCAAATTCACGACTGTAACCCCTATGGGTGGCGAAGGCGTTAACCGATGGTTTAACGTAACGTTAAATGAAGGGCGTAACCGTGAAGTTCGTCGTTTATGGCAGTCTCAAGATGCGGAAGTATCTCGTCTTATTCGTATTCGTTACGGTAAATTAGAGCTTGATAAGCGCGTGCCACAGGGTGGTTGGATGGAGTATGATTTAGAAACAGTAAACTACTTACGCAAAACCGTCAAATTAGGCCGCGAGACACAAACTAAGCTTTCTGTTATGCCTGAAAAACGCAAAGATAAACGCGCTAAAATTAACCAAATTCGTAAAGCAGTTAAAAAACACAATCAGCGTGTTAAGCCGACTAAACGTAAATAACGTATCATTACTTCCGACCTCAAGTGTTAGAGGATTGGCAGTTATTTAATAAAACGCCTGATGGATCTCATCAGGCGTTTTTATTTTATGGCCGTAGGTAGCTTTTTATTATGAATCGGAATAACTAGCCCTGATCTTGAATGTATTTTCGAATTGTATCAGCAGAAGCATTTCCAACTGAGCAAATAAAATACCCGTCAGACCAAAAGGTTTTCTCAATCCAGAATTGCTTTTTCAACCACTTAAATCTCGACCATAGGCTTTGTGTCGTTGATTGTTTAATTCTACGGACATAACTCGCAACACAAATGGTTGGGGAAATCATAAGCAATATGTGTATATGATCTTTGTCTACCTCGATCTCTTCAATATTAAATTCTGAGCGCTCTGCAATTTCAGAGATTTTTTGTTTTACACATTCACCCAAGTTACCTTGTAGCAATTGCCTTCTATATTTCACAACTAAGATTAAATGTAACGCTATTAGATAGTTGCAGTGTGATTTAGTTTCATATTCCATCTTGACAACCCTTTCATATACAGTATATGAACAAGACGCTAAACTCATAGAGTTTGGCGCGACAGCGCGTGGTATTTGGAACTTATTGCTGTCTGAAAATAGGCGTCGATATGAGTTCGATAAAACATTCTTGTTCTACAAAGATATGGCCTCGCTTCTTAAGGAAATAAAGCC
>NZ_WTLB01000047.1 GCF_011378855.1 Pseudoalteromonas sp. Z1A8 | reverse complement strand
TAATCAAAAGATGATAAGGGTATTGTGAAGCAACCAAAAGATCGGTCAACCGATCAAAAATACCTTAACTGATCGGTGTTATCACTTTGTGAGGCTTTTTTGTTTAAATGCATTAATACCAACCTGCATAAATCTTTGATCAATTTAACGAATTAAATTGCACTATAAGGTCGTTAAAAATTTTTCATTTACAACTGCATGGATGCAGGAGGTAGAGCAATGCAGGGAGCAATTGCCGAGAACAACTAGAGACAAAAACTTTTGCCTAGTTCTAGCGTAATTTTCTTAACGTTAAATAGACCCCATATATAAGCAGATTGGTATAACTTTACTAACACTCAAATTTCAGACACAAAAAAACCTGAGTAAACTCAGGTTTTTTAACTAAACGGCGTTAACTATGACTTTTTAAGTGACAGTTTTTCGCCTTTTAAGCTTTTACGAACGCTTGAAATACGTGAACGATTTACTGCTCTCGCTTCACCGGTTGCTTGTCCTGATAACTTGTTAGAACGTGTACGGCGTAAATGCGCTGGTTTTTTACCAATTTTATCAATGAGTACTTCACGGTTACTTACTTCATAACCTTCTAAATATACGCGCTTAATTTTTTGGCCAATTAGCGTTTCAATTTCAAACAAGGTGTTTTCTTCTTCGCGGCTTACAAATGAGATTGCTTGACCTTGACGACCAGCACGACCTGTACGGCCAATACGGTGAACGTAGTCTTCTGCAAGCCAAGGTAAATCAATATTAATTACACGCGGTAAGCCATCAATATCGATACCACGAGCAGCCACTTCTGTAGCCACTAATACGCGTACCTTACCTTCTTTAAATTCACGTAAAGCACGACGACGGTTACCTTGAGATTTATCACCGTGGCAAACGCCAGCCGGAATACCATCAAGGTTAAGCTCTTTAACAAGCTCGTCAGCGGTTTCTTTCATGTTTACGAATACAAGCACTTGTTGCCAGTTTTTCTTACCAATCAATTCAGAAAGTAACTCTTGCTTACGACGCTCTTCAACTGGGTAAACAACATGTTCAACGGTACTTGCTGTACTATTAGTTTGATCAACACGCACTATTTCAGCTTGTTTTAATACTTTAGATGCAAACTGTTTAATTGCTGCAGGGAATGTAGCAGAGAAAAGTAAAATTTGGCGCTCTTCTGCACAGCTTTTAATCACGTTTTGCATATCTTCAATAAAGCCCATATCAAGCATGCGGTCAGCTTCATCAAGAACAAGATGCTTAACGCTTGCAAGGCTTAAGTTACCTAAACGAATATGGTCAAATAAACGACCTGGTGTAGCAACTACAACATCAACGCCTTCTTTTAAAGCGTTTGCTTGGCCGGCAGTGCTCACACCACCAAATAAACTAACGACTTTAAGTGATGTATGCTTTGCAAAATCTCTAAAGTTATTTGCAATTTGCTCTGCAAGTTCACGCGTTGGAGCAAGTACTAATGCATGAGGTGCATTAGTTGTGCTGAGTTCAGACTCAACCAATTTTTGGATGATAGGTAAAGCAAACGCGGCAGTTTTGCCGGTACCAGTTTGTGCACTGGCTAAAACGTCTTTACCTTTACGAACAGCTGGAATTGCTGCGCGCTGAATGGGCGTAAGGGTGTGATAGTTAAGTTCGTCCAACGCCTGGATGATTTCAGGAGCGAAACTAAAAGATTTAAAATTCATGCTGTATAACCTACGGCCACATTATCAAGGGTCGCAAATTATACAGTAAAAACTAGCTAACAGTTAGTTATAACTTAACTAAAGTGCCTTTTAATGCAACACCAGCCATAATAGTACCTGCACCACATTCAAATTCAGTACTACTGACAAACTCACGTTTTTTGTAATATGATTGAATATTAACAACTGCATTCATGCCTTCTTTTACTGCACGCTCTTGTAATGCTTTAAGTGCACTTAACATTACCCACTCACATGCCTCAGTATCAGACTTACCAAATGCATTGGTTTTTTTATTAGTGATTACTTCACCGTATTTGCTGCTTTCTTTTGAATAGCTTTGGTCAGCAAAGTAAAGTGGAATATCCAATAATGCATTTTTTGCTTTAGTTGTTTCTAACAATTTTTGAATTGGGTATTTACTAATATCATCACGGGCTTGAGCAGCCGATGTCATTAATGCTGTGGCAATAAGTAACGTACTTATAATCGTTTTCATTTTATCTTCCTTCTCGTGTATAAAATTTCCATGCAACGCCAAAACCAAGCGATATATTACTATTTTGCTTAACTAAGGGACTGTGTTGCTGCTTTGTATTTGCTAGGTAATCATATTTTACAAAACCACCTAGCCAATATTTTTTAGTATCAAAATTTATCCCAATAGATAAATCTGATCCTGAATATCCAGAACGGTTATTAAATTCAGCTCGTTCAGCACTACTATCAAGTAAAGAAATACCATAATAATAATTTAAATAACGATCGTCAGCAAAATTAGCGTTTGCTCTTATGCTGGTACTTAACTCATAATTATTCGTTACTAAAAGTGGCGACTCAAAATAAATACTCGGTCCATAGTGCCAACCTACATTAGTGACAGACCCAAAATCGGTAGCCATTGCTTTTCGAGTAAAAAGCCCAAAATATAGGTGACGTTTTGTTTGTGGTGTCCCCATTAAATAATAATTTAATGATGGCCCCAGTTCAAACACCCAATCTAAATCATCTAAGCCCTCACGTGCCGTGTTATAATAGTTACACCGGCAGAAATATCTAAATGCAGGTTCCCCTGATGCCACAAGTAACCTGTAAAGCTATTGCGGTCGATATCTAAATCATCACTTTGATAACGGATATAAGGTACTGGGAGTACATACTGTTCACTTTGATCAGAACCTAGGTAATGTGGGATGTCAGCCATAAAAATACCGCCACCCACTTCAAGCTTTGATGCACCAAATGAAAACGTACTAAATAAAGTGAGTAATAGGTATAGCCACTTAACTTTATTCACCTTGAAACCGTTTAAAAATAAGAGATGTATTAATACCACCAAAGGCAAAGTTGTTACTCATTACAAAGTTTGTATGAATCTGTCGGCCTTCTTCAATAATGTAATCAAGAGGAGCACATTCACTGTCTATTGCGGTTAAATTAATAGTGGGTGCAAACCAGTCATCATTCATCATGTTTATACTTGCCCATGCTTCTATAGCACCACACGCACCAAGAGTGTGCCCTAGGTAGCTTTTTAATGAACTAATTGGCTTAGCTCCTAATGCATTAAATGTTGCATGAGATTCTGCAATGTCACCTCTGTCGGTTGAAGTACCATGTGCATTAATATAACCAATTTGATCCGCTGAGATATTAGCATCTTGCAGTGCCATTTCTATAGCAACTTGCATGGTTTCAGAAGTTGGTTGCGTTACATGTTTCCCATCAGAGTTACAACCAAAGCCGACTACTTCAGCTAATATGGTTGCACCACGAGCTTTAGCATGTTCATATTCTTCTAAGATGAGTGTACCTGCGCCCTCACCAATAACTAAACCATCACGATTTTTATCAAATGGTCTAGGTGTATTTTTAGGTGTGTCATTTTTTGTACTCGTTGCATACAAAGTATCAAAAACAGCCGCTTCTGTAACACATAACTCTTCAGCACCACCTGCGACCATCAACTTTTGGCGACCGAATTTTATGGCTTCGTATGCATAACCAATTCCTTGTGAACCAGAAGTACACGCTGAACTTGTTGTGATCACACGACCTTTTAAACCAAAAAATACGCCAACGTTAACCGGTGCAGTATGAGCCATCATTTGAATATAACTCGTCGCGGTTACGCCATTCATAGAACCACTTTCCATCATGCGGCCAAAAGAGACTAAAGGCTCTGTTGAACCTATTGATGAGCCGTATGACACGCCAGTAGAACCATCAGTTAAAGCTGGGTGTTCTAATAATTGTGCTTGTTCTAAGGCTCGCTCAGTCGCAACTGTCGACATAAGAGAAACACGCCCCATAGAACGAACCTTCTTTCGCGTATAGTTTGCTGGACGACTAAAACCTTCAACGGGGGCTGCTAAATTAGTATTTAAACCATCAATATAATCCCAGCTAGGCATACGTTTTACTGCATTTTCGCCTTTTATTAAAGCCGCTTTGAATACATTCCAATCATCACCTAGCGCAGTGATAGACGCCATTCCCGTTACTACAACACGTTTCATTACGCCATTCCACCATTAACTTGAATTACCTGACGGGTAATATAACTTGCGCCATCAGACATTAAAAAAGCGACTGTTGCAGCCACTTCATCTACATTTCCCATACGGTTAGCGGGAATCATTTTTTTCATTTCGGCTATTGGTAAATCATCAGTCATACCAGTATCAATAAGACCAGGTGCTACGCAATTCACAGTTATTTTTCGCTTTGCAAGCTCGACAGCAAGCGCTTTCGAAGCGCCAATAATACCCGCTTTTGATGCACTATAATTAACTTGTCCACGGTTACCAGCAACGCCCGACACTGATGACATAGCGACAATACGCCCACCTTTACGATTACTTACCATAGGCATAACTAATGGGTGCAACACATTATAAAACCCATCTAGATTTGTGTGTATTACGCTATCCCACTCTTCATCTGTCATTGCAGGAAATGCAGTATCAGCAGTAATACCGGCATTGCACACTACACCATAAAATGCACCATGGCACTCTACATACCCACCTAAAATTGCTTTAGCTGATTCTCTATCTGCAACATCAAATTGTAAAATATCAACATTAACGCCTAAAGCAATAATTTCAGATTTAACCTGTTCTGCAGCTTCTATTCCTGAGCGACAATGCAAACTAATATCAAAGCCATCTTTAGCAAGCTTTAAAGCAATGGCTTTACCAATACCTTTACTTGAACCGGTTACTAGTACACGTCTTGACATTAAATTTGCTCCGCTAAAAATTGACTAGGATTTTCTGGTTGAAATACATTAATTTTGGCATCCACTAATAGCACGTCGCCTTCTTTAATAGTGCACTCAAATGCACTTAAGCCACTTTCTTCACTATATAATTTTTCAACTTCGATTGTTAAAGTACTATCGAGAGAAAAACCAGTGCAATGCATTTTATACTTACGGCTACTTACTAAAAATCCGACTTCTACTTTAGCGCCACTATCTACTTGATTTGCGTTAGCATAAGCGGCAATGGTTTGTGCCATATATTCAATTCCAACATGGCTTGGTACCTGCTTTAACTCAGGGTCATAAAAATTACTTTGTGGAGTAATTGTAACAAGACAGCGTCCGCTAATTTCATCATAACTTTCTAAGCTATCAATTAAAATCATTGGTGCAGTGTGTGGTAATACACTTTCGATTGGGTGATGAGGATGATTCATAGCTTATAGTCCGATTAATACACTGACGTTATTACCGCCAAATGCAAATGAGTTTGACAAACAGGTAGTAATTTGGGAAGGGTGCTTAGCACCAACTGGAACAAGGTTTATTGCGGGTAAACTGGTATCCCGTTCACCATCCCATACATGAGGAGCATAATCATTACCGCCCAATAATAACCAACATAAACCTACTTCAGTCGCGCCAGCGGCACCTAATGTATGACCAATCATACCTTTTGAAGAGCTACATGGTGTTTCAATACCAAAAACATTCATTATAGCAATAGCTTCCATTTCATCATTTTTAGGTGTTGCAGTTCCATGTAAATTTACATAGTCAACTTCATTTATATTGATATTAGCGGCAGCTAACGCACTTTTCATTGCCCTTGCCGCTCCCTCACCTTGTGGATGAGGTGCCGACATATGATGCGCATCGCTCGATTCACCAACACCTAATAGTTTAACTTCCCCTTGCTTTTGTACAATACACAAAGCGGCAGCTTCACCTATATTTATTCCATCACGATTCTTACTTGATGGGTTTGATATGCCTGCTGATGTTGATGCTAAAGCATGAAAACCATTTACCGTCATACCACATAGGCTATCTACTCCACCTACAATTGCAGCATCTGCTAATCCGCAAGCTATCATTTCTTGTGCTGTCGCAAATGCTTTAGAACTTGATGAACATGCTGTAGATAACGTAAAAGCAACACCTTCTAGACCCAGCTCACTTTGAATAAATTGTGCTAGGTTATCCATCTCTTGCTGCTGGTAATGATACTCACTCGGAAAAAGACCCTCTTGCTGTTGAGTTTTCATTGCTTGCTCACCTTGAGCAATACCTGATGTACTCGTACCAACAATGACTGCAATTCGCTGTGCACCATATTGCTTTTTAAGCTCAGTAACGGGTTCTCTTAATTGCTCAAGCGCATGTGCTGCCAATTGATTATTTCTAGTTTGAAACTCGAGATCTCGGTCAGTTAATAAGGGTAACTCAGCATTTACAGCGCCAACATAAATAGGACCTTCGTCAAAGAGAGTGTTATTGATAACAATACCCTCTTGACTGCCTGCGAGTAAATTACGTTTTATACTTTGGTTATCACACCCTAGTGCATTTATCATGGCGTAATGGCTAATAAATAGCGGTTGTTGCATATTAATATTCTTCTAATCTTTCTATAGTTAAACGATAATTCTGCTCGTTCTCAACTAGTTGAGTGTGTGAGCCATTATATATAACTTCACGAATTAATGTCTCTCCTCGATAAAAACGACGAGTTAATTGTCCTGCAATAGTAGTTTGAGTTACTTGGCAGTTTTTACAAATATGTTGCTTAAGTTGAGCCAATGGCCAAAACGCACTTTGCATGTCATAAATAATTTTTTTTCCATCAAAGTCAACTCCTAGCGAATTAGTCGTCGTTAATTGATTCGTCTGGGTATTAAACTGCAGCTGAGATAGCGGGATACCTTCAAAACTCAATGCTGCAACTTTTATCATTTTCTCAGAAAACTCAGTAGACACTAGCATTGACTGTTCAACAACACCTGAGAATTGAAACTTCTCAAGCCAGCCTTTGCCAACTATTTCGTTAGGTATTGGCATTGGCTCAAACAGTGCAGTATCAACCTTTGGTTTATAAGCTATCTGGCAAGCATTTAAAAACACTATAAAAATTATAATGAATACTATTTTCATATTTTGGCTAAGCAACATATTTATACAACAGCAGCATTGTTATCAGTCATTTCAGAGTCACATATTTTTTCTAAAATATTGAGACCTCGTTTAGTGTTTTTAACAAACGGATTTTTTTTATCCCATGCATAACCCGCTAAAATGGAGCACACCATTGCTTTTACATCTGGCTGACCGTCTGCAAAAAAGATAACCGATTGTAAACTCGTATCATACCAAGAGTTCACAAAGTATTTAAATACAGTGATCCCTTCGCGCAGTGGTATTTCATATTCATTTTTCCAGTCGATTGTCTCACCTTGTAATTGTTTAACCACAAGTTCAGATGCCTGTACCGCAGAGCGTAGTGCAATTGTAACTCCAGAAGAAAATACGGGGTCTAAAAACTCACCTGCATTGCCTAATAACGCAAATTTATCACCATGTAACTGCTTTACATTTGCTGAGTAACCACCAATAGTACGCACAGGTGCAATAATTTTAGCGTCATCTAATAATGCCGATAAGTTATCATCTTCACTTATAAACTGAAGTAATATTTGCTCAAGGCTCATATCTGGATTTTCTATCTGTGCAGTTTCACCCACAACGCCTACGCTCACCGTACTGTCACTGAATGGGATAAGCCAATACCACACGTCAGGAATATCTGGGTGAACTGTAATAAGTATTTTATTACGATCAAATTTAGGACAATCTATATTATCTTTGAAATGTGTGAATACAGCTTTACGAGGTGATAACTCACTCGCTTCTTCTAAATCTAATAACCGAGGAAGAACTCGACCAAACCCACTGGCATCTAAAGTGAAACGGGCTGTTATTTTACTTTTTTGCTCCGTTTTTAAATTAATAATGTCAATACACGTACCATTTTCATCTGTTGTGAAGTTTGTAACACGATTACCAAAGCGAATTTCAGCGCCTTGATTAATCGCTTCTTGAGCTAATAAGTTATCAAACTCAGCGCGTTTAACTTGATACGTTGTGCCAGGGCCTTCACTAAACTTTTCTTCAAAATTAAAGTTGGTGTGATGACCACTTCGGTAAAATGCAGCGCCATTTTTAAATTGAAAACCCAGTTTTTCAGCATTTTCAAGTAAGGTGTCGAGCATATTTGCTTGGCGTAAATAATCCATTGATTGTGGTAATAAGCTCTCACCAATAGAAAAACGAGGGAACTCATCTCGCTCTACTAAACATACACTTAAACCATGCTGCATTAATAAACACGCAGCAACTGTTCCTGACGGACCAGCACCGATTATAGTTACATCAAAATCAGTTGATATCATTAAATATTCCTTTTCGATACAAGAGTAAGGCGCGGGGCCATAATGAACACCATAACAACACCTATAAATACAGTGAAACCAAATTGGCTCACAGCGGGTGTTGAGCTAAAAATTAAAATTGCAAATACAAATAAAGAACTCAAAGCTGAGATGAGCGTGGTTAATGTTATTTTTTCACAAAGACCATGCTCAGCATAAAATACGCAGTAGTCTAAACCCAATGCTAAAATGAGTATGCCCGCTACATAATTAAACACACTTAAGCTGTCAAAAAACCATGCACTAATAACAAGTGCTATTACCATAGCAATTGCAGGTCGGCTTACGGCAATAAACGCATTAAGCAATCCGTACCGTAGCCAAAAAACAAGCATTGCGGCACCAAGTGCTAAGCCATATATTAAAATCAAGTGATGCCTAAACAACCCTACCTGCTCACTTACAGCTAATACTTTATCAACAAAAACAACATCTTTGTAGTTATTTAAGGTCCTTTCAAGCATCTTTGGATCATTGATGCCTTGCAACTTTATAATGCTGTAGTAACGACTATTAATTTCGACCCATTGATCAGTAAATAAGTGGGCTATTTGGCTTTTTTGCCATGTTGGAAAATCTAACTGAGTTAATTTAGGATTATTTCGCGTGTAAGGTAATTCTAATAATGTTTTTAATTGATTAAACAAACCGTCATTCTCGGCTTGCAACATTAACGCTTGCGACTTTTTCTGCATAGCAATAGAGGGCAGCCACTGGCTAATACTTGAATATTTAGTAAAGGCATTATTTTGCTGTAATTGCTTTAAGTCTTCAGCTAATTGTTCAGAGCGTTCCAATGTTTGCTGAGAAGAATCCCCCGCCACTAAAATATATGGGCTGTCCCATTGTGCATTTAATATTTCTGAAATTTTCTGTTGTTGGGTCACTAAGCTAGCTGAGCTTTTATAAAACGTACGCGGGTCGTCAACGTTATTAATCATACTTAAAGCGGCTATCGCGATAACTAAAAAGCAGGACTGCCACCAATAGTTTAAGCGCTTTTTGAGGATGACTTGTTGCCAATTATTTAGTTGAATAACAAAATGAGGAATTGCACTTGGCTTTTTTACAATAAAACTAGCAATACTTGGGTAAACAAGTAATACAGTCAGTAAAGCGCCTAATAGACCAGCCATAGTAAATACAGCAATTTGCTTAAATAATACTAATGGAGTGAATACTAAAATTAAATAACCGACTGTTGTCGTAATAAAACCCAATAAAAGTGACGCACGAATACTACGTAAGGGATTAAACCGGTCAACTTTGCTAAAGCGTAATTCGCTCAGTGCATGAAAACTATAATCAGCAGCAATACCAATTAATGTTACAGCAAATACCAACGTTAAAATATTTACTTCAGTAAAAAATAAACGTAATGCACTATACCCATAAAGCATACTAATAGAGATGACAAATAGCGTACAAAAAACACTTAATGCACTTCTATAAATAACCACAATCAACAATAAAGTAGCAATAATTGAAATACTGCCAAATACAGTCATCTCGTTTTGAGCGGTCATACTTGCGTCTGCGGTAAAAAATGCGGCTCCGGTAACAAAATAATTTACCCCAGATTTTTCCTCGCTACTTTGTTTTTTTATATCGTTAACTTTTGTAGCTATATCTTTAGCTATATTTAAATCTAAGCCAGTATTAGCACTAACAAAATTAATAAGCACATAGTAAATTGCATCGTCAGAACTACCGTTTTTTATCTCACCTTGAGCAATAAGATAACCTTGGTAATTTTTAAGCTTCATTGAGGGTACGTTTTGTTGATTAAAAAAATCAGCTAAACCCAAATTAGGATCAGAAGGTAATGTCGCTGCAACCCATGGCGATCCCATTTCATTTAATAAACTAAATTGATAATTAAATACGGCACCTGCAGTTTTATTTTGTAATAAGTGTTTATACTTTTCACTCAAAAATGCATATTTATAAGGTAGGTAATCCTTCACTACAGATTGCAGTTCTGGAAGTGCTCCAAAATGAATATTAACCTCAATGCCATTAATATCACTTAGTGCAAGTGCGGCTTGCTCTGCGTACTTTATCGCGTTACTACGCTTTTTGTGACCAACAAGCATGACGTGTTGACGCAACTGTTGCTGCTCAACTTTATCATTCACTAATCGCACATCCTCACTTTGTTCTACTGTAAATATCTGGTTAATATCAGCCACAATAGCAAAAGGCTTAAATAGCCATAAATAGCTTAAACCAACGAGTAAAATAAGTAGTTGTAATCCCCAAAGGAGTAACTTAGTGCGTGAGTTTAACGACATCCATGTCATTTTTTGTCAGCTCCTTGCTGGTAAATACCATCATTATCTCTGTTTTATTATTCTGCTGGTCTGTTAATACTATACTGCGTTGACTTTCATCAAGTGCACACAAGTTGACATTGGTAAATAATGCAGCAACGTCTTCAAGTTTTGGTATTAGGTTGTAACAATGTTCATCATTTGAAGCGGTTATGCTCCAATCGCTTTCGTTAATGTCACCACTAAGTAACTTTGCAAGTAAACTGTTTATTTGTTTATCTTGGGTAAGGATTTCATACGCTTTTTTTGGTTCTAAGCGACGGTAAATCCCATTAGGGAGTAACAGCATTTCACTTCTAACCGGTGATAGGGTGTGCCAGTAAACATGTTGATCATGAATAACAAAGTTACCTTGCGATTTAATCGCGCGCTTTAGAAATGTAAAATGTTTAGCTTGGCTAAACTGACCTTTACCCTGCGCTACTTTAAAGCGAGTAAAGTCATTAGCTGCAGCCTGCGTACTTAAAAAAAACAAAAGTACTAAAGCCAGTTTATTCAACATAAGCCATCACTTTATCGATAAATATACTTGGCGATTCAAATTGGAGCTCTTGAGTATGTAAGTCCATCGCAACTTGTATCGTATAAGCTTTGGTCAAAACCTTATCCGTATCAAGGCATTCAATACGGTAATCAATCTTAATCCGCATCTCAAATTCAACCAAAGAGGCGTGAATACGTATACGAGATCCAAATACAGCCGATGCAACATACTTTAATCGCATATCAACTATCGGCCACATAAAACCTGACTTTTCCATCGCATTATAGTTATAACCAATTTTATTAAGCAATGCACAACGGGCGTCTTCTATGTATTTTACATAGTTACCATGCCACACAATTCGCATTGGGTCTAAATCATAAAACGGCACCACCATATCAATGGAGGTACTAACAATTGCTTTGGATTTTTTCATTATTTACCTTTAGCTAGTTTGATAAAGTGCCCAGCGTTGAGTTTGGATATACTCAATCGTCTGACGTAATATCTTATCTGTTGGGCGATCTTCTTCTAGTAAATCAAAGAAACTAGCTACATCATCAATCATTGCAGTAATTTCAGGGTTTAATGCAGAAGCATCAATTTCATTATTTAAAATACGAATTCGAACACCTTGCACAGCAGCCAATAGAGTTGCCGCGAGTACCTGCTCTGTTAGTTGTAAAATACGTAAACAGTCACGTGCAGCAATGGTCCCCATACTCACTTTATCTTGGTTATGACATTCTGTAGAACGTGAAAAAACGCTGGCTGGCATTGTTAATTTAAGTGCTTCAGCAGTCCATGCAGAACAACCAATCTGGATAGCTTTGAAACCATGATTTATAAAGTGACGTTCACTTGAGGCCGCACTTAAATTGGATGGCAAACCATTATTCATTTTAACATCAACCATCGTCGCAATTTGTCGATCTGCTAAATCAGCTAAATTTGCCACACAGTTTTTCATCGAGTCCATTGCCATTGCAATATGACCGCCGTAAAAATGACCTCCATGTAAAACATGCTCGCCAATACCATCAATAATAGGATTATCATTGGCACTGTTAAGCTCATTTTCAATCATATTTCTTAACCATGGTAGGCTATCTTCAAGCACACCTATAACGTGCGGAGCACATCGTATAGAATAGCGATCTTGTAAGCGGTCTGAATTACGAGGATGCTCAACATGGTTTAAATCATGCTGAATGCGTTTAGCAACATTTTGCTGACCAACATGCGGCTTAACACTAAATAAAATATCATCAAAGTGATTGCTATTACCTTTAAGCGCAATACTTGCAAGTGCAGTTATACGGGTCATTAAACGACTTGCGTACTCAGAGCGGTCGAATGCTTGACATGCTAGCGCCGTCATAACGGCGGTGCCATTCATAATAGCCAGACCCTCTTTAGGGCGTAACGTAATTGCTTTTAAACCCTCAGCCGAAAATGCCTCTAATGAATTAACAACCTGATCTTTATAGTACGTATCACGCTCACCAATTAAGCTACCAGCAACATATGACAGAGGTGTTAAATCACCACTTGCGCCTACCGATCCTTCTTGTGGAATGACAGGAATAATATCGCGGTTGATCATCTCAACTAATAATTTAAGTAAATCCCAACTTACACCAGAATAACCTTGTGACAAAGACGCCAAACGACTTGCTAAAATAAGCTTACCTTGCTCTGGCGTAAAAAAATCACCCAAGCCACAACCATGAAAACGCGTTAGGTGTATTGGCAACTCATTAACGAGTGATAAAGGAATTTCAACGGTGCATGAATCACCGTAACCGGTTGTTACGCCGTATATATGACCTTCTTCAGCTAATAACTTATCTAAAAAAGCGACAGCAGAATCAATTTTTTTTGCAAAGTGACTATCACCAGAAAGCGCAACTCCGCGCTTATCTTTTACAACACTGATAATGTCTTCAATTGTTAAACGCCCTGCACCAAATAATAGGTGACTTGATGTATTACTTTCCATTTACTACTTCTCCAGATATTTAGCTAGGCTTTGAATCTTTGTCTGTGGCTTTTGGCCAAAAATTAAAAAAATTGTACCATTGATACGGCGCTTTTTTACAATAAAATTCGAGTCGTTGCGCGAACTTAGTAGCCATTGACTGAAAGTACGCTTGACGCTCTTTACGTTTGACCTTAATGGGGTCTGCAAATTTTTCAATATATGTTTTATAACGTCCCTGCTCATTTATGCAAAACATTAAAAAAACTGGGCATTCCATAATATTTGCAAGTGCAAATGGACCCACCGCAAACGGAGCATCTTCTCCTAAAAACGGCACATGATGTACACTATTTGGATTATTAACCGATGTACGGTCAGCAAATATAATTACGGCTTCACCATCGTCTAACTTTTGCTTTAATTTAATTGTATCATCTGGACCAAAGTTATTGATATGAATAAAATTAATGGCTGCATCTTGGTTAACTTTTTTCAAAAAGTTATTAAATGAAGGTGTATGCTCATTATAAGTAATTACATTAAGCGGTCGTTTGTTATCTCCCATACTAAAAATAGCACGACAAATTTCCATATTACCTAAATGAGCACTAAAAATAACAGCGCCTTTAGCCTCTAGTAATTGCTGATAACCTTCTGGTGTAGCAATTTCTAAATCTTTAATATTTACTTTTCCAAGCCAGGCATCAAATTTATCTAAAATTGCCATACCAAACGAGAAGTACAACCTAAAACCTTGTTTAAAACGCGCCCAACCAGTGCGCTTACCTTCACCCATGCTAACATTAAGATTATCTAAATAATGCCAAATAGCTTGACGAGACAAGCGACCAGTAACGTAAAAATAAAACATAACTGGTGTTAAAACTATTTTGAACAGCCACTTACCAAATACTTTGTATATAAATACCAATACTTCGATACCTAGCATAGAGCCGCGTTCTTTTAATTGTGACCAATGAAATGGTTTATCAACGTCATTATGTGGTGCTGTTTTTTTCTCTGACATGCAATAAATCCCTTTATTTAAATTTGTTTAAAATTAAACGTGGTAAACGCCACAACATGCCAAAAAAGAGCCTCGTATGCATTTTTGAAATCAATACGTTATCGTCCCAGACATTAAAATGTGACACTCCATTCTCTGGGTAATGAACTTTAGTTTTGATAAATTCAACAGGCGTACCTTGCCAATAAAGCTTTACCATTACCTCTATATCAAAATCCATTTTATTACCCAAACGAGTACTATTTATAAGCGTTATATAAGCATCTAACGGATATACACGAAAGCCACACATAGTGTCTTTTAATGCAAACGATAACGTTTCTATATAAACCCAAAAATGAGTAATAAAACGTCCATAATAACGTCCTTTTGATATTGACTCATCGTAAATAGGTTGCCCACTCACTAATGCTTTAGGGTAAAGTTTAGAGCGTGCAACAAGTTGGTCTACATCATTTAAATCGTGTTGACCATCAGCATCAATTTGAATTGCATGACTCCAACCTGCTTGATGCGCATGAACAAGACCCGTTTGTACAGCGGCTCCTTTGCCACCATTTTCAATACGACGTACCAATGTAACTAAAGCGAACTCAGCATCTATTTTCTCAAGTACGCTTTGCGTTTGTTCGTTGCTTCCATCATCTACCAATATAATTGGCAGATTAAAAGCAACTAAAGCAGTTATCGTATCGTGAATCACTAAATCGTGATTGTAATTTGGGATGACAAATCCATATTTACTCGACATTATAAAGCACTCTTATTCATCATTTAGCACTACTTTGCCTGATGCATGCTGTCCATGCTCTGAGCTGTAACTAAAGCTAAATTTAGTATTTTTAATTTGTTTTAATAATAAATCTACTTCGTAATTTGGTTTAACTATAATCTGAAACTTTAACGCATCAACTGAAATTGCTTTTTGGCAATCTACATTCAAATATTTAGTCAAATAATGCATCACCCAATCAAGTTGAGCGACGCCTGGTAAAATTGGTGCTTGCACAAAGTGACCTTGAAAATAAAATAGGTTTTCTGGTATTTTTAAACGCAAAAGCACATGGTCAGGGCTTTGTTCTATTACTTCACAAATAGGTTTATATACGAAATCAGTCAAACATTTTCTCCAATTGCATTTTTTCGAGTTTACCTTGCGTGTTATAAGGTAATGCCGACAAATAACGAAACTTACGTGGTATCACTAAAGGTTCAAAAAATGCTTTTAAATGGCTCTTAAGAGCCTGTGAAAATTTAAATTTACCATGCTCTGCTAATACAGCTTCACCCTCTTGGGTTAACACTAATACTGCAGCAATCTCACTTCGCTTATTTTGTTGCTCATTTTCAAGAAGTAATACATAGCATTCGTTAACCAAAGTGTATTGATTTATCTTTTGCGTTATCTCATCTAATGAACAACGTTTTTCTTCAATTTTAACAATGCGATCTGCTCGACCTAATAACGAAAACTGATTACTATTAGTTAATTGCGCTCTATCGTCTGTCTGGTACCACTGATGCTGATCAACATAAGGCGATGAGATAATAAGTCTTTGTAAGCCATCCGTTTTTATTTTTATCGGTGTAAATGCTTGCCAAATTACAGACTTATTTTGCTGGCGCCAAGCAATTCCGCCAGTTTCAGTACTACCAAGCACTTCAACCGGTGCATAACCAAATTGCTCGCTTAGTAAATTAGCTGCAACTGATTGCAGCGGTCCACCAGATGAAAAGCAGCAGCGTAATTTATCTTTAACAGATACTAATACGTTATCTTGAACCAATCGATGATAGTAAGCTGGGCTACTAATTAAAGTAATATCACTTTTAGGCGTATTTTTAATAAACGAAAGTAAATGCTCTGGGTATTCAAAACTACTAAAACAAACATTTCTCCCAGAGTATAGCGGCCAAAGAACTTTAAATAACAATCCATAAATATGTTGATGCGAGACAGTAGCAACAAAAGTTGTATTTACAATTTGCTCGCCAAATTGCTCTTCAAGTACATCTAGTTCTAAAACTAATTGCTTAAATGTTTTATCTATCGCTTTTGGTTGTCCACTCGAACCCGATGTAAAAAAACGAATACTTGTAAGCTCATCAATATCAAGTTCAGTTGTAGTGCTACTTCTTAAATCTGGTGTAAATGTGATGTCAGCAGATGATAAGCTAGCATCACCACAAAATGCATCGGCATAGCTTAAGCATTGCGTGAGCTGGACAGGTTGTCCATTTTGGGGCAAAACAATTGACTTTTTTGCCACTAATAAAGCAAAAAACAATACGCTAAACTGGTAGCTATCAGCATCAAAAAGCAACCACGTAGTTTCAGGCTGCTTAGAAAAAATTTTAGCGTGGCCGTTAACCTGCTCACGCCAAGTTGTAAAATCATGGTTCTCACCATAAAAATAGTTATTATTATTTGGCCACTTCATTCGATTTATTTTTTGCCTTTTGCCATTTTCTTACAATCAATTCTATGATCATTAATAACCCCATCAGCAGATACGAAATCAAGCCATTATAGGTAAGCCATACTTTTGGATTTGGGTGAAATACGGTTACAGTCGCAGTTAAACCATTCAATATAAAAAACACACACCACACTTTAGTCACTGATCGAGTGTAACGTTTTCCATTTTCATCTAGGGTTTCAAATTTACCTGCAATAATTTCAATTACACTGGGGGGGTTATATAGTGAATAAGCAAATACAGCTAAAAAGCAGCTACTGATAACAACAGGGTAAAACTTTAACGCTAATGCTGAATTTGCAAAAGTAGCAAAAAGTAATAACCCACACCCGCATGCAGTCATAATTTTTAAATGAGGAATCGTTGTTTTGCTGTCTTTAACCAACCAATGCCTTAGCAGTAAAACGGCAACAAAAACACCACCAATAATTACCGGTTCACTGTACTGTAAGCCAAAATATACCGCAAAAGGGTAAGTTAATAATAAGCCAGCTAACAACGCCTTTTTCATTAAGCCTCAACAACCATTAGCTTTTCAATTGCGTCAATTACATCTTGTACGGTACGAACTTGTTTAAAGTCATCAGGTTCGATTTTTTTACCTGTTTGTTCGCGTAATTTTACAACCAAATCTACGGCATCAATGCTATCAAGATCTAAATCTTCATATAAACTTGCTGTGCGAGTAATGTCCTCAGGCTCTATCTCAAAATATTCCTGTAAAATATCGCTAAGCATCGCAAAAATTTGCTCGCCGCTTTTCATGTTTTCATTATTCATATATATATCCAAATACTGTATCGCTTTAAAAACGCAGTATGTTATGCCCTTGTTGCAGCTATAAAATCACATAAAGTTTTAACCGAGTAAAAATGCTTTTTACTGTCATCGGTATTTCCATCAATTTTTACATCGTATGCTTTTTTAATTGCGACACCTAATTCAAGTGCATCAATTGAATCTAAGCCTAAACCATCAACAAAAAGTGCTTCTTCATCGTTAATATCTGCGGCTTCAATGTCTTCTAAATCTAAAGTTTCGATAATTAGTTGTTTAACTTCAGTGCTTAAATCACTCATATTTTAATTTTTCCTCGTTAAGATAAGCTTGTAAATCGCGTGTTAGTTTGCGTACCGAATTAGTTACCTGATCGTCTTGTATATAAGGTTCTATCAAATAAGGAGGTAAAACACGCATCTTAAAGGTAAAACGGCGATCAGTTACCTGATACCACTTTTGTCCTTTGGTTAATGTTATTGGGTTTACGTCAATTAAGATTGGTAAAATATCGACTTGAGTTCGAAGCGCAATATTTCCAGCCCCTCGTTTAAAATGCCAAGGTTTACCTGGTACACTTCGAGTTCCTTCAGGGAACACTATAAGATTGTTTCCACTGGCAAAGCTTTTTTTACATTGCCCTAAAAAGTAATCTGGCTCAGCATCATTATTAATATAACCAGTGGCTTTAACTACACCTTTTAGAAAAGGATTTTTCCATAAATCAGCTTTAACAACGCAGTCTGCATGGCGCACAATAGAAATAAGCACAACAACATCAATTAAAGATGGGTGATTAGCTATTATTAACTGCCCTTTTGCTTGTCTTATTGCATCGAGCTTATCTACATCTAATCGTAATATGCCAACTAAGCGCATATAACCAACAAAAAATTTAAATGAATAATGCACAGCAGTTCGTGCAGCTTGATTTCGTTTATTTATATCACGATAAATAAGTCGTTGAATTGAAAAGATAATAACAGACAATGCCAAACCACCAGCACTAAACAAGCCGAAGGCGCTGCCTGTTGCAATAATACGGTATGCTTTTATCAATTGAGTTTTCATTAGCGCGATAGCTGCCATTGATATCTTTTTGAGTTTATTTCTAACTTATTATTTTGTGAAAAATAAAACTTTAAAAAATCGAGAGCTTGTAACTCAGCTGCTTCACTTTCTCTTACATAATGATGACCGGTACATTTTAGTTCAAAACCGTTACTACTTTCACACGGTTCAATAAGCAACCCTACTGCTATATTGTCAGGTTTTTGTTGTACATAAGGTTGGTAATGTTCAGGTACAGCTTGGTCACTATATACATATAAAATACGCTCATAGCCATGCATTTGCAGCTTTGCAACAGCATCTACTAATCCCATAAAAAAACTATCTTCACCTGCGGACATAGCGCAAAGTGGTGCTTTATTTCCAGCATAAATACTAAACAAACCACCCACAGCATTATGCACTGATAACGCAAAGTTAGTTGGAGAAAGCGTTTCTTTAGCTGCAACAGCTGCAATTAATTTAGTCGTTTTGTGTAGGTCGCCATGGCGAGAAGAAAATACACTAGGGATGTTATGCTGAAATCCTTCACTTGCCTCTAAAGCGCAGTGGAGTGTCAGTTTAGCAAATGCGCTTAAACGTCTTCGCTGCATCGCAGGTATCTGTTTTAATTCAGGAAGAGTTAACGTTTGCGGGTTTACTATCATACTGTTGGAGTATGATTGCCAATCTTGGTGATTTATTTTTCCGTCGCCCCAAGCGATGCATTTTTTGATAATAAATTTCAATGTAATAATCCCTATTACAGCAGTGGTGACAAAAAGAGGCTAGATTCTACAGTCGCACTTGTTTTGATTCAAGGAAAACTCTCATATAACACCACGTTCGCCGAAAAAACCATCATCTTGGATTATTTTCGCCCAACATTCTCGTTGGTTTTCATCTTCTTGCCAAACCAGTAAAATAGCGTGTTCAATCAAACCTAAGCTCATATCGGTTTCAGCTAGCAACTTATTTTTTTCTATTGCTTGCTTACTACTACCTATAAAAATGTTTGGACCATCAATCGCATACGTATTAGCTATATAATAGTTTGCTGCATTACCAACACTTGCTACAAAACTTAATGGTTTTATAGGGTTGTTTTGGTGTACATCAATTAACATTGATTGCATTGAATCACTCGAAAAGTAATCCGCGCAACTATACAAACCACTCTTTGCACTTAGTTCAATATCACCTTTAGCACGGTATACTGCTAGTAACGCAATTAGTGTAAAAGAATCCATCCTACGAACCTGTAAACCAGTTTCTTGTTTTACAAGTTGCCTCAAGCTTTTTACATCTCGATTTTTTTCAAAGCTTAAATAGCTACTGCCTACTTCTTTCATTCAGTACCTCTATAACGCTGAAAAACTAAAGCCGCATTATTACCGCCAAAACCAAAGTAATTAAATAATACAGTGTTCACTTGTGAAAAATCATTTCCTTTATAAAAAGGCCACATCAAATCGTTATTTTGAGTTATATACTCAGGTGGTATGTACGATTCTTTACTTAAACAATCAGCGAATAATGCAATTTCAATTACACCACATGCGCCTAATGTATGTCCTGTAAAAGGTTTGAAAGCAATAATAGGAGGGCGATGAGTTGTTTTTGATGTATTAAATAATGTAGTTAAAGCATTACACTCTGCTTCATCATTACCAAGCGTGGCAGTACCATGTACTTTAATTAGGTCTATATTAGTACTTTGAATATTTGCCTGTAGTAAACAATCATTAATAACTTGTGCAATATGACTGCCATCTTCCTGAGTCATTGTTAAACTATAAGTGTCGCATGACGATGCACCACCCAGCATTTTGAGACTGCACTGCGCGTTAGGCGTCGATGATAAATAAAGAGCTGCAACTCCCTCCCCTAAGATTAAGCCAGAACGACCTTTAGCAAATGCAATTAATTCTGTTTTACTAATTAAATCTAACGACTTAAAGCCTTCAACTGTTAGGGGGTTATAAAATTCGCAACCTATAACCAATGCATGTTCAATTTTTCCGGTACTTATTAAACGCGAAGCATACAAACATGCATTAGCACTTGCTGTACATGCTGTGCTAAACGTAAATTCCAACTCATTTAAACCGTATCGTTTTACTAATGCTTGGCTAATTTTATCTGTTTTAGATAGCCACAACTTACCTTCATCTCCCACTTCCACAGCACTGATATCTAAAGAAGTCGATCCTAAAAATAAATTAGTTTTTGCTAAATCACTAGCTGATAGATTCAACTTTTCAAAAAGAGGATATAAAACGGCATCAAAATAACTTAAAATACCCGCAAAATCGCTACAATTTATTTCTTCTCGAAATGATTTAAATGCCACACTTTCATCTTCAATAGTGCTTACAACACTACTTGTTTTATTACTTAATGGTGCCGATAAGACCCCGCTGGCATTTAAATATACATCCCGTTTATTCATTACTTAGCACGCTCTTGAATAATGAAGTCGGCAATTGTATCTATAGACTGTAAATGTTTACGCGTTTCTTTAGAGCCTTCGACTTTAATGCCAAAGTTTTGTTTTAATACTAATGAGAGTTGTAAAGCATCTAATGAGTCTAAGTTGATGCGTGATTTACTTCCAAACAATAGCTCTGAGTCAATAATATCAGCGGGCTCAAAATCATCTTCTTTATCACATTCAGTGATAATTAATTGTTTTAACTGTAGTTTTAATTCGGCTAATTCCATGTCAAATTCCTCATTTTTTTATTAAATATACATAATGCAGCAACAAAGCATAGCAATGAAAAACCCCAAAGCGATGCTGTATATTGCCAAAAAGTGTGATCAACTGATTCACTCATCAGTTGTCGTAATAGTTGAGCTGACCAATACATTGGCGACCCATTTGCCAGCGCGGCTAAATTATCAGGCATAATCTCAAGCGGCACCATAAAGCCACTCAATGCAGCTAAAATTATATTTACCCCACCACCTACAACAATTGCTTGTTCATAACTCGACACCATACTTGCTAATAATAAAGCAAAGGCAATTGCAGTAAAACTAACGGTTATAAATGTAAATATACTAAGCAATAAACCATACAGCGGTAGTAAAGGTAGATTCAAAAAGTAGGGAATTGCAATACAACCAATGATTGCAAGTAAACAGCCTTGTATAAGGCTGACAATTACATAAGCACATGCTTTGTTATAAAAATAGCGAGCCATACTAATTGGGTACGTTTTTAACCTAACCAAAGTGCCATTATTACGCTCATTAATAAAAGTGAGTGAAATAGGCAAAACAATAAAATAAATACCAAATACCCACCAAGCAGGAATGCTATTCAACGCTGGGTTGTGTAACGCTTTAGCTAACGGCTTTTCTAATAAATAACTTACATCTGATGATTCAACAACTTGATTAACTTGCTCATCTAACGATAAATCCTGAGATAAATCACCTGTATCAAGCATATACAAATAGAGTTTTAATTGAGATAAGCTCGCTTTCAATTTTTCAGTCATTAGTAATCGCGTTTGCGGCGCAAGGTCGTCACTTATATCTAACCGTAACTGGCTATTACCTTGGCGCATTAAAATTTGTTTATCTACACCGGCTTCTATTGCTAATCTGTTATCGGTATTGTTTTTATCTATAGTAAAACCCTGTGCAATTAAAAGTGCGATTAAAACATTACTATTCGCACTATTCTCTTGCCCAATGACACTGAGTGTTAGGTTAGCTTGTATATTTTTTTGCGACTGGCTGCTTGCCATCGTCATAATAACCATAAACACAATAGGCATAAGTAATAGTACGGCTAAGCTGTGTAAGTCATTTGCAATTAATCTGGCTTCTTTTTTTACCGTATGGATTAACATGATGACTCCGAAAATAAGTCACGATACAGTTGCTCTATATGACTATTTGAGAATGTCAGTGTTTTAATATCATGACTCAAATTAGCAAGCACTGTAAAAGTAGATGCTAGCTGCTCGCTATTACTCACTTTTAATTGATGTCCGCCATTTTCTAAAATGGTTATCGGCTGTTTAAAAAGAGCTATTTGACTAGGAGATAAAGGCTTAACAGTAGTGAAATTTAAAGACGGTTTTTGATTATTTAAAAGCTCATTTGCAACGACTTTACCATTATTTAAAAATACGACTTCATCGCATAGTAATTCAACTTCATGTAATAAATGAGAGGTATAAACCAAGGTTTTACCTTGTTGTTTTAAATCCAATAATAAATTAATTATTGCATCACGAGATAATGGATCTATGCCTACCGTCGGTTCATCTAAAAATATAATGTCTGGCTGTTTACTCAAGGCAATTGCAATATTTAAGCGACGCTTATATCCACCAGATAAAGAACCCGCCATTTTATTAATAACATCATCAAGCCCGCATGCACGTATAGCCGATTTAATATGGTTTGAATGTAAACTGCGATTTTTTTCACTTATGGACACAAAAAAAGCTAAATTATCGTGCACACTAAGTTCATGATAAAAAGCAAAATCTTGCGGTACTAAAGCAACTTTTTGGGCTATAGCTTCTTGGGTCGTATACAGTGAATAAAAAGGGTAACTAATTTGACCTGTTTGAGCAGTCAAAAGACCACTCATTAATGAAATTAATGTTGATTTTCCAGCTCCATTAGGTCCTAAAATAGCAGTGCAGCTACCTTGAGCAAGATTTAGTGATATATTATTAACACTCAATGGCATATTTGCTTTATAGCCAAAACTCACTTGTTTTAGCGCCAACATAATTTGCATTAACTTCGCCATACTATTCCCTGTACCATTAAATATTCCTTTGAATTTTTATATTCTATTAATAGTGGACTGCGTAACCATCTATAAACTTTGCGCAACAGAAAAAGCATCGCCAATCGCTCTTTGCAAATCTAATTTTTCAGCGTTTAACGCACCGCCTATATAGCTAACTGGCATTAAACTGCTTAGTTGATGATGATACTCTGGCAGTACCGACTGCTGACCACTACAAATTACAACATGGTCCACATTTAATACTCGTTCACGGTTACGTATATTTAAATGCAAACCTTCTTCATCTATTTTTTGATAATTCACAGCAGCAAGCATTTTTACTCCCTGCTGTTTTAAATGCTCTCGGTGTATCCAGCCTGTCGTTTTCCCTAAATCTGCACCGTGTTTTCGTAATTTACGTTGTAGTAAATACACTTCACTTGATACTGTTGATTTGACGGGTTTTCCTTTTATACCACCTGCATTGCCGACGCTTAAGTCAATACCCCATTGCTCACTAAAACGTAAGTTTGAAGGTTCAAGATTCAAACACTGATTTTTCATTGCAACTATATAAGCAGCAACATCAAAACCTATTCCACCAGCGCCAATTATTGCAATTTTTTCGCCTGGCTTTACTTTAGCGCTAAGCACTGCCTCATAACTAATTACATTTGGTAATTTAATACCTTCTATTTGAGGGGTTAAACCTGTTACCCCCGTAGCAATAACGCAGTGATCAAAACGAGCTAAAGCCGCTATATTCGCTTTTATATTTAAGTTAATTGTAACATTTAGATTTTTTAAACGGCTTTTAAAATAGCGTAACGTTTCTCTAAATTCTTCTTTTCCAGGTACATTGGCTGCAAGTAATAGTTGCCCACCCAGCTCTAATGCGCTTTCAAATAAAGTAACTTGATGGCCACGTTCTGCGGCATAAATAGCACAAGCCATTCCTGCAGCGCCACCACCTACTATAGCAACTTGTTTTACCTTATTCGCTTTATTAACAGGCATTAGCGTTTCATTACAAGCTCGAGGATTAACAATACATGTGGCTGGCAAGTTAATAAAGATATTATCTAAACAAGCCTGATTACAGCCAATGCATGTATTAATTTGATCAGAATTACCCGCTTTCGCTTTCGCGACAAACTGACTATCGGCTAAAAAAGGGCGTGCCATAGAAATAAAATCAGCATGTTTACCTGCAAGTAATTGTTCTGCAACTTCTGGAGTGTTAATTCTGTTGCTCGTAATAACAGGCACTGTTACTGCTGTTTTTAGCCGTTGACTTAAGGATGAAAAAAATGCTCTTGGGACACTCGTTGCAATAGTAGGAATGCGCGACTCGTGCCAACCAATGCCTGAATTAAGCATATCAACACCTGCACGTTCTAGCTCATGCGCCAACTGTAATACTTCATCAAAAGTACTGCCGTCTTCAACTAAATCAAGCAAAGATAAACGAAATATAACTATAAAGTCACGCCCTAAAGCAGCGCGAACTTGTTTTACAATACTAACTGCAAAGCGAATACGGTTTTTATAAGATCCGCCCCATTGATCATCTCTATGGTTTGTCGCTTTAACAATGAATTGATTTATTAAATACCCTTCAGAGCCCATAATTTCGACACCATCGTACCCTGCTTTTTTAGCGAGCTTGGCGCATTGCACAAAATCATCTATTTGTTTTTCTATTTGTTGATGGGTTAATTCTGCTGGAGTATAAGGGCTTATAGACGCTTGAATAGCTGATGGGGCAACTTGCTTAGAATGGTAACCGTAGCGCCCTGCATGCAATATTTGCATACAAATTTTTGTATCGTGTTTTTTAACAGCCTTTGTAATTAACCTGTGTTGCTCAACTCCCTCTATAGAATCTAAAACACTGCGGTTAGGCGCTAATATCCCTTCTTGATTTGGAGAAATACCACCGGTAATAATCAAACCAACACCCGCGCGGGCACGTTCACCATAAAAAGCGGCTAAACGCTCAAAACCTTGAGGTAACTCTTCTAAATTTGTGTGCATAGAGCCCATCACCACACGATTATTTAATGTAGTGGAACCTAACTGATAAGGCGTAAACAAATGGCTATATAACATAAAAACAACACAAAGTGGCTCAAAACCGCGCTAGAGTAACAAGCTTTAATTATGACTGCAAAATTTACTGCAATATTTTAAAATTAACGACAAAACAGTTTGATTTAAAAACAAATAAATAATATATCTTGTTGTGTAACAAAGTGATGACTATGATAGTTAACAAGTTTATTATACTAATTAACTTTCAAATACAGAGTGCTATATTTAAAAAAATTAACAATATAGTATTACTCTTTTTACTCCCTCTTATACAAGGAATCGTTATGTTTTCATTAAAACCATTATTAATGGGCTTAGGTTTAGCTGCATTATCAAGCTCTGCATTTGCACTAACAACAAGTGAGCAGCTCAATTATGACCGGTTAATTTCAGGCGATATTAATCAAGTAAAACAAGCTGCTCAGTCTATTGTATCTAGCAACAACAGCAACCCTGAGGTGCTAGATGTTTTAGCCCAATACTTAGCCAAAAACTACTTAGCTGCAGCTGATTACCAATTAGATACAATGGCATGGGCGTGTCGAGCTTTAGGTGAGACAGGAAACGCGCGTTACCGAGATTTACTCTCTACTATAGTTAATAGCGATGCACATAAAAAAATCCGTAAATATGCAAAAAAATCATTAAAGCGTTTACCTTCTGATAGTACTGAGCAATTTGTAGTTGGGTCTGTAGATTTATCAAACTTACAAAAAAATGCCCCTAAGTCGGACATTCCCTCGCTTAAAGGTGACGACAAAGTCCTGTTTGATATAGCTAGTGAAAATTTAACTGAAATTAAATTGCTCGCCCAACAGTACACATCTAAAGGCCTACCCTCTAAGAAAATAGGCGACACCCTTGCTGAGTATTTTGCTCAAAATTACAAAACAAGCGAACAACACAAATTCGATACTTTAGCGTGGGTATGCAAAGGTTTAGCAACCGATGCAACCGGACGTTATAAAACACTCATTGAAGACGCTGAAGAAAACAGCCCTATTCGTGCAGTTAGAAAGCATTGCCCTGATGATATTGATGGAAATGGCCCGTATTACAAAGCAGGTGATATTGATTTAGCTGCAATTATTAAACAGCTTAAATAACGTATTTATAAATAACGCCGTAATTTAACGGCGTTTTTTGTAATTAACGTTTATCTTAATAGATTTACTACTTGTAAGTTCAAACACGCTATTTTCGGGTGATGGTAGCCCCATCATTAAATTAGGGTTGTTAGAAAACCCAACTGGTTCTTTAGGAATCGAACTCGACGATACATCAAGTAGACTATTTCCATTTAGATCTTGAAAAAAACGCAAACAATAACGACCTTCAGGTAACTCATTCAGCGTTACTTTATGCTCATCACTCGTTACTGTAAAATTTTGTACTCGAATCTCTGGTAAATCATCCCATGCTAAGTCTGTATTACTGCAATCAAGCACTTGAAAGTGAGATTGACCTTCAACCTGCCTAAACTTAGCGAACGAAATATCAAGAGAGTAACCTTGCTCTACAGCAAATAATTTACAGCTAAATAGTATCGTAGAAACAAAAATAACTATTTTATACATCAAGTAATCATCCAATTTAGTATGGTTTGAGTTTTTATATTGGGTATAATAGCTGACTATTAGGAAGTTATAAAAGGTAAAAGGATGCACAAAGTACTCGTTATTCATTATTCTCAAACAGGTCAACTCACCAAAATTGCAGATTCAATTGTAAAACCTCTGCAAAATGATGATGAAATTACGGTAGATTACCTTAATTTAAAACCTGAAAAAGAATACCCATTCCCTTGGCCTTTTTTAACCTTTTTTCATATTTTTCCTGAGTGCGTAAAAATGACGCCGCAACCAATGAAAGTTGTTGAGCCCGCTCATAGCGATTACGACTTAATTATTTTAACGTATCAAGTATGGTTTTTATCTCCATCGCTCCCTATTTCATCATTTATGCAATCACCACAAGCAAATAAACTACTAAACAATAAACCCGTTATTACCGTTATTGGTTGTCGTGGCATGTGGTTAAGCGCACAAGAAAAAATGAAACAGCTACTTAAAAATGTCAATGCTAACCTAATCGACAATGTGGTGCTTAGTGATGAATGCGGTACTGGCTTTAGCTTTTTAGCAACACCACTTTGGATGTTCACAGGAAAGAAAAAACCTGTTTCGTGGGTGCCTGCAGCAGGTATCGCCGAAAAAGAAATTATTGATGCAAGCCGCTTTGGTATCGCAATAAAAAAATCAATTAACAATTTACCCAATACGCAACAGCTTCAACATTCTGTATTAAAAGGATTAGGAGCAGTTAAAGTAAATGAGAGATTTATTGCCAGTGAACGTGTTGGTCAACATAGCTTTAAGATTTGGAGTAAAATCCTAACAGCGTTGGGTCCTATGCACTCAAAGCGTCGAAGTTGTGGGCTTATAATCTATGTGCTATTTTTGCTCACCTTAATTATTACTGTGGTGCCAATTACAGCAATAATAAAAAAATTAATTGCCCCTTTAACAAGAAAAAAAATTGCAAAGCAAAAAGCCTATTTTGCTGAGCCTTCTGGAGAGTAGTTTTACGTTATGGAAAATGCCGTATACATAAATAACTTACATGCTGTTTTACCGAATAGCCCTGTTAATAATAAAGAAATGGAAGTTGTATTAGGTGAAGTTGGAGGGCAACGCTCGCGCGCTAAACCTGTTATTTTACGCAGCAATCAAATAAAAAATCGTCATTACGCTATTGATCCACAAACTGGCGAATATAATTACACAAATGCATCGTTAGCGGCTGAAGCTGTAAAAGGATTATTTACTAAAGAAGGTACCCAACTAGAGCAACTAGACTCTTTGGTGGCAAGTACCTCTATGGCTGATCAGATCATGCCTAATCACGGTGTAATGGTCCATGGAGAGCTTAAAAACCCAAGCCTTGAAGTTATCTCAACTGCAGGTATTTGCTTGTGCGGAATGACGGCTCTTAAATATGCTTACTTAAATGTTAAGGCTGGTGAGAGTAAGCACAGTGCAGTCGTTGCCAGTGAGCTTGCATCCAATGTAATGCACTCAAGAAACTTTGCCGCCGAAAGCGATTATAAAGTTGATATGCTCAACCAGAAGCCTGAAATTGCTTTTGAAAAAGACTTCCTTCGTTGGATGTTATCTGACGGTGCTGGCGCAGCATTATTAAGTAATCATGCTAACCCTACAGGTTTATCACTTCGTATTGATTGGATTGATATTGTTTCTTATGCAGACCAACTTGAAGCGTGTATGTATGCAGGGGCTGAAAAAATAGATGGCGTATTAAAAAGTTGGACCCGTTTTGATTCAAAAGAACGTGAACAACAATCAATACTTTCTGTTAAGCAAGATGTAAAACTACTTAACGAAAACATCGTTAAATTTACGGTTGAAGATGCACTTAGTAAAATAATAAAAAAACGCGCCATAAAAGCCAGTGATTATGATTTCTTTTTGCCGCATTATTCGTCAGGTTACTTTCGCGAACGTTTATTTGAAGGATTAAATAATATTGACTTTCAAATCCCTTACGACAAATGGTTTACTAACTTAACAGAAAAAGGCAACACAGGGTCTGCATCTATTTTCATTATGCTTGATGAGCTTTTTAAATCAGGTAAATTAATTAATGGTCAAAAGCTACTGTGTTATGTACCTGAGAGCGGTCGTTTTTCAAGTGCATTTATGCAATTAAGTGTCGTAAGCCAATAGTTTAGAGTCCATTATGAAAAAAGATGAAGTACCTCAAGATAATAGCAAAAGCTATCAGGGTCAAAACAAGTTACTTTACGCGGTAGACGACAGCGGACATTATCACGGTGTTAAATCATCTGGCTGGGAAGTAGAAAATTTTGCAACCCAATTAGCGGTAGACGATTTAAATGAACAAACAAGCCAAGCTCTATCTGATGCTCATTCGGGGCTAATTTCTCCGCTTGGTTATCATATGCTCGCAAGACGCTTTGATGTTTCGACCCTTGCTGCCGCGAGTGGTTTTTTTCAATGGCAAATTAATCGTCATTTGCGTCCCGCTATTTTTTTAACGTTATCTGATAAAAAAATTAACCGCTATTGCGATACACTAAAAATTAGTCGTGACGCTTTACTCTCACTGCCCTCACAATAACGAACCTTTCATGCCTGACATTATTTTACCTATTAACCACCTGCAATCTTCACATTGTGAAACGGGTGTAGTTGCCACACTTTTACAAAGTAAAGGCATTGATATGAGCGAACCAATGGCTTTTGGTCTTGCTTCAGCACTTACCTTTGCTTACTTGCCTTTTGTAAAAATTAGTGGAATGCCATTAATTGCTTATCGCATGCCTCCAAAAACAATCATTAAAAAGGTATGTAAAAAATTAAATATTGAATTAGAAACGCGCAAGTTCTCGAATGCGCAAGACGGTATGCAAGCACTTGATGACGAGCTAGCTAAAGGCAATTTAGTTGGTTTACAAAGCTCTGTATATTGGCTGCCTTACTTCCCTGAAGATATGCGCTTTCACTTTAATGCACATAATCTAATTGTTTATGGTAAAAACGCTCTGGGCGAATATCTTATTAGTGACCCTGTTTTTGAGCATCCAGTAACGTGCCCCGCAGAGGATTTAAAAAATGCACGCTTTGCAAAAGGTGCACTCGCGGCAAAAGGATTAATGTATGTTATTCGCAGTACACCATCGAATATTGAGCTCAATGAAGTGATTAAGCCTGCAATCAAAAAAACAGCAAAAATGATGAATGGGTTAATATTGCCGTATTTTGGTCTTAAAGGCATTCGTCATATGGCAAAACAAATACGATTGCTTGATAAAAAGACACCTAAATATACGCGTCTTTATTTAGCTCACATTGTGCGTATGCAAGAGGAAATAGGCACCGGTGGGGCTGGTTTTAGATTTATGTACGCCAGCTTTTTAGAGCAGGCAGCCGATATATGTCAAATACCTGCACTCAACCAATGTGCAGTGCATACTACCTCAGTGGGTGATTTATGGCGAGAATTTGCAATGGATGCCGTAAAGTATTGTAAAAAGCGCGGTGATATTAGCTTAGATGATATCGCAAAAAAACTTGAACAAGTAGCTGAAGAAGAAGCAAAACTGAGTAAAATGCTACTTTCAGCTATCGCTTAAATATTAAAAGTCACCTTAGCGTTAACACCGATCAGTTAAGGTATTTTTGATCGGTTGACCGATCTTTTGGTTGCTTCACAATACCCTTATCATCTTTTGATTA
>NZ_WTLB01000046.1 GCF_011378855.1 Pseudoalteromonas sp. Z1A8 | reverse complement strand
CATAATGAATCGGGTAAATTAAAAGGGCGAACATCAATCAGTAAACTTGGGCCAGCCAGAATTCGATGCAAACTTTATATGGCGGCCATTGTTGCAGGGCAATGGAATAAAACAATAAAACGACATAAGTTAACGTTAATAAATAATGGTAAAACACCGATGCAAGCTGTGTGTGCAAATATGAGAAAGCTCATTCATATATGTTTTGGTGTAATAAAAAACAAAGAAGCGTTTAAGCTCCAAGAAAGTTAAATACGACCTTGAAGCTTAAAATGAGAGATGGTATCTACAAGTGAATAAACCACGGTGCTAGACTTTACCAGTAGGCGCCCAGCTTGCTCGCGCGAGAAGCGAAGCTTCTAATTGCTAAAGCGCATTTAAGGATGGCACAAAGGTAATAAGTAATACGGGGTGAAAAAGCAGTTAATTATTTAGTTACTAAAACAGCGCCTTACTTTGTAAGGCGCTACAGTAAATTTACTCTTTGGTTTGCATATTTTTAGCACGCTCTTCTGCGTCTATCAATGCTTGCGATTTAGGGGCGCGTTTTTTCTCTTCTATTTTTGGCTTTTCAGTCGAGTCAGGATCCCAACTTGAATCTAGCGATAAGTTAGCAAATGGGTTGCTACTGTCTGCTTTTTTAGGCTCATTTTGTGGCTCATCAATTTGCTTTGCTGTTTGTGCTTGCTCCGGTATCGCGTCTTCTTTTTTAGGCATTGGCTTTTCACCGGGTAATGGTGCGTTTGGATTAAATGTACGCACTTCTGGTTCTTTAAAGTCTTGCTCAGTTGTATACAAAGACGATTGAGCGTCAGATATTTGCTCTGGCGTATGTAAGTCTACAACCGGTTCACTCGCTGTTACTGGCTCAGGAGTGCTAATAACTGGCTCTACAGTGTTATGTTCGGCCTCTATTGGCTCATGCTCCGTTATTTGGGCTGCATGGTGTTTACGTTGTTTTTTTACTGGCTTTGCATCTGGGTCAAAGTCGCGTACCTCTGGCTCATTAAAACTGCTGGCATTTTTAATACGCTCTAAGGTTGTTTTAGCGGCGGCTTCAAACTCGGCAGTGTTAGGCTCAGGTTTTTGTTTTACTTTGTTAAATGTAGCGGAGCTTGCTTGCTCTGAGATATCAGTTGGGTTAAGAGGTGTTGAGTCAAGCTGTGTAGTCTCACTTTCGCTTGTTTGCGCTTGAGTCGTTACGTTGTGTGGCTCATTTATACTTGGTGTAGCTGTACTTTCAACATCAGCATCAACATCAACATTTTGCGCCATATCCGTAGGCTCTGACTCTTTGTTTGCTGCTATGTTGCTCTCAACTATCTTATCTACTTGGGTTACTTTACTAATTTCAGCAGGCTCAGCATCAACCTCTTCTGTTGTTTTTACAGGTATAGTTGTTTTAATTTCCGCTTTAGCTGGCGTAGTGATTTTTTCTGATTTAACTTCAGGTTGAGCCACGATAACGGGGGCTGCCGTTGCTTTACTTTGCTTTGCTCGGCGCAAGCGCACTACAACCATAGCGCCAATAAGTACCACTATAACAAGTATTAAAGTAGGTAAAAGTAACGAACTAGGGCTTTGCGATACAGGCTGCGGTGCAGTAACGGGTGCTGGTTTAGTTACCACAGGTGCTGGTTTTACAGGCGTAGCCTTTATAGGCTCAGGTGTAGCACTTTGCTCTGGTGTCGCCGGTTTTATTTGTTCTATTACATCTTCATTTTTTTGCTCTGTTATTACTTGCTCGGTTGCTACCTTTGTTGGCTCAGCATCAATTACTATTTTGTTGCTGTTGGTATTTAGCTGATCGTTTATTTGTTGTTTTTGATCATTAGTTAAATTAAGCGTTTGCTCGTTGATGCTATTTTTAACAGCTTCTTCAGTAGGTTCAATAACGGGGGCAGGTTCAACAATTTTAGGTTGTGGCTGAATAACAATAGTGGGCTCAGGCTCTATTACTTGTGGTTTAGGTTGGGCTTGAATCTCTTTTGGTTTATTACAGTTATTTTTGTAATCACGCGCTGCTTTACGATATTTTTGACTCGCTTTATTATTACTATTTTGCTGCATTTCTTGTTTGATTAAAATGCACATAGCTTCGTTGTAGGCGGCGCTTTGCGCACTGTAAAATAAGGTAAAGCAAAGAGTAAATTGTATTAATTTTGATATCATAAAGTTATGTGCGCTTAAATATTAATAGTTTGATTTTAAGCGCAAAATTGAAAATTATCTAGGGTAAGTTAACTTAAGTTCCGCTAATCGATGACCATTAAGCTTCGATATTCATCGTAAGCAAATTGGTCGGTCATACCGCTTATATAATCTTGAATTAATCTACAGCGATAATAAAACTCATATGCTGCAAAGTGGTCAGGCTCTTCTTGCATCGCATCTATTGCGTGTTGGTAACTATTTAAGTGCTTTTTAGAGAGCTTTTTAACGAGTCGCGACTCTATTAATAAACGTGAATCGCCGTTTAGAGCACGCCTAAAGTCATCGCTGTTTAATTGCAGTAGCGGCTTGTAGCAATCAAGTAAGCCGTTAATTATTCGATAGCCTTGTAGCTCTAGTTTTTCGACTTCTTTATTTGAAAAAACATGCTCAAGCGCCACCTGTTTTAGCGTTTTGGTTACAGCGTGTAAGTGGCTTCTGTCTTCTAAAAGTGCGTGGTTAAAATCGCCATGATAAATAGGCTCTATATTTTCGATAAAGCGCTTAGCAGCATGATTAACCAATGGGTGTAAAAGTGCTACGCGTAGGTATATAAAAAACTCGCTGTTAAAATTATATGGCTGTGCTTTGGCGCGATCGAGTGCGTAATCTACGGCTTTATCTACAAAGTTTAGATGTTCTGTATCGTCTATTGTTAGGTTTACTAATGCTTTTTTATAATGGCTTTTAAGAGCTTGGCATAATTGCTCGGTGCTTATTATGTCTTTTTCAACGGCGTCTTCTATGTCGGCTAAGCAGTACGAAATGTCGTCGGCGGCTTCCATTATATAACTTGCCGGATGGCGGCAGTAAGGCTCTATAGTTAGCTCATTTTGGAGTGCTTCAACAAAGGCTTTTTCGCTGTAGTAGTAACCTACTTTTTTCATTAAGTAATTTTTATTTTGCGGAATATCTTTTGTATCAAGCCCTGCTGGGCGGGTGTATTTTAAAATACCGGCACTTTGGCTATACGTTAAATTAAGCGTTTGCAAAGAATGAATTATACGTATGCCTTGAGCGTTGCCCTCAAAGTTACAAATATCAAGCGCGAGGTGTTTAAAAATAACGCCAATGCCGGTATTTGGCTCTTTACAGCGCTCGGGTGTAACGCTTGCTAGGTTGTTATTAAACCAGTGGTTTATTGCTGCTTCGCCAAAATGTCCAAACGGTGGGTTGCCTATGTCGTGCATTAGGCAGGCCATTTCTACCAGGCTTTCTAGCGGGCGTTCTAGGTCGGTTAAGCCGTAACTTTTTTGTTGTTGATAATTTAAGTTGGCAAAAATACGTTGCACTATAAATCGGCCAACTTGTTGTACTTCAAGCGAATGAGTTAAGCGCGAACGAACAGCTGCGTTGCGTTCAAGCGGAAACACTTGAGTTTTTTGCTGTAGGCGGCGAATAGCGGCACTATTTATTATTCGACCACGGTCGCTTTCTAGCGCCATTTGTAAGTTAGAGGTGGTGCGATACATACGTGCTGGCGTTATTTTTTTACTAAAATCTATGGTCATCTTTGCTTTTATCCTTGTTTACATTGATGACTGGCATAATTTTTAGCACATCGTCATTTGTTTTTGTAACCGGCTGTCATTCGTCTTTAATATACAGGGTTTAATCTATCAGTTTGTATCATAAAGTAACAACTTGCTTTAAAATAATTTTTTGAGTAATTGTTGTGTATTTATAGGTGTTTATAATGAAGCAGTGGATTTTAAAGGCAGTATCAATTTGCCTATTATTAGGGATGAACAGTGCGTTTGCCGCAAAAGAGCAAACTGTGGTGCTTGTATCGATTGATGGCCTACGTTGGGATTATATTGAAAAACACGGCGCGCCAAATTTAAAAGCAATGGCGGAGCGCGGCGTTCGCGCACAAAAGCTAATACCCGTTTATCCTACTAAAACGTTTCCAAATCATATTTCTATTATTACAGGCTTATTGCCGGTAAATCATGGCATTGTAGATAATAACTTTTGTGATAAAGCGCGTAAAAACGACTGTTACAGCATGGGCAAAGCATTGGGCGATAGCACATGGGTAAAGGGTATTCCGCTTTGGAATTTAGCAAAAATGCAGGGGCTTAAATCAGCTACTTATTTTTGGCCTGAGTCAGATGCATTATTTAACGGCATGACACCAGATTATTTTTATCATTATTCTAAATACAGCGATTACCAAAGCCGTGTTGATCAAATTATTCAGTGGTTAAGTTTACCAAAAGCACAGCGTCCACGTTTTATTGCGAGTTACTTTTCGTTAGTTGATAGCATGGGCCATGAGTTTGGACCAGACGCACCGCAAACGCGTGATGCTGTTAAACAGCTTGATGAATTAATGGGGCAATTACAAGCTCGCTTAAGTAAATTAGAGCAAGAAGTAAACTTAGTTATTGTGTCGGATCATGGTATGGCGAGTATAGATCCAGATAAAAGTATTGATACAACTACACTGCCTCAAGACGAAAACTTTTTAGTTAAAAATACAGGCCCACGTTTACTTATTTATACTCAACCTGATGCTAAAAACGCTGATATTGAAGGTTACAAAGCACGTTTACGAGATGCGTCAAACGGTCGTTATACAGTATTAACTGACGAGCAATTAGCAGCGTACTATTACAATAAAGGCACGCGTGTAGGCGATATTGTGGTGCAAACTACAGCGCCAGCGGTATTTACTAATGGTAAAAAGCCAACCTATTTAGGGACTCACGGTTACGCATATACCGAGGATATGGCAGCATCATTTATTGCTGTAGGCCCTGCATTTAAACAAGGTGTAAGCCTTAAAGAAGTAAATAACCTTGATATTTACCCAGTACTTGCAAAAGTGATGGGATTAAAATTATTAAACAAAGTAGATGGCGATGGTAAAACATTAATGCCAGCAATTAAGCAAAAAATCGTTGTGCATTAGCTTAATCTAAAAGAGCGCGTAAGCGCTCTGCAGGGAAGAACATGTTAAAACTTTAAAGTGAGCTATTTAGCTCACTTTCTATTGGCTACTTATTTAAAGTTAGCAATACTTGTTTTTGTAGCAGTAACAGTGCGAATTGCATACGCTTGGTTTGTAATACCAAATGCAGTTCCGTTTACGCTCCAATTAGGATTAGAGAAGTAATCGTACTGAGTTGCGCTACCGTAAACGTGCGGGTAAGCCATAATACTTGCAAACTCATTTTGTACACCATGGCCCATACCATCTACATATACACCGCCAGACGTATCACCTTGTTTGCGTGAATGCGCCAAACCTTGATTATGGCCAAGTTCGTGTACGAAGGTAGTTGCACCACAATCAATAGCAGTAATTGAGTACATACGACTGCTCATTGAGCTGTATAGGTTGCCATTAGCACCTTGACCAACCCATGCTAAACCACATGAAATAAGCCCATTACCAGCACTTTGACCAGTGCCTAATACGGCAACCATGTCGGCTTTCCAATCGCTGCGCAAACCATCTACGTAGCTACTATTTGTAATTGAATCTAACCAATCTTCAGACGGCGTTACTGCGTAGTCACCTAGGTTTTGCTTACCAGCTAAGCGGAGTGTTATATCAACGCCATTTTGGCTGTATACCTGGTTGCTAAAGGCAATTAGTTGATTGATTTTAGTATCAATATTGCTAGTTGCAGCCGCTGATTGATCGGTATATAAAATACCAATATCGATGGTTTCTGCTTGAGCAATACTTGCTGCACATAATGCCGCAGCCAGTGCGGTTGTAGTAATTACTTTTTTCATTGTTGTATTTCCTTACTCTTGTTGTGGTTGGAACTTGTTTTTAATTTGGTTGATTGTCTGAAAAGCAGACACACTAACGCTGCCCTATAGTGCGGCTTTGGTTGTTTTTTATATTTTTTGGTTAGCTACTAATTTTTGGTTAGTCATCAATTTTTGGTGCAAATATATCGATGCTTTTATCTGATTTTGGTTTTGGGGCTGTTACTTCATGCTCTATATGGCTTTTGTATAAATCGCGTTTTGCCGCAATCCATCCGTACTTACCTTTACTTTCGAATACATAGTTGCCAGAGGGGGCAGTAAATTGACCATATATGGCATCATTACCTACCGTTAAAACAGTATTGTGCATGCGTCCATCAACACCCACTATTTTGCCAAACACGCTTTTATCACCGTTTTCAGACTCAACCACATTGGTTACTTCGGCGGTAAATGTTTCGGCTGTTTGCGGAATAGCTAAATCAAAGTTTTCGCCAGTCTCTAACGCCTGCAAAGAGTCTAAATCAAATTCAACATAGGCTTCGTTATGTAAATCGGTAGGTAAAACCTTGGCGGTTATAAGCACTTTCTTTGCTTTGTCGGATAGGCGATTTATGGCATCAAACTCTTCAAATGGAACGCTGTTGTCAGGTGTTACAACCGGCTTAACGGTAATAGGATCTTTACTCATATCAATAGGTGCTGGGGCGTGTGTATTGCGCGTTTTTTGTAAATCAATAGGAACAAAATCAATTGCAACGGGCGCTATAGGCTCTACCGCTTTATCTGTATCAAAAAATAGCCCATAAACGGCAAATGCCGATAATGGAATAGCAATTAATAAGATGACAGATCTCTTCATTTGTTTCTCTTTTAGTGTTTTTGGTTAACTGTTTGTTACTTTTTATATTATTAATTAGATTAGATCAAGATAATAAATGTAACCGAAAAGAATTAATTCTCTATTTTACAATCCCCTATAAAATATAAGGATATTTATTTTTGGTGTGTTTTTTGTTCTTTTTGGTATTGGTTTTTTGTAGAGGCTATGCGGGCTTTGGCTGTTTTATGGGTACTTATTTGTTTCGTTAAATACAATGATTAAAAGTGTCTTTTTGGTCCTAATTACAATGAAAAATAAAAGGTGAATTTTTTTCACTCTTTGTAAACTAATCGCTAATTGCAAAGCCATTATCGGGCACGTATGTTGTGTACTGCATAAATGGAATTAAGAGGGATATATGAAAGTGTCTGATCAGTTGCTCAACCGAATTACAGCAGGACTTGTGGCTGTCATTATTGGTTTTTCGAGTTCTATTGCACTGATTTATCAAGTAGTGATAACTCTTGGCGGTACGCCAGATTTAGTGGCTAGCTGGATTTTAATGCTCGGTTTAGTGATGGGCATAACGTCAATTGGCTTATCGTACTATTACAAAGTACCTGTTTTAATTGCGTGGTCTACCACCGGAGCCGCATTACTTATTTCAAGTGCGCAGGGCTATAACTTAAATGAGGCCATTGGCGCATTTATGCTTAGTGCATTGCTGGTGTTTTTATCGGGGGTTACGGGCTGGTTTGAAAAAATAATGAACCGTATCCCAAGTGAACTGGCGTGTGCCATGTTGGCAGGTGTACTTGTTACCTTTGGCATAGACGTGTTTAATTTTATGAACGACATGCCGTTAGTGATTGGCTTAATGGTTGTTATGTACTTTATTGGTAAACGTTTTTTTGCTCGTTTTGCAATGTTAAGTGTACTTATTATAGGTGTACTACTTGCTTGGCAAATGGGCCATATTGATACCAACGCACTGCACTGGAAAATGAGCGAATTTGCTTATATCGAACCCGTATTCCACTTGCAGGCATGCATTAGCATTGGCTTACCTCTTTATATAGTTACCATGACTTCGCAAAATTTACCGGGCATTGCTGTTTTAAAAGCGCATAAATATAAAGCGCCTATATCGGCTACCTTAAACGTGACTGGTTTTGTGAATATATTCACAGCGCCATTTGGAGCCTACTCTATTAATTTAGCTGCTATTACTGCTGCTATTTGTATGAGTGATGAGGCTGATAAAAATCCTGACAAACGTTATTGGGCAAGCATTGCCGGTGGTGTGTTTTATATTTTAATGGCGCTGTGCGCGGCTACATTAGTCGGGTTGGTAGCAAGTTTACCGCAGGCACTTATTTTAGCTTTGGCGGGCATTGCGCTATTTGGCACTATTGCTAATAGTTTACAGCAAGCCCTTGGTAGTAATGAATATACCGAGGCTGCCATAGTCACGTTTTTAGTAACTGCGTCTGACTTAACCATGCTCTCAGTAGGGTCTGCTTTTTGGGGGATTATAGCAGGTGTATTTACGGTAATGATCACCCGAAAAGACTAAGGTGACTATTGCTTTAAAAATAAGGTTTAAAAAATAAAATTAAAGGCTGCAATTGCAGCCTTTAGTTTTATAAAACAAGATTCATTTAATCAAAAGTATGGTGGCGAGTAACGCTAAAACGATTAAGTATATGATGCATAACATACACGGCGCACAGGCTTAATATTATAGCAACAGATACCGAACTAAACCGATACATTGCACTATAAGTTAAGTCTTGGCCTGGCGCTAGTGAGTTCCCAAATAAAATACCAAACGTAGTCAACACACCAAAACCAATGCCCGGTATGCCTCCACCTAAAATATGAAAACGCGCAAAAAGAAACGAAAGTATCCATAAAATAGCCATCGGAAAAAGTAAAAAGTCTGAGTGGCTATACAAAAATAATTGCGATAGCAACGCTGCATTACAGCCAATAAGCGTGCCTATTGCTCGTTGCCAAGCAGCCATACCTGCGGCTTTCCAACACAGTGAAAATAAAATAAGTACAGAGGCTGCTTGCGCCGATATTGAGTCTTGTAAATTAAGTATCTGAAAAACCACAAAGGAGAGCGTAGCCACGGTTGAGCATAACAATACTTCATGGCGAATACTTTCTTTTGCTTTTTCGGGCATAGCTCGCCCTGGACGTGCGGTTACATCAGGAAATAAGCCATGCATTAATGCTGCAATAATAACGGTTAAAAAAATAGCCAAACCGTTAGTTAAAATTAACGGATAAATACTACTTCCTTGATCCACATAGCTCGAAAAGTGCAGTTGAATAGAAAGACTAACTACACCTAAAGCACCAAATAAAAAGGCACTACCGCTACTCATTTGATGAAATAAAATACAAAAAACACCAAACACTAACAGTGTCATAACGACTGGCAAATGGGAGAATAACCCCTGTATTATTAAAACTACAAAAGCACTAAATGCCGCTGATGCTATAAATTGATTTATAACCCCTCGGCTTAACGTAGGTACCATACCTAATAGCAGCATAGGATAAACGGTAAAAAATATACCATTTGGCCAGTTCATTAATTTACTAATAGTAAAGCCAAGGGTGCACCCACCTGCAATGCGCAATGCTTGGCGAAGGCCATTAGAGTCTAATTGTGGGCCTTGGCTAACAATTTGAGTCATAAAGCTTCCCTAATAAATGTAGTGTAACCAGCTAATAAACCTAATTTGTGCAGAGCCAAACCATTGCCCAATAGTCGATTCTGGCAATAATTGTACTGTTGCACGAGAACCACTTGGCATGTTTGCTATTAAGTCTTGATGATTTACGAGTTTTAAATGAATACGTTGGCGCTGTGCATCGCGTACCCAACGATTGCTGGTCTCAGTGGTACTTAGTAAACCATTTGCACTAAGTTGACCGTTGCTAACACCTGCTTCGAATGTTTTAAGTATTGCGTCGTAAACTTCACCTGGGTGGCTATCAAAGACTACGCGTGCTTGAGTCCCTTGTTTCATATTTGAGAGTGACTTTTCTCTAAAGTCGGCAACTAAATCGGCTTTTTTAGCGACAATAGCTAATAATGGGCTACCTGCAACAGCATACGCGCCATCTAATAATTGTAAGTTAGCAACTACGCCGTCACTTAGTGCACGCACTTGGGTGTAGGATAAATTTAACTCAGCCTGCGCTAACTGGTTAGCTGCATGACGCATGGCAAGGTTTTGAGAACCGCTTTCGCCGCGAGCAAGAATAGCCTCAGCTAATTGCGCCTCAAGCGATGCAACATTTGCTTTACTGGCCTCAAAGTTTGCACGAATGCTTTCAAGTTCTTGTTCCGATATAGACTTTTGCTTGTAAAGCTTTTCGCCTCTGCTTTTTAATAGTTTTTGCTCGTATTGTTTAGCGTTTGCAGCACTTATTTGTGCCTCAAGCGCTTTAACATTGGTATCAAGACGCTTATTTTGTAATTTAGCATCATCAAGCGCTAGTTGAGCTTGCTCTTTGGCTAAATTATATGGGCCTTCATCGATACTAAATAGTATATCGCCTGCTTTAACAGATTGGTTATTATTAACTTGCACACTAGTGACTCGGCCACTAATTTGCGGTGATATTTGCACAACAGGGTGGTATACACGTGCCTGTGGTGTCACAGGCAAAACCATATCGGCCACTAAATAGTAAATAAATACTAAGATAAACCCTATGAGAGAAAACCTTACATAGCGTGCAAACTTTTGATCCGGTGTCATTTTTAGCCTTACTTATTAACTTGAATACATTTAAGGGCGTTTTGCTCTATTTTGATCAAACCAAATGCAATGGCATCTAGCTGCTCAACAGATAAACCGCTGTATAATTGATTTTTTATATCGGAAATAGTCTCTTGCAATGAATGTAAAATGGCATCACTTTGCTCAGTAAAATAGAGTCTTTTACTACGCTTATCATGTTTGTCTATACGGCGAACGATTAACGATTGCTCCTCTAATTGCTTAAGCGTACGAGTAAGTGAAGGCATTTCTATCCCTAAGCTATTAGCAAGTTCAAGTTGTGTTAGCCCTTCACCACGCATATTTATATGCACTAGTGCAGTCCAGCGCGATTGAGTAAGCCCCAAAGGCTCAACGGCAATGGTTACCGCCTCGCGACATAAGCGATGAACTCGGCCCATATTACCGATAACTGTTAAATCGAGCATCTCGTGAAAAGGTTTTTGTGTAGGCATTAGCCATCTCAACATAGTTAGCAAGCTAACTATTTTATCATTACTTAGCTCGCTAAGTAAATGTATGCTGATGGGGGTTAACTGATTTTCTGCTAAACCACACCTGTAAAAGTGGTGAGGTTTAGCGAGGTTTTAAAAGTTAAGTAAATTAGCGGGGGAGTATTGATCGGTAAGTACTTTTGTATCTGCAGGCCAATCTTGGTCGTCTTTAGTAAATTGCATAAATTGGCTAATCGCTTTTATATCTATACCGTATTTTACTAATTTAGGGGCGAGATCATTTACACGCGTGTTAATTTGCGCTTCGCTCGGTATTGATTTAAGTCCCGCTAAAATAATACGATTACTTCGATTAGCACGGCTTACGTTAATAAAATCGCCAAACACGGCGTGGTACGTTGCCGACTCATGCTCGTATAACTTACTACTTGAAAAAGTATTTGCTGCAATTACGCCGCCATCGGCTAATACGCTTTGCACTTCCTCAAAAAACTCTTTGGTAAGTAAGTGCTCTGGAATGTAGTCGCCGTTAAATGCATCTAAAATAATCCAATCGTACTTTTGTTTTTTAATAGCGGCGCGTTTTATAAAAATACGGCCATCTTGTACGCTTGATGTTACTAAATCGTTTTCTATAAAGTTAAAGTAATCGCGTGCCACTTTAGTTACTGCGGGATCTATTTCAACATTATGAATTTTTGCAGTGGGGTATAACTCATGAATAACGTTAGAAAGCGTGCCGCCACCTAACCCTATAATAAGTACATTTTTAGGGTTGTCGGCTACTAAAAGGCTAGCAAACGTCAATTTTGTGTAATTAAAAACGAGCTTGTCGGGAGCGTTTTTATACATACAGCTTTGGCTTGTTTGGCTACTTTTAGTATTAAATTTAAGGCAGCGTAAGTCGCGAGTCTCTTCAACAATAATATTGCGATAAAGCGAGCGTTCTTCATGAATAACCTCGCTCATTACTGCGCCCGAAAAGACGCTTGCAGCTAACAATAAATATTTAAGCATGGGCAAGCTCCTTATTATTAACCAAGGTATTAATAGCTATAGCGACTAAGCCGAGTGAGCCAAGCGTTAAAGCAAAGGCGCTAATAATTGTGTTTACGTCAAACGCGAGTACAAAGTAAAAAGAGGTAATAATGGTGCCTAAAGCGCTACCGAGCGTACTTACAAAGTATAAACGCCCTGCTACTTGCCCGCTTTTGTCGCTATCGGTTACCAGTAAACGTACAGAGTAAGGCGAAATCATGCCTAAAATAACGGTAGGTATAAAAAATAGTGCGGTTGACGCTAACAGTGAGCCGTAGCGGCTATCTTCAATATGGGTAAAAATAAACTCCATTATTGGCTGCGAAAACAATGTAATAGGCACCACCATAATACTAGCGACTAAAAATATTAGCCCATATTTAGTAAGCGATGCATTTTTAGTGCTGAGTTTACCGCCAAGCAAATACCCAAAAGATAAACTAAGCATAAACACAGTGATTATACTGCCCCAAATATGTACGCTACTACCAAAAAAGGGAGCGAGAATTCGGCCTCCTAAAAGCTCAATACCCATAATGCAAAAGCCGCTGCAAAAAGCTAAAAAGTAAATCAACGCGTTTGTTTTTAAAGTCATGTAATTATCGTTATGTAACTTAAGTAGAACACTATACTAACGTGATGCATACAAAGCTGCTAGGGCCTGTTGACCTTTCAGGATTAAAATTTGTTCAATCTAGGGGCGATTAAATCGCGGCGCGAGGTTTGTAACCTAGTGGGCTCGGTAACTGCTCCTGCGTTACCCTACTGGCTTACATCCATGTAAGAATAAGTAAAAACCGAGTAACAAAGAGTTAATCGTCCCTAGAAAGAACCCTTTGGGCAGCGCATGTTTGGCATTTATGCTGCGTTATCGCCTATTTATGGGGAATAACCACACTTCGTAGGCTCTGTCTTGCCTAAATACCAAACACACTGCTGCAAATTTAACCTCGAAAGATAAATAGGCCCTAGGGTAATAATTAACCTGAGTTTAATTTTAAAAAAGAAGTTTTGTTATAAAGTAACACATGCTACAATTTTGTTATACTATAACACTTGCTTAGTTAACCAATCATCATGAAGTACTCATTAATTTATTTAGCCTGCCTAGGTATTAGTGCGCCAAGTATTGCGCAAGATCAAAAAGAAGAAATCGAAAAAATATCTGTCACTTATAAACAAGCTTATCGTGGCGATATTCCTCAAAAGCAAATGCCACAATCTATTGTCAGTATAAATAGTGGGGATCTTGATAAAAAAGGGATTACTCAATTACAAGATGCGCTTGATTTTTCAGCGAGTATTTCGCGTAAAAACAACAGTGGTGCACTTTGGGATAGCTTTTCGATTCGTGGCCTTTCGGGTAACGAAAACATGCCATCGGGTTATTTAGTTAATGGTTTTAGTGGTGGTCGTGGTTTTAGCGGCCCACGTGATGTATCAAACATTGAATACATTGAAGTATTAAAAGGCCCTGGCTCGGCACTTTATGGGCGATCTGAGCCCGGTGGCACTGTTAATATTGTTACTAAAAAACCACAATTTGAGCCACAAGGCGAGCTAAAGCTAAGCCTAGGTAGCGACAGCTTTAACCGTGTTGAAGGCGATTACACTCAAGGTATTAATGAGACTACTGCATTTAGAATAAATGGCGCATGGCAAGATAGCGATAGCTACCGCGATGAGGTTTACACCAATAAGAAAGTAATTACGCCATCTATTTATCATCAAATAAACGCATCGACCAGTGTCACTTACGAGTTTGAATACGTAGATTTAGCCCAGTTATTCGACCGTGGCGTTGTAGTACTTGATAACGACTTTGATACAGTGCCAAGTTCGCGCTACTTGGGTAATCCAAACGATGGCGATACGCAGGTTTATTCTCGTGGTCACCAAATAACTTTAAACCACGATATTAATGATGATTGGGCAATAGTAGTAGGTGCAAACTACCGCAGCTCTACATTAACTGGTTTTTCGTCAGATGCTGAACTTGCTCCATCGCGCCAATCGTTATTTGACGATGGCCGTACACTTACCCGCCAACAACGCTATCGCGATTACGAAGTAGAAGACACAAGCATTAAGTTTGAGCTTAGCGGAAGTTTAGATACAGCAGGTATTACGCATCATTTATTGATAGGTGCCGATGCGTATAAATACGATTTACGTACAGCGCTATCACGCTACCGTGGCGGTAACGGCACGTATACGGTTGATATTTTTGAGCCAAATTACGATGGTGAACGCCCAGAAGTAAGCCTACTTTACGAAAATGATGAAGAGCAAAAGGCATACGGTATTTATGTTCAAGACCAAATGGATATTACCGATAAATTTAAGCTATTAGTTGGCCTAAGGTTTGACAGCGTTGACCAAGACATTTTAGAAACTAACAGCGGCGTGTTTTCAACAAGCTCTGAGAGTCAAATAAGCCCACGTGTTGGCGTAGTGTACGAGCTAAATAATACAATAACCTTTTACAGTAGTTACTCCGAAGGCTTTTTACCACTGAGCGGTACTGATGCAAGCGGCGACCCGTTTGGTTTTGAATACAGCGACTCGTTTGAAGTTGGCGCTAAATTTGAATACAAAGGCGTAAACGGTACCGTGGCATTTTTTGATGCTTCTAAAAGTAATATGTTAGTGGCAGATCCAGTTAACGTTGGTTTTTCAGCGCCCATAGGTAAAGCCGATAGCAAAGGTTTTGAGCTTGATTTAAGCACTTACATTACCGATGCAACAGCGTTTAACTTATCGTACGCGTATATAGATGCAACAACCGCAAACGATATTATTAATGCTGATTGGGGCGTGCCAATTGAAAAGGGAAGCCCGCTGGTAAATGTACCAAAAAACAACTTAAACCTTACGCTTAGCCATCAAGCAGCCTTAATGGGTAAAGAGCTTGAGTTTGGTGCAAGTTACCAATATACCAGCAGCCGTTTAGGTGATGCCGCCGATTTAAGTTTTAGGTTGCCAAGCTATCAATTGGTGGGCGTATTCGGACAGTTAAACTTAACTGAAAAAACTGAGCTTAATATCAGTGTTAATAACATTTTTGATGAAGAGTACGCTCAAAGTAGCTATAACGCTTTATGGGTTTATCCTGGCGCACCAACGCAATTTAAAATGTCATTAGCTTATAAGTTTTAACAGCAAGCTAATAAAAAACTAATACCAATTCGCTTAATTAAGTGATCTATTTTGAGGCTGGAAAAACGTGTTGATAGCTAGGCAAAAAATTCGCTATTTAGTTGTTCTCGGCAATTGCTCCTGCATTGCTCTACCTTCTGCATTCATGCAGTCGTAAATGAGAATTTTTTAACGCAGGTAGCGACACGTTTAACCCCGAAAATGATTAAGTATTATTGCGGATTGGTATAAAACTGTTTTCATCCAAAAGCGTCTTAATGTAGTGGTTAAGGCGCTTTTTTCATTTAAATTAAATTTCTTAAGTTTTCTTTAAGTTTCACTCGTTAAGTTTAAATCCTGAAATATAAACAGGTTTAAACGAGCGAGCTTATGCAATTAGCCCACACTTCTACATCATTAGGTTTAACACAAAATAACACTCAGTTTATTAGTGCTCGTATTAATGATGTGCATCGAAAAAATCTCGAAAATACAGTAAAAGAAGGTTTTTTAGTTGCCTATAACGCTAAGCTTACTTCTTTTATGCCACTACTTTGCCAATATGTTACCGAGCAAGGAAAGTGCACGTTAGGGCTAAGGCAAGCAACTTCGCCATTGTTTATTGAGCAATATTTAGCATCACCTGTTGAAGATTTTTTAGATGAGAGTATTTCTCGTAATAAAATTTTTGAACTTGGTAATCTCTGCTCTACAAATCGAAGAGCAACACTGGCACATTTCATTATTGTTAACGAGGCTCTGCAAAGTGTGGGGGCAAAACATTTAGTGTTTTGTGCAACCAACAAAGTGCGTGCTTTATTGCGCTTACTTGGTGTTACGTGTACTGAAATTGCACTTGCGAGCAGTTTTGTAGTTGAGAACCCATTAAAGTGGGGCAGCTATTACGCCAACCAACCAACAGTATGCATTGTGAGCCTAGAGCAAGCTCACCAACAAGTATTAAATACCCCAATGCTTTATAGTTTGATGCAGCAAAACCACTCAAATATCAATTCTTTGGTAAACGCATTGGTGAATGTATGAATTACTATAATACTCATTCAGTATCGCCATTAATTATTGCCCATAATAAAGATCTAACACGTGAAATTAACGGTGATGAGTTTAACCAGCAAATACAAAAAGTAGTAAAAATACTACAAAGCTTTAACGGCAAATGTGTCGCTTATAAGCTCGATAATACGCCAGCTTGGCTTGTTATTGATGCCGCTACTGCGGTTTCTAATAAAGTGGCTGTGCCAATTGCTCACTTTTTTAGTGAACAACAAACTCAATATGTACTAGCGCAATGCGGCGCTAATGTATTTATGAGCGACACGCTAAACCCTTTATTTGGGGAGCCGACCGCATCAATCAATTTATTTGAGTGTTACACATTATATATTTACGAAATTGTTGTAGCTAAACCCGTCGGTTATTTTCCAGAAACTCAAAAAGTAACGTTTACATCAGGCTCTACTGGACAACCAAAAGGCGTGTGTTTATCTGCAAAGAGCCAAATGCAGGTAGCTCAATCTCTGTGCGATAAAATTAATATTAAAAAGCCTGTTCATTTATGTTTATTGCCGCTTGCTGTATTACTTGAAAATATAGCCGGTGTATATGCGCCTTTAAAAAGTGGCGGTACAGTGCATTTAATGCCGTTAAATGAATTAGGCTTTATTGGAACTGCATTAAAACAGCCCGCACAGCTTATAGCTGCTATTGATAAAGTTAAGCCAAATACGCTTATTTTAGTGCCAGAACTATTAGCATGCTTAGTTGCTTTCGCAGAAGATGGATGGCAACCGCCTAGTTCGTTACAGTTTATTGCTGTGGGTGGTGCGCTTGTCAGCGAAATGCTAATAGTTAAAGCGCGTAGCTTAAACTTACCAGTGTACCAAGGTTATGGGCTTTCTGAGGCGGCATCTGTCGTTAGTTTAAATACACCCACAAACGATAACCTCCACAGTGCCGGCTCTGTGTTACCTCATATTCAAACTAAAATTGAAAATGGTCAGCTTTTTATAAAAGGCGATTTGTTTTTAGGTTACTTAAATCATCAACCACACGACAAATACCAGTGGTATGCAACCGGCGATCTGGTCGATCAGCGTCAAAATACTCTATTTATTAAAGGCCGCCTAAAAAACCTAATTATTACCAGCATGGGGCGCAACATCAGTGCCGAATGGCCTGAGTCACTATTACTTAGTCAAAGTGGTATTTTACAAGCGGTTGTATTTGGTGAAGGTCGGCCTTTTTTAACCGCCATTATTTACGCCGATACAAAGCTAAGTAACCCAGTGTTAGAGCAATACATTAACGCAATTAATAAACAACTACCCGACTATGCACGAATTCAAAAATGGCATCATTTAACTGCCCCATTAAGTGTGCAACAAGGATTATTAACAACAAATAATCGCCCAAAACGAGATGCCATAAGTAAGCAGTACCATGCTGTGTTCGAGCAATTTTACCGACTTGGAGAAGTAATTAATGAGTGATTTTTTTAACACCCTAAAAGAGCAAACTAAACAAGAACAAAGCTACCTGCTTGCAGCGCCTATTATCCAGCGTGTTTTTAAAGGCGAAGCATCACTTGAAGAATACGCCTCGTTTTTAGCGCAAGCGTATCACCATGTTAAGCACACTGTGCCATTAATGATGTCGGTTGGAGCACGATTAACTGACGATCAAGAATGGCTGCGCGAAGCGGTCGCAGAATACATTGAAGAAGAAATAGGCCATCAAGAGTGGGTACTTAACGATATTGCAGCCTGTGGTTTTGACAAAGAAACAGTGCGGTGCAGTCAGCCGCAATTTGCTACCGAGATGATGGTGTCGTATGCGTACGACTCCATTGCACGTAAAAATCCTTTGAGCTTTTTTGGCATGGCGCATGTACTTGAAGGTACTTCGATAGCGCTTGCTGATGGCGCGGCTTCAAACATTGCTAATGCTGTGGGCTTACCTAAAAAAGCATTTAGTTATTTAGCCTCTCACGGCGCACTTGATATAGAGCATGTAAAGTTTTTTGAAAACCTGATGAACCAAATAACAGATGAGGCGGATCAAGAAGCCATACTTCATGGTGCAAAGCGCTTTTATCGTTTATACGGCGATATATTTCGTGGACTCGATGATGAACCGTTTTTTAAAGCAAGTGCACAAGGCAAATTGGCATGAGCAGCTCTTTATGTGTGCTAACTGGTGCAACAGGCGGAATAGGGCAAGCAATTGCTAAAGCCCTATATGCAAAAGGGTGGACGTTACTGCTTGTAGGGCGTAATACGCAAGCTCTTGAAAAACTGAGCCGTGAATGCCCAGACAGTGAAACATTTACTGGCGATTTAACCGACGATACAACACGCATTAACTTAGCCATAAAAGCCAAGCAACTCGGTGGCGTTAAATTACTTATTAATAACGCTGGCGTAAATACGATGCAAAGCCTTGAGCACACAAGTAATGAGCAAATAGATAATATGCTGACTACTAATTTGTCGGTGCCTATTAAATTATGCCAACTATTTTTAGGGCAGTTACAATATACCAAAGGCACCATTGTTAACGTGGGATCATCGTTTGGCAGTATTGGTTACCCGTTTCAAACACTTTATTGCGCCAGTAAATTTGGTTTACGTGGTTTTACAGAAGCGTTATCGCGTGAGTTGAATGGTTCAGGCGTTAAAGTGACCTATTTAGCACCAAGAGCAACAGATACCTCTATTAATAGCAGTAAAGCGCGGGCAATGAATAAAGAGCTCGGTAATAAAATGGACTCGCCAGAATTAGTTGCTCAAGAGTTATTAGCACTTATAAGTTCGAACCAAACAAGGCGCTTTATTGGTTTTCCTGAAAAATTATTTGCACGCATAAATGGCGCATTCCCAAGCGTTGTTGATAACGCTATTGCAAAACAACTTCCTAAAATCAAACGCTTTTTAAGTTAACAAACACACACAAGGGCAAAATTATGTATAAATTTACACTCGCATTATATTTAATATTAACGGCTGTATTTACGACCGCAGTACAGGCAGATGAAGCGCAAGACTTAACCTCAATTCAACAAAAGTGGGCAATTGCCAACTACGAACTTGAAGACGATGCGCAAATAGACGCGTTTATGCAACTAAGTGAGCAAAGCGCGTTATTTGTTAAAAACTACCCAAGCTCAGCACAAACACATATTTGGAATGGCATTGTGTTAGCTAGCTTTGCAGGTGAAAAAGGGGGCTTGGGTGCACTTGGTTTGGCAAAAGAGGCAAAAGTGTCACTTGAAAATGCACTCTCAATAGATGGCACTGCATTAAATGGCTCAGCTTACGCAAGCCTTGCAACGCTTTACAGTAAAGTACCTGGTTGGCCAATTGGTTTTGGTGATGACGACAAAGCTGAAAAATTATTTAAACAAGCGCTCGCTTTTAATCTCGAAGGCATTGATACTAATTACTTATACGGTGAATATTTGTATGACGAAGGCGATTATAAACAAGCTAAAGCACGACTACTCGTAGCACAAGCTGCTGGGATTCGTGATACTCGTGCAAAAGCAGATAAATATCGCCAACTTGCAATAAGCCAGCTATTGGTAAAAGTAGATAAAAAACTAAAAAGATAAACACATAATGCATTTATTACTCGTTGAGGACGATCATTTAGTGGCGCAAGGGCTTATTCGCTCTTTGCGTCAAGAGGGCTACAGCGTAGAGCATAGTGGTACAGTAAAGCACGCCTTAGAGTGCCTTTCTAGTGGTGAAATTGAGCTTGTTATTCTCGATTTAGGATTACCTGATGGCGATGGTTCGCAAGTTTTAAAGCATATTAAATCGCAAAAAAAAGTTATTCCGGTGGTTATTTTAACTGCTCGCGGCAGTATTGACGACAAAGTCCAAGGGCTTGATATGGGAGCAGACGATTACCTTGCAAAGCCGTTTGACCCCGCTGAGTTATTTGCCCGTTTACGTGTAGCAAGTCGGCGCATTAACCAAACGCAATCAAGCTTATTGCGTTGTAGTGATGTAGTAATGGATACTTCTGCTCATACAGTTACACTAAGTGGGCAATCACTTACGCTACCACGAAAAGAGTACATGCTTTTAAAAGCGCTGATGGAAAATCAGGGAAGGGTGCAATCAAAACAACTACTCGAAAACAAACTTTACCAATGGGGTGAAGAAGTTGGCTCTAATGCCATAGAGGTGCATATTCATCATCTTCGTAAAAAATTCCCTAGCGATTTTATTAAAACCTTACGTGGCATTGGCTACGTGGTTGGTAAGCGTTAGAGTGTGTTTGTTTTTCGAGGTTGAAAATGTCTATTCGTAAACGTCTGACCTTAATTTTACTTTCAATGATGGTGCTTACTTGTTTTTTAGCATTAGTAAAAGGCTATCAAAAAAGCATGCACCACGGCGAAAACTTGCTTGATAATGAGCTTAAAATAGTGGCTGGCGTTTTAATTGAACAACCATTGGCACTAACCACAAATGCAGCGCAAGTAAGTAATAATAGTGCTCAGTTATTGTATCAAATTTGGCAAAATAATCATTTACTTAGTGGTTCATCTAGTTTAACAAATAACCAAATTAGTTTTAGCGAGGGCTTTCAAACTGCAAATTTAGCAGGGCAGCGTATGCGAGTGTTTGTAATGAGCAAAAATACTCGTAAAGTCATCATTGCTGAACCTATAGCAAAGCGGTTTGAATTAGCTGAAGCCGTTATTTTATCGGCAATGTTACCTATGTTATGGGCAGTTCCCCTGCTTGCTATTTTTATAAGCTTTTTTGTTAAATACGCATTAGCCCCTCTTACCCGACTATCTAGGCAGTTGGCTTCTCGCCAAGCAAACGATTTTACGCCAATTAACTGGCAAGTAACCGACGAAGAAATTAAACCGGTTATTAATCGTTTAAACGACTTATTTAAACGCGTAGAAACCGCTTACTTACGAGAGCGCTTTTTTGCCTCAGATGCAGCTCACGAATTACGTACCCCGCTCAGTAGCTTAAAAATTAATGTACATAATTTAGCTAATAAACAAAGTAACTCGCAAAATAATCAAGAATTACAAGCCATGTCGCAGGGCATTAACCGCTTAAGTAATATCGTCGAGCAAATGCTAATTTTAGGGCGCACCCAGCCTGAGCAATGGCAGAAGCAGTTTAGCGAGCAATCATTGCTAACCATTACCCAACAAGCCGTGTCGGAGCAATACGATAAAATAGACGAAAAAAACCAAACGATTAGCCTCGAAGGTGATGGTTTTGTAATTAATGGTGATGAGTTTACATTAACGACCCTTATCTCTAACTTGCTCAGTAATGCGATTAAATACACACCTAGTAACGGTCAAATTATAATTAAATTAGCATCAAGTAATAATGACTATAGTTGGCAAATAGATGATTCTGGTGCAGGCATGACTGAAGAGCAAAAAGACCGAATATTTAATCGCTTTTATCGCGTGGGTGGCGATCAGCATCCATCTGGCGAGCAAGGTGCCGGTTTAGGTATGGCGATTGTTCAACACATAATTGCTATTTATGACGCAAAGATTCATTTAGCGAATAGTCATTTAGGTGGACTAACCGTTAAGGTTACTTTTACAGGAGTAAAAAGTGACTAAACGTTTATTTAATCAATGTCTTTGTTGTTTACTGTTTTTATCGTTTAACGCGGCGAGTAAAGAGTACCTTATTATTTAAAAGATCATTTGTTTTATCCCTCGCAAATAATTATTCCCGCAAATAAAAAAGTAAAACTATTAATAGAAAACCAAGATAGCACACCAGAAGAGTTTGATAGCTTTGATCTAAACAGAGAAAAAGTACTCTACCCAAACCGTAAAAGCATTATTTATATAGGGCCGCTTAGTAAAGGGCATTACGAGTTTTTTGGTGAGTTTTCGCCAAATACAGCAAGGGGCGTTGTTATAGTTAGCGATGAAGAGGCGCAGCATGCTAATAACTAGTTTAGTCATGAGCCTTAATCAATTACTACCTGTGGCTATTTTATTAGTGCTATTACAAGTAGTTAAAAAACAGAGCTCTTTGCGAATATGCTCTGCTGTGTTAATTGGCGCGGTAATGTCGTTTCTGTACATGCAAAGCGCATCGTGGGTGAGCCAGTGGTTTGAACACCAAGGGTTAGAGTACTCACAAATAGGGCTATGTATTACTATATTTATTGCTGTGTTGGTATTTGCACTAAAGCAAAAGTCAGCGGCATTTTATATCGCAGTTATCAGTACAGTAACATTGTATTTAAGCCATTATATTATTTACCTCACCAGTTTTTGGCAAAATAGTGATGCAGGGCAAAGCTTATTTATTGGCACTTTATTAGGCAGTGGAATTTGCTTAAGTTTTAGCGTATTGCTGTACTTTTTAATGAATACAATTAAGTACCGCTTTGGTATGTATCCGCTTTTTACTTTGCTTGCTTTTAATAGTGCGGCAAAGTTATTAGTTGCACTGGATTTGGCAAGCCAAATAGATTTAATTACAAACACCTCAACAGTGTGGGATTTACGTGATGTGTTAAGTGAAAATTCTGAGCTTGGGCGCGTACTGCGTGCGCTTGTTGGTTACGAGGCCACTCCTGATTTAATGAGTGTACTTATATATAGTACAAGCAGCGTGTTATTTTTATTACTTTGTTATGTTATTCCGGCTTCAATAACTAAGGAACGTGTATGAAAGCACTTAACCTATATTTAGCGCTTAGTTTTACCGCTTTTTGTGTGTTGTTACTCCCAACCCAAGCGAATGCTGATGGTATTGTTGTTGATAAGGTATATCACCCCTATGTTTTGCCTTTTGAGCGTGAGTTTGAGTGGCGCTTAGTGTCGCATCAAACTGATAGTGGCAATATATTAGCGCAGCGTTTGGGTGGCGGTGGTGCTATTAACGATACAATGGCACTAGAAGGTTACATAGTTGGTGAGCGAGACGATAACGGCGATTTTGGCTTAGAAGCGTACGAGCTTGAGCTACGTTGGCAATTAATTGAGCAAGGTAAGTTATGGGCTGATTGGGGCGCATTATTTGAGCTTGAAAAAAAACATAACGAAGATGTATTTGAGGCAACCTCGGGTTTTGTTATCGAAAAAGAATTTGGAAAAACAAGCCTAACATTAAACGCTTTTTTGGTTTATGAATGGGGGCAGGATATTAAAAACGAATGGGAAAGTGAGTTTAGAGCGCAATATCGCTACCGGTATCGTTCTGCTTTTCAGCCTTCTATAGAGGTTTACGTAGGTGAAGACTTTATTGGCATAGGGCCTGGCTTTATAGGTTTACAACGCTTTGATGGGCAAAAGCAATTAAAATGGGAAGCGGGTTTCATCACTGAGATAAGCCAATCAGAAAAAAACCATAGTTTTAGGCTCGCATTAGAATTTGAATTTTAATAACAACTAAAAGTAGTTTTGGTTGTTTATTATTCTGATTATAGATAGGTACTTGACATATTATTTAAACTCTATATAGTGGGCCGCAGCTAGAAAGAAAGCATGTAAGCTATAAATCTCCATTTCGATATAAGTAATACTTGTAGTACCGTCCTGAAGTTTTTAAAGTACCATCTCATTTTTTGCTACACCCGCTCTTATGAGCATATTTTTATTTTTATTTCAGGATATTACAATGTCTAACATCGTATCAGGTACAGTTAAGTGGTTTAACGAATCTAAAGGTTTTGGTTTCATCGAGCAAGAAAATGGCCCAGACGTTTTCGCACATTTCTCAGCAATCAAAAGCGAAGGTTTCAAAACTTTAGCTGAAGGCCAACGTGTAGAGTTTACTCTTTCACAAGGTCAAAAAGGTCCACAAGCTGATAACATCACAGCTGTATAATTTTACTTTTTAAGTAAAATAAAAAAAAGCGCTTAAGGCGCTTTTTTTGTGTCTGAAATTTGACTCAAACCAAGCAACGCCCATTATCAATGTAAATTAACTAAATGATATTGCTATTATTTAGCCCCTCCTAATATTCGTTTTTCTATTCTTCTAAGTCATTGCGCTAATGCAAGTGAGTTTAAGCTTGTAATTTATACCGAACATTTCTCCCTTATAATTTCAAAACAACAAATTCAAAACGACAAAGACCAGCTTGTTAGTAGTACTCTCAATATTGTAAAAGATATTTGCACAGCTATTGATATAACCTGCGAGTTTAAATTGCTACTTTGGAAGCGTGCTTATAACTTAGTTTAAAAGCCCCTTACTTTGGCATTGTTTCAATAGCTAAAAACACCGAACGTGAACCTCTATTTAATTGGATTGGGCCGCTGGCATCTAGCCAAACTTTCTTTTATAAACTCAAAGCTAATAAGCAAGTTATACCAATTCCATTAAGTATGTGATCTAAATTTTACGCTGAAAAAATAATTCAGTTCTAGGCGTAAATGGTTGTTCCCTTTGCGAAATTGACAACAAAGATATGGGTTGTTTTAGTAAGTAAAATAGATAAGCTATTTATTGGGATTGGTATAAATAATCTAAAAGATGCAAAGCAGTTTTCTTTAGGAATAGTAATAGGGGATATATACGAATCATTTGTAGATGAAATTGGTTTTAGAATGGGTGAAAACTTACTAGTTTTTGAAGACTAAAAACAATATATAGATTTGTTTTTAAAAAGAAAAATTGATCTAATTTTAGGCTCAAAAGTTACAATAAAGTATAGCTAGAGCTCTTTGGATATAGAGCAAATGAAGTAGTTAAGTGCAAGAATTGCCTCTTCCTAAGTTTGCTGGCAATTATATAGCATTTAATAAGTCAGTAGCTGAGCGTGTCATAAACCGATTTTATGAAGAATATATAAAGTTAAAAATGAAAGATAACTTTAACGTCTAAAAATATTGTTACCCACACTAATTTATTTTCCGTAAGGGAGCCCTTTATCCTCTTTTACTTTTAAAAAAGCAGCTTGTAATTTTTCAATTAAATCAGAGTTCGTTTCTTTATTAGCGGCTAAATAGGCATCAACAGTTAGCTCGTCTATTTTATAAATAAAGTTTAAGTACCCTTTTTCAAGCTTTAAGTAGTCACTCATTTGTTGCATATAAAGAGGATCGTCCACAATTAAGTCTACTTTTTTAGCAAGTAATAGATCATATGACTTTTGAATATCACTAGTTAATACAACTTCAAAACCAAGCTTTGAAAGTGTTTGAGTAGAAAAGTCGTTTCGTTGCATTGCTATTTTGTAGTTTTTTGCTTGTTCGGTATTATTAATAATTATGTCGCAGCGCCCTGCGAGGCTAATAAAGCCTAAATGAAACTTACCAACTGGTGCAATCCAATAAAATTTATTTTCTCGCTCTACAGTGCGAGCAAGGCTGTATATAAAGGTGTTTTTGAGTTCACTCGCAATCTTATAAGCGCGTGCCCACGGGTACATTTGAATATTAGGCGTAAGCTCTGCTTCTTTAAATATATCTCTAATAAACTCAGTACCTAAGCCTGTAACTTCTCCATTAATTAATACTTGGTTCGGTGGTGCTAATTCAGTAACTACTAATAAGCTCTCTTTAGCATGAATAAATACAGAGCTTATTAAGCATAAAAGATAAAGAAGGTATTTCACGTTCGAGAGTCATCATTCAATTAATACGAGTAATATCAGGTGTGGCTTAAAATATAAAAAACACAAAAGGTGAGACGCAAAAAGTACTAATTAAAGTATTGGTTTATTTGAGTTATGTATAACTATAAAGGATGTTAGATAGATAAGTGGCTTGAGGTTTGAAGTAGTTGAGGCTAAAAAATTAAAGCCCTAAAACGATAAAAGGGCCTTGCGGCCCTTGGTGAAGTATCGTTCAAGTCAGATAGAGCTTTAACCCCTTAAAGCGCTATCCTCTTGTTTTGCAACACCGGTGTTCATCTCAATAAGTTTCTAAGCTAGCGAGAGGAAAAACCCAGCAATTGCTGCGCTCATAAGGTTAGCCATAGATCCTGCTAACACTGCTCTGAGCCCTAAGCGTGCGATATCCTTCCGCCTGCTAGGCGCCATACCGCCTAACCCACCTAGTAAAATGGCTATCGATGATAAGTTAGCAAACCCACATAAAGCAAAAGTAACAATTGCTTGCGTGTGCGCACTTAACGTATCGCGATAATTTATAAAGTCTAAGTAAGCAACAAACTCGTTTACTACTATCTTTTGACCAATAAAGCTGCCGGCTATAATCGCTTCATCCCATGGCACACCTAGTAACCATGCAACTGGAGCAAATACATAACCTAATATTTCTTGTAGCGTTAATGTTGGGTAATCAAACCACCCGCCAATACCACCTAATAAACCGTTTAATAATGCAATTAGCGCTACAAAAGCAAGTAACATTGCACCTACATTAAGTGCTAAATGCATGCCGTTTGCGGCACCTGATGCAGCTGCATCAATTACATTAACAGGCTTATCGTCGTCATCTAAATCTAAATCAGCTAAGTTATCTTTAGGCGTTTCAGTTTCTGGCACAATCATCTTGGCCATTAAAAAACCACCCGGAGCGGCCATAAAACTTGCCGCAATAAGATACTTAAGATCTACGCCAATAATTACGTAACCGGCCATTACAGAGCCCGCTACAGTTGCTAAGCCACCTACCATTACTGCAAACAATTCCGATTTTGTCATTGTTGCTATAAAGGGCTTAACTATTAACGGTGCTTCAGTTTGTCCAACAAAAATATTTGCTGTTGCTGAAAGCGATTCTGTACGAGAGGTTTTCAATAATTTTTGTAAACCGCCGCCTAAAATCCTAATTATCCAATCCATAATGCCAAGGTGATATAACACAGCAACAAGTGCTGAGAAAAACACGATAACCGGCAAAACTTGAATCGCAAAAATAAAACCTAATGTATCTTGTGAGGCAAGTGGACCGAATAAAAATCCAATACCGTCGTTTGCATAACCAATAACCGATGAAACGGCTGATGACATGCTAGTTAACACATTTTTACCTGCTTCGAAAAACAGTACAAAACCACCAATAACAATTTGCATCGCAAATGCTATACCAACGGTTCTTAAATTAATTGCCTTGCGATTAGTTGACGCAGCAAAGGCAATGCTTAGCAGCACACACATGCCCACTAAGCTCATAAATGTTGTCATACAAATGTTTCCCGTTATTATTCTTGTAGTAAATATTTTATCTTACTTTTTATTATATCAATCGCAACGCGGTTCATACCGCCTCGAGTCACAACCAAATCGGCGTTATGTTTCGAAGGCTCAATAAATTGATAAAACATCGGTCTAACAGTTGCCTGATATTGCTCAACAACAGATTGTAACGTTCTGCCTCTTTGTTCCATATCACGTTGCATACGGCGCATTAAGCAAATATCTAAAGGTGTGTCTATAAACACCTTAATATCAAATTCTTTATTAAGCGCTTTATCACTCAATAGTAAAATACCTTCAACAATCAGTATTTTAGCAGCAGGCACACGGCGAGTTTTTTCGCTGCGTGTATGCTGAGCATAATCATACGTTGGTACTTCTACTGAGTTACCACAACGAATTTGCGTTAAATGCTCAAGCATTAACGCGTGTTCAAATGCATCGGGATGGTCGTAGTTTGTTTGCGTACGATGAGCCATCGGCAAATGCGACTGATCCTTGTAATAAGCATCTTCTTCAATAATGGCGATAGCGCCTGGTTCAAGCTCGTTAACCAGTTCATTGTAAATAGTTTGGCTAAAAAGAGATTTGCCCGACGCTGATGCGCCCGCAATGGCTATAATAGTAGTTCGTGTCACTAAAGTTCTCATCCACACAGAAAGATATATTGTTGGTAGATCACAATAGCAAAAAAGACACGATTAATCTCTTTTGCTTCGCTCAAGAGTGCAAATTTATAATGTTTAGGTTTTATGAAACAGGACTTTTGTCCTGTACGAAAAATTCGATCAGCAGATAAAGTAACCGCCTAGAATCAAAGTGAGGTCAAAATGGCAAGAGCAATTATCTTAATGGCAGATAGCCTAGGAATCGGTGCAGCACCAGATGCAGATAAATTCGGCGATCTTGGAGCTAATACATTCGCTCACTTACTAAAAGCATATTACGACGAAACAGGCTCAGCATTGTCGCTACCAAACCTATCAAAACTTGGGTTAGTGGACGCATGTGAAGCTGCCGGTGGCGAACCGTGTTTAATTTCAGACCGTCAAGCTCCTCAAGGTGCATGGGGTTACGCTAAAGAAATTTCTAGCGGAAAAGACACGCCATCAGGTCATTGGGAAATGGCAGGCGTACCAGTGTTATTTGATTGGGGATATTTCCCAAAAACACAGCCAAGTTTCCCACAAGAATTTATAGACGAGTTTATTGCTCGTACAGGTATTCCTGGAATTTTAGGCAATTGCCATGCATCAGGAACTACCATTTTAGAACAGCTAGGTGAAGAGCACGTAAAAACAGGTAAACCAATCTGTTACACCTCAGCTGATAGCGTGTTTCAAATAGCCGCGCATGAAGAGTCATTCGGCCTAGAGAAGCTTTATCAAGTTTGCGAAATCGCACGGGCGCTACTTGATGAAATGAATATAGGACGAGTGATTGCGCGGCCATTTTTGGGTTCAAATAGTCAAGACTTTGCTCGAACGGGTAATCGTCGTGACTATTCAGTACTTCCGCCAGCACCAACATTGTTAGATGTACTAGCAAAAGACGGCGGCGAAGTAATTAGTATTGGTAAAATATCAGATATTTACGCGCATCAGGGCATAACTCAAAAGCATAAAGCACCTGGGCTTATGAACTTGCTAGAAAAAACCAGCGAAGTAATGAAAAGTGCGCCAGATCGCAGCTTAATCTTTACTAACCTAGTTGATTTTGATGAAAAATTTGGTCATCGCCGTAATCCAGTAGGATACGCAAAAGCATTAAAAGAATTTGATGACTATTTACCAACTATACTAAACCAGTTAAACGCAGATGATGTATTAATGATCACTGCAGATCATGGCTGTGACCCGACCTTTCCAGGTTCTGAGCACACTCGTGAATACGTACCAGTTATTGCATACCAACCGGGTATGAGTAACACACCATTAGGTGAACGCAACAGCTTTGCAGATATAGGTCAAACACTGGCACAGTGGTTTAACTTATCTGCACTTGATTACGGCGACAGCTTTTTAAATGAGCTAACAACGCCAAATAAAAAGGAAAACAATTAATGAGTACTCCGCATATCAGTGCAAACGTTGGTGATTTCGCCGAAACAGTATTAATGCCAGGCGATCCGCTACGTGCGCAATATATTGCTGAAAACTTTTTAGATGATGCAGTACAAGTTACAGGCGTTCGTAACATGTACGGTTTCACTGGTACTTACAAAGGTAAGCCAGTAAGCATTATGGGTTCAGGCATGGGCATTCCATCAATGTCTATTTATGCACGTGAGCTAATTGTAAGCTTTGGCGTTAAAAATATTATACGTATTGGTACGTGTGGCGGTATTGGCACAGATATCAAAATTCGTGACGTAATTTTTGCACAAGGTGCAAGCACAGATTCAAACGTAAACCGTGCACGCGTACGTGGCTACGATTTTGCTGCTATTGCTAACTTTGACCTACTTTTAAACGGCGTAAACGCTGCTAAAGAGTTAGGAATTAAAGCGAAAGTAGGTAACGTATTTACGACAGACACATTCTATCAAGCAGATGACTCGTTCTATAAAGACTTAGACAAGTTAGGCATGCTAGCAGTAGATATGGAAACAGCAGGTTTATACGGCGTTGCAGCTGAATACGGCGCAAACGCAATGGCATTATTTACAGTAAGTGACCACGTAATCACTGGCGAAGCAACACCTGCTGATGAGCGTCAAAGCACGTTTAACGAAATGGTTAAAATTGCATTAGAGTCAATAGCTTAAATAATACATAACAGTTCCTTGGTAACGTATTCACTAAGTTTTGGAGACACGCCCAAAGTGAAGTGAGACTAAACCTCCAAAGCCGCATTTTATGCGGCTTTTTTTATGCCTGAAAAAATGAGCCACCATACAATATTGCATCGCATTTTGACGTGATCCGCTGTGTTGTAGGCGCTAAGCATGCTCGCGCGAGAAGCGAAGCTTCTAATTACTTAATCACCCATCCTAAAAACTACGTTTTTAAACGCCTGCAAGCAGCGCGTCTACAAGTGAATTTTAACCACAGTGTCAAACTTGGCAGGTAGGCGCAGAGCTTGCTCGCGCGAGAAGCGTAGCTTCTAATTACTTAATTACCCATCCTAAAAACTACGTTTTTAAACGCCTGCAAGCAGCGCGTCTACAGGTGAATATTATAATCGCATTTTGACGTGATTCGCTGTGTTGTAGGCGCAGAGCTTGCTCGCGCGAGAAGCGCAGCTTCTAATTATTTAATTACCCATCCTAAAAACTACGTTTTTAAACGCCTGCAAGCAGCGCGTCTACAGGTGAATATTATAATCGCATTTTGACGTGATTCGCTGTGTTGTAGGCGCAGAGCTTGCTCGCGCGAGAAGCGAAGCTTCTAATTACTTAATCACCCATCCTAAAAACTACGTTTTAAACGCCTGCAAGCAGCGCGTCTACAAGTGAATTTTAACCACAGTGTCAAACTTGGCAGGTAGGCGCTAAGCATGCTCGCGCGCGAAGCGAAGCTTCTCATTACTTAACCTAAAACCATCATAAAAACTGCGTTTTAAACACTTGCAAATAGCGGGTCTACAAGTGAATTTAACCACAGTATTAAACTTGGCAGGTAGATACCATCTCTCATTTTAAGCTTCAAGGTCGTATTTAACTTTCTTGGAGCTTAAACGCTTCTTGGTTTTTTATTACACC
>NZ_WTLB01000045.1 GCF_011378855.1 Pseudoalteromonas sp. Z1A8 | reverse complement strand
GGGATAGATAGTGGTTTGGCGATTACTATCAGATCAAATTCAGAGCATGTTTTCAAGTTTTATTCCTTAAGATCCAACCTATGTATGTTCGCTAACTTCTGCACGTAGGCAATCCATAAAACCAACAACCGCATATTTAGAACCCGAGTAACCTGTTCTAAATTTTGAACCTACTTTACCCGCCACACTACTAATAGACACAATTGAGCCACTGCGCCTTGCCACCATAGTAGGTAATACAGCTTTAGTCAGTGCAATTAAGCCAAAGTAATTAACCTCCATTAATTGGCGATACACGTTAAAGTCGTTTTCTAAAAATAAACTGCGCTGCGATACGCCGCCGTTATTAATTAAAATATCAATTGCAGGAAGCTCGCTCATTTGCGCAATTATTGTGCTTAGTACCAGCTCTGGCTGGGCTAAATCAAGCGGCACAACTAAGTGCCCTTCGCCTTTAAGCGTTGCTTTTAAATCGTTTAGTTTATCTACATTGCGCGCCGATAAAATAACGCGCGCTCCAAGCTCGGCAAATTGTATAGCAAGTTCTTTACCAATACCTGATGATGCCCCGGTGATCCACACGGTTTTATTATTATATTGCATGCGTTATCTGCCTTTTATTGTTATTTATTAAGTTTTATTAAGGTACTTAGTAAAGTATTTTACGCCTTTGTAGAGCCTGCTATTGCGTTTATTTCATCTTCTAATGTTTTGTAAAAGCCCATTAAAAATAGTAGCTCAACAGTTACGTACAAAGGGCCAATAATTAAGCCAATTAGGTCATCTACAAACGCCGGTTTTTTACCTTCGTAATAGTGCCCAATAAACTGTAACACCCAGCCAAATACAAACACACCTACGCCAATACTCAACCAAGGCCAAAATGCCATTGCTGCAATGGGCTGAGCAGCAACAAGGAGCAAAGTGAATATTACGGCCATAATAAAGCCAAGCGAAAAGCTCAGCATAAAATAATAAACAACCGACGCTAATACAAAAAGTTGTGCGCCATCAATTACTACGCTACCAAGGGGTATTTGAATACGCGCAAGTAAACACAACGCTGCAAATACAATGAGCGGAATACCAAAAAAGTGCGTTAGTACATTGCGCTTAGAACGATGATACAAACCATATTTACCAAGTTGCTGTTGAAGTGTTTTCATTGTTTTGCCTTTATTTTTATATATAAAACTTACTTTAGCAAAAGTAGACACAACAACAATGTCAGGTATCCGACATTTTGTAAATTAAACGAATGCAGAAATTATTTTACCCGGCTCATGCTCACCTTTCATATCCGTTCGCTCGCGCCCTTTTTGATACTCTTGCTCAAGCATTTTTTGAAGTTCCTCTATTTTATCAGCAATTGCGCTAGGGTCTGCGCCCTCACTTTGCTGTTCTTTAATGAGCTCTTCTATTGTCGCTTTTAGCTCGTCTATTTTGTTTTTGTTTACACCTAAGCGCTGATAAACCAACGCTTCTTGAGCACTTTCTAAAAACGTTGGTTCTTTAGGGGCTGAGGTAATGCCTTTAACATCATTTGTTTTTTCGTTAGGGAGGGTATTAGTTGCCGCAACTTCGCTTGAACCTGCCGCTTTATTTACCGCAGGAGAGTTATAATTACTATATTGATTTTTAAAGGTTATTGTAGTCATTAGCTCAAATCCATTGTTGCGTTACATTATCTGTAGCAATTTTGGTTCCAACTAAATAAAAACAGCCTCTATTTAAGCCTGTGTAGCACGCGCCTGTAACTTTTGTTTATCTAAAACAGTTATGCGTTGATACCCCAAACTAATGGCTTGTAGGCTAACAAGCTGTTGCAGTATTTGATTAATAGTTTGGCGCGTTAGGTAGGTCATATCAGCAAGTTGCTGCTGAGATAAAACAAGCGGTGTTAAGTGCTCTGTATGTTCGCTAAGCATTAAAAGTCGATTGCATACTTTTTGCTCAGCACTTAGTAATGCGTGATCTTCCATTGAGGTAAACATTAGCCGTAACTTTTGTGCCAGCAATAAACCAAACTCTTGCCAATATTGTGGCTGTTCGTTTAATAGCTGTTCAAGCTCGCGTTGGGGCACGTAAAAAAGCACAACATCAGTTTGTGCATATACGTCATGAGTACGCAGGCCACCATCAAACAAGGTTACTTCACCAAACCACAGTGACGAATCAATAAAACTGAGTACAGCTTCTTTGCCTTCGTTACTTACGCCACTAATACGCACTACTCCGTTAAGCACTGCATAAATGCCATCGTGCTTATCACCTCGCAAAAATAACGATTGCTGAGCTTTAAGCGAGAGTATTTTACCCTGCGTTAATAAAAAGCTTTTTAAATAAGGGCTACGATTTTTAAACCAGTGCCCTTGCTCTATAACGTTTTGCTGCTGTGGAGTCATTATTTACTGCATTTGCTTGTTAAATGGCTGTTTTTCGCTCACCAATTTTTTAGGGAAGTTTAAATCGGTTGCTATAACAAAATCATCATAAGGATCATTACCCGAAAACAACTCAGAAATTAATGTATCGTTTTTATAAACATTAACGGTTACACCACTGCCCATACCGCCTGAGTTAATAATGTAGTAATGATATTCGCCGTTACTAAAAAATAAAATACTCTCGCCAATACGCCCTACTTGCCTGTAGTAACTACCAAATGGTGCATCTGGAGTGGCTTCTTTTTCAAGCCCTATGTCATTAATTCGACCAAATCGATAACTAAGTGATGAGTCATCTTTTGCAACACAAATAGAAAGCACTTTATCGGTAGGTTCTAACTTGTAGGCTGTACTTTCATCTGGGTTACGCACAACTTTATGCATTTTTGCGTTAATGTAGGCTGCTTCATTACTTTTACAATGTGTTGCCAGCATACCGACCACTAAAGCGGGTTCGTTTGTTTGAGCTGCTGAAGGCGTGTTTACTTTGAGATCAGAGGGTAAGTTACTTACATTATTATTTAGCTGAGGGCTATCTTGCATTGCCATACTTTGGTCGTCACAACCAAACAGTGCAAACAAGAAGAAAGAATAAAAGCTCGCTAAAAATTTAATGCGCATAATAAAATCCATCTATGAGAGAGCCTTTAAAATAGCGATAAAACTAGCGACCCGCAACACTCTTATGCGCAATACTTTATAAGTTTATTTTTAAACCATCTTCTGCAAAAACTACGTTACTTTTTAGTGATTTAATTAACGATTTTTTAAACAATTGCTGATTTTTTAATGACCGATTCATAAAATGAGATAGAACCGCCGTTTTAGGTGCAGCCTCAATTAGTACCTTAGTGATTTGACTTGGGGTAATGTGTAAATTTTTAGCCCCGTCTGATGCGTTTTCATCAATTGCGTTGTGCATAACCACTACATCGGCATTTTTAGCAAAGTCAGTAAATGTGCCGAACTTGTCGGTCATGTCGCCTGCAAACACAAGTTCGCATCCTGCTATACTCACTTTCCACGCTAAAGCCGGAATAGGTCCATGGTTAACTGTCATTGCATTAACAGCCAAATCACTTTGTAGTGATTGTTTAAATTCATTTTGTTTTGTTGATGCAACAGAACGAATATCTAATTTGTAGTTTTCATTACCTTCTACGTAATCACTTAAGTATCTAAATGCGCCCTGCTTACCTAGTAACGCTTGTGCATATTTGTTAGTAGAAGCCATTACACGGTTGCCCTGGGGGCCAAATATCGCAAGTGTTTTATCGCGTGATGTAAAGTAACTGCCTTTTATAAAACTAGGTAAATCGCCAGCATGATCAGTGTGTAAATGGCTTAATAAAATGGCATCAACATCACTAAATTTTGCACCTGCTTTATCAAACCCAATACTGGCACCAGAGCCTACGTCAACTAACACTCTGGCTTTATTTTCGTGCCAAATAAGGTAACTTGTTGATGCGCGACCATCGTTAAGCTCAGGGCCGCCCGAGCCTAAAATTTGCAAACTTACATCACTACATTGCTGCGCGCCAATACTACTAAACGACGCCATAATTAAAGCGGTTGCAGCTAATCCTTGTTTTACATTGCTCATAATTATTAATACCTATAAATAGTGTTTTAAGTTGAGTCTATGGCTGAGTGTAATAAGTAATTTAAGTTTTGTCCTAGTTGAGTGACCAACGGCCTACTTATTAATTTTAGCCCTTACTAAAAGCTGATTTAAACACCTTATTAAAGTGTTTAAATAACTAAATGAATCAATAACCAGTTTTCTTATAATAAAATGTTGTTACACAACTATTTAAAACGGTTTTTTATAACCACCTGTAATTTATAATTTAAATAAAATTAAATTTAAAAAGCATACATTTTAAAAACAATTTAGTCTCATTTTATTAAAACAATAGTTGACCCTATTTAAAATTTAAACTAGCATTTCTGGAAGCGCTTCCACAAAGCTCAGTTAAATGAGCTTTTATGGAAGCGCTTCCATACATTTGACAATGTTTATAATTACACAATAACAGCTCCATACAGCTGTTAATAATAATGATAAAAGTGCGAGGGAAACCGAATGTCCAACCATATTGTAAGAAAAACAAAGATAGCGACCAGCCTATCTCTGATTTTAGGCGCATCAATCTCTTTACCGGTATATGCACAAGAAGCAAATACCGATGTTGAAGTAATTCAAGTTACTGGTTTTAAGAGCAGTATTAAAGAGTCAACTCGATTAAAGCGCGACGCCGCAGGCGTTGTAGATGCTATATCAGCTGAAGATATTGGTAAATTCCCCGATACCAACTTAGCCGAGTCACTACAGCGTATTACGGGTGTGTCGATTGATCGTTCAAACGGCGAAGGCTCTAAAGTGACTGTTCGTGGTTTTGGCCCCGACTACAATATGGTAACCCTAAACGGACGTACTATGCCGGCGGCTTCTTTGCCTGCAGGCGGTGGTACACCAAGCTCTCGTGCTTTTGACTTTGCAAACTTAGCGTCTGATAGCGTTAAGTCGGTTGAAGTATATAAAACAGGTAAAGCAAGCATTGCATCTGGTGGTATTGGCGCAACAATTAATATTAATACGGCTCGCCCACTTGATAACCCAGGCTTTGTTTCAAGCATTGGCGTAAAAGCATTACACGACTCAACAAACCGCGTTGGTGATGACATAACACCTGAGCTTTCGGGCTTAATTAGCTGGACCGACAGCGAAGCTAAATTTGGCGCCTCACTTACAGCAAGTATGCAGCAACGTGATAGTTCATCTACCGGTGCGTTTGTAAATCAATGGAATACATCTGCTTTTGACGGCACAATTCCACAAGCTGCAGACGATATTGTTTTAACTAATGCACCCGCTGTTGGCCAGCTTTATTCAATGCCATCAGATTTGCGCTACACCATTGCCGACAGTGAACGTACTCGAACAAACGCGCAATTAACGCTGCAGTATAGCCCAATTGACGATTTAACAGTCACGCTTGATTACACCTATTCTAAGCAAGACTTATTCGAAGCCCGTGCTGAGCAATCAATATGGATGGATAATTACAAAAGCGCACTAACGTTTGACGATAACACAGTAAAAACTCCTATTTACTACCAAGAAGAACGTCGCGATCAGCAAACACGCGATTTAGGTTTAGCGTTTCAAGAGCTAAACCAAGTTAACCAAAACGACTCTATTGGCTTAAACGTTGAGTACTATTTCAATTCAGAATTGAGCTTTATGTTTGATGCGCACAATTCAAAAGCAACTAGTAAACCAGATGCAGCTTACGGCAGCTGGGTAAACGCAGGCTTAGGCGCAAACGTAGTTAACGCACAAGAAGTTGATTTTAGCCGCGAGCTTCCATCAATGAGTATCGACTTTAATGATTGCCTCCGAGACAATTTAAATTGTAATAACACGTTAGATGCCTCTGATGTGGGAACGTCTATTTTAGATTCTAACTTTGCTCGCCAAGAGTCTGAAGTAACAGAATTTAGATTGCATGGTAAATACGAAATTGAAAACGGGGCAATTGACTTTGGCATAGAGTCTCGCTCTATGGAAAGCCATTCACTACAATCTCTTACACGTAATACAATGGGTAACTGGGGTATCGAAAACCCAGGCGAACTACCTGATGGCTACCTAAATCCAACAAACTTTTTAGCCGAATTTGACGACTACGATACATCAGGTTCGTATAACCAAGGATTCACAGGCAGCGCATCGCAAATTGGCTACTGGGCAGGTGAAGAATACGGCTTTAATTTTGCAGCCGATGGCGCATTTGCAACTAACCGCACCATTGAAGAAGATATAACAGCAGCGTTCGTGCAATTTACTTACAACGGTTACATTGGCGATATGCCATACAACATCGTAATTGGCGCACGCCAAGAGTCTACCGACATTACCTCAACGGCTAATATCGATTTACCTAACGCCGTAGCGTGGGAAGGCAATAACGACTTCAATGTACGTTTTGGTTCTGACAAAGAAGATTTTTCGCTTAAATCTAGCTACGATCACTTTTTACCAAGCTTTGACTTTGACATAGAAGTAATTGAAAACGTAAAAGCACGTTTTTCTTATAGCACCACTATTGCACGCCCAACTTACGATAACTTAAGCTCTGCAGCAACCGTGGGTGTACCAAGTGGTCCGACTCTGCTCGCTGGTTCGTCACAGGCAACAGCATCAACAGGTAACCCTGGTTTAGTGCCACTTGAATCAGATAATATTGATGTATCGGCTGAATGGTACTTTGCAGAAACAAGCTATGTGTCGGTAGGTTACTACACGAAAGACATCGAAAACTTTATTGGTTTAACGCCAATGACGCAAAACTACTACGGATTACGCGATGCAACAGCGGGCCCTCGCGCACAAGCTGCCATTGCTGAGCTAGAATCTCGCGGACTTGCAGTAACCGATTCAAACTTATTTCAAATGGTTGCAGCAACAGAAAACAACGTTGATTTTGACTCAATGACCTACGAAGAGTTTGAAGCCGCTTACGATGTAATTGCAAATGGTGATGACCCATTACTAGAATTTACAGCACAAGTACCTACAAACAATAAAAATGCCACTATTGATGGTTTTGAAGTTGCCTTTCAGCACTTTTTTGGTGAAAGCGGCTTTGGTGTGCAAGCAAACTACACCACTGTTAATGGCGACATAGACTTCGATGTAAACGCTGACCCTACTACTACACAATTTGCACTAGTGGGTCTAAGCGATACAGCTAACTTTATAGCAATGTACGAAAACGACGATTTTCAAGCACGTATTGCTTACAACTGGCGTGATAAGTTTTTAAATAGCGCAGCGCGTTATATTAACGAGCCAGGCTTTACTGAAGAATATTATCAAATCGACTTTAATGTTGCGTACAACTATAGCGAAAAACTCTCGTTTTTTGTTGAAGGCATTAACATTACTGAGCAAAACAGCCGCGAACATGGCCGTACGTCAGCACAGTTATGGAACCTACAGCAGCTAGGCGCACGTTACAACATTGGTATGCGTTACAACTTCTAAAGGTAATACAAAGTAAAGCCGTTAGTTTTTACTAGCGGCTTTTTTGTATTTAAAACAGTATTAATGCTAGTTTAATTGTTATCAATTTTAGGGTGTTAAGTCATGACCAAATCAATAGCAAAAATAGTCGTTTTAGGTGGTGGCACTGCCGGTTGGCTAAGCGCAGGCTTATTAGCCGCTGAACACCCGCGCCTTAGTATCACATTAATCGAGTCGGCAAATGTGCCTATACTAGGCGTGGGCGAAGGCACGTGGCCGTCAATGCGTAACACGCTACAACGTATTGGCATTAAAGAAATTGATTTTATAACCCAGTGCGACGCGTCATTTAAGCAAGGTTCTAAATTTATAAATTGGCGTAACCTCAGCGAGGGAGAAAACTACTACCACCCTTTTATGAATCCACAAGGCTACGAGCACACTAATTTACACGCCAGCTGGCAACGTATTGCACCTAACCAAAAATTTGCCGACGTTGTTAATATGCAAAGCTTTGTATGCCAAGCAGCACTTGCACCAAAACAATTACAAACTCCCGAATATGCAGCGGTCACCAACTATGGCTATCATTTAGATGCGGGTAAATTTGCTGAGCTTTTAAAAAATCACTGTGTTAAAAATCTAAATGTTACGCATATTACTGACGATGTAACCCATGTTATTAACGACGAACATGGCTATATTGCTTCATTAAAAACAAATAATAATGACGATATAACAGGTGATTTATTTATAGATTGCTCAGGCTCTCGTGCTCGTTTAATTGGGGAGCATTTTAATAGTGAGTTTATAGCGCAAGATCATATTTTATTTAATAACAGCGCTGTTGCGGCGCAAATACCTAATGCACACACCGATCAACCAATTGCCTCTGCTACGCTATCTACAGCGCAAAGTAACGGCTGGATTTGGGATATAGCCCTGCCAACGCGCCGTGGCACAGGTTATGTATTTAGTAGTAAATATCAAAGTGATGAAAGCGCAACAAACACATTAAAAAGCTACATAGCCAAAAGCACCAGTGAGCAACAAGCTGAGCAACTTAACTACCGCGTATTAAATTTCAGCCCTGGTTACAGGCAACAATTTTGGATTAAAAACTGTGTTGCCGTGGGTATGTCTGCTGGCTTTTTAGAGCCACTTGAAGCGTCAGCACTTGCTATGGTTGAGCTTTCAATTAGCATGATAAGCGAGCAACTACCGCAAAACCGCACCCACATGAGCCAGCTTAAAACACGTTTTAATGACCGTTTTAGCACTCGTTGGCAGCGCGTTATTGAGTTTTTAAAACTACACTATGTGTTAAGCAAACGCGACGACACTCCCTATTGGCAAGATATTAGTAATTTAAATACCGCGCCCGAGCGTCTACAAAACTTACTTAAGCTTTGGCAATTTCAGCCCCCTAGCCGCTTTGATTTTATTGAAAACGAAGAAGTGTTTTCATCAAGCAGTTATCAATACGTTTTATATGGCATGGGCTTTAATACACAAACAGTATCTGCACAAAATACATTTAACGACCCACGTGCTGGGGATTACTATTTTCAGCAAAATCGCGAAAAAATAGCGCAGTGCTTAAATGGACTGCCAAGTAATCGCACGCTTTTAAATCACCTTTTATCAAATAATGGGCAGCCACATAATGACTAAAACAAACGCTGTTAAAAACGTAGTAATTGCTGGAGGCGGCACTGCCGGTTGGATGGCCGCAGCGGCACTTGCTAAACTAGTTGGCAACAATATAAACATAACCCTTGTTGAATCTGACGATATTGGCACCGTGGGCGTTGGCGAGGCAACAATTCCGCCTATTCGTACATTTCATAAATTGCTGGGTATAAACGAGCAAGCATTTATGAAAGCCACTCAAGCCAGCTTTAAACTCGGCATTAGCTTTGAAAACTGGGGCGATGAAAACACCCATTATATTCACTCATTTGGCGCAACGGGCAAAGAATGTTGGGCGGGTGAATTTCATCACTTTTGGCTGCAAGGTAAAGCACTTGGAATAAACAACCCATTTGGCGATTACTGCTACGAGTTGCAAACTGCTAAAAGCGGTAAATTTGCGTTTAATCAGCAAAACCCCATTAACTATGCTTACCATATGGACGCCACACGTTACGCGCAGTTTTTACGTGAATTTTCAGAGCCATTAGGTGTAAAACGCATTGAAGGTAAAATACAAAAAGTAGTAAAAAACACTAAAACGGGCCATATAGAATCATTGATTTTAAATAATGGCGAGCACATTAACGGCGACTTTTTTATTGATTGCACTGGCTTTAGAGGCTTATTAATAGAGCAAGCATTGCATACTGGCTACGAAGACTGGTCGCACTTACTACCGTGTAACAGCGCTATTGCGGTGCAAACAAAATCAACTAGCGATACTGTATTGCCACTTACCCGCTCTATTGCCCATAAAAGCGGATGGCAATGGCGTATACCGCTGCAAAACCGTGTAGGTATTGGCTTAGTGTATTGCAGCCAATATATAAATGACGAGCAAGCCAAAACCTTACTATTAAATAACATTGAAGGTGAGACGCTTACAGAGCCGCGTGTTATTAAATTTAAAACTGGTCGTCGCTTAAAAGGCTGGAACAAAAACTGCTTAGCGCTTGGCCTTGCTAGCGGATTTGTTGAACCACTTGAGTCCACCAGCATTCACTTAATTATGTCGGGTATTATTCGCTTTATGCGTTTATTTCCGTTTAATGGCATTACCAATCACGCCATTGACGAATACAATAAACAACTTAAAAGCGAAATTGAAAATATTCGCGACTTTATTGTGCTGCACTACAAAGTAACTAATCGCGATGACAGTGAGTTTTGGCAACACTGTAGTGCGATGGAGGTGCCAAAAACACTTCAGCACAAAATTGATTTGTTTAAGCAAACTGGCCGTGTATTTTTAGACGATGGCGATATTTTTAGAGTCGATTCGTGGGTGCAAGTTATGCTTGGTCAAGGTATTGAGCCTAATCAACATCACTTAATAGCCAGCATGATGAGCGATGAAGAACTCACCCGTTTTTTACACGGTATTAAGCAACAAATAGAGCAACGCGTAAGCCAATTACCGCCTCATCATGAATTTTTAAAGCAGTATTGCCCAGCATAAAAAAGCCCTTAACAGGGCGTGTTGTTCTTTGGTGGTTGAATTTGCAGCAGTATGTTTGGTTTTTAGGCAAGGCAGAGCCTATGTAGTGTGGTTATTCCCCATAAATAGGCGATAACGTAGCATAAATGCCAAACATGCGCTGCCCGTAGGGTTCTGCCTAGGGGCAATTTACTCTTTGTTGCTCGGTTTTCACTTAGCCCACTAGGTTACAAACCTCTCGCCGCGATTAAATTGCCCCTAGATTGAACAAATTTCAATCCACAAAGATCAACACGCCCTCAGGGCTTTGGATACACACAACAACTTTTAGGTTTTATTATTCACACTTAACCATGGCGCTTTTAGCGCTTTGTGGTTCAAAGCTAATATTTGCAACTGAAACATTAAGCTCTCCTGCTGTTTTAATAATAAAAGGGCTGGTTACTCTGGCAAAATCAACGCCCTTTTTAGCAAAACACGTTAAATCTATACTCATGGTTTGCCATGTATTTAAATCAGTATTTTTAAGCTCATTGGTAATATCAAGCTTGCCACCACAACCTTGTTCGCACTTCATTGCAAGGTATGTCTGTGAGCTAGGTATTTGATTAACTTTATAGCTAAAGCTAAGGGCTGAATTTGCTTCAATGTAGGCCACTTTGTCTTCGGTAAAGTTACTATTAATTTCGATGTAGCTGGCTGCAGTACCATCAAAATTAAACTGCATCGCATCTTCTTGAATCGCTTTATCTTCAGTGCGATAAGTAATGCCGCCGAGCTTTACACTGTTACTTGCTACTTGGTGCTGCTCGCTGTTTGAATTTAAAAACAAGCGCCACGGTGTTTTAAAGCTGCCATTAAATATAGATAGCGGCGCAAGGTTACTAATATCAACACCTGAGTCTTCATTTAGATTATTGGCAAGCGTACTTTCATCTTTATACGTTAAGCCAAAGCCATAGGGTAATAGTGGTGAGTAATCAGCATCGCCCTTATTTACTGCGGTTTGCAGTGGCGATTTAGGCCACGAAAACGACAACTTACCTTTAAAATCGTATTGTACCTGCCCACTTGCATCCGCTAGCAAAACATCTGCAATGCCTTGTCCTTCAGTGCCAGGAAGCCATGCTGCTACAAATGCATCTGACGCGTTTAGCTCGCTGTTAACCCACATTGGTCTGCCCGATATAAACACCGATACCACCGCAATACCTTGCTGCTTTAATGTTTTTAATATTTTAAGAGAACGTTTATTGTTACGTTCAAACTCAAGGTTGTCTTTATCGCCATGCCCCTCTGCGTATGGTTCTTCGCCAAATACAACAATGGCTACATCGGGTTTGGTATTAAATTCACCCGTTGGGCTTAAAATAGCGTTACCGCCAGCAGCCTCTATTTGCGTTTTTAGCCCCGCATAAATAGACGTTGCTCCAGGAAAATCTGCATTTTGATTATTAGTGCCCTGCCACGTAATACTCCAGCCACCCGATTGCTTGCCTATGTTATCGGCCGCATCGCCTGCAATCAGTATGTTACTAGACGGGTTAAGCGGTAATAAATGGTTGTTGTTTTTAAGTAGCACTAACGACTCTTGCACCGCTTGGCGGGCAATATCGCGATGTGCAGGCGCACCTATTAGTTCTAACTTACCTGAATATTTTCGATTTGCAGGGCTTGGTTTATCAAATAAACCCGCGCGTAATTTAACGCGTAAAATACGTGCTACGGCGTCATCTATTCGCGCCATTGTTATTGTGCCCGCTTTTACTTGTTTAATTGTATTTTCATAAAGTGGTTTCCAAGCACCCGTTGGTACCATAAAAATATCAAGCCCCGCATTAACAGCTTGCGGGCAACTTTCATTTGTACAGCCGGCAACTTGTCCGTGCCCGTTCCAATCTCCTACAACAAAGCCATCAAAACCCATTTTTGTTTTTAGTACATCTGTAAGTAGATATTTATTACCGTGATTCTTTTTGCCATTCCAGCTATTAAACGATGCCATAACCGACTGGCTACCCGCTGTTAGGCCGCCAATATAACCTTGCGCATGAATGTTATATAACGTCTCTTCGCTATCAATGTTGTCACCCTGATCGTCACCATCTACCGTGCCGCCATCGCCTACAAAGTGTTTAACGGTACTAATTACGCGTTTGTCACTTAAAAAGTCCTCATCGGCTCTGCCTTGCAATCCGTTTACAATTGCGGCTGAATATTCACGCACAATTGCAGGGTCTTCTGAGTAGCCTTCGTACGTTCTGCCCCATCGGTCGTCGCGTACTACCGCTACTGTTGGTGCAAACACCCAATCTATGCCTGTTGCCATTACTTCTATTGCCGTAGCCGCTGCAATTCGCTCAATTAATGCAGGATTATTTGCTGCACCTAAACCAATATTGTGCGGAAATAACGTCGCGCCAATCACATTATTATGACCATGTACCGCATCAGTACCCCACATAGTTGGAATTTTACTGCCATCAATTGAGTCATCAACCGATGCCTGATACATACTCTCAGCAAGCTTTATCCAATCGGCAGGCGTTGCATGTTTATTCGCACTCGGAAAAGAGCCACCGCCATTTAAATAAGAACCAAAACCATATTTGCGCATGTCTGCAGCGGTTATATCGCGAATTTCTGGCTGGATCATCTGCGCTACTTTTTGCTCAAGCGTCATTGTTTTTAAATACTGAGCAATTGTTTTTTCAATTTCAGGCGTTTTTACTACCTTACTTTTAAGCGTTGGCCAAAGTGATAAATCACCTTGCTCATGCTCAGCACTTTTGGTTACCGCGCTTTGGTTATTATCAGCGTTAGCCTCTTGTTTATTACACGCACTTAAAACGCATAATCCGCCTATTAAAATAGGGAGCATTCGTAACCTGTTAGTGTTTAAGCTTTTTTTCATTTTTATAGCCCTGTGTTGTGTCAGTGTGTTTTTGTGCAGCGCCTATTTGTTATTTAAATTTAACTATTGACCTACTTAGCAATAGCCACTAACCTAAATATGGAAGCGCTTCCTTAAAGTTATTAAATACCATCCTTAGTGATTAATCAAATTAAATATGGAAGCGCTTCCACCAATGCAATTTATAAACTATAAATAAAAGCAAAATTTACTACAAAGAAGCAGAGGTTTTCTCTTAATGAAACAATTATCTTTACCTAGTGGCTCACCACTTTTAGCCAAAAATTTTACTTATGGTGTAGCTACGGCCTCATTTCAAATTGAAGGCGGCGCAACCGATCGCTTGCCATGTATTTGGGATACCTTTTGCAGTAAAGAAGGCAAAATAGTCGATAATTCAAATGGCGATATAGCTTGCGAGCACTACACTCGCTGGAAAGACGATATAGACCTAATAGAGTCATTAGGCGTAGACGCTTACAGACTTTCTATTTCTTGGCCACGCGTAATGACTAAAAGCGGTCACTTAAACCCTACCGGCGTTAAGTTTTATACCGACATTTTAGATGAGCTAAAACGCCGTAATATTAAAGCTTTTGTAACGCTGTACCACTGGGATTTACCACAACACATTGAAGACGAAGGTGGCTGGCTAAACCGTAATACCGCTTACGAATTTGCCCATTACACAGATTTAATTACCCAAGCTTTTGGTGAACGCGTGCACTCGTACGCCACTTTAAACGAACCGTTTTGCAGCTCATTTTTAGGCTACGAAATTGGCGTACATGCTCCGGGTATTGTAGGTCGCGAATTTGGTCGTAAAGCCGCGCACCACTTATTACTAGGTCACGGTTTGGCTATGCAAGTACTTGCTAAAAATAGCCCAAATACGCTAAACGGTATTGTGCTTAACTTTACGCCTTGTTATTCAGTTACCCAAAGCGAAGAAGATTTAAAAGCCACTGCATTTGCTGATGACTACATAAACCAATGGTATATGCAGCCTGTAATGCAAGGTAAGTACCCAGATATAATTTCCCAATTACCTAAAGCCCACCGCCCTGATATTTTAGAAGGCGACATGGAAATAATTGCTCAACCACTAGATTACCTAGGGGTTAACTTTTATACCCGCATGCATTATCAAGCAAGCGAAACCGACTTTTATCACGGACTGCCACACAAAACGCCAATGACCGATATAGGTTGGGAAATTTATCCTAAAGCGCTTACAGAATTACTTGTATCGTTAAACGAAAAATACACCCTACCACCTATTTATATTACCGAAAACGGTGCAGCCATGGCTGACGAATTTAAAGACGGCGAAGTAAAAGACAACGATCGTATTGAATACTACCACGAGCATTTAAATGCCCTGCATAACGCAGCAGAGCAAGGCGTAAAAGTAGATGGTTACTTTGCGTGGAGCCTAATGGATAACTTTGAATGGGCAGAAGGATATTTAAAGCGCTTTGGTATAGTACATGTAGATTACAACACACAAAAACGAACTGTTAAAGCTAGTGGTAAAGCGTACACTAAACTCATAACAAGCCGATAAATTATCGGCTTATAACAATAAGAACACACACTGTGAACAAACTCCCTTTATACGAAAAAGTCGGTTACGCCATGGGCGATGCCGGCGCTAACTTAGTATGGCGCGGTGCGCTTGCTTATTTAGCGGTGTTTTACACCGATACATTTGGCATATCGGCTGCAGCTGCTGCCATGTTATTTTTGGTTGTAAGGCTATCTGATGGCGTAACCGATATTATTATGGGTATGATTGCCGACAGAACGCAGTCGCGCTTTGGTAAATTTCGACCGTGGATACTCTACTCAGCACCGTTTTTGGGCTTGTTTATGGTGCTGTGTTTTACCACACCCGACTTTAGCACCACCAATAAACTTATTTATGCTTACGTAACCTACATAGGTTTAACGCTTGCTTACACCGTAAGTAACGTACCCTACTCGGCACTTATGGGCGTTATGACACCCGACGATACAGAGCGCACAAAGCTCTCTGGTTTTAGGTTTGCAGGTGCGTTTACTGGTGGTTTATTAGTGATGGGTTTTTTACCTGAGCTAGTGGCATTTTTTGGCGCAGGCGACAACGCCAAAGGCTATCAGCTTACTATGTACTTGTTTGCCAGCTTACTTATTATTTTAATGATTATAACGTTTGCGACCACCAAGGAGCGTGTAACACCGCACGCCTCAAATGAAGGCAATTTAAAATCAGAGTTGTTTGATTTAACTAAAAGCCTGCCATTTATAATACTACCTTTGCTTGCTACCACCCTGTTTTTTTATTACCGCGATTTATACAGCGGCGTATTTTTTGCCCTTGTTATGGCTGCAATGACGTTCGTTATTAAAAAATTACTCAATAAAGATAAGCAAAGCTTAACGGGATCACAACGCGACATGGTTGATCTTCTGGCCAACAAACCTTGGTTGGTATTACTCGGTATTGGTTTTTTAACCATGATGTTTAATGGCATAAAATACGGTGTAATTGCGTACTACTTTAAGTACCACGTAGCTAATGAGCTCATGGCTGGGCAGTATTTTATCGCCTTGTTGGTTGTATCTATATTAGGTGCACTTGCCACAGGTAAGCTGGCCGAAATTATGGGTAAACGAAACCTCTTTATTGCATCGTTAATGCTAAGCGGCATACTCACTACTGCATTTTACTGGGTACCTAGCGATAACCTGGTTGCTGTATTTACCTTTGGTTGCGCCGCTGAATTTTTTGCCGCGATGATGCCCACATTATTTTTTAGTATGCTTGGTGATTCAGCCGATTACTCCGAGTGGAAAAACAAACGCCGCGCTACAGGCTTAATTTATTCTGCGGGTACATTTGTGCAAAAAACCGGGGGGGGCTTTGCAGGTGCATTAGTATTAGTGGTACTTGCAGGCTATGGCTATAACGGCATGGATGAGCTTACAATTAAACAAGCACTCCCTGGTATGCAGCTACTTATGAGCTGGATACCTGCCGCATTTGCTTTTTTAGGTGCCGCATTGATGCTTATTTATCCACTAACCTCAGCGATGACGCAAAAAATAACAGAAGACTTAGCAATTAGACGCAGTAATGTGTAAATTAACTTTTAATGACCCTTCGCGCTTTATATTTTTATAAAGCGCGAGTAAAAACGCATATAAGCTAGGACATCAATGGCGACAATTTATCAAGTATCAGAAATGGCAGGTGTGTCTTTATCAACTGTTTCAAGGGTGCTTAACGACAACGACTACGTAAGCAAAAAAACTAAAAAAAAGGTATTAGAAGCAATGAAAGAGCTAGGCTATCAGCCAAGTTCTATTGCACGCTCATTAGCCTCTAGTACCACAAACAGCGTCGGTATTTTAGTTTCTGAGTTGGATGGTCCGTTTTTTGGTCAGATGATGTCAGCCATTGAAGAGCACCTTCGTATAGCGGGTAAACACGTTATTATTACCCCTGGGCACAGCGACGAGAAAAAAGAAAAAAGCGGCTTTGAATTTTTAATAGGCCGTAATTGCGACGCTATTATTGCCCACGTAGAAGCGGTATCAAACGAGTATCTAATTGAGCTGAGTAAAGGTAAAACCCCTATTTATTTAATGAGCCGCTACGTTAAGGAAATTGAAGATAACTGCATTAGCCTCGACAACGTAATGGGCGGCTACTTAGCCACTAAAGCTATGATCAACAAAGGTCATAAAAACATTGCGTATATAGCAGGCCCGCAGTTTAAAGAAGATGCGTCAAACCGTTTAAAAGGTCACAAAAAAGCCCTAGCAGAATACAACCTAACCTTTGACGAAAGCTTGTATTATGTGGGCGACTTTAAAGAAACCGGTGGCAGCGACGGCTTAAGGCATTTTATTCAAAATAAAGCGCAAATAACCGCTCTTGTATGTGCCAATGACGAAATGGCATCGGGTGCTATGAAATACGCCCGCGAACACGGTTTTAACCTACCAAAAGATTTAGCCATTATTGGGTTCGATAACGTAATTTTTACCAATTACCTCTACCCAACACTGACTACAATAGATAACCCAGTTCCCGAAATGGGCCGAGCTGCGGCTAACTTAGTGCTTAAAGACATTTACAAAAAAAGCGGCATAACAGTAAAGCACGTGTTTCAGCCAAAGCTTATTTTAAGAGACTCTACACCCGATATTAATTAACTTTAAAAAGTTACGTGCAGCATGCGATATGTGCCTGTCAGCTTGCATTAAAAAACTGTTAAACCCTATTCTATATAGGGTTTAACTAGGGCATGTTGACCTTTCGTGATTAATTTTGCAGCAGACTGTTTGGTATTTAAGCAAGGCAGAGCCTATGTAGTGTGGTTGTTCCCCATAAATAGGCGATAACGCAGCATAAATGCCAAACATGCGCTGCCCCTTGGGTTCTTTCTAGGGACGATTAACTCTTTGTTGCCTACATGGATGTCGGTAAGGGGCGTGAGCAGGACGCGGAAGCTTTGCTCGGTTTTTACTTAGCCCGCTAGGTTACAAACCTCGCGCCGCGATTAAATCCCCCCTAGATTGAACAAATTTCAATCCACAAAGAGCAACACGCCCAAATAAATGCTCGCAAATATAAAACAATATCTACATAAAAACACTACAATAAAAAGCATAATAGATCCGATAATTTACCAAAATGATCGTTTTAAAATGTATTTATATTGTTTAATAAAATATCACTTTACTTATTTTTGATTTGGCTCTAAATTCGCGCAAATTTTATTATTAAAGTAACCTCTCAAACTTTAAAACAGTGGTTATTTACCTTGATGAGTCGATAAACACAAATGGCCGAGTCAGCCACCACAAGCACCTCTAACAACCCTTTAGCGCCTGTTATTGGGCTGTCATTTTTTGCTATCGCATCCGGCTTTTTAATGAGCCTTATTCCGCTATCGTTACCGGCTTTTAAGCTTGATGAAAACTTAGCGCCATGGCTTGCGAGCATTTTTTACTTTGGCTTACTTGTTGGCGCTACAACCATTGAACGCGTGGTGGTAAAAATAGGTCATCGCTTCGCTTTTATATTATTTTTAAGCTTATTAATTGTAAGCGTATTAGCACAGCTTGCTATTCCAAATATGGGTAACTGGTTAGCGGCTCGTTTTATTGCAGGTATTGCTGTTGCGGGTGTGTTTGTCGTTGTTGAATCTTGGTTATTAATGACCAATACAGCAAAGTCACGTGCTAAACGTTTGGGCTTATACATGACCTCACTTTATGGCGGCAGCGCGGTTGGTCAACTTGCTATAGGGCCGCTTGGCACTGAAGGTTCAACGCCTTATTTATTTGTAGCCTCGCTATTATTTTTAGCTATTTTAGCGCCTTTATTAATAACCAAAGGTCAGCCCGAAAAAAAGCATCTTGAAAAACTGCCATTAAAGGAAATAAAAACACTAAGCCACCCAGCTATGCTCGGATGCTTAGCGTCAGGCTTATTACTAGGCCCTATTTACGGCTTAATGCCGGTTTATATTTCAGCTCAAGCCGATCAAGCTCAGTACACAGGTACACTTATGGCAGTTATTATTTTAGGTGGCATGCTTGTACAGCCGCTTGTAAGTTACTTATCTACTCGGCTTGAAAAAAGCTTACTAATGGGTATGTTTTGTTTAGTAGGTGCAGCCGGTGCTGTGGGTATATTACAAGCACACACCTTAGCAGGATTAATAGTAAGCTACTTAATACTAGGCGCGTGCAGCTTTGCACTTTACCCGATTGCTATAACACTTGCGTGCGACTCATTGCCAATGGCAAAAATAGTATCGGCAACTGAGGTTATGCTTTTAAGTTACAGTATTGGTTCGGTATTTGGCCCTATGCTTGCTGCAAATTTATCTGATGCACCCAACGGTATTGTGTTTTATTTAGCAGGCTGTTTAATCACTACCTGTATTTATATGTTTATTAAAAGCATTAAAAATATTCGCGCGGGTAAAACCCCAGTTGCAGGCTAATTAGTTTTTAATTTATCGTGTGGACTTAAAAAAAACATCTTTTTCCAGCCTTGGCTTTGCGTTGTATAAAGCCATGGCATGGGCACTAACGATAAAATAGAATAATGCACATGAGGCTGTTTTCCTGCGGCATTTCCGGTATCACCCAGCAAGCCAATTTGACTGTTTATGCTTACTACATCACCGGTACTTACGGAGTAGTCATTTAAATGTGCAAAATAATGCACGCGCCATTTAGGCCCAAGCACTGCAACCACCTTACCGCCTCGGGTTAGCTCACCTGAAAATATAACTATCCCGTTTGTTGAGGCGACTACGGAGGTATTTTTTGTGCCAAAAATATCAATTCCTTTGTGCACACCCGACCTACCCCAAGGCTCGTACCAAAACGTATTGTGGTTCCAATCTTTACTTGTGGCACCTTTTACCGGGATCCTTATTTTTTCGGGGATTAGTAAGCCTATAATTAATAAAGTAGCTATTCCAATTGCAATCCACTTAAGTACTTTCACTTTTCTATCCTTGATATTTAAATAATCAACAATTTACGTATACAGGTAAATTATTAGCCATAATAACTGAACTCATCATGAGTCGTATTTATGGTTTTATTTATGAAGTTTTATTTGAATGAAATACCCGACTAACATGTACTAAGCTGATCAACTTCAAAACAGGTTTTATAAGCAATTGAGCACTGCCCGCTATAAATAACCATGTGCCACTTTCTATTAGTGAGTCATTTAAAAAGAAAAAACTGCCAATTAAAAACCACACAGCAATCAAAAAATCGTTAAATGCACCCAACGCTTCATATCGTCGCTGAATGGTAATATGCTCTTGCCCTAAATCTAAAATAAACTGATTACTGTTCGAATCCATAACTGCTCACTATTTACCTTTTATTACCTAAATACATGTTTAATAAGCCACAAAGCTTACCTAAACAGTACAATAGTAAAATACGCACAATAAAAAACGCTGACCAATGCTTATTGGCCAGCGTTTTTATTGTTTATATAATATTTAAAGGCTAAGTATTTAAAGGCTAAGCCTCAATATTGTTTATATATTTAGTAATTATTTATTTTTTATCTTTTTCTAAACGTTTCTTAAGGCTTAATGCAGCGTCAGCGGCTAATAAACGCATAAATTCAGAGCCATTACTTTGCTCGCCTTGGCCTGCGCCTATTACAATTTCAGGCACTAAACGACTATTACCTAAGCTTGTAAATAAAGCAGTTTGAATTTTAACTTCTGCTTTTAGCGTTTCATCAAATACATACTTAGGATCAAGTGCAGCAGACTTAGCTCTTAAACGAGCCTCAGCTAAAACGTCCATACCTAATGCTTCTAAGCGTTGTTGCTTTAAAATCTCTTCTTGTTCTTTTGCAAGCTCGGCTTTTACAGCCACTCGTTGCTGCGCAGAAATAATGGCATTTGCCTTAATTCGTTCAGCATCAATTTGCTCTTTTATTTTTAGCTTTTCAGATTCAGCACGTTGCTTAGCAATTGCTTGTTCACCTAAAGCCACTTCAGTACGTGCTTGTTGCTCAGCTTTTTTAAGGTTTTGACGCGCTAGTGCTTCATCAGCAGCAGCTTGCTTTTGCGCTTCAAGGCGAGCATTTACTTTGCTTTCGTAGTCAATATCAATAATGCTGGCATCAACTACTGTAATACCGTAAGCGCCTAAAATAGGTGCGTTACGCAGTGTATTACCCTCATCATCCATTTTAATATTAATAGTGACGCGCTGCTGTTTACTTAAATTACCTAAATCGTCAGATTTATCGCGCTCACCCGTACTAATAATTTGTTCAGTAACAAAAATACCGTTGGTTAATTGATCAGCAAAATCTTGGCTTAATTGACCATTACCACCAGAGTAATGTTGCTCTACCGACATCATACGCGCCGACGCTTTTACATTTTCAGTGGTTGCACGCATTAATAAATTAGATATTAATGTTTCTTGTGAACCAAACTCTTCGTGTATTTTAAGTAAGCCACGTAAAGCACCCGATTCAGCTGCTGGTACATTGCCTGGCAATCTAAAACGAGAAACACCTCGTGCGCCACCCGTTGTAGTGTCTAAAAATCGAATTGGTATTAGCGGTACAATTGCGCTTGCTGTAGCACCGGCATCGCCCGTAAAGTTAATCGAAATTACTTTTTTATATGCCGATGTAGTACCAAACGCTTTTAAGTAAGGGCCGGCTTGATTTATTACGGTTAAGTTACCTGTAAAAGCCGATTGATGTACTAAACGCTCATCTGCTTCATTCCACGAAACAACTTGCGATGTAAGCGTTGCAATTACGGCTAATACAACAACAATTGATGAAACAACAATTACATTACGACGACCAAATCGACTCATAAATGAGTCACTTTTAACTGCTGGGACTGCTTTTTCGCTATCCATTTTTATTACTCTCCATGTTTAATTTCTTTTTAACAAAGTAAATAATTTCCTGTTCACTCAAATGTGCGCAAAAGCTACCAGAGCGATGTAACTCAACAAATGTTGCAAGGATTTCTTCTTTACCTTTAGCTGTTTTATCTTGGTTTTCTTGTGTTTGATTTTTTTCTGTTAGTTGAGTGATTAAATCATCCACTATCGTGTCTTTATCAAACAGTACGTTGTATTCTTTGGATTTTCTTACCCGACTTTTATGTACGTTGCTGTAAATTACATAAAGTGCAACGCATAAAATAATAACAAGTAAACTTAACCCTATAATATAAAAAATCATAAGCTCTACTTAAATTAGTTTAAATACTTAATGAGCAATAACAATTGTAAGTATTACTTAACAAATGTTAACCCAGTAATTTTACAGTAAACCCAAGTAAAAAACAGATTAAAAATAGTGTTCATCAGGTATATAGTAAAACCGCACGTAAAAGTAAGCTTTTCAAACAAAAAAATGCCAGTCAGTTATTAACTGACTGGCATTAAACTAACGCCGTGCGCGACTTAAACAGATATCACATGCTCAAGTTGTAGCGGCTTATTATTTAGCTTAACGTTAGCAAGCATACCTAACCCATGAGCTAGCATTTTCCGACTGAATCGGCCTATCAACGTCCAACTTTTTCTAGCCCACACTTTATTCATATTAAATTGTCCCGTTAATTGACCTATAACAGTTTCAACTAACCGGCGCGTTTTATTGAGAAAAGTGCGTTTTTCTTTCGGTAACAGATCTGTCATATTATGCCGAACAGGTGTTTCCAATGTAATGTCTTGTTCATCGCGTAGCTCTTTTTTTAACGACGCTGATAAATACCCTTTATCACCTAACAATAGCGTTGAATGTATGCCTTTGGTTAATGCCCAAACTGCCTCTCTTTCGCTACCCGCTGCTTCTGTAAAGGTGAAGCTAGCTATGTTTCCTTGACTATCAACAAGTAAGTGTCCTTTGAAACCGTAATAGGTTTCTGACTTACTCGCGCAATATCCATAGCCAGCTTCACCTTTAAAGTTCTGACTCTTCTTTGCTCGTTTGAAATGCGCCGTCGTTATTGGGAAACCATCGACAATATGACAAACAGAATTTTCCTTATATCGGCTACTCAAGCGAACTTGAAGTAGCTGCTTTACATGCCATAAATTAGCGGCTTGCTTAGCAAAGCTTGACCGTGAAGAAAGTTTAGGAAACCATGATTGCCAATGAGTTTTAAAGTATTTCCATATTCCTTTATCGGTATCGAATGAAATAAACTCACCAACAATCTCCATGGTGATAACCTCAATATCGCTTAAAGCGGGTTCGAACCCGCGCTTTCTAATGCTATTTTCACCCAAGATTTCAATGTGATTTTCATCTACCCAACAATAAACCCAGATGATAAACTCTTCTAATGGCATGTTCTAAATCGCTTTATAATGTTTTTTGACGATTACTATATAAAGTTAGAACATGCCTTTTTCAACCTTGATAACAAAATTTTAAGTCGCGCACGGCGTTAAACTAATATTTATTAAAGTGCTTTTTACATTATTCGCATTGCACCCAATCAATACCATTTTCACCGCACTCATGCAGCATTGTTCCATCTTCTTGGCGAGTATCTCTAAACCATTTCCCTTCAATCGTTTTAATAATACGTACGTTGTCTGTGGTTTTATATTTACGCCAAAAGCTAGCATCAATAGATGTTTCGTCATCAAACTTATAAGGCATAGCAGCGAGTACAGTAACTAAATCTTGAGTTTCTAAATCAGCAGCTTTGTCTTTAACATTTACCCAATTAGATAATGTTTGAAAGTCAGCATTTTCCTCTCTAAAGGCAAAATCAGTTTGGTAAAACGATCCCGACTCAGTATAGCTAATGCTAAAACCTCGTTCGAACGGTGTATCTAAATTAGCACTAACGCATTCATCTGCTGTTGGGAAGTTAACCGATGGGCTTGTATTATCAACGCCGTAAAGCACATTGCTTTGCTCAAAACTAACGTTCTCAATGCTAGAGCATCGGTAAGTACGATCGGCGTTAATGTAAACATCGTCTCTAACTGTTAATTTTCCATTTAACGATTCTTCGCCCCAAGGCGTATCTGTTGAATCCAATCGAGACAAAATAACGTCAATTTTGTCGAGTTCGTCTGTATTTTGAAGCTTTACTTGCTCATAAATAAGTTCAGCGCCTGCAAAAATAACTTTATCGCGGTACCATGCATTTTCAAATCCATACTCTGCATCTTTTGCTGTGTCCTGGTAAATCACTGCTCTTACTTCTTCTGCATCAGGATACTGAGCATCTAGCTCTTGCTTGAATTTATAGGCCGCTTTTAGTCCCTTAACAATTGCTTGTGCTCTGTCATAAGCATCACTGTCACTAGTGGCAATAAAGTCTGAGTAAATTTGCTCTGTCGACAAATTATAATGCGCAACCAAGTTTTGCATAACATTTGTTATTTCGCTTTGAAGGTTTGCAAGTAACTCAGTATTTTCTTTAAGTGCATCACAACTTAAATTATTGTTACCACTTTTTTGTAATTGAAGGCTCAACTGTTCCCAAATAACGGTTGTTAAAGGGGATATATTTCGAATATCTTCATCAGTCAACACTTCAATTGAGGGCGGAAATGACATTTGATACGCTTGTGTTACCTCCCCTAAATCCTCGTCAATTGCGCCAACGGGTACATCTACATACATAGTTGAATACGGCACACACAGCGCCTGCTCTTCTGTAAAATTAAAACTATAATTACCCAATTCTTCAGAGACTACAGAAGGTTCTGTTTGCTCATCAAAAGTACCATCACCATCAATATCTAGCCATACTATTGCACCAGATACATAGCCATCAATAACCTTACCAGTAAGAGAAATAGTTGTTACTTCTACTGGTTCTACTTTTACAGGATCAGGCTTGGCTACTATTGGCTCTACAACGGCCGCTTTATCACCGCCACCACCACACCCAACAAGGCCTAGCGTAAACGCTAATGAAATAGCTAACTGACTTTTTTTAAAAGACATACAAAGACTTCCTTTTTTGCACTTTAATTATTATTAATCATATTGTTATAAATTAAATAAGTTACTTTAATAACAAATAAGTAAATTTAAACAACTGAAATTTATTGAATTTTTATGGGGGATGGCAACAAGTTAACATGCCCTGTACCTATATCCTTGCATGGAAAATTAGATTTAGCCATTACATTTGTTAATAAAATAAATGTATCACTCGCTTTTGTTTACTTTTTCTCACTAATATAAGCTATGTATGCCGAGTTTAAAGGGGTTGAGTGGTAGAGTTTTTTTGTAAACAAATGTGTTTTAATACAAATACAAAAACCCCACGTTAAGCTTTACCTAACGTGGGGTTTTGATACTCGCGAATTTTACAGCTAATTCAAGCTATAAATTTAATATTAAAGAGATAATTCTTCTTTAGCACGCGTTAAGTTATGCGTTACAAGTGAGTTTTTAGAAATTTGAACCGCTTCATATAAATCAGAAATACCAGCAGTGTCTTTTTGTGATTTTATACGAGCCACACCACGGTTACTTAATGCAAACGATGTAAGTTCACGTACTTTTAAACGAGGACCATGGCTTTGCTTAAGTAATGCAATTGCTTGTGTACAAATAGCTTCTGCTTCTTCGTAGTTTCTTGATTCAACATTTAAAGCACAGCTATTAAATGATTTTTCAAATGCAGGTGCTGCAGTTACTGAGTCTTCAATAACCATTAATTTATAGTCACCTTGTTTAGCCATTGCAGCAGCTGAGCAAGTTAATAATGAGCCAAGAGCGATGGTTTTTAAAAGTGTAAATTTCATGATTATATTCCTATTAAGTAAGTCGTACTTGTTGCCGACAACTGAACTTTAGAGTGTTAGCTCGATTACCACAAACGATAAAAACAAACCTAATAAGTGAATAAATCTAACCTATAGACTTTAGTCTAACACCTGTAAAAATATTTATTAATTACAATTAGTTAAAAAACATGAAAATCACTAAACAATAAATAGCAAAATACATTTTTATTATTTTTAATAATACCAATTCGCTTAATTAAGTGATCTATTTTGAGGATGGAAAAACGTGTTGATAGCTAGGCAAAAAATTCGCTATTTGGTTGTTCTAAATGAGGGTTTTTTAACGCAGGTAGCGACACGTTTAGCCCCGCAAAATGATTAAGTATTATTGCGGATTGGTATAACACAATACAAAGTTAATAAACACGAAAAAGCCGATGTTGGGGTTTAACCCAACATCGGCTTTTTTACTCTCGCTATTTATATCATGCTTTAGTAAGCACTTTATAAAAAGACCTTATAGAGATAATTCTTCTTTAGCGCGAGTTAAATTGTGCGATACCATTGTGCTGCTAGACAATTTTGATGCTTCGTATAAATCAGCAAGTGCAGCAGTATCGTTATGCGCTTTTAAACGTGCAACACCACGGTTGCTTAATGCGAATGACGTAAGTTGGCGTACTTTAAATTTAGGGCCATCTGCGTCTTTTAAAAGTGCGATTGCTTTAGTACAAATTTCTTCCGCTTGTGCATAATTTTTTGACTTAACATTCAGTGCGCAGCTATTAAATGATTGCTCAAGTGGCTGTGGCGCTGTTGCAGTTTCAATAACCATTAATTTGTAGTCACTTTGATCAGCCATTGCAGCAGCTGAACATGTTAATAGTGAGCTAAGAGCGATAGTTTTGATAAGTGTTTTCATGATTATATTCCTGTTAAGCCAATTGTTTAAATTAGTGAGCTTTTTTAGCGTCAGGTAAATAGCTTAATAACAAGGCAAAAATTATGAAATATAGTCGTTCTATATAAGTAATTTTTAACGCCGTTAGTGAGTTATCTAATTCGCTAAAATGATCATGTTTTAATAAAACTGGTATTAGTTAGTCGTGCTTGTTGCCGACAACTGAACTTTAGAGAATTAACACAACCCCGACAAACGATTAAAACAAACCTAATAAGTGAGAAAAATTAACCTATAGACTTTAGTCTAATGCGTTTGCTTTTTTTCTATATATTTAAATAACTTACGCACCATATTACGTGCCTAAAATCGCTACTTTGCATTTTAAAATACATATAATTATTTATGCTTTTATTTAGTCGGTTTTATTTTAAGCACCTTGCTTTGGCATAGCTGAATAACAATCAAACAAATTTACACATTTAATTACATGCAATACTAAGTCATGTATTTATAATTGTAGCTCTGGTAACTTTTCATCATTAACGGATTTACTGTTTTGAAATATACACTCCCCCTTTTTGTTTTATTAAGCACGCTTTTAGCATTTAGCCAAAATGCTAATGCAAGGCTTTTACTTGGTAACAATACGCCTAACAGCGGTATGTTTATAAAATCAGAATTTAATGGTAATAGCAGCATTACATCGGTGGGTGTCGAAATGATGGTCAAGCAAAATTACAGTAACTTTGGGGTTATTTTTACAAGCGCTATTGGCGCGGCAGTAATCGATAATAAACAAGGCGAGCAAGAAGAGTTTATTACCTGGGATAATGGCATGAAACTTGGTTACTTTAATGACTTTTTTATATATGGAGAACTAGGTTTAGACTTATTTGAACTTGCCTTTAAAAACGATAGAGGCGATAACACCTACCAAATAGATAAGTCGAACAACGATATAGACGGCTATGCAGGTATAGGTGTGGGTTATCACTTTAAGCCATTTAAAATAGAAGTATTTACTCGAGCACGCCAAATAGATGGCGACTACTGGGAAGCACAAGAACATATTTACAGCGGTGTCCAACTCACCTTTACGTTTTAAATAACTTTATAATATTGGTTCATATTTATTATTGCTCTTTTATTGTTATAAAAAAGCAATAAAGCCTATGAAATACGGATATTTCACAGGCTTTATAAAAACTTATAATTAACTCGGTTTATAGTTAATCATATTTATATTTAGCGAATGCTTTTAGCAACCTTACCAATACTTAAACCTTGCACCAAAATAGAAAACACCACTACAGCATAAGTCAGTGCCAATAAAATATCGCGTTCAGTGCCATCGGGTAATTGCAGTACCAGCGCTACCGAAATACCACCGCGTAAACCACCCCAGGTTAATACTTTCCACGCGCCCGAAGGTAGCTCAAGCTGTTTACCAAAAGTAGTCGTGGTTATACCAACAACCATAAGACGTGCTAGCAACGCAATAATAATAGTTAAACCGGCCGCTATAAATAAGTTACCTGAGTAGGCAATCATCACAACTTCAAGCCCGATTAAAACAAACAAAATAGCATTTAAAATTTCGTCAATCAGTTCCCAAAACAAATCAACATACTGACGTGTTTTGTCGCTCATGGCCCAGCTTCGGCCGTGGTTACCCACCATTAAGCCCATCATTACCATTGCAAGTGGACCCGACAAATGCCAATGGCTTGCAAGCGCATAACCACCAATAACACCCGCTAATGTAAGTAATACTTCTTCTTGGTAGCTATCAATGCTTTTAAGTAAGTAATATAAAATACCACCTAATACCAAACCAAAAACAATACCGCCACCCGCTTCAACGGCAAGTGTATGCGCCACATAATACGTGGTAGGAATATCACCACTGGATAAAATACCCAATAAAAGTACAAAAATCACCACGCCAATACCATCGTTAAATAACGACTCACCCGCTATAACAGTTTCAATACTTTTTGGTGCACCCGCTGATTGTAAAATACCCATAACCGCAATCGGATCGGTCGGCGATATTAGCGAGCCAAATAATAAACACCAAATAAACGACAAGTTAAACCCAAGTAAAGGCATTACAAAATAAAGCGCGGCAGCAATAATAACGGTCGATAACAACGTACCCACACAAGCCAAAATACCAATCGGCAATTTATAGCGCTTTAAGTCACCAACATTTACGTGCAACGCACCGGCAAACAGCAACATTGAAAGCATGCCATCGAGCAGTACTTCGGTAAAATCTAACTGATCGAGTAAACTTACTTCGTAATCTATTACTTCATCAAATCCTAAAAAGCCTAAAAATATAGCGCCAATAGATAAAAGCATTGAAATAACCATCACCCCAATGGTGGTTGGTAAACCAATAAAACGATGATTCACATAACTTAATAACGCAGTAATCGATAAAAATATAGCGCTTATTTCAAGCACAGTTAGGCTGGTTGCAGGTACCATGGTTTAGTCTCAGTAAATATGTAGTTGCACCTCGCTCAAGCAAGGCAGAAGAATGTTTTTGTATTTAGTATTATATTAAGTTTTGTACTAAATTTTTTATTAGTGCTTTTTATAGGGCTAATTTTTTGTATAAATAGCGACAACAAGTGTACCTAAAATACTGATGTATCGCATTAATATTTCTTAAATTCAGTTTATATCAAAACAAAACACACAAAAAAGCCCATGCCAGGAATTAACCTAACATGGGCTTTTTTACTCTCGCTATTTTATATCATGCTTTAGTAAGCACTTTATAAAAGCGTTTATAAAGTGCTTATAAAGAAAGCTCTTCTTTAGCGCGAGTTAAGTTATGCGATACCATTGTACTTGTAGACATTTGGTTTGCTTCGTATAAATCAGCCAGGCCAGCCGTGTCATTGTTTGCTTTTAAACGTGCAACACCACGGTTGCTTAATGCAAATGACGTAAGTTGGCGTACTTTAAATTTAGGGCCATCTGCATCTTTTAAAAGTGCGATTGCTTTAGTACAAATTGCTTCAGCTTGTGCGTAATTTTTTGACTTAACATTCAGTGCGCAGCTATTAAATGATTGCTCAAGTGGCTGTGGCGCTGTTGCAGTTTCAATAACCATTAATTTGTAATCACTTTGCTCAGCCATTGCAGCAGCTGAACATGTAAGTAATGAGCTAAGAGCGATAGTTTTGATAAGTGTTTTCATGGTCATATTCCTGATTAGTTAAGTCGTACTTGTTGCCGACAACTAAACTTTAGAGAATTAACACAAAACCGACAAACGATTAAAACAAACCTAACAAATGAATAAAATTAACTTATAGACTTTAGTCTAATACTTAGAGATATTTAGCTCACTATTTCTAAAGAGCATGTTTTACCCAAATATGCAAAAAAGAGTAATAAAAAGCTAATTAGCTATCATTAATTAGCTTTTTAGCATAAGTAAGTATCTAGACTATTTTTTCGCAACTGAAATTGTTTTTAATATTTTGGTGTAAGTATGACCCCTTTGAACCCGAAGCCATTAGTTCTTCATATATGTACATTGGTACGTCATAGTAATTATATATACCACTATTAAATTCAACCTCTAGAGTTGATGCATTTTCATCATATCCCACTGAAACTACGTTGCTCGAATCTACCAATATTCTTTCCATAATATTATTCCTTTTCTTTATTTAATTAATGAATTTTGTTGGCGCCAACAATCAACTAGTGCTTTAAAGTCTGATTGTACTGCACCTTTAGACCAACTTTCTGATACCTGAGGATCTTGACTATCAGGAAATTGGCCTTTTTTAAGCAATCTAAATTTGAACCTCATTGGTAGCTTTGCAGCCTCACCTGTAACAATGGCCTCACCAGTTCTTAATATGGGTAAAGAATCAATAATTCCTGATAGTCCATCAGACATAGCAGACTTAACTCTTGCTCTATCAGGTGCATTATTAATTCTCAATGAAAATAGTGTTCCACATTGAGATAAGATAGTTTCATCTATTTCTGATGGTCGCTGACTGATCAGCATTGACCCAACGCCAAACTTTCGGCCTTCTTTAGCTATTCTCCGAATCATGCCTTTAGCTAGCCCATTATTCTCATTGGATAAATACCGATGTGCCTCCTCCATTATTAGTAATAATGGAGTTTTATTCATTCCCTCAGCGGAATAACGGCCCCATATCGCCGATTCAAATAAAACTTCAACGACAGAACCTAATAATAACTCTAGACGTTCTGACGGCATGCCAGACAAATCTAAAATGGTAATAACCTTCGTATTTAACCAAAAGCTGATTAGTTCAGGTAAATCTTTCTTTAGCTTATTATCTGTGTCAGGAGCCCAGTCACCGGGGTTTGTTAAAAAGTCATATTGGCTATCTAAAAGTATTGACCTCATCTGTTCTAGCTGTTTTCTCCAAACCTGATTGCTTCCCTTGTGTGGAGGATTGCTAGCACTACCTGGAGGCTTGAAAGTAGGCGAATTTAAGGTTTCTGCATCTCCCATACATTTGTAAGCAGGTTTTGTTTTATCTTTGTCCTCAAAATTCACATTGTCGTAATATACTAAGTCATACCAGATTTTTTTTAATCGAAATGGTAAAGGCATCATCAGTGTAACTTTCAATGGGTCTATCTTTAGGTCAGGATTGGACTTCGCATAAAGTTTTTTTTCATCTAAAACTAAATCGATAAACTTATTTTTAAGACTCTCGTTTTGTCCACACATAAAATCACACAAGCTGTAAGGTGATACACACCAAAAAGGAATATAGAAAGGTTGTTCACTTTCCTTAGGTGTAATTGAAAAAACAGTAGAAATGTCACTTAGTGCTGAAGAGTACTCACCATGTATATCAAATAAGACAATTCTAGCAGAGGGCATTTTAATTGAAGGTTCATGGGCTGTTACTATAGAACGGATAAGGCTCGCCACACTTGTAGATTTTCCTGAACCTGTAGAGCCTAATATAGCTGAATGTCTGTTTACTAAACTATCTAAGTCGATACTAACATTTATACTATCAGAGCTAGATAATTTACCAATTATGATCTGCCCTTTGGTGTTACTACCATAGATTTTCCTGAGATCATCATCAGTAACTAAATGAACTTCTTCTGATATTGAGGGGAACTGGCTGATCCCTCTTTCAAAGTCATAACCTATTGATTCACCTACCAGTTCTACTTTAATAGTTCTTTTTTCATTAAATAATAATGAATCATTTTCATTCGTAGAGCTTTCACTCGTTTCCGATATAACTCCGAATAAATTATTATAACCTTGAGGTATTCTGACAAAGCTTCCTACTTGACCAATTCGGTGTGTTTTACCTTCTATTATTAGTAAACCCGACCTTACCTGTGGAGTCAGTTCTACATGTACAGAAGAGCCTGCAACTGAAGTGATTTTCCCCAAATAAGTTGGATTAAGGCTCATGTGTTATTACCTCTATTTCTGGCTCTTGAATATTAGCTGCACTTTTACCACCACCAGAATTAGCTAAAAATTTAGCGAATTTAACAAAGTCACCCAAATTAAATGCACTATTTTCCCAGTATCCGGCTCTGATTAAACTCCAATTTTTACTAGGTTCATCGCCTAATTTCCATTTAGCCTCGATACCATTAATTACAGCCCCATCTTTACAATACACACTTATGTTAGGACGGCGCTTAGCTGCACAAACAGCAAAATTTTCTTCATTTAATTCTTTATATTGAAAAGCAAAAACGGCAGCTGATTTATTTTCAGAAAGGCATTCATCTAACTTAGCTGTTATATGAGCATCGGCAAAAGAAAAGCCGGTTGTCAAAAGCAAGCTGTCAGGCTCAAGTAAAAAACATTTTAATCTTTCAAATAATGAAGAGAATGGCGCTGATTGTGTTTGGTCATATTTAATATGTGAAGGATAAACCATTGTTCCAGCATCACCATCCAAGCCCCTTACAACTTCATGATTACTATTTTTAGCCCAATTTATAGAACCGTGTAATTTCCATAGCCTTATCCACCGAGGTGGCAGATCGTTACTTGAAATACTAGTTGGATCAAAAAAAGCTTCTTTTGAACCAGAGAAGCCATCAAAATAAGGAGTTCTAGCTCTTTCCATTGCTTCTTCTAGTAAAAGATCATAATTAGTTGTAAATATTTCAACTGCATCCCCCTGTGTCAGGATAGTTGTCGCCTCAATTAATTTACAAATAAACAGGGCGCGGTAAGTTAAAGTAAGTGAATTATCAAA
>NZ_WTLB01000044.1 GCF_011378855.1 Pseudoalteromonas sp. Z1A8 | reverse complement strand
ATAGGCGCTGTGGAGTTAAATCCAGAGCAACACAAAGAAGCTGCTTAACAATTTAGGCGACAACTGTCTTGAAAAACGCCGTTAGACCCTGAGCTTTCATAACAATTTAGTTAAATTATAAGTGCTTAGTTTAACGCGTTTGTATTATTTAAAAAGTGTTTTTAACGCTCACTAACCACTGTACTGAGTCCACATCGTCGTAGCTATCAATGGGGGCAGCAATATCAATATGAATCATAGTGCCTGAGTTTGCGCGACTCGGTGCTAAACGAAGACCAACACCTACATTTTTTAATACATGTGCGTTTTCGCCATTATTTTCATCGTTAAACCATGCTCGGCCTACGTCCACAAAAGCGGCTCCACCCACTTTAAATAGTTGCAGTAAATCGTACTCCCAGTAATAACGTTTTTCTAGATTAACTAAAAAACTACGGTCGCCATGTTGATAATCCATAGGGTAACCACGCAGGCCAGTTTCGCCGCCTAAAGTAAGCTGCTTATCGGCGGTTAAATTTTTAGCATATTGGACTCTGGCTTTTACATACCAAGATTGGTCTTCACTGGTATTTAAATAATATTGTACTTGGCTGGTGGCCATAAAGTTTTCGAGCTTTTTCTGTTCTTTATTCCAATAGCCATCAATATCAGCACTAAAGCGCCACAATGTTCTATCGGTGGTAAAGTGCGCTTTTTTAAAGTTAAATGAATACACCGCGCGGCTATCGTCATTACTTAATGACTCGTCTGAATAACCAATTAAGCTTTTAATATTCCAGCCTAAATTTAAATCTTCTGTGCGAGATATGCTGTCAAAGTTTCGTACTTTTATGTAGTTATCTTCAAACCAATGGCCGCTTATAAAGGGGTAGCTTAAGCTTCTGTCATCGGCAAGTGGTGCAAAGGTCGTGTCTATCGCTTCAAAGGTATGTTGCTCGTCGGTATAGCCTAAGGTTAAGCGCTGGGTCCAATTATTATTAAGCGCTTTAGAGTGCCCGATAAATGCACGGTTTAAATCGGTAGTTTGCTCAAATTCACTAAACTCTTCGCCGCGTTTATATAGCGACTCTTCGCGCTGCTCAGAATAGCTTAAAATACCGTAACTAAAAGGAGTGTCTATCGCAAAAAATGGGTAGGTTAGCTCAAGCAAATGGCGCTTACCGTCGCTGTTATCAGCGTATTCTAATCGACCTCGGTAACGTGTAGATAAAATATTAGGATCGTCGTAAACAAATAAGTAGCCGCTTCTGTCACTGTCGGTCGTACGAGATAAAGAAAGACGCTTACCCCAACCAAGCAAGTTCGACTCTCTAAAACCTATACTCGATTTGTTTTCTCCGCCGCTACGGCTAAAGTTTACTTCAGGTAAAAGTGTCCATAAATCGCGGGTAACCACCTCTACGTTAACGTCGCCGTCGCAGTTTTCGGTTGCACTAATTTGGGCATCATATAAGTAACTTTCTTTACGAAGTAAACGCTCAGACTCGGCAAGTTTTTTAGCATCGTACTTGTCACCAGGGGAGAATAATAAAAGGTTATTTATTACATCGGGCTCTGTTTGAATATGTGCACGATTAGCAAATCGGAATAGGGCATTATTTTCCTCTTCAAGCTCAGTATTAAATACATTAAGTTGCTTGAGCTTTATTGAGGCTATTTTAGCGTTATTGCTACTGTGCGAGAGGGTTGTTTTGTCTTGAACTTCTCGGCGTAAGTTTTTATTTGTGCTTAAATCTGTCTGTTCTACAAGGCAGTTATCAGTTTTCGTTGAAGATTGTTGTGCGAATGCATTAGGCACATAAAAGCTTAAAACCGTTAAGCTAATACAACATTGTGCTATCCATTTCTTGTTCACCATTAAACCTCTTTACTGCTACGTAGCAAATGACTATCGTAATATCAGCTTACATCATTGTTATTATAATGTAAGTAAAAGGTATGGATTTTGAAACTAATTAATTGTTACTCATATTCACTTATGTTAATAACCAGCTTGGTTTAGAGCCGCCTGTGCGCTGGGCATTAAAAGCTAGCTTAAATAAAATGCTAAAGCGGCTAATAAGTGCTCAGCTTCATGGCCTTCGGCATTAATCCAAATACTTTGGCTGTAATGCTCATAGTTTAAATTAAAGGTCAGCTGATTATAGGTAAAACGAACTTGATGGCGATCAGCGCCTGCAGAGTATTCGTTGATGGTTACGTCATCTGAGTGTAAAAAGAGTGTGCTCCACAGCTCAAAGTCTTCATCGTGTGGAGGCTCGACTGGTGTAATTAAAATGTATTTATGGGCGTGGTCATATTCTATTTGGGTCATAACATTCTTAATTTGTAGCTAGGTAATTGCGAATTGCAGTTAAAAATTCGCCGCCGTACTTATTTAACTTAGTAAAACCGACACCCGACACTTTTAAAAACTCACTGTCGTTTGTTGGCATAAGCTGCGCCATTTCGGCTAACGTTTTATCATTAAATACAACATAAGGTGGTACATCGTCGGCATCAGCAAGCTCTTTACGTAGTGCGCGTAGGCGAGCAAACAATTTTTTGTCGTAATTAAATTGCGCTAACTTATCTTGATAAACGTGTTTGGCTTGCAGGCGTGGCTCGGCTAACTGCAGTGCGTACTCACCTTTTAAAATGGCACGCGCGGCTTCTGTTAATCTGAGTGACGCACCTTGCGTAATATCTTGGCTAAGTAAGCCTTGATGAATAAGCTGGCGTAAAATACTAAGCCAAAATTCACTGCTTTTATCTTTACCTATGCCGTAAGTGCTTAGCTCATGATGATTGTTATCGCGTATGCGGCTAGTATTTGCACCACGTAGTAATTCAACAATGTACCCAAGACCAAAGCGCTGGTCAGCTCTATACACGCACGAAAGTGCCTGTTGGGCAACCAATGTACCGTCAAAGCTTTTTGGCGGATTTAAGCAAATATCGCAGTTGCCGCAAGGCTCACGTTGATACTCACTAAAGTAATTAAGTAATATTTGCCTACGACATGTTTGCGCTTCAGCAAAACTTGCCATGGCGTTAAAGCGTTGCTCTTCTACGCGGCGGCGTTGTTCGTCGTCTATGTCTTCAAAAAAGCGTCTTACACGGCCAATATCAGCTGGATCAAAGTACATTATGGCTTCTGCGGCAAGTCCATCTCGCCCAGCACGCCCCGTTTCTTGATAGTACGACTCTATACTTTTTGGAATATCGTAATGCAGTACAAAACGCACGTTAGGCTTGTTTATACCCATACCAAAGGCAACGGTTGCGACCACTATTTGTATATCGTCACGGGCAAAACCAGTTTGTACAAATTGTCGTTGCTCGTTACTCATACCAGCATGGTAAGCGGCGGCGTTTAGCCCTGCATCAGCCAATTTTTCGGCAATGTCGTCTACACGTTTACGGCTGGTACAATAAATAATACCGCTTTGGCTTTTTTGCTCTTTTAAGTAGCGAAGCAATTGCACCATAGGTTTAAACTTTTCTTCTATGGTGTAGCGAATATTAGGTCGATCAAAGCTGCCAGTATGAATATAAGGCTGTTGTAGTTTTAGTTGCTCAACTATATCAAAACGGGTGGCTTTATCGGCAGTTGCAGTCAGCGCCATCATAGGAACATGTGCAAAGCGCTGCTTTAATTCGTTTAAGCGGAAGTAGTGCGGTCTAAAGTCGTGGCCCCAATGCGATACACAGTGCGCTTCGTCGATGGCAAATAAACTCACATTTAAATGCGACAAACGCTCTAAAAATTCGCGTTGTAATACTTTTTCAGGTGCTACATATAAAAGCTTAATTTGCCCCTGATGAAGCTGTTGATACACCAATTGCTGCTCTTCTCGCGCTAAGCTGTTATTAACGTAAGCGGCTTTTACTCCAAGTGCTTGCAGTTGCGTTACCTGATCTTGCATTAGCGATATAAGCGGAGATATAACAATAGTTACACCTTCAAGCACTAAAGCAGGAATTTGGTAGCACACCGATTTTCCGCCACCGGTGGGTAGTAATACCAGTGAGTCTTGGCCATTAATAGCAGCATCAATAACTGCTTTTTGACCGTCGCGAAATTCACTGTAGCCAAACACTTGTTTGAGGACAGTTTCGGGTTTACGCACTAGTGTGCTCGAAGAAGGAGTTGATGTATTCATTGGCGGGTATTTTAGTGGTTTTTTAGTGAGATGTCTTTAGCTGAGTTACTTAACCTTACCCCTATTGTAAGTAAATTTAACTCTGCTAGTGTTGAGATAGCTTTTTAATATCAGGCCTGTTGTAAATACTTAACGAGAGTCTCGTAGTTTGGCTCAAGTTATGCTTTACTCATCGTACCAGTTTATACATAGAGAATAATAATGAATAAAGAAATGTTAATTGAACAAGTCGGCGCATTGTTTGTAAATGGTATGCCCTTTAATCAGTTTTTAAATATCTCGGTTGAGTCACTTACTCCAGAGCAAGCAAAAATAAGTTTTCCTTGGCAAGATGTATTTATAGGAAACCCTGCGCAAAAAATATTACACGGTGGCATTATTTCAGCCGTTCTCGACAACGTAGGAGGCATGCTCGCGGCAGCGAGTGTAATTGATAAATTAACCGATATAGACATTAAGAGTGTACAGCAAAAGCTAGCAACCCTTGGCACTATTGATTTACGAACCGATTATTTGCGCCCAGGAAAAGGAGAGAGCTTTATAGCGAGCGCCACACTTATTCGCTCAGGTAATAAAGTCTGCGTGTGCAGAATGGAATTACATAACGAACAGTCTGTTCAAATTGCTTTTGGGACTGGCACGTATTTAGTTGGATAAAACACCTACGGCAAGTAAACTGTCGGCCTTTTAAATCATTAAGTGTTTATTATGTCGATTGATACCGAGCAGCGTAAAGGTGCTATTTTTGCTTGTCTTGCTTTTTTAATGTGGGGCCTTGCGCCAATATATTTTAAGTTAATTCAGCATGTTACTGCCTTTGAGATTTTAATGCATCGGGTTGTTTGGTCGGTTGTATTTTTAGTACTGGTAGTGAGTGTTTTAAAGTATTGGGATAAAGTTAAACGCATCATTGTTCAGCCTAAGCTTTTGCTTATGCTTGTTATTACCTCTGCACTGCTTGGCTTTAACTGGGGTTTATTTATATGGGCTATAAATAATAACCACATACTTGATGCAAGTTTGGGATACTACATAAACCCTCTTTTAAATGTATTGCTGGGTATGCTCTTTTTAGGCGAACGCTTACGTAAGTTTCAAGGCGTAGCAGTAGCACTTGCCTTTAGTGGTGTTGTACTGCAGCTAATTAGTTTTGGCTCGTTTCCGGTAGTGGCATTTTCACTGGCTATATCGTTTGCACTTTATGGTTTATTACGTAAAAAGTTACCGGTTGAAGCCTTACCGGGTATTTTGCTAGAAGCACTTATATTGCTGCCTGTGGCACTAATTTATTGGTGGTTAATGGTGCCTACACCAACATCAAGCCTGCCAGCTAACGATTGGCATACTAATGCACTACTTATAAGTGCAGGCATTGTCACTACACTACCGTTGTTGTGTTTTACCGGAGCCGCCAAACGCTTGCAGTACACTACACTGGGCTTTTTTCAGTACATTGGGCCAAGCCTAATGTTTATATTGGCAGTGGTGTTTTACGGGGAAGTATTTGACGCTGAGAGATTAGTTACGTTTGCATGTATTTGGAGTGCACTGGCTATTTTTAGTTGGGACTCTTATCATCAATCACGCAAACGTAAAAAAGCGGCTATTACAGCCGCAGAAGTATAATTAACTAATAGAATGGTCAACTAACTACTTTATTACGACCAGATTCTTTAGCGTCGTAAAGCTTCAAATCGGCCTGTTTTAATAATTCATCAATTTGATAAACAGGCCCATCTGCAAAACCAATAGATATAGTAAACTTGATTTTTTCTTTACTAAACTCTTGGCTATTCGCTTCTATAAAATACCTAAAGCCTTCAAGCCTTTTTAAGGATTCTTGCTTATCAGCATCTGCAAAATAAACCGCAAATTCTTCTCCGCCTAAACGTGCAACTAAATGTTTTTCAAAATACTTACTAAAACAGATTGATAGTCCTTTTAATACTTCGTCGCCTACATCGTGTCCGTATGTGTCGTTAATCGCTTTAAAGTGATCAATATCAAGCATGGCTAAAGCAGCACAACCTTTAGTACGTTTAATTTTCTTTAGTGACTTTTCAGCTTTTTCGAAAAAGTAACGGCGGTTTGGTAAATTAGTAAGATAATCAGTATTAGCCTGTCGTTTTATGGTGGCCATAAGTTCTAACATATCGACGTTTTGGCTAAGTCTGCAATAAAACTCTTCATTATTAAAAGGTTTATGCAGGTAATCGTTTGCGCCATTTTTTAAAAACAAAGTTGATAAATCAGACGAGTCTGCGGCTGAAATACCTATAATCACTTTTTCATCGTTATTATATAAACGGCGAATTTCGGTACACAATTCATCACCGTTCATATTTGGCATTTCATTATCAGTGATAATAACCGAGATGTCAGGAGCAGCTTCAAGCATCGCAAGTGCTTCTTTTCCATCTTCTGCTTGTAATATTTGATATTTATGGCGTGCAAGTAAATTACATATATAACTTCGTGTAGAGGCTAGATCGTCAACAACGAGTACTTTTACATTTTCGTTGCGAGTTAGTCTCAGTAATTGCTTTTCTAAATATTGGTAAGCTTGTTTGTTTTCTTTAATGATGTAATCGATGATTGGATATTTTTCTACTGTATCGCGAGTTTTTTTATCAATATTACCTGTCATTACAATCGTTGGAATGTCAGCATTTACAGTGCAAGGTACTGCCTCGCCAGACGGGGCATCTGGTAAAATAAAATCGACTACAGCGCAAAAGTAACTGTTTTTACTTATTAGTTCTTTTGTTTGTGCTAATGACTCTGCTATATCAACTGCATACCCTGCTTTAAGCGCGATATGCTTTTGCACTCGCGCCATTGCAGGTGTATCTTCAACTATTAGTATTTTTCGCGTCACGTAACACCTTGTTTATATTTTACAAAATAATTTGCTTATATAAGTTGTAACTGTTAAAACGCAAAAAAGCAAATAACTTAAGTACTTACAGGTTATCAGCCTCTGAATAATACTCTTGGCTAATTGGTGCTGGTCCTGACATTTTTGAGCGGCCAAACAAGGTATGAAACTTACTTTTGCAGGTCGTTAGCTTTAAATATTTTACCCAAGCACGTTCAATTGGGTTAGTCGGTTCTTGTGAGCCAGTGACTACTGCTACAAACTGTTCTTGATGTTCGTTTTGCGGCTCAATTGTTTTGCTATATAAGCCTCTTAAAACAACACCGTGTTGTTCTAATATACTGGCTTCTAATAAGGTGAAGTTTCCGCTGCGGCCAAAACCACGTGGAAAATTCTGATCATCATAAAATTGACGTTGGCTAACAAATGCTTGGCGTAGTAATGAAATGTTATTGCTCATAGCTTTATCCTCATACCCTATTAATTAGCTGGAGTATGATGCAAGTTTGGCAATTTATTAAACAAATTATTTTTATCGTGAGGATAAAAAATTGGATATCGATTTATTAAAAACATTTGTTGAAGTAGTGCGTACGCGTCACTTTGGTAAAGCGGCCGAAAACCTTTATATTACGCAGTCTGCAGTGAGCTTTAGAATTCGCCAATTAGAGCAAGGGCTTGGGGTTAATTTGTTTATTCGCCAGCGCAATAATATTCAACTTACCGCACCGGGGGAGCGTTTATTACCTCACGCTCAAATGATTATTACAGGTATGCAGCGCGCCAAAGTAGATGTTGCACTTGCCGATAATATGCATAAGCAAATTAGCTTAGCAGGAACGCCTAATATTTGGGATGCTTTTTTACAGTTTGGTATAACAAATATTGTATCGGCAATGCCGGGCGTGTCGTTGGTTGCAGAAGTTAAAGCACAGCAAGAAAGCACACGGCTTTTATTAGAGCGCACTCTCGATTTGGCTATATTATTTGATCCACCAAAAGTAGATGAACTCGTAGTAGAGCGTATTTGTGAGTTACCCATTATTCCAGTAAGCGGATACGACACGGCTACCAACGAAAACTTTTTTGATAATCAATATGTGTATGTTGATTGGGGAACCACTTTTTCACTTTGGCATGCGCGCCAATTTACCGGTAAAACGCCTCCTTACTTTAGAACCAGCACAGGACGTATTGCGCTTGATTTAATACTGCAATGTGGCGGTAGTGCATTTATACCGCAAGTTTTGGTAGAAGGGCATTTAGAAAAAGGTGAGCTGTTTCATGTTAAAGGGGTAGAAAATACCTCGCGAGACGTATTTATTGCGTATCACAGAGACAACGAGCAAAAAGAGCTAATAGAAACCTTAGTTAATTTACTTTCGCAAATGACGCCAAGCTTGTCATTAAAGCAAGATAAGTAAGTACGGCCGTTTATTAAATTTTCATGTTATTTAGATTTCACATTTAATGCATTTTTATTAATTTAAAAAGACAAAAATGTTTCGGTTGTAATATTACTGTCATTTATCAATGACAAAATGCAGCTGTTTTAAAAATTAGTCTTTTGTGATTATCCAAGGAAATAACATGAAATTTGTAAAATCGAGCTTATGCTTAGCACTATTAAGTGGCTTATCTTTTAATGCACTTGCCGACGTAGATATTTACGGTAAAGCGAATGTAACAGTGCAATCGTCTGACGATGGCGAAGGGTCTTTTACTGAGATTAAAAGTAATGCATCTCGTCTTGGTGTTAAAGGTTCTGAAAAAATAAATGAGAGTTTAGAAGCCGTTTATAAGTTCGAATTTCAAGTTGACGTGTCTGATGCTGATTCAAAAGGCGATAACGACGACAATATCTCTGCGCGTAATCAATATGTTGGTTTAAAAGGTGCATTTGGCCAAGTTGTAATTGGTCGTAACGATACTGCGCTTAAGCAATCTCAAGGTAAGTTAGATTTATTTAACGACCTTGAAGGCGATATTAAAAATGTATTTAAAGGTGAAAGCCGTTTAGGAAACACTGTTAGCTACTCATCAAACTCATACGAAGGCTTTAAAGTACTTGCTACTTTTGTAGCTGAAGACGATGTAGATGCAGACAACGGTTATTCAATGGCGGTTACTTACGGCGACGTTGCACTTAAAAAGAGCGCGGTATACGCCTCTATTGCAGCCGATAGCGAAGTAAATGGCTACGATGTAATACGTGCTTCAATCCAAGGTAACGTTGAAAACTTTAAGTTAGGTGCAATGTACCAAACACAAGAAAAGGTAGACGGCAGCGCAGAAGCTGACGGTTACTTATTAAATGCAGCATACAGCATGGGTAACAACACATTTAAAGTGCAATACCAAGATATGGATTTTGACGACAGTGATGATAAGTCAGCAATTTCAGTTGGTATTGATCACAAATTAAATAAAAACATTAAGGTATTTGGTTTTTACTCAAGCTTCGACATGGACAACAACGTTGACCAAGATTACGTAGGCTTAGGTATGGAATACAAGTTTTAACGACTAGTCTAATTAGTTAAAACACTCCCTTTTTAACCGCGCTCCTTTGAGCGCGGTTTTTTTTGCTTTAAATTATTTACCCGCCCATAATAGACCCTCATTTGGAATGAGGTGCAAATCCTCAACTATTCCCGTAACTGTAATTAGCATAAAGCTTTAAGTCAGATACAAATGAGCAATACCAATCAGCATAAATATTTGAACAATTTAACGAATTAAATTTATCGCTTAATAGGTTCTATATCTAAATAGATTGGTATAATTTTTTAACGAGCGGGTTTACTCATTTTTATTAATGCACTAGTTATTGTTAGCTGTGTTGTTAGTGAGTACACGCCTACCAAGGACTCACTGTTGCACAATAAATCAGCGCTAAACACGCCTTTACTTAACGTTAAAAATGTTTCGTGGGGGATTGCCAATAAAAGCATTTTAAATAATATTAATTTGCAAATATCGCCAGGTAAATTTGTGGGTTTAATTGGCCCAAATGGGGCGGGTAAGTCGAGTTTGCTGCGTTGCTTATATCGTTTTAACCGGCCAATATCAGGGCAGATTACTTTTAATAACCATGATATTTGGCAACTTAAAAGTGAAGATTATGCAAAGCAAGTCGCTGTGGTACTTCAAGAAACACCTTCGCAATTTAACTTAAGCGTATTTGATGTTATTGCACTTGGGCTAACGCCTCATAAATCGCTATTTAGCTCAATAACCAATATTGATAAACAAAAAATCATCCAAGCTATCAACACCGTAGGGTTAGTGGATCATATTGATCAAAGTTTCGAATCGCTCTCAGGCGGTGAAAAACAAAGAGCGCTTATTGCTCGTGCTATTGTGCAGCAACCTCAACTATTAATTATGGACGAACCAACCAGCCATTTAGATGTGAAATACCAAATACAAGTTATGGAGCTGGCTAAATCGCTCGGTGTAACGGTGTTCGCATCGTTTCATGACTTAAACCTAGCCGCTGCAATGTGCGATGAGTTAGTGGTTATTAAAAACGGCGAAATTACGCATTCAGGCACGCCAACTGAGGTATTAACCGAAAACATGCTAGGCGACGTTTTTGGTGTCTGCGCCCAAGTAAATAGCCACCCGCAGACATCTAAATCGGGAAATAGTATTCCTCACATTACTTACTTTTATGGTTATGAATAATATGAGCGCAGTTAATACTCGTCACTCACTTGCACTATGTATAAGTATTGCAGCTGCTTTATTTAGCTTATTTGCAGCACTTAGTTTTGGCGCCGCAGAAACCTCACTTCAAGACGTATTAAATAGTTTTTTACTCTCAAATGATGCGTCTTTTAATACGCGAATTATTTACGAGCTAAGAATGCCTCGCACATTACTTGCCTTTTTAGCAGGCTCTGGCTTAGCCATTGCGGGGCTTATTTTACAAACAGTAACGCGTAACCCTTTAGCCGATCCTTACTTATTTGGTATATCGTCGGGTGCCTCATTTGGCGTGGTGTTACTTATGGCATTAGCAGGCATTAGCGCAGGCTTTATGTTATCGGCAGCAGCACTGCTGGGCAGCTTACTCGCTATGAGTTTATTAATACTTATTGCAGGTAGGCAGCAAAGTGCACAGGTAGAATCAATGTTATTAGCTGGTGTTGCTCTGTCATTTTTATTTAGTGCATTTACCAGTTTGTTGCTTTATTGGAGCGACCCTCAGGCGGTAGCCGCTATTTTATTTTGGACACTGGGCAGCTTTGCTCGTGCGCAGTGGGCTACGCTTTGGTTACCTTTATTGGTAATCACATTGTGTACGTTTGTAATGCTGAGCTTTAGAAGGCAACTCAATGCTATGTTACTTGGCGATGAAAGCGCAATTACATTAGGTGTTAGGGTCCAGCGCTTTAGAATACTTATGCTGGTTTTGAGCTCATTAATTACCGCTGTGCTGGTGGCTATGTGTGGTGGTATTGGGTTTGTAGGATTAATGGTACCGCACATTGTGCGCTTTTTTATATCCCAAGGCACCATCGCTGGCTTACTGGTAACCAGCTTAGTGGGCGGTACATTTATGGTGTGGGTTGATGTACTTTCGCGCTCCTTGCTAAAAAACCAAGAATTGCCCGTAGGCGTTATTACTGCTGCTATTGGTAGTGTGTTCTTTTTAAGTTTATTGTTTTTTAGAAAGCGAAGGGTGTAATTCCATGAAAACCTTAATGGTGCAAGGCACTACTTCCGACGCAGGTAAAAGCACTTTAGTTGCAGCCCTTTGCAGGGTATTTGCTAAGCGAGGGGTAAAGGTTGCGCCTTTTAAACCACAAAATATGGCACTTAATAGCGCAGTAACAAAAGATGGCGGCGAAATTGGTCGTGCGCAAGCTTTGCAAGCAATAGCAGCTAAAGTAGAGCCCGAAATAGATTTTAACCCTATATTACTTAAGCCTAATAGCGACACGGGCGCACAAGTGATTATTCACGGAAAAGCCATTAGTAATATGGAAGCTGGCAAATATCACGACTATAAAAAAGTCGCGATGGATGCAGTAATTACCTCACATAACCGCTTAGCTAAACGCTTTGAATTACTCCTTGTTGAAGGAGCGGGGAGCCCTGCTGAAATAAACCTGCGTGAAAACGATATTGCCAATATGGGTTACGCCGAAGAGGTAGATTGCCCTGTTATTATAATTGCCGATATTGATAAAGGTGGTGTGTTTGCACATTTGGTAGGTACGCTTGCGTTGTTAAGCGAGTCAGAACAAGCGCGCGTAAAAGGCTTTGTTATAAACCGCTTTAGAGGCGATATAGGTTTGCTGCAAGGCGGGCTAGATTGGCTTGAAGAATACACAAACAAACCCGTACTTGGTGTATTACCTTATTTGCACGACCTAGCGCTTGACGCTGAGGACGCCGTTGCAATTGATAATAACGTAACCAATGCCACAATTAATATTGCAGTGCTGCTCGTGCCACACATTAGTAATCATACCGATTTTGATGCACTGCGTTTGCACCCAAACATTAATATAAATTATGTGCGCCACACGCAAACGATCCCAGAAGTTGATCTGATCATTCTACCAGGCAGTAAAAACGTGCTGGGGGATTTAACCTTTTTGAAAAATGAAGGCTGGGATTTACAAATTAAGCGCCACTTACGCTATGGTGGCAAAGTACTTGGAATTTGTGGCGGCATGCAAATGCTGGGCAATACGCTCAACGATCCCGATGGTATTGAATCGTCATTAAAGCAAGTAAATGGGCTTGCTCTGTGCGATTTTGAAACCACGCTGACAACACAAAAAGTATTAACCAAAATAACCGCTACACTACTTTTAAATAACCAATCAACACCCTGTAGTGGTTACGAAATACATGCAGGTATTAGCCAAGGTGCAGCGCTTAATAAGCCGTTTTTAACCTTTGACGAAAACCACCCAAATGGCTTTAAAACTGATGGCTTTATTAGTGATGATAATGCTATTGCAGGCACCTATTTACATGGTTTATTTGATGAAGCCGATGCTACATCGCAAATTTTAAAGTGGGTAAAACCAAGCGCTACCATTAATCCTATTAGTATTACCGATCACCGCGAGCAGCAGTTAGAGCGCTTAGCAACCATGTGCGAAACGCATTTAAATATACAGCAAATTATCTCGATTTATGAAGGGCACAATAATGACTGAACAAAATAACGATAAGCACCAACAACGCCAACAAAAAGTAAAAGAGCAAGTGGATGCACGTGTTGCTGCCGCACAAGATGTTAAAGGTATTTTTCAGGTAATTACCGGCAATGGTAAAGGTAAATCAACCTCGGGTTTTGGCGTTGTAGCACGCTGCGTAGGTCATGGTAAAAAAGCAGCCGTTTGCCAGTATATCAAAGGTACTTGGGAATGTGGCGAGCGTAATTTATTACAAGGTGCAGGTGTTGAGTTTGTTGTAATGAACACCGGTTTTACCTGGGATACGCAAAATAAAGAAGCTGATACCGCAGCCGCCCAAGCAACATGGCAAGAGTCAAAACGCATGCTTGCTGATAGCAGTATTGATTTAGTATTACTCGATGAACTTACTTACATGGTGACTTACGGTTACGTTGATTTAGATGAAGTAGTAACAGCGCTTAATAACCGCCCGCCAATGCAGTCGGTTATTATTACAGGGCGTGCAGCGCACCGCACTTTAACCGAACTTGCCGACACAGTAAGCGAAGTGCGTAATGTAAAACATGCATTCGATTCAGGCATAAAAGCGCTTGAAGGGTTTGATTACTAATGTTTAAAGCGTTTTTTATTGGGCTGCTGCTTTTTAGTTTATCGGGCAGTGCACTTGCAGAGCAGACTAATGATTCTAAAAAACTGCGAATAATCGCGCTTGCACCACATATAGTTGAAAACCTATTTGCCATAGGGGCGGGCGATAATATTGTGGGCACGGTTGATTATGCCGACTATCCTGCCGAGGCCCAAAGTATTGAGCGCATAGGGGGTTATTACGGCATCTCGCTTGAAAAAGTATTGGCGCTTAAACCCGACTTAGTAATTGCGTGGAAAAGCGGAAATCAAAGCGAAGATTTAGCCCAAATAGAGCGCCTGGGCATAAAAGTATATTTAAGTAACCCGACCACAATCGCTGGTGTAGCCGACGAGTTACTTACTTTTGGTGAATTTACAGGGAATATTGAGCAAAGCCAGCAAGCGGCAAATGCATTTACACAAAAACTAAACGCGATTGTTAAAAGCCAGCAAGATAAAAAAAATATTACCGGATTTTATCAGTTATGGGCTGAGCCTATGATGACAGTAAGTAAAAATACGTGGATAAGCCAACTGATTGAAACATGCCATGTAAGTAATGTATTTGCCGATAGCGTTACAGATTATCCGCAAATTAGTATCGAAAATGTCATTGTTACTAAGCCACAAGTTATTATTATCCCTGATGAAAAATCAAAAACACCACAGCCGGTTGTTAATTGGCAAAAGTGGCCAGAAGTGCCAGCAGTTAAAAATGATCAATTTATTAGCGTAAATGCCGATTTATTACATCGGTTTACCCCGCGTATGCTAGATGGACTGGCGGATATGTGTGATAAAATAGACGCATCACGTAAACAGATTAAGAGTACACAATGAGCGATTGGGCTACATTTTTAGAAAGTGAATTACAGCAACCTTATATGCAACAAACGTTAGAGTATGTGGCTAATCGCCGCAATGAAGGCGTTGCTGTTTATCCGCCTGAACCTCAAGTGTTTAGCGCTTTTGATGCTACAGCACTTAATAACATTCGCGTTGTAATTTTAGGGCAAGACCCTTACCACGGTGAAGGGCAAGCGCATGGTTTATGTTTTTCGGTATTGCCTGAAGTTAAAAAACTGCCACCGTCGCTTAAAAATATGTACAAAGAGTTAGCTACCGATATCAGCGGTTTTGCTGTTCCTGAACATGGGTACCTGCAAAACTGGGCAGATCAAGGCGTGTTTTTACTCAATACAGTATTGACCGTTGAGCAAGGGCAAGCGCATTCTCATAAGCATTTAGGGTGGGAGCAATTTACCGATAATGTAATAGCGCATATTAATAAACACTGCGAAGGTGTGGTATTTATTTTATGGGGTGCACATGCACAAAAAAAAGGTAAAGGCATAGATAGCGCTCGCCATCATGTTTTAAAAGGGCCGCACCCATCGCCGCTTTCGGCGCATAGAGGCTTTTTTGGTTGTCAGCATTTTTCAAAAACGAATGAGTTGTTACAAGCCCAAGGTGAAAAGCCGATTAACTGGCAGGTGTAAACAACCTGGGCTCTGAATAATAAATTTATCTCATACAGCTAATTTCAGCGCATTAAAAAAGGCTTTCATATAATGAAAGCCTTTTTGTTTAGTTGGGACGTATTGAATTAAAAATTTAGCTCATCAATCGCAATACTGTCTGTAAAAAAATCATATTCCTGTAATTCTTTACGTAAGCGGTGTTTGTCTTTTATTGCTTCTATTTCCCGCCACTTTCTTTTTTTATTTTTCTGAGAGGTTTTCCTTGTTGTATCTGGTCCTTCTAATATCTCTAATATATCGTTTAGGCTATCCATGTACTTCTCCTATTGATTTTATTGACCTCAAGAATACCTATACCACAGGCCTAGCTAAAATAGAATAAAAAAGTGACAGTAATGTTACTGGAATGTGATGAGTTGATGAAGGTTTATACGAAGATTGTATGAAGTGATATCAATATTTATATTAAGGAATAGCGTATTTTATGCATAAAAAAACGCCGCAATAGCGACGCTTTTTAAAGTACGTTTAAAGCAAATTACATTGCTTTAAAACGTGCTTCCAGTTGTTCTTGTGCATCAGCAAAAGAGCGAATACCTTCAGCTAGTTTTTCAGTAGCCATAGCATCTTGGTTATGTAACCAACGGAACTGTGCTTCTGTTAAAGGCTCTGGTTTTGGCTCTTGTGGAACATCGCTTTCTAGCAAGTATTCTTGTGCGCCTTCTAAGTTACCTAAATCTTCTAAAAGATTAGGGCTAATAGTTAGCTTGTCACAACCAGTAAGTGCAATAATTTCGCCTGTATTACGGAAACTTGCACCCATCACAACTGTTTTGTAGTCATGACGTTTGTAAAATTCAAAAATGCTGCGTACAGACTGAACACCTGGATCTTGTAGCGGATCGGTTGGTTTTTCCATGCCGTTAGCAACGTGCCAATCTAAAATACGACCAACAAATGGCGAAATTAAAAATACATTTGCATCGGCACACGCGCGGGCTTGGGCATCGCTAAATAATAAAGTAAGGTTACATTTAGTGCCTTCTTTTTCTAGCTGCTCAGCGGCTTTAATACCTTCCCATGTAGACGCAACTTTAATTAAAATTTTGTCTTTGCTTACGCCTTCTTTTTCGTAAAGGCTAAGTAGAGTATGTGCTTTATCAATTGTAGCTTGCGTATTAAACGAAAGGCGTGCATCTACTTCAGTAGAAATATAACCAGGTACAATAGCGCTAATTTCTTTACCTAGTAATACGGCAAAGTAATCACATGCTAGTTCAAGTTGTTTAGCAGGCTCTTGCTCGGTTTCTTTTGCATAGCTCCAAGCTTTATTTAGATAAGGCTTATAAGCTTCAATCTCGCTCGCTTTTAATAAAAGCGATGGGTTTGTAGTTGCATCTTCTGGTTGATGCTTTTTAATAGCTTCAATATCACCAGTGTCGGCTACGATAGATGAATGTTGTTTTAGCCTTTGTAGAGCTGAAGTCATTTGCTTTCCTCATTCCAAGCAAGTTAAAAGAAAAATCTAATCACTCTTAATATATCTAATCCATACTGCAACAGTGTGACAATGCTTGATAGGTCTTATGTCCTGATCAATAAAAAAACGGCAATGCATGGGTTATTAAGAGAGGATTTATTTAAACAAAACGTGCTTTTCGTTTCATTTAATGTTGAAATTGACACTAAATAAATTACAAGTCAATAGCTAACTATGATCACTGTTATTTCACCTGCAAAAAATCTTGATTACGAAACGCCACCCGCAACAGACAAGTTCACTCAGCCTGAATTACTAGAGCACAGCGAAGAGCTCATGAAAGTATGCCGTGAACTAACACCAGCGCAAATTGGCAGTTTAATGAAAATTAGCGACAAGCTATCTGGGCTTAACGCAGCACGCTTTAGCGAGTGGGCGCAGCCGTTTACACAAAGTAATGCTAAACAAGCAGTGCTTGCCTTTAATGGCGATGTATACGGCGGTTTAGATGCAAGCACGCTTAAAGCTAGCGAGCTTGATTATGCACAAAACCACTTACGTATCCTTTCGGGTTTATATGGCTTATTAAAACCACTTGATTTAATGCAAGCTTACCGCCTAGAAATGGGCACCAAGCTTGAAAACTCGCGTGGCAAAAACTTATACGAGTTTTGGGGCAGCGTAATAGCGAATAAATTAAACGAAGTATTAAAAGCACAAGACGCGCAATACTTAGTTAACCTTGCTTCAAACGAATACTTTAAAGCGGTAGATAAGAAAGCATTAAATGCACAAATTATTACCCCACACTTTAAAGACTGTAAAAACGGTCAATACAAAGTAATTAGCTTTTACGCTAAAAAAGCACGCGGCATGATGGCGCGCTACATTATCGAAAATAAAGTAACGCAGTTAAGCCAACTTAAAGAGTTTACGGTAGCAGGTTATTACTTTAGCCCAGAGGCAACAGTTAAAGAGCTTGAGCCGGTATTTATGCGCGACGAACAAAATTAGGTTTATAAGCTTAAATAAAAAACTTAAAAGCCATGCATTGCATGGCTTTTTTGATGTTGGCGTTATATTTGCAATCTCATCTAATATTAATGAGAACACTAATTAAATAGGTGCAAATAAAATGATCAGCATTCCGTCAATTAACGAAGCCGAAAAACTAATAGAAGAAAAGCTCGGAGGGTGGTTTGATGTTGTAATAAGTCATATCCCTAATTTTATAGTTGCGATACTGATCGCAATTGTGTTTTCAATATTGGCACGCTTTGCTGGCAGGCTGATGAAAAACGTATTACGCAGATCCCTCGATTCAAAACAAATTGCCGATTTAATGGCTTCAATATTTAAAGTTATTGTTTTGTGTATCGGTTTATTTATAGCGCTCGATTTTGTTGGCTTAAAAGGCACCGTTACCTCACTACTTGCTGGTGCGGGTATTGTGGGCTTAGCAATTGGTTTTGCGTTTCAAGATATGACCGAAAACTTGATAGCTGGTATAGCAATGGGCGTACGTAAGCCATTTAAAACAGGGGATGTAATAGAAACCGATGATGTGTTTGGTTCAATACATTCTATAAACCTACGTAACACGCTAATAGAGAGCTTTTACGGGCAACTAATACTTGTACCAAACAAAGTCTTATTTAGAAATGTACTAAAAAATTACACCACGCTAGGTGTTAGGCGCATAGAAGTACCCGTAGGTATTTCGTACGGCGACGACATAGAAAAAGCAAAGGACGTCATCGTCGAAAAAATAAATGAATTTGACTTCGTAATACGTAAAGACGAAACCGCTGTATACGCCGAAGGTTTTGGCGACAGCAGCATTAACTTACTGGTGTGGTTTTGGATTAAATACCCAGGTGAGCCGGATTTCATGACGGTACGCCACAAAGGTGTTGTTGCCGTTAAGCAGGCACTAGACGAGGCGGACATTAGCATTCCATTCCCAATTCGCACTTTAGATTTTGGTATTAAAGGCGGCGAAAAACTCGATGCCATGATCAGCGATAAAATAAGACAGCAACCATCAAATAAAGGCAGTAGTGAGGGTGCTGATTCAAACCAAAGTGAGTAATTCAGTTAAAACTCATTAGGCAAAAGCATTGGGAAATAGTTACTTACCAACAGCGCGTTTTTACAGAGTAAAATTACGCTGTTGGTTTTTTATAAACGGATTATTAGTCAAAAGTTTAAATATCTAGTTTTATATTTATTGAATATCAATGCCTATTAGGTCTTTTTGACCATCAGAGTGTTTAACAAGTAAAAGTAGCGTTTCTCCACCGACTTCTTTACTTCCTTTGCAGCACACTTTGGAATAACGCCCCCATCTATTTCAATAACTAAATTATCCACTTTTGGTCCCGCTAGTATCAAATCTAAATCACTCTTCTCCAGCATTACAAAAACTGAATATAAGTAATAGTGTAAAAATTAGGGTGGCATTTTTGCGGTGGAAGATCAGGCTTTTATTTATAGATTTAACAATAACCTAACGATCTATTGGCTCAATTGTTTAAATAGTTGTACTGCAAACGAGGATGGTAACTAATACTGACGTAACTTGTTCTATTAGCCAAGCCACTAGTATGTTTGGTATTAATGGAATTTATCGTTTTGGTGGGAGGAATAATTGTATTACATAGGTGCAATTTTATCTTTGTATACAGCAGCTGAACTCGCCTTAAACAGAATATAAAAAAGCGCAGCTTGTGTTGGAGTAACAAGCCGCGCTTATGAATTAGTTATACGAATAGGTTTTTTGGTGCGTATTAAATAACGCTAATTTTGTTACGAATGATTTTAACGCCATCTATATTTTCTAGAAATTTTTGAGCTAGTGCGCGCTGAAAACCAGTTTGTGCTTCACCGTATAAATCTACTTCACCATTTTTTACCTGCACACGAATATCACTCAACACTAGGTTAGGATTAGTTCGTAGGGTGTTGGTGATAGCTTGTTGTAGGTTAGGTTGAGTGGCTACACTGCTTACTACGGCCATGTTAGTTGCTGCACTTACTTTTGTAGCGCAAGCTAATAAAAATAAACAACAAAATGATACTAAAGCGATAGTTAACTTGAAGCGGTTCATAACTTAATCCTTACATTACGGTGAATAGTGCAGCCACAATATGGAAATTTTATCGGGCTAGTTACCTTTGTTATTACAATTTCGATGCCATAATTAATACACTGAAATATAAGGATATTTTATTAAGTGAGAATTCAGGTGGGCAATAATTACATTTAAATGAGTATGAGTTACATGCTTGGGTTACATATGTAATACCAATTCGCTTAATTAAGTGATTTATTTTGAGGTAAGAAAATCGTGTCGATAACAAGGCAAAAATTTCGTTATTTAGTTGTTCTATATTAGAATTTTTTAACGCAGTTAGCGTCAGATTTAATCCTTAAAATTGATTAAGTATTATTGCGGATTGGTATAATGGTACAAACAGCAGAGCCTGCAAGGCTTGCATTAAAAAGCCGACAAAAGTCGGCTTAGTATAAAAATGTTTTAGGTTACTTTTTCTTTTTAACCTTAGCCTTTTTCTTGGCTTTCATTTTTACTGGATCTTTACGCTTTTTAGCAGGTGGCTTAGCTTCTTTATGCTGTGGCTCAACACCTCTAATTACACGGCGTTTTAATTTTTGCTCAACGTAGCGCTCTACTTTATATAAAATACCAATGTCGTGTGCTTCAACTAGCGATATTGCTATCCCTTTTTTACCAGCACGGCCAGTACGGCCAATACGGTGTACGTATACGTCGGCAGTGCGCGGCATATCAAAGTTAATAACATGGCTGATGTCAGACACATCAATACCACGTGCAGCTACGTCGGTAGCAACTAATATGCTTGTTTTGCCACTGTGGAAGTTTTCCATGGCTTTCATACGTTTGTCTTGTGGCATTTCGCCGCGTAACCACGCTGCTTTTACATCATTAGTGGTAAGTTCACCAATCAATGTTTCTAAGCGTTCGCGAGTTTTAACAAACACAATCGCTTTAGTTACTTCAGGATTTTTTAGCGTATTAACTAACAACTCAAGTTTGTGATGGTAGTCGTCGGCTAAATGTACCCATTGGTGAATTTTAGCTTTTTCTTTACGTGACGATTCAGCTTCAAGCAGTGCAGGGTCGTTTAATGTTTTTTCAGCAAACCTTTCTACGCTGTCACCTTCAAGTGTTGCTGAGAATAAAAAACATTGGCGACGATTTTTAGCTTCGTCACAAATACGGCTCATTTCTTTTTTGAAACCCATGTCTAACATGCGATCTGCTTCATCAATAATAAGCATTTCTACGTGTTCAGCATGAAAGTTTTCGGTTTCAAGATATTCCATTAATCGACCTGGTGTAGCGATTAAAATATCGTTATTTTTTTCAAAAATTTCTTTATGCGTGCCGTAGTTAATACCGCCTGTTACTACACCAATTTTTAGGTGTGTGCGTTTAGCTAGCAGTTCACATTGTTCATGAATTTGATAAGCCAACTCACGAGTCGGGGTCATAACGAGTACGCGTGCAAAACCAGGATCACGACGTGGGAAATCCAGTAAGTACTGAATAGCCGGAATTAAAAATGCCGCTGTTTTACCTGTACCAGTAGGCGCAGATGCTAAAATATCGCGCCCCTGTAGTGCTTCAGGAATAGCTTGTTGTTGAATGCTGGTTGGCGTCTCGTAGCCCATTTTATTAATGGCATCGAGTAGCTTGTTATCAAGATCAAATTCAGAAAATTGCATAGAGTGTCTAAAATAAGGGACAATTACCCTGATTATACGCGCTATGCTGCGCTTGGTGAATGAAAAGGTGAAAAAATGTCTGGTTTTGTATTTAAACAATTTAAAGTTGAACACGACCACTGTGCAATGAAAGTTTCTACCGATGGCATTTTGCTTGGCGCATGGGCTAATTTAAGCAGTGCAAAGTCGTTACTTGATATAGGCACTGGCACCGGCTTATTAGCACTAATGTGTAAGCAGCGCAGTAATGAGCTTAATATAACTGCGGTAGAAATTGACGAAAGCGCCTATACCCAAGCATTACAAAATGTAGCTAATAGCCCGTGGCCAACTATAAATATTAAGCATCAAACTATTCAAAGCTTTAGTAGTGACGTTAAGTTTGATGTGGTTATCTCTAATCCGCCGTATTTTAATCACAGTTTAAAAGGCGATAATGTTGCACGTAATACCGCACGCCATACAGACGGCTTAAGTTTTGAAGAATTAATAAATGCGTTTAAACGTTTAAGCCATAGAGGTTCTCGCTTTAGCTTAATACTCCCAAGCGTTGAAGGCGCGCTATTTATTGAGCTTGCTACTCAAAATAGGCTTTATTTAAATGCTCATTGCCAAGTGAAAGCCACGCCCAATAAAGATATTAGCCGCAGTTTAATGACATTTAGCTACGTAAAAAGCGATATAGAATCATCAATCCTGTGTATTAGAAACTTAGATAATACCTACACAGCTGATTATATAACCCTGTGCAAAGCATTTTATTTGAAAATGTAAACTGCCTAGTTATTTAGGTTATCTAGTAATAAAGGATAATTTACCTATTATGCATACGTATTCAGTTTTTATTTAATCAATTCCCAATCTAGTGTTAACCAATTGTAAATAACATCGAGTAGTTGTTTTGCTCGCTCAACAATTGGATCACACACTATGAAACTCAATAAAATAATCACCACCGCAGGTTTAAGCCTAGGGTTGCTCTTACCTAGCATTGCGACTGCTACGCCCACCACATTTGTACATTTGTTTGAATGGAATTGGCAAGATGTAGCGCAAGAATGTGAGCAATACCTAGGACCAAAAGGCTACGCTGCAGTACAGGTCTCGCCACCTAATGAGCACATTACAGGAAGCCAATGGTGGACACGTTATCAGCCAGTAAGTTATGAACTGCAAAGTCGTGGTGGTAACCGTGCACAGTTTATCGATATGGTAAATCGCTGTAGTGCATCTGGGGTTGATATTTACGTTGATACGCTTATTAACCATATGGCAGCAGGAAGTGGCACAGGTACAGCGGGAAATAGCTTTGGTAATAAAAGCTTTCCTATTTATAGCCCACAAGATTTTCATGAAAGTTGTACCATTAACAACTCTGATTATGGCAACGATCGCTACAGAGTACAAAACTGTGAACTCGTTGGTCTTGCCGATTTAGATACCGCTTCAAACTATGTTCAAAATACCATTGCAGCATATATTAACGACTTACAAGCTATTGGCGTAAAAGGCTTTCGATTTGATGCTTCTAAACATGTTGCCGCAAGCGATATCCAAAGTTTAATGGCCAAAGTAAATGGCTCGCCAGTGGTTTTTCAAGAAGTGATCGATCAAGGTGGAGAGGCTGTTGGTGCCTCTGAATATTTAAGCACTGGTTTAGTAACTGAATTTAAATATAGCACTGAGCTTGGTAATACTTTTAGAAACGGCTCGCTTGCATGGCTAAGTAATTTTGGCGAAGGGTGGGGCTTTATGCCTAGCTCTTCTGCGGTGGTTTTTGTAGATAATCACGATAACCAACGTGGTCATGGCGGCGCTGGTAATGTAATTACCTTTGAAGATGGCCGCTTATATGACTTGGCCAATGTGTTTATGTTGGCTTATCCGTACGGTTATCCAAAAGTAATGTCGAGTTATGATTTACATGGTGATACAGATGCTGGTGGGCCAAATGTACCTGTTCATAATAATGGTAACTTAGAGTGTTTTGCTAGTAATTGGAAGTGTGAGCATCGCTGGTCATATATTGCAGGCGGGGTCGATTTTAGAAATAACACCGCCGACAATTGGGCAGTAACAAATTGGTGGGATAACACGAATAATCAAATTTCATTTGGCCGAGGTAGCTCGGGTCATATGGCTATTAACAAAGAAGACTCGATACTTACTGCAACTGTGCAAACAGACATGGCGCCTGGGCAATACTGTAATGTACTAAAAGGCGAGTTGTCGACTGATGCTAAAAGTTGTAGTGGTGAGGTTATAACGGTTAATTCCGACGGTACTATTAATCTCAATATTGGCGCTTGGGATGCGATGGCAATTCATAAAAATGCCAAGTTAAATACCAGTTCTGCCTCAAGCACTGAAAGTGACTGGCAGCGAACGGTTATTTTTATTAATGCAAAAACACAAAGCGGACAAGATATGTTTATCCGTGGTGGAATTGACCACGCTTATGCAAACGCAAACCTTGGTCGAAATTGCCAAACAAGTAATTTTGAGTGTGCAATGCCTATTCGTCATAACAATTTAAAAAATGTCACAACAAGCCCTTGGAAAGCAAATGATAACTACCTTGATTGGTATGGTATAGAAAATGGGCAAAGTAGCGAAGCAGAAGGTTCTGCTACCGACTGGACAACGAACGTTTGGCCAGCAGGTTGGGGCGCTGAAAAAACGGTAAACACAGATGGTTTTGGTGTGACACCTTTAAATATATGGGGCGAACACTATTGGATGCTTGATGTAGATATGGATTGCAGTAAAGCGGTTAATGGATGGTTTGAACTAAAAGCATTCATTAAAAATGGCCAAGGATGGGAGACTGCCATTGCACAAGACAATGCACTTTATACAAGTACTAATCATATGGCGCAATGCGGAAAAATTAATAAATTTGAGTTTAATAATTCAGGTGTAGTAATTCGTAGTTTTTAAAAGTAAGCAAAAAAGCTCATATGACAACCTAAACTAATGATTATTAGTTTAGGTTTTTATTTAATGTACAGCGCTTTAATAGTGTGTTTATAAATCACCTGATATGATTTAGCCATTAGCCCCTTAATTTAAAGGCAACACAATGAAAAAATTAAATAAAACAGCATTACTTAGCACGTTAGCAGCCGCCATTTTTGCAAGTCAAGGCGCGTTTGCTGCCATTACGCCAGTTGGGCTTTGGAAAACCATTGATGAGGATACAAACCAAGCTAAGTCGTATGTACGTATTACCCAAACCAACGGTGTATTAAGCGGTACCGTTGACAAAATCATTGATCCTGCAAAACAAAATGATATATGCAGTAAATGCGATGATGAGTTAAAAGACCAACCTATTCTTGGCATGACTATTATTAAAGACGTAAAAGCACAGGATGATGGCATCTGGGGAGACGGTGAAATACTCGACCCAACAAATGGCAAAACTTATACCTTACAACTAACCCCGCAAGAGGAAGGTAAAAAGCTCGAAGTACGCGGCTACATTGGCTTTTTTTACCGCAATCAATATTGGGTTAGAGTAGAGTAAGTTTTACTGCTTATTTAATTACTGGGCGTTAAATAATTAACCGTTAACTGAAATCATTTTTGCGCTTTGCCTTTCTTACTCATTAAGCCAGCCATATTTAATTGGCATTAAATTTTGAGTAAATAATAAAGGAAAGAAGATGATTAAGTACGTAGTTGCTTTAATAATGCTAAGCACACTGTTAATAAGCGGCGGGGCAAATGCAAAGGATGATGCTGTAAATACGGGGTGGTTTAATAACACGGCTATTAAAGGGTACGACAGCGTTGCTTACTTTACCCAAAATAAAGCAGTTAAAGGCAGCGATAAATACACGTTTAGTTATTTAGGTGCCGACTGGCATTTTTCGAGTGAAGAAAACAAAACGACATTTGCAGAAAACCCAAAGCGTTATGCACCGCAATACGGTGGATGGTGTGCTTATGCGATGGCCGATGAGGGCAATGCTGTAGGTATAGACCCAGAAGCATTTTATATTCACGAAGGTAAGCTTTACTTAAATTACAGCCAAAGCGTACAGCAAAAATGGCTAAGTAATTTACTGCCGTACATTGTTATGGCCGATGGGTACTACCGACAAACAACTAATGTGATGACGTTTCAATAAATTACTCATATTGCTAGGGCGTGTTGATCTTTGTGGATTGAAATTTGTTCAATCTAGGGGCGATTAAATCGCGGCGCGAGGTTTGTAACCTAGTGGGCTAAGTAAAAACCGAGCAAAGCTTCCGCGTCCTGCTCACGCCCCTTACCTACATCCATGTAGGCAACAAAGAGTTGATCGCCCCTAGAAAGAACCCAGAGGGCAGTGCATGTTTGGCATTTATGCTGCGTTATCGCCTATTTATGGGGAATAACCACACTACATAGGCTCTGCCTTTCCTAAAAACCAAACATACTGCTGCAAATTCACCCACCAAAGATCAACACGCCCTAATTAAAAAGCCCGCAACTAAACTAGTTGCGGGCTTTTTACTTTTTATTTGTCAGTATTGATAAGTGAATTAAAGCATTTCGCCGTATTCAGTCATTACCTGTTCAACCCATGTTGCAATGCGGTCGTCGCTTAGCTCGTATTGACTGTCTTCGTCGAGTGCGAGTCCTACAAACTGTTTACCATCAGGCGTTAATGCTTTTGAAGCTTCAAACTCGTAACTACTGTCGTTTGGCCAAAAACCAAGTTGAGTAAATGTTTGCGTATTTATTTCGTCGTGTAGCATGCCTAGCGCATCTTGAAACCACTGCCCGTAACCTTGTTGATCGCCCATGCCAAATAAAGCAATGGTTTTACCATTTAGGTTTACGTCGGCTATGTCGTCCCACTTTGACTCCCAGTCTTCTTGTATTTCACCAAAATCCCATGTTGAAATACCAAAGATGATAAAGTCATACTGCTCTGCATTTTTTAGTGGCTCGTCTTTAATATTGTGCAGGGTAACTATATCGGCACCAATAATGTCGCGAATCTTTTCTGCTGCCATTTCGGTGTAGCACGTAGTAGAACCAAAAAATAAACCAATTTGCATCGTATTTATCACTGTGTAATTGCCTGATATGATAGGCTCAAGTTTACCGTAAGGTATTTTTAATTGATACCTTAGCAAAGCATGAGAGCATAATGTGACAACGCTATCTGACGATTCTTTTGAAAATAACAGCAGTATGAGCAGTAATAGCGACTACCTAGAAACCTTTTTAGATAGCCTGTACTTAGAACAAGGTGTAAGCGAAAACACATTAAGTGCTTATCGCAGTGATTTAGATAAGTTTTGCCTATTTTTAAAAGGGCAAAATTTAATGACGGTAACCGGGCTTGATGTAGAGGGTTACTTAGCTCACCGAGTTGATTTAGGTTTAAAACCACGCAGTACTGCGCGCAGCATTAGTGCGCTTAAGCGTTTTTATCAGTACTTTGTGCGTGAAAAACTAATTAGTGATACTCCCATGCTAAATATTTCTCAACCAAAAGCAGGGCAATCGTTACCTAAAACACTCTCAGAGGCCGAAGTTGAGGCATTATTAAATGCGCCTAATACCGAAGAAGCAATGGGACTGCGCGATAAAGCCATGCTAGAGCTACTTTATGCAACGGGTTTGCGTGTAAGTGAGCTTGTTGGCCTGCGCATGGAGCAAATTAATTTGCGCCAAGCGGTGGTGTTTGTAAAAGGTAAAGGTAATAAAGAGCGTTTAGTGCCATTGGGTGAAGAAGCCATGTATTGGCTTGAGCAATTTTTAAAGGTCGGGCGTGCACAAATGATAAAACACGCCACCGATTTTGTGTTCCCCTCTAAACGCGGAGTCGGCATGACGCGACAAACCTTTTGGCATAGAATTAAACACTATGCTATTTTGGCAGCAGTTGAGTCTCCATTATCGCCCCATACTATGCGTCATGCTTTTGCTACGCACTTATTAAATCATGGGGCAGATTTACGTGTGGTACAAATGATGTTGGGCCATAGCGATTTATCAACGACGCAAATTTATACCCATGTTGCCAATGAACGGTTAAAGTCGGTACATGCGCAGCATCATCCTCGTGCGTAAGTTTGAAATTAAATATCATTAAGCCGGTCAATATATTAAGTCTTTTAGGATAGAGAGAAGTTATGAAAAAATTAATGTTAGCAGGTGCCATGTTGTGCACAAGTATTAGTGCATTTGCAAATGGCGTTGCTGTAACACCAGATGCTAATGATCCTATTATTACTAAATTTGCCGAGCTTGGTGTAACTGTAAAGCAAATTAATCCAAGCCCCGTAGCGGGTTTGAAAGAATTGATCACTAATAAGGGCGTGCTTTACGCAAGTCCAGATGGTCAATATTTAATGCAAGGTACGTTAATTGATTTAAATAATCGTAATAACCTAACAGAGCAAGCATTAAATGGCGTGCGTGTTGAAGGTCTTAAAGAATACGAAGAATCGATGATTGTGTACAAAGCGCCAAACGAAAAACACAGCATTACTGTATTTACCGACATTAGCTGTGGTTACTGTCGTAAATTACACCGCGAGTTAGACGATTTACTTGATGCGGGTATTACCGTTAAGTACTTAGCGTTTCCACGTGGTGGCTTACAAGGTTCAGGTTACGCAGATTTAATGAACGTATGGTGTGCACGCGATCAGCAAGAAGCACTAACAGAAGCTAAATCGGGCACAAGCACTAAAGTAGTTGCAGGCTGTAGCGCACCGGTTGCAGAGCATTACCAATTAGGTCAAAGCTTTGGTATTAGCGGCACACCCGCTATTATTTTAGAAGATGGTACGATGATCCCTGGTTACCAGCCAGCAGCAGCACTAAAAGCAGCATTAGAAGCGAACAAAGCGTCGTAATTAAACGCGTAGCATTATTAAAAAGGCCTTAATGGCCTTTTTTTGTCTTTTTAATACGACTCAATAAGTTAAAACTCTGCATGAAAAAACTAATCATTGCGCGTGAAAACGTTGACGACTCGCATCTCCCGAGTAATTTACACCCTGTAATTAAACAAATTTATGCTAACCGTAATGTATTCAATGCCGAAGAGCTAAATAACAGCGTAGCGACGCTTCACGACTTTAAACTGTTTAAAGACATCGACAAAGCCAGTGACTTATTAATTGAAGCATTAAAAGCACAAAGCCATATTTTAATAGTTGGCGACTTTGATGCCGATGGCGCAACAAGCACTGCAACATTAATGCAAGGCCTTGAGATGTTTGGCTTTAAGCATTTAGATTACTTAATTCCTGACAGGTTTAGCTTAGGTTATGGCTTAAGCCCCGCGCTTGCAGAGCAAATAGTACAAATAAAACCTGATTTAGTGATCACCGTAGATAACGGCATATCGTGTATTGCCGGTATTGATATTTTAAAAGCGGTTGGCATAAAAGTGCTGGTTACAGATCACCACTTACAAGGTGAACAGCTGCCAAATGCCGACGCAATAGTAAATCCAAATAGGCACGAATGTAATTTCCCGTCTAAATCGATTGCAGGCGTTGGCGTTGCTTTTTACTTACTAATAGCACTGAGAAGCGTAATGCGAGATTTGGGTTATTTTGAGCAGCAACCGCCACCTAATCTAGCTAATTTACTCGATATTGTAGCGCTTGGTACGGTTGCTGATGTAGTGGCGCTTGATGCAAATAACCGCACTTTGGTACACCAAGGTTTAGCACGTATTCGCAGTGGTAAAACACGCCCTGGTATTACCGCGCTTATTGAAGTGGCTAACCGCAATGCTGCGCGCTTAAGCGCAAGCGACTTTGGCTTTTCACTTGCGCCGCGTTTAAATGCAGCAGGGCGATTAGACGACATGAGTTTGGGTATAGCGTGCTTGCTCAGCACCGACATAAACCAAGCGCGTAGTATAGCCGGCGAGCTCGATAGCTTAAACTTTGCAAGGCGCGAAATAGAACAAGGCATGCAAGCAGAAGCGCAAGCTGTACTCGATAGACTCGCATTTAGCGACGATAACATCCCTGATGCTATTTGTTTGTTTCAAGACGATTGGCACCAAGGCGTTATTGGTATTTTGGCAGGTCGCTTAAAAGAAAAATACCATCGCCCAACCGTTATATTCGCTGGTGGCGAAAATGGTGAAATAAAAGGCTCGTGCCGCTCTATTGAAGGGCTACACATGCGCGATTTACTTGAAGGGCTTAACACTGCCGATCCGCATTTAATTAATAAATTTGGTGGTCATGCAATGGCTGCAGGTTTAAGTATTAACGAGCAACACTTTAACGACTTTAAAAAAGCGTTTGACGCTGCTGTTAGCGCGCAACTGAGTGAAGAAAGTAAACGCTGCATTGTGTTTACCGATGGCGAGCTGCCAAACGACTGCTTTACTATGGAATTTGCCCAGCTATTAAAGCAATCGGGCCCGTGGGGTCAGCAATTTCCTGAGCCGGTGTTTGAGCATACCTTTGAAATAATACAGCAGCGCATAGTTGGCGAAAAACATTTAAAGCTCGTGTTAAAGCATCAATCAGGGCGATTAGTTGACGCCATTGCCTTTGGTATTGACGTAAAAGAATGGCCCGACACCGAGGCTAAGTTTGTAAAAGTAGCGTATCAGCTCGATATAAATGAGTTTAGAGGTAAATTTACGCTGCAATTAATAGTTAGAGAGCTTGAAAAAGTGCACTAAAAAATATGTAATATCATGCATAAAATGCTAATAAAGCGCGCGGTTTTTTGTTAAAATCGGGCGTTTTTATCATTTGACGATAATTTATTGCGAAAATCCCATTTTAAGGGGCGCAATTACCTAGCCATTTTGGAGTGATGTACATGTTTGAAGTGAATCCTGTGATTAATCAAATCAAGGAAATTCGCGAACGTACTGAATTGCTTCGGGGGTACCTTTGACTACGCTCTTAAACAAGAACGCTTAGAAGAAGTTAACGCCGAGCTTGAAGATTCAGCCGTATGGAATGAGCCTGAACGCGCACAAGCGCTTGGCCGTGAAAAATCAGCATTGGAAGCGGTTGTTGAAACAATCGACAACCTTGTAGCCGGTACGGACGACGTTGAAGGCTTACTTGAGCTAGCAGTAGAGGCTGAAGACGAAGATACCTTTGTTGAAGCACAAACTGAACTTGCTGATTTAAACGGACAGTTAGAAGGTTTAGAGTTTCGTCGTATGTTTAGCGGTCCTCACGACTCAAACGATGCTTATCTTGATTTACAATCTGGCTCTGGCGGTACTGAAGCTCAAGACTGGTGTAATATTTTACTACGTATGTATTTACGCTGGGGCGAAGCTAAAGGCTTTAAAGTTGAGCTAGTTGAAGCGACCGACGGTGACGTAGCCGGTATTAAAGGCGCAACAGTTCGCTTTGTTGGCGAATATGCTTACGGTTGGTTACGTACCGAAACGGGCGTGCATCGCTTAGTGCGTAAAAGCCCATTTGATTCAAGTGGTCGTCGTCATACCTCATTTGCTTCTGCGTTTGTATACCCAGAAGTTGACGATAATATTGAAATTGATATGAATCCGTCAGACTTACGTATAGACGTTTACCGTGCATCAGGCGCGGGTGGTCAGCACGTTAACACCACCGAATCGGCGGTTCGTATTACTCACGTACCAACAAATACCGTAGTGCAGTGTCAAAACGAGCGTTCGCAGCATAAAAATAAAGCCCAAGCGATGAAGCAGTTAAAAGCTAAATTATTTGAGCTTGAGCTACAACAGCAAAATGCTGAAAAACAAACGCAAGAAGACGCTAAATCTGATATTGGTTGGGGTAGTCAAATTCGTTCATACGTACTTGATGACGCACGCATTAAAGATTTACGCACCGGCGTTGAAAACCGTAATACCCAATCGGTACTTGACGGTAACTTAGATAAATTTATTGAAGCCAGCCTTAAATCTGGCCTATAACCACCAAGCTAATAAAGAGCTAAAAAATGACTGATAAAATCCAAGACGAAAACAAGTTAATCGCTGAGCGTCGCGGCAAGTTAGACGCTATACGCGAAAATTGCCCAGCCAACGGTCATCCAAACCAATTCCGTCGTGAGCATTACACGGCTGATTTGCAAGCCCAGTTTGGTGATAAGAGCAAAGAAGAATTAGTAGAGATGCAAGAAGTTGTGTCTATCGCTGGCCGTATTTTAGCAAAGCGTGGACCGTTTTTTGTAATTCAAGACATGAAAGGTCGCGTACAAGCGTATGCATCTAAAGATGTTCAAAAAGATCTTAAAGAAAAATATGGTCAACTAGACACTGGCGATATTATTGGTGTTAAAGGTGCGCTAAATAAATCGGGTAAAGGCGATTTATACGTAGAAATGACTGAGTATCAATTATTAACTAAGTCACTTCGTCCGTTACCTGAAAAATTCCATGGCTTATCAGATCAAGAAACAAAGTACCGCCAACGTTACGTTGATTTAATTACTAACGAAGCAACGCGCGAAACATTCCGTATTCGCTCGCAAGTAGTTGAAGGCATTCGTCGCTTTTTAGCAGACCGTGACTTTATGGAAGTAGAAACACCTATGCTACAGGTTATACCTGGCGGTGCATCTGCGCGTCCGTTTGTAACTCACCATAACGCGCTTGATATCGACATGTACTTACGTATAGCGCCTGAGCTTTACTTAAAGCGCTTAGTGGTAGGTGGTTTTGATCGTGTATTCGAAATTAACCGTAACTTCCGTAACGAAGGGTTATCTACGCGTCACAATCCAGAATTCACAATGATTGAATTTTACCAAGCATACGCTGATTACATCGACCTGATGAACATCACCGAAGACATGCTACGTACAGTTGCAGAAAACGTACTTGGTAGTGCAGTTGTAGTTAATACAACTAAAGACGAAAACGGCGAAGTGATTGACTCAGTAGAGTACGACTTTGGCCAACCGTTTACACGTTTAAGCATGGCGGACGCTATCTTAAAATATAACCCTGAGTTTGATGCTGCGGTATTTAATGACCCAGAAAACCACTTTGACGAATTAAAAGCGTACGCTAAACAAGTGCACGTTAAAATTCCAGAAAACTGCGTTTGGGGCCCAGGTAAGTTCTTGTGTGAAATATTTGAAGAGACAGCAGAGCACATGTTGATTCAACCTACGTTTATTACTGGCTACCCGTGGGAAGTTTCTCCACTAGCACGCCGTAACGACGACAATGCATTTGTTACAGACCGTTTTGAATTTTTTGTTGGCGGTCGTGAACTTGCAAATGGTTTCTCTGAGCTTAATGATGCACAAGACCAAGCTGAGCGCTTTACTCGTCAAGTTGAAGAGAAAGACGCAGGCGATGATGAAGCAATGCATTACGATGAAGACTACATACGTGCACTAGAGTATGGCTTACCGCCAACTGCAGGTGAAGGTATTGGTATTGACCGTTTAGTGATGCTGTTTACTGATTCATCAACAATTAAAGACGTGATTTTGTTCCCGCATATGCGCCCGCAAGCTGACTAAGCTTTTGGTAGAACAAAGTAAGTTAATAAACGCCGCTTAATAGCGGCGTTTTTTTGTTTTTTAAATCGGCTTTTGTTATTTTAGTCTTGAATTCAAGTATTAAGTGCAATCATTATGCAGCCACCAGAACTTCTGATTGCCCCGTAAATAATTCATGAGGGGTTTTA
>NZ_WTLB01000043.1 GCF_011378855.1 Pseudoalteromonas sp. Z1A8 | reverse complement strand
ATGGCTTAAGTTACAAGCCATCCTGGAAGGCTACGATTTAGCAAAATCTCTTGAGCCAGACTTGTGATCAAGAGACAGCTTTTTTATAGTGCCTTTTGCAATTCATTTATTACTTCATTGGGATTGGATTCAACGTAGCTTTAGCCGTTTATTAGCAAACATAACAGCGCGTGAACGGTTTAATATTATATGGGACTACCTACTTTATATAATGATGTTACTGGTATTTGTGAGTGGCTTTTTAGTATCGGTTGCTCTACTACCTGCGCTTGATATTAGTTTAAACATTCAAGACTTTTGGTCAAAAATACATCACGATTCGGCCACTTTTATTATGCCAATGTTAGGTGTTCATTTAGCGCTTAATTTAGGATGGATATTAAAGCTAACAAAACGCATGTTTGCAAAGGAGGCTAAATAATGAAGCACTTAAAACAACAGTGGAAAACCCGCACCAGCATCGTTTTAATTGTATCTGTTTTAGTGAGCCTTATATTGGTGACTTTGGAGCGAACAGATTGGGCAATGCAAATAAACCTACAAGGTTATAGCCACGGCTCACCTGAAGGAGAAAAGCCAAATATAGCGCCGATATTGATGTATATTTTACCGTTTGTAAAAGAACTCGTTTTAATTGGCGTGCCGATGTTATTAACGCTTGGAATAATAAAGTTATTTGGATTGATAAAAAAGCGATTTAAAAGAGCGAATTAATTTATAGATGATTGCTTTAGTTTTATATCCAACTAAAGCAATCATCCGTTATTACCCAGGTTTAGGTTATGCCTTGTAAGCATTCGCATTTTTAATGCTGTCAAAATCGTTAAAGCGCACGTTATGTTGTTGCATCACTTTAAGTATTTTTTCACTTAGCATTTGGCGTAAATAAAACGGCTGATTTGGTACAAAGTGATGGATGGTATGCGTTTTACCAAAATTAAAACAAAACAAGTGAAACGGCATAAATAAACGACTCGTTAGTACATGTGTTTGTTCAAGCATATTATTAACACCACCATAGTAATGCATGCTTGAGGTAACAAAATTAAGTGAACTTGAGCGAATAATATTAGGCACAATAAGCACGACCATTAAAAATTCAAACACGTTCATTGTGCTTAGTACCCAGCTAGGTGAATTTAGCGAAAGTGGTATAAATAAATCCACGATATGAAACACAATAACGCTGTATAAAACAGTAAAATACGCAGTCGCTATCGGAAACCCCGCATTAAAAACACTCGAAAAACTAAAGCCATTAATTTCTTTTCTAAAACGTTTAGTAGAAATAACTAACCCTAATAGCCCATCCATAATAACTAGCGCACGCATAAATGGATTTTTAATACCATTGCCCACCAAGCGCTCTTCTAAATCTTGTTGTGTGCCTGAGGTTTTGTGATGGTGTAAATGCATTTTACGTCGGTACCACGGGCTAATAGTATTTGGCCGCATTAACCATACTGTTAGCATCATAAAATTATGCATGAACGGCTGGTTACTAAAGTATTGTTTATGTATAAGATCGTGTTCTAACTCATGGGAAATAGACGCAGCAATGGCCGCAAGCACTATGCACACCCAAGCAGGTATTATGGCTAAATAATATAAAACCCCAACGCCAATAAGAGCACTCAGCGACAGCAATAAAATGATTAACCCTAAGGTATTTTGATGTGCAAGTAATGGATGCTTTTGACGAAGTAATGCTTCCTCTGCCTTAATTGCTTTAACAATCGCTTGAATGTTCTGTTTGGCACTTAATTGGGTCATATATAATGTCTTAAAAACCTTGTTGCGCAAATAATACCTGAATTAAGCGCAACATCGGAATAAAGCGGAAATAATTATTATAATACGATTAACTATTACCAATAGTTCAATTGTTTATTTATTCAATCGCATAACAAATTTAATAGCACTCATAACCCAAAATATTCGCTTTATATATCAGCCAAAAAGACTTAAAAAATTTACCAGTGGAGTCTCCTTGCTACAAACGATTAATTATCAACCAGTTGTTATTACAAACAAAAGAAAATGCTTGCTGCTCCCTCTATTGTTTGTATAATGCGGATACAGAATAAGAGGTATATAAGTATCCTTTTTATTTTAAGTGGTTTTTCTTTATTTTTTATATTTAAAAGATTAAAGAAAAATTATGCCAGCGTGATGAAATTGGTAGACATGGGGGATTCAAAATCCCCTTCCGAAAGGAGTGCCGGTTCGAGTCCGGCCGCTGGTACCACTTTTTGAACCTCAGCTAATTATTGGCTGAGGTTTTTTTATGTCTAAAATTTGGCTAGTAATACCAATCTGCTTATACCAATTCCATTAAGTATGTGATCTTAATTTTACGCCGAAAAAACAATTCAGTTCTAGGCGTAAATTGATGTAAATGGTTGTTCCCTTTGTGAAATTGACAACAAAGAAATGGGTTGTTTTAGCAAGTAAAATAGATTAGCTATTTATTGGAATTGGTATAACTATCAATCCAATAACTCATGACTACAAAGCTAAAAGCGCAGCCTTTTAGGTCATACCTATTTTATTGTTCTAAGTTTAAGCGCTGATGCCAAGCAGCGATACTTTCATCAGGGTACTCTTCAAATTGCTTATCACCTTCGTTAATGGCCGCATTTACCCAATTTGCTTTACTACCAAGCATTAAATGAGTGCGCTCTGGCGGTATGGGTAACTCACTATCAATAGCACCTGCAAACGGATGAACTTGCTCAGGCCAACGTGCATCGTATAGCCACAAGTTTGTACTGCAATGCTTACAAAAATGGCGCTCTGCCGGGCTGGTTTTATCACCTATTTTTGCATGATAAATGGTAATGTGTTCACGCCCCTGCACTTCAAGCGTTTTATACTCTGCGCTTAAATTAATAATAAAACCTCCGCTACCTGCGGTTTTTCTGCATACAGAGCAATAACATAAATTGTAAGGATAAGGGTGCTTTGAGTTGACGGTAAATTCTACTTTGCCACAGTGGCAAGAGCCGTTTAACTTCATAATAAATCCAATTTTGTAGCTGGCTTGAATTAATACATTAACTAGATACGCATAAAAAAACCACAACAATTATACGCTGTGGTTTTTTAATATCTAATTAGTTTAAACTTTAAGAGTCACTCTTTTTGTTTAAACTTAAATATATAAAATTAATCTTTGCTTTCGTTAACTAAAATAACTTTACGATGTGGGAAAGGTATTTCGATGTTGTTTTCATCAAGTGCTTTTTTAATTAATTCTGGCACCGTATAAAGAATATCGAAGTAATGCTCACCTTTACTAAAAGGTCTCACTAAAAAGTCTACTGAGCTGTTGTTAAGCGTTTCCACTTCAACAAAAGGAGCGGGATCTTTTAATATATGCGGATGCGCTTCAAGTACTGCATCAATAACTTTACGTACAGCCGTTGTATCTTCACCGTAAGCAACACCAAAATGCATATCAACACCACGAATTGGATGATGTGAATGGTTAATAATTTGCGCACCCCAAATTTGACTATTTGGGATAATAACCTGTTGGTTATCGAACGTTTGTAAAATAGTAGTAAACATATCTACTTCTGTTACTTTACCAAAACGCCCTGCGGCCTCAATAAAGTCATTTACTTTATAAGGTCTGAAAACAAGTAGCATAACGCCAGCTGCAAGGTTCGACATTGCACCTTGTAACGCCAAGCCTATAGCAAGTCCCGCAGCACCTAGTAACGCTATAATAGAGGCTGTTTGTACACCAAAGCGATTTAACACAGCAATAATAACGAACGCTAATATGATGTAGCGAGCCATACTGCCTAAAAAGCGAAAAAGCGTATCATCAAGATGAGTGTATTTATGGCATAAGCCAATAATTAAATTGCGTACTTTGCCTGCCAGCCATAAGCCCGCAAGTAAGATTGCAATCGCTAGTAATATGTTGGTTGCCCACGTAATTGCAGCGGGTAAATATTGATTAATATCAATGTTGTTTATTATATCTTCCATTTTTTTTCCTGTTTTAAAAACTTTTAACTGACTTCAATTCATACCAAGCGCAATAGTTTAACAAAAAATTAACTAAAGTACGACTATAGGAGTAATTTAAAACATAAAGAAAGAGCGTTCCCTCAAAACATGTCATCGCTCACGTAAATCTTTCAACACATAATTTTGCTTTAACCCTTGGTCTACAGCTTAAATAATTCAACTTTAACTTGTTCATAAATAAAGCTAATACCCGAAATAAATCTCGATTAACTCTCTTAATTTTCTAATTACTGCTGGCACTCATCTATAAATTTACCGATAATCTCACCTAAGCGCGCATATATTGGCGAGACAACACAATTGGATGAAATTAAAACAAAGGATTATTATGAAAAAGTACTCAATTTTACTTACAGCGGCAACACTTACTGTACTTGCTGGTTGTTCAACATCTGTTGCAGTAAGAGACTTTGAACAAAACCCTATTCCACAAACATCAACAATTACCAACAGTGAAGCTGACGTAGAAAAAGGCATTCTAAAGGCATGTATTCAGCTTGGTTGGAAGTGTACGCCTATGAGTGAAGGTAAAATAAAAGGTGTACTGGATATTCGCACACACCAATTAACTATCGATATTGCGTATAACAAAACGGCATACTCAATCAACTATAAAGACTCTATTAACTTAAACTACAACGGCAAAAAAATTCACCGCCAATATGTTAATTGGGTATCAAACCTAATACGCCATATAGATGCTGAAATGATTTAGCAGCGCGTTAACCTGCTTTACATATTATAAAAATCACTAAATATGAATAATAAAAGTGGAGAAGTTACCTATAGCTTCTCTATTTTTTAATTGAGATTTAAACAGTAATAATCACGCCAAAATATTAATAAATTTCAACTAGTTACAAGCAAAATAAGCACCAAACCTAACATTCTTAGTAAAAGTACTCTCCCGTATTTTCACTCTTTAATGAATGAGTGATTTTTTACTTATCCCCCTTCGTAAAAACATATTTTATATCTTGCTATAACGCAGTTTCGCTCATATAGTCAGCAAATTATCACACCTTTATTTTGAACATCTTTGTTTATGAAATCTTCTGCTCCTGCTAGTGATTTTGGTACCTTATTAGGTTATGCACCTGGTAATGTTGCTGTGTACTCATCTGATTATGATACGGCTGACGAAAGTATTTATCCTAATCGTAGCGCCTACCGTAGTTACCTTGATGGCATTTACATGGGCTATAAATGGCAATGTGTTGAGTTTGCACGGCGATGGATGTATCTCAACCATAGTTATATTTTTGATGATATTGCTATGGCTTACGATATTTTTGAGCTGCGTTCTGTACGCGATGTAAATAGCCAAAACAGACTGCCACTAAACGCGTTTAAAAATGGTGCTAAACATCATCCGCAAGTAGGTAGTTTACTTATTTGGGAGGAAGGCGGCGAGTTTGAAGAAACAGGCCATGTTGCTGTCGTTGTTGAAGTATATGAAGATAAAATACGCCTTGCTGAGCAAAATGTAGGACATCAAATATGGCCAAAAGATCAAAGCTGGTGCCGTGAACTAAAAGCAAAAGTAACTAAAGATGGCGACTATTGGATTGAGTGCTCTTACAGCGACGCCACTATTTTAGGCTGGATGACACAAACTGATGAAACAGAATATGCTGAGCCAACGTCTGAGCTAAACACTGATTTATTTATTATAGAAGCCCATAAAGCAGTAGATACAGGCCAAGCAGACAAGTCATGGTTAAATATTGCGAATGACGATGAAGCTGCCTACGTAGAAATGATGCAAGGCCATAAACTTACATCAGTAGCTGCGGATCAACATAATTACTTTGCGATATCTCAAACGGCGCAGCAAAGCATTGAGCATGCAACAAATGAGCTGCATGGCTTATTTATGCATGCAACCGACTATGTACTGCAGCACCCTGAGTTATTAAAAAAGTTCAATTTACCCGATGTTGTGATTAATAAAATTCGCCAATCGTGGGATAACCGCTTAAACCAATTAATTACCAGTCGGCTTGACTTTGCTTTAACAGCAGCCGGTTTAAAAGTTTACGAATACAATTGCGATTCGGCATCGTGTTACATGGAAAGCGGCAAAGTTCAGGGTAAATGGGCAAAACACTTTGGTGTTAAAACAGGTGTAGATGCAGGCCAAAATTTATTTAAAGATCTCGTAAAAGCATGGCGTAAAAGTGAGGTGAAAGGTCTTGTTCATATTCTGCAAGATGATGAACCAGAAGAGCATTACCACGCATTATTTATGAAAGAAGCCATTGAAGCCGCGGGCTTTGAGTGTAAGTTAGTAATTGGCTTAAGCACACTTCGCTGGAATGAATCAGGCAACATAGTAGATGAAGACGGCGCACAACTGAGTTACGTGTGGAAAACGTGGTCGTGGGAAACCGCACTTGATCAAATTCGTGAAGAATGTGAAGCCGACCAATCATTAGGTGATAACTTTGAACCACAATTCAAAATTGGTGAAACGCCACGCTTAGTCGATGTACTGCTGCGTAAAAACGTCATGGTATTTGAACCGCTGTGGACATTGATCCCAAGTAACAAGGCTATTTTACCAATACTGTGGAGTTTATTCCCTAATCATAAATATTTACTTAATACCGCGTTTGAACTTAACGACGAGTTATTACAAACCGGTTATGTAGTTAAACCAATAGTAGGACGTTGTGGTGCTAATATTCAACTTGTTGATGAACAGCAGCAAGTTATAGAAAAAACAATGGGGCACTTTGCCGAGCAAGACCAAATATACCAACAACTATTTGCACTGCCTAAAGTAGATGACTACTTTGTACAAATATGTAGTTTTACAGCCGCCGGAAAATACTCTGGTGGTGGCGTACGTGTTGATAAAAGCATGATCATAAACGGCCATAGCGATTGTATGGCACTGCGTATTAAATAAATAATACTAAGCCCGCAATTTTGCTGCGGGCTTAAGTTTGTGTAGACCCCCTTCCCTCTTTTAAGTTTTATAGCTATCTCAAGCGAGTTACTCCTGATAGAGTAAATTTATTAAACACCACAAATTAAGGTATTTCATGGCGAATCAATTTAATGTACTTGGCACACGTTTAAAACTATGTTGCGGTAATGGTGGCTACACACGTGAAGGATTTTGTTATGTACCAGAATCAGATCTTGGCAATCACAGTGTGTGTGCAATTATGACTGATGAGTTTTTACAGTTTTCAAAATCACAAGGTAACGATTTAATAAGCCCGAACCCTCTTTACGATTTTGAAGGTTTAAAAGCCGGTGATAAATGGTGCTTGTGTGCGCTAAGATGGCTTCATGCTATTGCAGCGAGCGTAGCGCCACCAGTGGTACTTGAAGCCACAAATAAAAAATCATTAGAAATAGTGCCGCTCGATGTTTTAAAAGCGCACGAATATATAGCCAAAGTTTAAATACACTTAAGCGTTATTAAATTAAAGTCTGCAGATTTTACAAATGTATGCAGGCTTTTCAAAAATTCAATCATCCCTCCAGCCTCTAAAATCTTAAATAAAAACATAACCCCATGTTTTTAAATCACTTTTGAAAGTAATCAACTTACGGCATAACAGTTGCTTCATTAAGTTTAAGTCATGCTCATAACGCAACATATTATATGAGCAACACATTACTTAATGTAGGAGAAATTATGAGTAACAATAACGAATCAAACAAAACAACTAAATTTACCGCGCCAGGTATGAGTGACGAATCAGCTCAAAAAACAATAGCTACGCTAGATAACCGCATGGTTGCATTGATAGATTTACAGCTTACTTTAAAGCATATTCACTGGAACGTAGTGGGACCTAACTTTATTGGCGTACACGAAATGATAGACCCACAAGTAGACATTGTGCGCGAAATGACAGATACAATTGCAGAGCGAATTGCGACTCTTGGTGGAGTGCCCGTTGGTACGCCTAAATCAATTGTAGATCGTCGTACATGGAACGAATACTCAGTAGGTAAAGGTTTAGTAACCGAGCATTTAGCCGCACTTGATAAAGTATACAACGGCGTTAATGGCGATCACCGCAAAGCAATTGAGACTCTTTCTGAATTAGATCCGGTGTCTGAAGATATGATCACCAGCCAACTAGCTGACCTAGAGCAATTTCAGTGGTTTATTAGAGCCCATTTAGAATCATCTACAGGCGAGTTAAAAAGCTAATATATTTAATCTAAGAAAGCCCAGCATTAATATGCTGGGCTTTTTTTTGCGTAAAAATCACTCTATTTATAATAATATATAGATATATATCAGTAAGCTCTAATACAAAATTCATATAAAAACAATAGAAAATTGGTATTACCAAAACAAATAACCAAAATAAAATTGAATGATTTTATACTCCTTACTATTTCGCAAATTTATAAGCCATACCCAACCTTTAATGAACATCTCATTATTTTAACATCACTTAAAAAACAAACTAAATACGTATAAAAGTACGGCATAAAATTTAAAAATAGCACTAAAAAATGTATTTAATAGTACAAATAATATAAAAAAACGCCTTTGGTAAACATACTTCAATAAAATTCACTCAAAATATAAAAAATAAAAATACACCATAAGCCATTAAATTTATTAAATATAAGCAAAATAAAAGAACACTTTGTAATACACCTTGTGAATTTTTGGTAAACAAAGGTTGTAATAAAAGCTGAATTGGACTAATTTCAACCATACCACCTGTATGACACACTACAGGGAAATAGCAGTTAAATTGGTTAACCAAACCAAGTAACAACACACACAATGACGTAAGTCGTACCCAAACGGGAGAGATACATGAAACTCAATCAAATTACTTCAACATTAATTAATAAACATAAAAGAAGTAGCTCTACAACAATCAGTGCAGCAGCCCTTTTATTAATGGCTTCTTCTACTATTGCAGCGCAAGAGGCTCCGGCAGCTTCAGAAACGGCAGCTGCAGATATTGAAGTTATTGAAGTAAAAGGCATGCTAGGTAGTATGAAAGCCGCCGCTATGCTTAAGCGTACTGACGGACGTATTGTAGATGCGATTGTTGCTGAAGACATTGGTAAGTTACCTGATAATAATATTGCAGAAGCACTGCAACGTATTACTGGTGTATCTATTAATACCGATTTTGGTGTGGGTGACAGTGTTTCGATTCGTGGCTTACCTCAAAACCGTGTTGAATTAAACGGTCGCTCTACTATTGGCGACTCTCGTGACGGTATTAGCTTACAAGATTACCCATCAAGTTTCTTAAAAACAGTAGAAGTAGTTAAGTCTCCTACTGCCGATATGATTGAAGGTGCATTAGGCGGAACAGTTAGCTTAAAAACAGTTCGCCCATTAGAGTTAGATAAACTAACTGGCGCAGTTTCATTAGATGGTGAATATGCAGATAAAACAGAAAAAGTAGCACCTATTTTTAGTGGTTCACTTGGTAACAACTGGGACTTTGACGAAATGGGTACCTTTGGTGCTATTGCTATGTTTTCGTATCAAGATCGTGAAATTCGTCAAGATGAAACGTCTAGCCGTGTTAAACCTCAAGACATTGATATTAATGGCCAAGAAGGTAATACACCAAGTGGCAACGCTATCGTACGAGACGAGCACAGTGTTGAACAATATGTAGAACAACGTAAACGTACTGCTGTAAATTTATCACTTCAGTGGGCACCGCAATCTGGTAATGGCATGGTGTATCTAGATTTAAGTGGCACTAAACGCTCTGGTGAGCAAAGTGGTAACTCTATATTAGGTGTTGCGGGTTCGTTATCAACAGATGCAAATACAACTCAAGATGCTAACGGCGTAAATAATTACACGCTAACCAACGAATTTGGCATTCCTAAAACATACAGTGACTTTCGTGAAACTGACTCGTTTTCAAATGCACTTGGTGCAGAGTGGAACCTGACTGATAGTATAAAAATCTCTGGTGAAATTGCTGTTGCGTCGTCAGAAAGCGTAAGACCTGATTCTGAATTTACACTTCGCCCCATCGAAAAATCAACATTTGAAGCAAGTGGCGGAACTCAGCTAACAAATCATTTATATGATGGTGCATTTTCTCAAAACGGTAATAAATTACCAAGCATCATTCATTCAGATCCAAATGCATTTACTGACCCACAAAACTTAGCACTACGTACGTTTAAAAGTGAAGATAGAAGAACAGACAATGACGAAACAGCTATTCGTTTTGATGTTGAAATGTTTGAACCTCTCAGCAGCTTAAGCTGGGTATCTAAAGTAAAAGCAGGTGTACGTGTTACTAACCGCGATTACGAATACGAGCAATACAAGGTAGAAATTAAAGACATTTACAAAAATGCATTTAACAACTCAGATGGCTCATTAGCTACTTTATGGGTTGATGACTACAACGCCGCTTTTTCAAATAGCTTCACAACAGTGAGTCACGACAACTCTTTTGACCAATTAGGTAATTCTGGTCAAAACGACCTACTAACGTTTTTAAGCTACAACGGTTTATCTAACCCTGCAAATACTTACGCTCAACTTCAGCAGTTACTTGCAGGTACTAACCTAGCGTCAACGGGGAGTCTTTCAGATAACCAAGAGTTCCAAGAAAGCGCATACCGTAACGTAGTTGAAGATACAGCAGCTGTGTACATATCAGCGTACTTAGACTTTGATAACATCACTGCGATTGTGGGTGGTCGTTATGTGACTACAGATTTAGAATCAAGCGTATTTCTTAATGGCGAAAAAGTAACTGGCGACAATGACTACAGCGACTTTTTACCAAGCTTAAACGTTACGTATAACTACTCAGACGAAACATTATTCCGCTTTGCTGCTGCAAAAGTTATGCGCCGCGCTGACTTTAGCGAGCTAAGCCCTGCATTTGACGTTAATAACGATATTACGGGTGCAACGCAAGGATCTATTGATTTAGAACCATACCGTGCAACGCAGTACGACTTATCAGTAGAGCATTACTTTGATGAAGGTAACGTACTATCTTTCGCTGTATTTTATAAAGATGTTGAGTCTTTCTTAAGTAACGAAAGCAGCTGTCAGGCTTCTTCAAGCACTTCAACTGGTCAAAACGTAACGCAGTGGAACCAAGTATGTCAGCTTGACGTTGCAGGTGTTTCACAAGACAACCTAGTATACTCTGACGCAACTGATTTCCCTGTAGATGCAGATGGCTTTAACCATGTTGCAGGTCTGCGTGACGCAGGACTAACGGGTATCGATACAGTTAAAAATGTAAATGGTGAAAACGGCTCAGTACAAGGTTTTGAAGTGGGTTACCAACAGTTCTTTACAAGCTTACCTGGTGCATTTTCTGGCTTAGGTGTTAATGCAAACTACACGTATGCAGACAGCGAACAACCAAACGGCAACCCACTATTAGATATTTCTAAAAATACATATAACTTACAAGTATTTTGGGAATACGAAGGGTTCTCTACTCGTATCGCTTATAACTACCGTGACAGTTTCTTAGATACTGAAAACGAAAAACGCGTAGAAAATATTAACTCAGATGGCAGTATTTCAGCAGAAGGCACTGTTTACGGTAATAACTACCGTGACGACAGAGGCCAGTTAGATTTCTCTGCAAGCTGGGATATTAACGAAAACGTGACCTTAGTAGGTAATGCGACCAACTTAACGGGTGAGCCTTCAATCTACCTATCTGAACTAGGTGGTGCTTGGAAGTACACTGAAGCGGATCGCCGTTTCAGTTTTGGTATTCGCGCTAAATTTTAATTTTCCCTGGACACTAAAGCCTGCTTTTATGCAGGCTTTTTTACGCCTATAAAAATTACGTAAAAAACACTCCCTCCTAGCTATACTTATTTGAATATTAAATTTACTATCAAAACGTTACTACCATTAACAGGAAAAGTTGAAGTGCTGTCGCGTTTATATAATTTTATGCCGGGTTTAGATACATTGCTGCACTATGAGCGACAATGGTTTGCTGATGATGTAAGAGCAGCGCTATCGGTAGCTGCCGTAGCTTTACCTGTTGCCATTGCTTACGCACAGCTAACCGGTGTTAATGCTGCCGTAGGGTTATATTCTTGCATATTGCCAATGATGTTATATGCACTTTTTGGCACTTCAAAACAGTTAATAGTAGGCCCTGATGCTGCTACCTGCGCCGTTATTGCAGCAGTAGTAACACCTCTTGCTGCAGGTGACAGTTTTAAACATTGGCAACTTGTTGTCACCATGACCGCTATGACCGGCTTTTGGTGCTTTATAGCCAGTAAATTTAAGCTAGGTGTATTAGCCGACTTTTTATCTAAACCTATTTTAATGGGATTACTAAACGGCGTAGCCATTACTATTATTGTTGGTCAATTTTCCAAAGTATTTGGCTTTACCTTTGACGAACGCTACCTACTTGAACGCTTAGGTGGTGTGCCCACATACCTAGCGCAAACACATGTCCCCACCTTATTAATGGCTTTGTTTACACTGGCGGTTTATTTTGTGATGAAACGCGTAAAACCCACGTGGCCTGCATCTATGTTCGCCATTGCCTTTGGTGCGCTTTTGGTGTGGATTTTTGATTTAAAACAGCTTGATATAAAAACCATTGGCACCGTAACAGGTGGACTTCCCGTTTTTAATACCCCTGTTTTTGATTTAGGGATTATTCGTGAGTTAGTGGTCCCCGCACTTAACTTAGCCATCGTGAGCTTTGTTAGTATGATGCTAACTGCCCGCAGCTTTGCTGCTAAAAATGGCTACGACATAGACGCCGATAAAGAATTTAGAGCGTTAGGTATTGCCAATATAGCGTCAGCTCTTTCGCAAGGTTTTGCAGTCAGTGGCGCCGACTCACGCACCGCTGTTAACGATGCAACAGGTGGTAAAACACAGTTAGTATCAATAATAGCAGCGGCCATTATTGCTGTCATAGCCGTATTTTTAACAGCCCCACTTGAATTTATTCCAAGCGCAGCGCTAGGTGTTGTACTCATTATTGCCTCTGTTCATTTACTCGATTTAAAAGCTGTTTGGCAATTAAAACGAAAAGATAAACAGGCATTTTATCTCGCATCAGCCACCTTACTTGCCGTGTTATTTATTGGCGTTATACCAGGGATCACACTTGCTGTATTACTGGGGTTATTTCAGTTTATTCGCACCGTAATGCGCCCAACCGATAATATACTCGGCGTAGATGTTAACGGTGTAGTAAGAAGTTTAGACGCCACAGATAAAGCAAAAGCGGTGCAAGGCGTGTTTATTTACCGCTTTAATTCACCTTTAACTTACTTTAATGCCAGCTACTTTAAACGCAGATTACTTGAGCAATACGCAAGACAAAAAGACGATACACAATGTGTAATAATTGACGCTGTGCCCTGCTTTACTCACTTAGATTTAAGTGTAATGGCCATGCTTGCCGATCTCGACGTTATATTTAAAAAGCGCGATATAAGGCTTGAACTTGCAGGCAGAAAACGCCAGCTGCTCTCATGGTTTGATATTGCAGGAATGAAGTCAGGAACAGAGGGTATATACATTCACTCAGACCTATACATCGCCCTAAAAAGAAATAGCGTAAGCCAGCACACCGAGGAAGTTAATTTATTCGTGGCAGATGAAAATAAAGAGGCGTTAACACAGCCATAAAATACTAAACAGCAGATCAGCTAACTGCTCTGCTGTTTATATTAAGTACTTTTTATACTTTTGGGTAGTTTGAAGGGAAAAATGCTTTTTTAGCGTCTTCATCAAACTCTTTTTTAAAGGCTACATCAGTACCAATTACGCGTGCACGTGCAACCGCTGGGCGGCTATCAATGCTTTCAAACCAACGCTTAAGATTTGGATACGGTGCTAAGCCCTCTTCACCTAATACAACCGGTGCTTTATCAATCCAGCCCCATGCAGATACATCAGCAATTGTGTATGTATCACCCACAATAAAGTCACGACCCTCAAGGTGCGTATCAAGCACTTCGTAATGGCGCTGCGCTTCACGTAAATAACGATTAACCGCGTAATCAAGCCCTTCTGGTGCCATATGTCTAAAGTGAACACTTTGCCCTGAATACGGACCTAAACCAGATGCGATAAACATTAACCACGACAGCATTTCAGCGCGATCGTCGGCCTTACCTTCAAGCTTTCCATATTTTTCAGAAAGGTACATTAAAATAGCATTCGAATCGAACACACGCGTTTCACCATCAACAATGGCTGGCGCTTTAGCGTTTGGGTTAATTGCTTTAAATTCAGGTGTATGTTGCTCACCTTTTAAAGTATCAAGAGGAACAAGTTCAAACGGCAAGCCTGTTTCTTCTAAAAAAAGAGCAACCTTCATTGGGTTAGGAGTATGGTGAAAATAAAATTTAATCATGTAAAGTTCCTCAATAATTGAGCAACGATTAAAACACAACCTGAGCGGGTGTTCAAATTAAGTTTTAACCAAGTAAAATATACAGTTAAAACGTGATTTAATTGTGAGTATTTCGTGATACTTCATTCGTAAATATCATTTAGGCTGAATGCAATATCAACCTTTGCGAGAAGTAACATGCCTTTTAAAGCACTATCCCGTCCATTTTTTATCTCACTTGTTGGGTTAATAATTTTTTGCTTTCAAAGCCAAGCTGCTGAGCAAGTAACTATTTCCAGTACAGCTAATCCGACTACCTTTTTAGAGCTTTACACATCGCAAGGTTGCAGTAGTTGCCCACCAGCAGAGCGCTGGATTTCAACGTTTACAGATGATGAAAAGCTATGGACTGATTTAATCCCTATTAATTTTCATGTTACTTATTGGGATTATTTAGGATGGAAAGACCCGTTTGCCTCTGCTGTTTTTAGTAAAAGACAACGTACTTATAAAGCACTCGGTAAAAGTAGGATTGTAGCAACCCCAGGATTTATGGTTAACGGCAGCGGGTGGCAAGGTTGGTTTTATAAGCAAGCTATTCCTGTAGCTAAAGCCCCTCATTTAGGTAATTTAAAAGCGACTATAAACAATAGTAAAATTAATCTCGAATACGATACTGTTAATACCAAAGATGATACTAACCAAAACTTAATAGCCCATGTAGCTCTGTTAGGCTTTGGCATAGAAACACAAATACACAGCGGCGAAAACGCAGGCCATAAGTTAAAACACGACTTTGTTGTTATTGGTTACGAGCAAAGTAACATGCAAACCAAGCAACAATTAACATCCGCTAATTTAGCCCTGCCTAGCGCTAATAATGTAATGCCAATTAAGCAAGCCTTAGTATTTTGGGTATCTAAAAAAGGCGACCCGACGCCACTACAAGTTGCTGCTGATTGGTTTTAGTACGGATAAAATAAACTGCTGAAGTTTAAAAGTAAGCCACTATAATACCTTTAACTATACAGCTAGTTAGCAGTCCACTCATGGCCATATACGTAAACATAAAGCGTTGCTCTGAATCTGTTTTAAACACGAAAGCGACTAAGTAAAGAGTAGTAATAATAGCTACGCTTAGCATAAGCCCATAAATAAATGAGCCGCAATAATGTGGTAATACAGCTAAAGCGAGTGCGATTAAATTAGTGCCAAAGAATGCTACGGGCTTTTTAATGCCTCGTAAAATGGCAAACAGCGGTATAACAAAAGTAAGACCATATAACCAAATTATATGAGTAGACCATTCGTGACTTAAGGGGGATACAACTTCAAAAGTAGAAAGCTTAAAATTACTCGTAAAGGTCAATACCGTATTAATAATTATACTTACAATAAAAGCCCCTATAAATAGAGCGACTAACACCACAATTGCACCACCTGCGGTAGCTCCTGCTTTCTCTTTTTCTATAATTAAAATAATGACACTTAACAGCCCACTTAATTGTAACCACTGCCAATAGTCGCCCGTAAATAGAGGGATAGCAGCTAAAACGATCGTAGTTATAATTAACTTACTACTATCATTTGAGCGTAAAAAATAAAAAGCCATAATAGCAATATAAAATAAAGCAGTTACATCGGGCATATAAATAACTTCCTTGTAAAAATATAATAAAAACCAATAAACGCAGCGATTATACCTATCACTAAGCCCCTATAAAATCCGATAATTGTGTTTACTTTTTAGCTATGCAATATTAATTCACTAATAAGCACAAGGATCGCTAAGCCTACCCGAAGGTTTGGTATAAAAATTAAAAGGATGAATATGATTAAGCCATTTTACGCTAGCTGTTTGTTAGCCTTCTCGCTATTAATACCTAACTTTGTAAAAGCAGAGCCAACAGCTTTGCAGTATCAGCAAATTCTTAACGATAACCTTGCTGAAAACGAGCCAGGGGTATCGGTAATTATTAGCAAAAATGGCAAAGTACTTTTTAAAGGATCGCGCGGGCTTGCTAACCTTGAGCACAACATTGCACTTAACGAGCACAGCGTTTTACGTTTAGGTTCTATTTCAAAGCAATTTACTGCCGCTGCAATTATGATGCTACAAGAGCAAGGTAAGTTATCAACCTCAGATGATATTCATAAATATGTTGCAAGCTTTCCTACAGAGGGCAACCTCGTCACTATCGAAAATTTGTTAACTCATACATCGGGCATTGCCAACTACACAGATGACGACGACCTATTCGATAAAGAAATACAAGTACCCACCAGCGTTGACGATACACTCACGAGATTTGCAAAACACCCAATGGTGTTTAAACCTGGCGAAGCGATGGCTTATTCAAATACCGGTTATTCACTGCTTGGTAAAATAATTGAAGTAGCGAGCGGGCAATCTTATAAATACTTTATTGAACAAAATATATTTAAAAAACTAGGGATGACTCAAAGCAGCTACGAAGGACAAGAACTTGTTGCCCACCGCGCATCAGGGTATGAGCAAACAGAGCAAGGTTTTATCAATACCAGCTACATTAATATGGACTGGCCCTACGCCGCAGGGGCGCTTATATCTACCCCAACCGACTTAAACATTTGGTTTAGTGCGTTATCGTCTGGCAAGCTAATTAATAAACCAAGTTATGAAAAAATGATCAGCCCTTTTAAGCTCAACGACGGCAGCTTTTCATCCTACGGTTATGGATTAATTATTAAGCCTTTGAATGAATACACTGTAATTAAACACACAGGTGGAATAAATGGCTTTTTAGCACATGCACGCTATATTCCAGAGCAAAGGCTATATGTGGCAGTACTGGCTAATTCAAACCACATAAATCCTATTTTTATGAACGAAAAATTCACCGCTAAAGCACTTGGTATCGTACTGCCCGAGTTTAAAAAAACCGATATAACAGCGCAACAACTAGCGCCTGTATTAGGTGATTACCGAATTGATAAAAGCACTTTACGCAGCCTAATTTTTGAAAATGACGTTTTGTATTCAAAGCGTACTGGTGGCGATAAAACAAAACTTATTACGATGTCTAAAAATAGCTTTTACTATCCTAATTCAAACAATTACTTAGTAATAGAAAAGAACAGCCAAGGGCAATTAGTGATGAAACATTTTAGTGGGTTATCAATAACTCCTACTAAGGCGATTAAAATTTAGTAATAGATTTATATAAATTCAAGACCGAAATACTAAGTACTTCGGTCTTATTATAAAGCTAGCTCAAGCATCACTTTGATTTATTTAGCATTGCTTTTAAGTCGGCAAATGGGGAATGCGTTGCAGCCTCTACTTTGCGCTCTGTAGTCGACCCGCCATACATAATGTGTTCGTGATATTTATTGTGCTCATTATCGTGGCAATAAATACACAATAATTCCCAGTTACTGCCATCCTCAGGATTATTACTGTGATTGTGATCAACATGGTGCACCGTTAACTCACGTAAATTTGAGTATTCAAACTCACGAGCACAACGCCCGCATACCCAAGGGTACAGTCTTAAAGCTTTTATTCGGTAACCTTCTTCTTGCTTCACGTAAGCCTGAGGTTCATTAAGATTCTTACTCATAATATTCCAGATAAATGTTTTAACACGCTGTTTAACATAAAAATAAATGTAAAATCAGCCGATTTGAATAAACTAATGCAAATAAAAGAGCAAAAAGTTCGTAAGGGATCTAACTTAAACTATGCTTCGTATAAATCAGGTCTAATTATAAAGTTGAGCAACATGGAAAATATATTCCAAACAAGTCGGTTTTTAGTAGTAATAGCCGTGATTACCGCTGCAATATCATCACTACTCGTTTATGTTTCATGCATTAATATTGTATTTAATATAGTAATAACAACATTATTCGATTTACCTGATTCAGCTAAAGCAGGTAAAGCGCTAATAGTTGAACTACTGAAAATTCTTGATTTACTGCTAATCGGAATTACCTTACAAGTGATTGCTATTAGCTTGTACCGACTATTTATAACACCATCTAAGCCTGAGGAAAGTAAATTTTTAGCTGCTTTTAATATTAAAGACTTTCATGATTTAAAAATAACTCTGGTACAAGTAACCTCAGTGGTACTGGTAATATTGTTTTTAGAGCACGCAGTTGAGTTCGGCGGCACAATAGAGACACTCTATTTAGGTATTGCCATTGCGATCGTTATTGCAGCATCTACATTTGCATGGCGCTCAATGAAAGACTAACTAAACATATTGATTTTAAGTAATTATAAGCGGTTATAATTACTTAACCTCCAAACTATAAAAAGATATATATCGACACCAAACAATACTTCTACCCTAACCTTTGTTACTACCTTCAAGAGCAAACTCATTTACATGCTTAACTAGCTCTGGGAAGAATTCTAAAAAAGTAGCCTCTAGTTCATCGTAGTTACGCGCTATATCGTCAACAGCGCCTGTAAAAGTGTTAGCAAAGCGAATGCGCTTGGCAATGTTATCCAGTGCTAACCCTATTCCCTCAACGGTTTCGTACTCTTTAAACCAATCGTTTTTAGTCATGCTTGTTACAACATGCTGCATTCGTTGTGGCATAACAGGTATACGGTTATTTAAAAGCTGATAACTGGTGTACTTAAAATCACTTAAAGGTTGCTTGTTAAATCGTTGCCAATGCACAATTAAAAAGTGATCAAATACCACATCAATAGCCACAGCAGCAAAGCGTTTACGCTCGGGTGAAAAATACTGTTTAGCATGTTTAACTGCGCGGCGAGAGTCGGTAAATTTATCGACTAAATAATGGTTATCGAGCCCATTTATAACCGTATTTGGCAATTGCTCTACGTGCCTTTTACCACCAAAGTCACCCAGTAAGTTCCCAAAGTGAGAATCGGCTGTAGGTTGTGCTAAATAAAGGTGAGCTAAATAATTCAAAATGTTCTCTGATTGGTATTAATACAATTCAAATAGTAACTTAATTGTAAGCGCTACTTAAAGTTAGATTTTATGCCTAATCAAAAAAATAGCACAAAAAAGGTGAAACTAAGTTTCACCTTTTTTATTAACTAGCCGGTGTTACGCCGTAGAAACGTTGCTTGCGCCTGCGTTGTTAAGTATTTCTTCAATAGCGTTTTTATTATCACTATCGTACTTAATACCAATTAATATAGAGCCTTTTTCAATGGCATCTTCGTAATACTTAATTTCGTGCTCAGGGATAAACGCACCAATTGCAGCACCCAAAGTACCACCTACTGCAGCGCCTGCGCCACCAGCAGCAAATGCAGCGACTAATGGCCCGGCAACTAATAAGCCAGTACCGCCTGTTGCTACAGTCCCTACGGCAGTGAAACCGCCAATAATTGCAGCAAGAATACCACCCGAAGCCGCGCCAATAAGGCCGCCTTCAGAAGCTTTAGTACCTTCGTCTACAGCAAAATCTTCCTTTGCGTATGAGTCGTTGGCTACAATGCTTATATCAGCTTCATTAATACCTAAAGCTTCTAATCTATAAATTGCGAGTGTTGCTTGTGATGCACTTTCGAATAACCCAGTAATAACGGTACTCATAATAACTCCTTTATTTATTTAAGAAAATACACTTACTACCAAGCAAAACTCAAACCAAAAAAATTATTAAATTAAATCAACAAGATAAAAAAAAGCTCTAACTAATCCTTTTATTGTTAGAGTAAAAGTTGCTAAATTTTGTAAAAAACTCCTACCTACAAAAAACAAAATGCCTTGCGAAATAAAGGGATATTTTTATCACTCTCTTGTTAATGGTTATTACCGTGTTTACCAATAAAATTAAAAACAATAGTTAAGGGTAGCTCAACTCTAGCGTACGACAACGCTCGCGAATGCGTTTAACAATAGCTCCATATATATGCTCAGGCATCTGCGTACGAAAGCCATCTTCGATTACCTTAAGCACTTTACTTTTAAGCACTTGTATCTGCTTTTCAACCATTAATTTAGGTAAGCCTATATTTACACCAAGCTGAACGAAATCTTCTTTAGTATAAAATCCAAATATATTATAAGCATCACTAAAGTCACCTTCGTCACCCTGCTCTATAGCAAGTACCCCAAAAGACATAAAACATGCTCTGTCGAATGTAGAGTAAGGTGCTAAGCTCAGCATATCGTACATGGGCGTAACTAAGTCCATAATGCGATTACTTTTATGAAGTTTCCTCTGCATAGAAAAGTTTTTTAAATGCAAATCGTTGTTACCGACAATGTGACTGAATACAACTTGTAGAAACAATTTGAGCGTGACGGCTTTACTGTTACCTGCACAACGAGATAACTTCAATAGTACGTTCTCGTAACTCAATGCATCACTATCTTTGTTTTTCGGATGAACTTGACATAGCGACGCCCCATCTTCAATAAAATAGCGCTGCTGCTCATCAATAATATCAAAGCGCTTAGTTATATACGCAAGCTCTCCAGACTCAAAAGGAATAAGTCCGCAATCGGCAACATCAAAGCCAACTTTTTTAGCTAATTGCATAATAAAAAACTCGTTTTCAGGTAGATGGGGAGCAACTTCTGGCGCTGGTTTAACAATGTATTGTCCTCCAGATCCAGTAGGAATGAGCTGCTTACCTTCTAACTTCATGAGTAGCTTACGCTGCACACCCGATATAGACTGTCCATTAGCATGATCAACAGCGTATTCGTTAAAATCATCAGGGGAGCCAATAATAGTTACCCCTTGTTGTTCCAGCGTTTTAGAGTCAGGGATAGGAACGCCAACCGGTTGACGGCCTGTTAAAGTAGCTACTTTGCCTGCAACAACGGAAATGGCTCCTATTAACTCGTTACCATTAGCGCACAATAAACCAAATTCATCATTTTTATCTAGCCTTGATTTTTCTGCATGATGTTTACGCAACCAGCCTTCAGATAATAAGTTTGTAAAAAATGGAGGCAAAATATCAAAACTAAATGGTTCACTTTTTAGTGGAAAGTGATGCCCTATTGGATCGCCACTAATTAGGTAGTTTCTATCGTAAATAAAAATATATTCTTCTTTACCCGATAGGCTCTGATCTCTATATTCAATCAGATCTCCTGCCCTGATACTGTTTGCAAAAACTGTTGCCCTACGATTAATTTCCATTACATCTTGCTACCAGTAACTGATAGTCTCCTAATACACTAAGAATAGATTCAATAGTTGATCGCTTGGCCGACTTTGGACTGTTATATGCTTTATAAAGCGTCGCTTTACTAATAGTGGCAAGCTCGCAAAAAGTATCTATAGTAATGCCATTCTCTTTGCAATATTGATGTACACGCTGCTTTAACTCAGATAAAGGAAAGGTTTCACTATCGCTCGATTGTAAGGACTCTATCCGCTCTATTTCTTTTAAGAGTGTTAAAACCTGTTGTTTCAAATTATATAAGTTGCTCATTATACTCAGCTCTTAAATCATAAGCTCGCCAAAGCGAACTAAAATAACAATAAGTACATTATAATACACCAAAGTAAATAGAAAACCAAAAAAGTACACTGTAGTAAACTTAAGTGAGGAAAAGTATGCAAATGTAAAAGCAGCTATTAAAATCACAATTAAAGTATACAATAACAAACTTAAGTAAAAAAAGTCTGCTAAAGTAAACTAACATTAAAAATAAGGTTAAAACAAAGACGCTTACCCTCTTCAAACCCCTACCCAGTTACAATTGTGTTTTATTAATTAAGTAAAGAGTCAGTCTAATTTTGTTATCACTATTGCTCATTTTTCGGTGCGCATGAATCGTAGAATACTGTGCTAAATTTCCTTTTTTTACTGCCCTGCTATCAGCAGATATAGGCCACTCATGGATTACGAAAACTACTTTTTAAGTCAATCACAGCAAGCGGCACTGCAACAAGCGATGGTCAATACCAAGCTTTTAAACAGCACTTCAATAAACACTGACAACACACCAACACCTGAACAGCAAGCTTATAGTGTTATTGCTGTCGCGCTTTATCGCTTTAATTTACAAAAAATAAAATGGTCATCATTTTTAAAAACAGCAATAAACACAGTTAACAACGCCTGCCAATGGCTAGCCACCGAGCTTGCAAGATGCCAACAAGAATACAAAGCCCAACCTAATGACGCTGTAATAATTGAGCAAAATGCATTTTTGAACGGTATTTTTAGCGAAGAACTCGCCTACATTGGCGCCTTACTAGGAACTGAAGCACAAACTTAATAAACTTCCTAAGCGTGAGTCGAATACCCTTTCAGTTAAACGCTCTGACTCTTGCCGTAATCTCACCCAAATTTTTACGTTTAAAGTTTTACGCTTAAATTTTTAAAACTTTGAGTGAGTTTTTTTATAACTGTGCTTATTACCCAAACGTCTATCGGTACGTAAATTGCTGTTATTAATATTCTTACTTAAAGAGTTACACATAAATAACGCTGCCGTTATTTATAAAAAGGAGAATATTATGAGTAATAAACAGCTAATTACGACGATAGGTATAGGTCTCGCCGCTGCATCTGCAGGTATGTTAACAAGGAAAACTTTACAAAAATCGTGGGAAAAGGTTACCAACGAACCAGCCCCAAAAGATAGACCAAGCGAAGAAACAGATCTTAAAGAGGCCGTTACATGGGCGGTAGTTTCGGGCATTGGTGCGGGCGTTGCAAGAATGGCCGTACGTTATGTACTAGACAAGCGCCGCTCCAAATAAACAGTCCCTATTGATACCTCTTATAAGTATTAAACGTAATACGATGAGGCTCAAAAGACGGCTTGCGACAGCTACTCCTTAGTTGTCGCAAGCAACTTGGCAAAACTCTAGTTAAGATTATTTAACCATAGAGTAAAAACACGTTAGTATTAATATCCAAATTAAGATTCTGTGATGAAGTTTAAAATGTCGGATGGCACGGCTGCCCCGCTTATCCGACCTGCGTAAGTTAGAAAAGCCGAAGACGCCTTGCGACATGCACTTCTAAATTTTAAGCAGATACACTCTATTAAACATTAACTCCCTTTCAAAGTTGTTGCCTGCCTACAAGCTTGCGTATAATGCCCGTATTCCGGCTGCATTTTTTAGCCGCTAACTTGGATTTTAATAATGAAAAAACTATCTGCAGTGCAAATAAAGCAGCAAGCACTTGTACTCAATATTGCTGAAAAATTAGAAGAACAAGGCCGCGCTGAGCTCCCAGGCATGCTGCAATGCTGGTTTGATGTGGAATATCACTTATTTCCAAGTTCACTACTGCTGTGCTTTCAGTTTGAAAACGAGCAAGCATTAACAGCCGCAGAGCCAGATTTATTAAAGTGGCAAAAGCGTTTAAGCGGCGCAATGCTTAAAAAAGGCGTTATTTTAAAAGATATGCGTAAACATTTAAAATTTACGTTCAAAGGGCCTGATGAATAATTAGGACGGTTTAAAACTATATTTGGCTTACGCTCGTGTTGCCGCAAGCGCATTAAACCATAATGAAAAGCCGTTGCATTGCTGCAACGGCTTTTTACTTTTTATTAAAACTTAAAGTAGAACTCATAAAGGTCAATTTCGACTCTGGGATTTTTATTAGCCGATGATGCTAATTGGCCTGTTAAACAATACCAATACTCTGCAAAAGCAAATATCAGTCGATTCAACGTTAATTGGTTGCTCTAAGTTAGCAATAGTAGGATAGTAAATTACATATAAAACAATAGCCTTATATTAGGAATATTATGATCAAAGTATTATTAGCGACCAGCTTAATTACCTCTTCATTCGCTGCTTTAAGTAATCCTTTAACTGTTGAAGAGCAGCGTATCAACAAAGCTCAATCGGCAATGCCAAATGTTTTAAATGCATTTACCCCACAAGTAACAAGCTTTGAGCAACAATTTAAAGAGCTTAACAACTTTAAAAGTGCAAAAACATTAGTACAAAGCTTTAGCTTTGAACTGTGGGAAAACGCCAAACAACGCATTATAAAAACTAATAATTACGACGACCGTGAGCTTTACTGGGCACGCCTGCTTTCAAGCAAAGTAATACGCACAACATCGCCTAAATTTTCAATTACGCAGGCTCAACTAAATACTTTACTAACCCTACTTGAGGAAGGCAGCAGAGGCCGTACCGACCTTGCTTTTTCATCAGGCAGCACTAAAAAAATATTACTTACGGGTTTTGACCCTTTTTTACTCGATAGAAACATAAACCAAAGTAACCCCTCAGGTGTTGCGGCGCTATTACTCGACGGCCAAGTTATTAATTACAATGGCATAAGCGCAGAAATTAATACCGTTATGGTGCCTGTGCGCTACGAAGACTTTGATCAAGGTATAATAGAATCACTACTTGCCCCCTACTACGCACTTAATAATGTAGACATGGTAGTAACCGTAAGTATGGGCAGAACAGAATTTGATTTAGAGCGCTTCCCGGGTAAACGCCGCAGTGTAACCGCCCCCGATAATGCCAATATTGTGTATGGCGGCACGCAAACAAGCCCAGTGATACCAAAGCTTAATGGCCGACCACTCCCGGGCAACGAGTTTGTAAAATTTAGCTTGCCTGTAAATTCCATGCAACAAGCCAAAGGCCCTTATAAAGTTATCGACAATCATGAAGTCACCACGCTTGAAAAAACCTATAAAGCAGGTTCTTACGGCGAGCTTAAAAATAGTATTGCGGTAAATGGCGGAGGCGGTGGTTACCTGTCTAACGAAATATCGTACCGAAGTATTCGCCTGCGCGATGCGCTTAATTCAAGTATACCTACAGGGCATATTCATACCCCACGTATACAACAATTCGAACCTAAAACAGAAGCTAAAATAGTAAAGCAAATAAAGGCAATGCTAGAGCAAAGCTTAGTAGCGCTATAGTTTATAACTACCAATTTAAGCGCATTAAAGGGCAATATTATTGCCCTTTTTAAATGGGGTTACTAGGGGCAGGTTTTCATTTTTTTCTTAATCACAAAAGGCAAAAAAAGACCTGACCCTGCTGATTTTTTAGAACAACTTGTAATTAAGTTGGTTAACTAAGTATCAAACAAAGAATGTTTTGTTTGCGTGAAGCTCGATAACCTTTACTTGTTCAATTAATTGTTCATAGGTAAGAGGCAAGGTTCCTCCGGGAAACATATCGCTCATTTTTTCCCAGTCACTTCGGTAGTGAGAATCCATGTCCTCACAATCAGGACACAATTTCAGTGGCCCCTGGCGAGCTGTGTCACATGATTCTTGATGAGTTTTATAATTAGCGTCAGAAAAATCAACATGATTAAAAAAAAGAGCGCTTTGTTGGTGCCAATCGGGATAAACTGAACTAAGCTGAACAATATCAAATAAATGTCGAGCGTACTTATCCTGACTCTTTTTTTGAGTCAAATTGGTATGCACACCAAACATTTTCTCAAGCATTGTTCTAACAGGAGCTAACGCTACCACCTCAAACGGCTCATCATTTAAGCTGTCTATCGATTCTCCCAACATATGTTGGATTTGGACAGCTTCTGTTGGATTGTCGTCGGACAAACCTCCTGTTTCAAGGAGAACCCTTGGTAACACGCCTGTACCGTATTCACCATCCCCAAGCGCTAAGGGATAATAAATACCGATATCAAGACCATTATCTTCGATTTTGAGACTAATTGAAGAATCAAACTTTTTTAACTCTTGGGACACTTCATCAAACAACATCTCAGCAACAAATTTTTTAGCCGTATCTTGTATTTGATTAGCGGCCTGCTGTAATTTTTTTCGACTGATTCCTTCTTGTTTAACTACAGCATCGTGACCAAGCAGATCCAAAGAGAGAGATAAATCTATATCTTCAGACATTCTGTTTATCACATTGAAACATTTTGATAATGACGTTCCGCCTTTAAAAACAAAGGGGCTAGGAGACCTATCCGATAGTTTAGGTGCTATTACTAAATACAGTACCTTCAGAGTAATTGTTACCCAATAATCCTTTTCAATAATGTAAGCGGGTAAATTACTTATGTGTTGTTCTTGAGCTGCAAGAAGCGCCTCTCTTCTTGCTTCAACATCAAGATTTAGAAACTCGCTCATCTACTTCTTTCCTTTCGAGTGATTCAGAAATCCATTTCATTGAACGAGGTAGAGCGCTAATGAATTTGGTTTGTACTTTTGGTTCTAGCATTGATCTAAACTTAAGCTTTAATTCATCTTCATAGAGTTTAAATCCCGACTTATCTAAATACGAAAATGCACTCCACAAAATAAGAGCTTTATTTTTCGTACTTTCTTCTTTCACATTAAAATGAGAAACAAAAAATTTAAAAGACTCTTTATATTCAAATTTAACATTTTTAACATCTATTTTCGCACGTATACGCTCTGAGATGATAAAGCTCTTCACCATCGAAAGCTGTGTATCCAAGCCAAGAGCATTGACCGCTGTGACACCAGCAGGGGCAATAGTCGCATCTTTGTTTTTAGCAATAGCAGCTACAAGTTCTTTTGTCTCGATAGGTAAACGCCCAAAACGACTTTTTTTTGGTCTGTAGTAAACGCCATTTGAAATTCGAATAATTTCCTTTCTCTTCGTCATGCGACTTAGAGCACTTGCTATTGCATCACTCTGATCATCGCCTAACTTTTTCTTTCTCAAAATTTGTTTAGTTGTAAATGCTTTTCCAAACTGCAAATGATAGACATAGTTCCTCACCAATGAAGATACATCATTTCTAAATTTTATTTTTTCATCTAAAGCAGCCATCCGGCCTCCAGTTAGTAAAAATATATCTTACCATGTAGAAATAATACCACCACTGACAGAAATTGCCAGCCAAAAAACGCCAACCTTTCCTGACATAAACTGACAGCTAAAGATCCATATTTAATGAAATGAAAGCCATGCTTGCACATGGATGTGCTTTCATGACGTTTACGTTCACATCAATTGTGGTTTGAAGGAAATAGCGTGATGCTCGGGTGCGCTGAGAGTGTCCAGAGAGGGACCAGCGGCAGCCTCTCTTTGGCTGCGGTCGCCAGCGCGACAAAACCTTGAATAAGGTTTCTAATTTCTAAAAGTACCAAACGTATTCGCGTTATCGGTGATGATAACCTTAAACACATATTCAAATACTTATTCGGGCTGTCGCCCGCGCGTCAGCAAGTTAAACGCCTACAATAAATAACACATACTCTTGAGTTGTGAGCGAGTAAGTATATTTGTGATTCGTTGGGTTTCGTTTCACTCTTCCCAACCTACGCCCATATTATTTATGGCAATCACCACGCACAAAAAAGCCGTTGCATTGCTGCAACGGCTTTTTAAATTTTGATAAATTCCCAAACTATAATGGGAATTACTACCCATTAAAATTCAAAAATTAGTCTCATGTTCATGATAAATAAGTTTGCGAATGCCCCCTCCATTTTCATTGGGCTGGCGGGCAGCAAAAAAATTAATAAGTTTGCGAAAAAGCACCTTTATTTCCTATTTAAGGAACGGTTATCTAGTGTGGCAATTAGGAATGCAAAACATGCATCCATCCACATTAGAGTAAATACCCTTTGCTTTTTGTACTGCCGAAGAGCATGTGCTGTGCATGCCTAGCTCTGCTTTATTTGTTGGCATAAAGTTACAGCCATTTTTATGCACCTCATGCTCACCAGTAGGTTGCGAGTTATTATTTACATAATATTGATCCATCTTAAATATCCTTAATTTAATATATACAAAGTCACTTCAAATAAGCTTATTTGAAAGTGTAGAACTTAAATTAAAAATATCTAGTATGCTTTTTAGGTATGAATTTATTGAGGAGGTAAATACTTTTTTATAAAGGAAAACTGTTTGATATCTAGATAAAACTCATAGCCGCTTAGATATGGGCTACGTTTTATGTGTATAGCATTATTGGTTAACTCAATGTCTTGGTAAATTATTAATTCAAGAAGCTTCTTAGAGATATAATCAAACCTAGAGCCTAAGCCAAATAAGGCTGCTCCATAATGAATAACAGCCGCAATGTCATCTGAAGTCGCTATATCGGGTTTTACTGACCAGCCAGCAAAACTGTACTCTTTCAGTCGAGATTGCATCACTTCGTTAATATTACACGCTACACTAGATGCCGTTGCTTTGGACTCTCCTAAAGGGATATAGAACCATTTGGTTCCCGTACGATAGGCTTTCAGCCCTAAATTTAAAGCAGTCTGCCTATTTAAAAGCGTGTGTATAACATAGGTTTTATCTCGTACTCGCTGCGTGAATTCATAAGTATAGGGAACGGAGGATTGATAATTTAAAGTCAATTCAAATGCAGTATCAGCCCCTTTGTAAATAACAAAAATTTCTCCCCACCATGTTATCGTAATGGTGTACTTCATTGATTTAAGCTCTTTGAACAGCCCATACAAAAAAGGGGCTATCCATATCCAGTCTTCGGTAGTTATATCAACCCCATTTTTCGGTGAGCGATGGTAATCAAATATAACTCGGCGCTTTTTGGCTTGCTTTAGCTTTGAAATCAAGGATTGGATATTCATCCCTCTTTCCTAATATCAACACTAATTGATTGATAGCGTTTACCCACTTTACCTGCCTTAGTAATACCCACACCACTAAATGTAATTACCTTATTATGATAACTACAATGCTCAAAACGTAAGCTGACTTTATTCCCTGTCTCAGCACTAATATGTGTTAACCAATCACCGTAATCGATACCAAACAAGCGCTTTACTAACCGCCTTAGAAGTTGCTCTATATAAAGCTCCAGCTTTTCCAGCCTTGCTTCTAAATGATTAATCTCCTCGTTAATACTTAGCAAAGTGGAATCACAACCGGCGGATAAACTATTTATACAACTATTATCCAGTTCGTGTATTGAGCTCCCTACTTCGTCTAAACGCCAAATTAAATTAGATAATTCTTCGAGTTCAACTTCTTTTAATTCAAGCTCTTTGACTATAGATAAAGCCAACGTATAGCGTCTTTTATCTAACTCGACTTTTTTAAGAGTACAACCGTCTATTAGGATGTCAGTTGTAGCTATATAAGGAGTGGTAAAGTAAGGCTCTTTATTAGGTGGCACTAACCCCGAAAAAGCAATCTTGTAGGGTGTTACATGTAAGTACGATACTGTGTTGTGCCCATACCTTTTTGTAAGTTCAAAAAACCAATTAATACCCGTTACTTTTAATACCACTTCTTCTAGCTCATTGCTCAAAAGTACCTGCCGCGCGCGTTCGATTTGAGCCATTAAATCATCACTATATTCAATTAAACATAAACTAGGCGTTGTTAGTCGATGATGCATATAGAGGCTACTTTTATTAAGCTCGCTAACTTGAATACAAATAATTTGATGGCTCACCAGTCTCACTCCTCTATTAATTATTTTGAACGATAGGATGCTGGCGGTAGATGCAAATACAGCCATTGGGTGTCGTATTTATAAAGCCACATATAACAAGCGGGGTACATAGTTTTAATTTCGGCACGTGTAGAAAAGGAGTGTTTTTTAAGGACTGAACGCATCTCAATACGATACTTGCCTCTTTTACCCAGTGCACTTAAGTATTGTCTCCACTCTGAAAGCTGATAATGCTCACCACATATTTTCTCAACAGAGCTAACAGATACTTGCTCTTCGCGTGCTATTGCATCTCTAGCATCACCTTTTACTAAACGCATTAAAATTCGCTTTTCTATATCAGCTGAAATAAATTGCGTTCGTTTTAAATAAGCTATGTTTTCTTGTTTAGCTAGCTTAATCACATAACCTATAGAGCAGCTTATACGTCTAGCTATTTCAGTAAAATTTAACTCACCTTCTTGTAGTAATAATAGACACTGTTTCTCACGTTTTTTATCTTTATCTGTTGGTTTCAATAACTGTAAATGCTCTTGCGCCGCTATGTCAGGCAGTTGCTCCAAGGCAAAGCGAAATAATATAAGTTTAAGCGGATGACATGCATAGTAAGGCTTACGAATAAGGTTTCTCACTACGTGTTCAGTAAAAATATCGCTGTTAAACAGGCGCACAGTTATGTTTGATATAGCCGCTATTAAACATTGCATACTGATACTGTCATTACTCATAAACCCTTTTTGTCTAACCAGAGCATTCAAATTATTTTTGTCCAGTAACAAATCATTGCGCTTCTGGCTTTTAGCCGACTCATTAACTTCCAACACATAAGAAGTGAAAAACCGCTGTAAATCACTCGCTGGCACATCAGAAGATGGTATTGCTTGCGGAGGCAAGCTGTACACTCTTGATGAAGGCGGTGTACCGACAAGTAACGTATTGTGTATATGGCAACTTTGTATGCCTGTGAACTGGTGTGACAGGTGCCAATAAGCAACACCATACTTCTCTTTGTCAGCTTCAATGCACGATAAACAATATTTATCCTTGCTCAATGCTTTCAGACCCGATTGGGAGATTTTAGCGTAATTGCCTAATCGATAAGATGGACCCGTGAGCATAACTTTTTTAAGCTTTTTAGGCTCATTACCCGCTAAAGAAAATAGGGGATAGTAAGTATGCTCATTAAGTAATAGTTCTACTGGGAAGTTCGTTTGCGCAGAAAAATACGCTAAGTGGGTGGCTAGCTTTTGGTCTAAACTTAGCCCATATTGTTCAAACCAAAGCAAACTCGCTGAACGATGATTATAACCACCCGAGTAAACTCTGAGCCGTGCCAAAAATGAATATATTGTCTCATCAGGTAGCAACGGCAGTATATTCATTAGTTTTAACTCAGTAGCCCATTACAGTTCAATGAATGTTTTTTAAAATGATCTGCGCGGTAGCTAGCTATATTTTCACCCGTATATTCTTCAGCAAATTTAATTAAAAGCAAAAATATCATAGGGTGTGTCTGCTTCGCTTTAGGAAATAAAATATGTTGAATTTTAAACTTCTCAAATTCAGCACCATAACGCTTAGTAGGCTCCAGTTTGTTAAATGACTCTCTTAGAAATAAACCCCATTGGTTAATTAACCTAGATGAAAACATAACGCCCCTTGACGTATATTTTGCCTCGAATAGTTCATATAAAACTTCGCGAACTGAGGCAACCCATGCCCTTGTGCTTGGTAAGGGCTGAGTTAATAAATATTTAGATTGCTTATCCAACCAAACATGTAAGGGTGTTAAAACTACCCTAGGTAATTTACACGCATTATTAGAAGATATAATAGGGTTGTCGATTAAGGTTTTTTTATGATCCCATACGGCATGTTCTAGAACTGACGAATGCTTTGAGCAAGTGTAAATTGTTGGTATTTGATGCTCACTATACCAGTACGCTAAGCCTATTGATTTTCTATCATCTTCAGCGCACATTCTGCAAAACTTAAGAGGTTTAAATACTTTTAAAAGCTGCTCACCTTCAAATAGATTATTACTTGCCTTATGACCATTTATAATCGCTGCATTGTAAAGGTTAAGCTCACCGGGTTTAATAAAGCCTTGCCAATAATTAGCGCTAAAATGATCAATTAATACCGCACGGTTTATAAGCCCATTGTTATTTTCAATACTTGTTGGCTCCAATATATTTATGCAAGGAATAATGGAGCGAGGGTAGATATTATCGGGTATTGTTGAAGCCCTTATATCGGATATAAGCATTTCTTTAGGTAAGCTTAAATGCTCTCCTAAATAGCGTAATCTCATTATATACGCGGGGAAATATTCATTAGGATGAATAGGAAAGAAGTTGCCTAAATCTTTAATAGCAGTCATTTTGGCACCTTACTCTACATAAATTGATCTAAATCTAGAGGTTTATACGGCTCTTCTTTATCTTTTGTACGCTTACTCCTTTTGATATTTTTTAAAGCTTCATATGTATGATTCGAGTTAGTTTTGACTCTAGAGACTCCTTTTAGGCCAACCTTAAAATCTGTATTACTATTTTTAAGTGCCTTGATAGAAGCTTTTAGTATAGCTTCCGTAGGTTTATTAGCCTGACCGTTTTCTACAAGCTCTGATACCTTGCAAGCGAGATGAATTAATTCATTCATACAACCAAAAGCAAAATCATCTATCAGATCAAACTGCTTTTTTGTTAGAGGCTTTTTCGCTGAATTGAAAATGAAATTAGTAAATAACGTTTGTATAGCTATCTTCCATTCCTCAGAGTCTGATTCGAAATAATGAAGCTCATGATATATAGCTTCTTTAAAACGCCTCAACGTGGCTTGGCTTTGCATTAGAGCTTGAACTAATTGAGGAGTACCAATAAGCAGAATAGGGACATTAAATCGATTATAAATTTGCTGTAAAAAAGAGCTGTTAATAGAGTCCCTATTCGATTGTGATTTCTGATCAAACCACTGACTCTCATCAAGTACAATAATCCCTATTGAATATTGAATACACAGTAAACGTATTACACTGCAATATTTGTGGATACTCTCGCGCTCACTCAGCTTTACTAAATTACAAGTTCCTGCAACTCTATCGATTTCCTCAATAATTAACCTTAGGGTTGCTTTCCTTGTCGCTTCACACGTTACCATTATCCAAGGGATTTGAATCAAAGGTGTATTCGTTACGCTGCTCGAACTTGAGTGATTAACTTTTTGTGGAAATAAACGTAAAGACTCCCTGACTAATTTTGTTTTACCAACACCAGATTCTCCGAATAAACACCCACCTAACTCAACTTTATGCATTATATGGCCACTAGCTTTATCTACCTCATTAAAAAGAGCTTTATTTACATCCTTAAAATATTCCGAGCTATTAATATTTTTATACCTATATCCCTCCATTATCATTGTTTCTATAGCTTTATGAACTTTCCAAGCATCTTCAGTTGGAACGTAAAAATGCTCTTTGATTTGACTTGATATATAGCAATGATGAGATAGTTCAGTATTCTGAGCTTTACTCATAGCCTCATAAAATTTGGACTTACTTTCAATTCTAGGTAAACGGCGTTTTTCAAGACAGTTGTCGCCTAAATTGTTAAGCAGCTTCTTTGTGTTGCTCTGGATTTAACTCCACAGCGCCTAT
>NZ_WTLB01000042.1 GCF_011378855.1 Pseudoalteromonas sp. Z1A8 | reverse complement strand
GGTGTAATAAAAAACCAAGAAGCGTTTAAGCTCCAAGAAAGTTAAATACGACCTTGAAGCTTAAAATGAGAGATGGTATCTACGAAAACCCCTTGGTGTTAATGCTGAATAAACACTACAACGTCCTTGTCACAAATCCATTATTTCACTCGTGCAGCTTTAAAATTACCGCTATCACTTCTTCGTTATCGTTACTTGTGGCTTGTTGTAGTCACTGTAATCAATACTTACTATGTACGTGCCTTTTATTGCTGGCGTATAGCTAAAATAATTATAAATGGTATTACAGTCGGCAAGCGCTGGTTGACCAAGTGTTAGTTTTTGCCCTGCTGGTTGTGCGTCGCTGTAACCGCAGTTGTAACCTTCGCTAAAATCGGCATCTGCTATTTTAAATTCGTACACTTTACCAGGGCTAGAAAACTTTACTTCGGCTTGATAAAGCGCAGTGCCTACTGGCATAAATTGATACTGAGGTTCAGCATCCCAAAGCGTAAAGTCGCCTCTTAGGTAAATTGTTTTATCTAGCTCTTGTTGTGGCAATACATCGTTAATCGAAATTTGACTAGTACATGCGGTAAGTAAACCAGCAATTGCTAAGGTTAAAATTCGTTTCATAGAAATCATCAATGGGTATCCTTTGCGTACAGTGAAAACTAAAAAGCCAGCAAAACGCTGGCTTTTAAAATTGCTAATCGGTGTTATTTTTGTAAAACAGAAATATCTGCAATACCTAAAAACAATCCGCTTAACTGGCTTAATAGCGCAAGACGATTTTGCTTAACGGCTTCATCGTCGGCCATAACCATTACGTTGTCAAAAAAGTTATCAACACTTTCACGAATACCCGCCAATTGGCTTAATGCTTCTTGGTAGTTACCGTCTGCGTAAAGTGGTGCAAGGTCAGTGGCAAATTTTGCTACTTGTGATGCCAATACTTTTTCGGCGTCGTCGCTTAATAAGCTCTCATCAACGTTACCTTGGCTGGTAATGTCGTTTTTAGCCAGAATATTACTTACGCGCTTATTAGCGGCTGCAAGCGCTTCTGCTGCGTCTAATGTGCGGAAGTGGCTTACGGCTTTAACACGGCGATCAAAATCAACTGGTTTAGTCGGACGACGTGCAAGCACTGCTTGAATTACGTCTACTTCAATACCTTCGTCTTGATACCACGCACGGAAGCGCCCTAGCATAAATTCAAATACATCAGCTGATACATTTAAGTTAGTTAACTTGTCGCCAAACAATGTTTGCGATTTAGCCACTAGGTCTAAAATATCAAGTGGTAATTCTTTTTCTACCATGATGCGAAGAGCACCAATAGCAGCACGACGAAGAGCAAATGGGTCTTTGTCACCTTTTGGTGCTTGGCCTATACCAAAAATACCCACCAGCGTGTCAAACTTATCAGCAATCGCTACTGCGCAGCTAATTAAATTTGTAGGTAAGTTGTCGCCTGCAAAGCGTGGCATGTACTGCTCGTTTTGCGCTATGGCTACATCTTCGGCTTCACCATCATGGCGAGCGTAATGCATTCCCATTACACCTTGCACGTCGGTAAATTCCATTACCATTTCAGTCATTAAGTCTGTTTTACTTAATAGACCAGCGCGCTCTGCTAATGCTTTATCGGCACCTAATTGCTCAGCAATATAACCTGCAAGCTCACTAATACGCGCAGACTTATCTTTAAGCGTACCAAGTTGCTTTTGGAACAATACGCTATCAAGCGATTCTAGTCGGCTTTCTAGTGTTTTCTTTTTATCTGTTTCAAAGAAGAACTGCGCATCAGCTAAACGCGGGCGTACTACTTTTTCGTTACCTGATATAACTACACTTGGATCTTTACTTTCGATGTTAGATACAAACAAAAACTTATTTAAAAGTTTGCCGTTTTGATCTAATAACGGGAAATATTTTTGATCGTCTTTCATGGTGTAAATTAACGCTTCGGCTGGTACATCTAAAAATGCTTCTTCAAATGTTGCCGTTAAAGTAACTGGCCACTCTACAAGTGATGTTACTTCTTCTAGTAAATCTTCATCCATTGCAACAACAGCGTTAACTGCTTTTGCAGCCTCTTCTATTTGTGCACGAATTTGCGCTTTACGTTGTTCGTAATCGGCAATAACGTAAGCCGATTTAAGTACGTCAAAAACGTCGTCTGCATGGTTAATACTAATTTTTTCTGGGTGATGAAAACGATGACCCTGAAGCTGGTTAGTTATTTTCTTACCAAGGATCTCGCCTTCAAGTAGCTCATCACCAAATAAAATAGTAACGGTATGCACAGGACGAATAAATTGTGTTTTATTCGCGCCCCAACGCATTGGCTTAGGAATTGGTAATTTAGCTAACGCTTTAGTAATTGCACCTGTCATTAGCGATTTGGTTTCTTGCCCTGCTACTTTAGCAATGTGCAATAACCATGCGCCTTTATCAGTCTCAAGTGTTTGTGCATCTTTTACTTCAATACCACAACCACGTGCCCAACCCATTGCTGCTTTTGTTGGATTACCGTCACCGTCAAATGCGGCTTTAGTAGCTGGACCACGTTTTTCAACTTCTTTGTCTTGTTGCTTAGCTTCAAGCGCTTTTACTTGTAAACCTAAACGACGAGGCGATGCATACCAGCTTACGCCTTGATGTGCTAACTCTAGTGTTTCTAGCTCTGCAGTTAAGTTTGCAGCAAAAGCTTCTGCTAATTTACGCAGCGCTTTTGGTGGCAACTCTTCTGTGCCAATTTCTACTAATAAATTTTGTGCTGACATACTTACTTATCCTTACACAGCGGGAAACCAAGCGCTTCGCGTTTGTCATAGTAACTTTGTGCACACGCTTTTGATAACGCACGAACGCGTAAAATATAACGTTGACGTTCTGTTACCGAAATAGCGTGGCGTGCGTCTAGTAAGTTAAATGCGTGCGATGCTTTCATTACTTGCTCGTAAGCCGGTAGTGGTAAGTTTGCTTCAATTAACTTTTGGCTCTCTGCTTCACATTTATCAAACTGAGCAAATAAGTCTTCTACGTTTGCGTGTTCAAAATTATAAGTAGACTGCTCTACTTCATTTTGATGGAACACGTCGCCGTAGGTTACGCGCCCTAGTGGACCGTCTGCCCATACTAAGTCGTAAATACTATCTACGCCTTGAATGTACATTGCTAAACGCTCTAGGCCGTAAGTGATCTCACCCGTTACTGGTGAACACTCAATACCGCCTACTTGTTGGAAGTAGGTAAACTGCGTTACTTCCATGCCGTTTAACCAAATTTCCCAACCTAGGCCCCACGCACCTAACGTAGGTGATTCCCAGTTATCTTCTACAAAGCGAACTTCGTGAGTTAGTGTATCGATACCCATAGCCGCTAAAGAGCCTAAATAAAGCTCTTGGATGTTATCTGGTGATGGCTTTAAAACTACTTGAAACTGGTAGTAGTGTTGTAAGCGATTGGGATTTTCACCGTAACGACCATCGGTAGGACGGCGACACGGTTGCACGTACGCACTCGCCATTGGCTCTGGACCAATAGACTTTAAAAATGTTTGCGGGTGAAATGTCCCTGCGCCCACTTCCATATCAAGTGGTTGAATAATGACACAGCCTTGCTGCGCCCAATAATCCTGTAAAGCCAGGATCAAACCCTGAAAGGTTTTTACGTCATATTTTTGCATATTTGGCTTTTTACTATCTAAGAAGTAGCGTGAAAATTACCCTTAGTATACCGTGTGTACACTCAGGTTTTAAGCAGTTTGTGTAGAAAATAAAAAAGGAGCCATTAGGCTCCTTTTTCAATGTAAGTAATATTTTTACACGTCTAGGTTAACTACACGTAGTGCGTTATTTTCAATAAACTCACGACGAGGCTCTACTTGATCGCCCATTAAGGTAGCAAATAATTGATCCGCGCCAACAGCATCTTCGATCGTTACTTGTAACATACGGCGAGCACTAGGATCCATTGTGGTCTCCCAAAGCTGGCTTGGGTTCATTTCGCCCAGTCCTTTATAGCGTTGAATATAGATCCCGCGCTTCGATTCTGTGATCAACCATTCCAAAGCATCCACAAAGTTATCAACAGGTTTTGTTTTCTCACCACGTTGAATATATGCACCTTCGCTAAGGATGTTTGCGATGTTAGTACCAGTCACAGCAATGCGTTGGTAGTCACGTGACGCAATAAAGTCATAATGAAGTACGTGCGCTTTATCAACACCGTGCTGACGAATATTCACAACCGGGTAATACATATTACGCTCAGCATCATGCTCTGTACCAGCATGGAAAATAGTCGCATCTTCATCACGTGCAATCAGGTCGTCAACCAACACTTTAGTCCAAGCAATTACTTTAGCTTCGTCTGAAAGGTCATCAGTTTTCAATTCTGTTTGATAAATTAAGCGTTCCATTACCGTGTTAGGGTATTTACGCTTTAAACGCTCAATTACTTTAACTGTGTTTTGATAATCGTGAACTATTGACTCTAGTGCTTCACCTTCAAGAGCAGGTGCATCTGTACTTGCATACAACGCTGCACCATTAAGAGCAAGCGATGTTAGGTATTCAACTAATGCAGGGTCATCTTTAATATAACGCTCTTGCTTACCTTTTTTCACTTTATAAAGTGGTGGTTGAGCAATGTAAATATAGCCGCGCTCTACAATTTCAGGCATTTGGCGATAGAAGAATGTTAATAGTAACGTACGAATGTGAGAACCATCCACGTCCGCATCGGTCATGATTATAATGCGATGATAACGTAATTTCTCAGGATTATATTCGTCACGACCAATACCACACCCTAATGCAGTAATTAGTGTTGCTACTTCTTGCGAAGATAACATTTTATCAAAACGTGCTTTTTCTACGTTTAAGATTTTACCTTTAAGCGGAAGAATAGCTTGGTTTTTACGGTTACGTCCCTGCTTGGCTGATCCGCCAGCAGAGTCCCCTTCCACTATATATAGTTCAGATTGGGCAGGATCTTTTTCTTGGCAATCAGCTAGCTTACCTGGTAAACCTGCTAAGTCCATTGCACCTTTACGACGTGTCATTTCACGGGCTTTACGCGCCGCTTCACGAGCACGTGAGGCATCAATAATCTTACCTACGACAATTTTGGCATCAGTTGGGTTTTCTAATAAAAACTCAGTGAATTTTTCAGCCATTGCTTGTTCAACTGCAGACTTAACTTCACTTGAAACAAGCTTGTCTTTAGTTTGCGATGAGAACTTAGGATCAGGAACTTTAACGCTTACAACAGCCGTTAAGCCTTCACGGGCATCATCACCGGTAGCATTGCTGGTTGTTTTAGCTTTTTTGTTAAAGCCTTCTTTTTCCATGTAGTTATTAAGTGTACGTGTTAGCGCTGATCTAAAACCGGCTAAGTGAGTACCACCATCACGTTGTGGAATATTATTTGTAAAACAGTAAATGTTTTCTTGGTATGCATCATTCCACTGCATTGATACTTCAACGCTAATACCATCTTCTTCACGCTCGTGAGTAAAATGGAATACACCTTTATGTATAGGTGTTTTATTACGGTTTAAGTATTCAACGAAAGCTTGAATACCGCCTTCGTATTTAAAGTGGTCAGATTTATTTTCTTCACGTTCATCATTTAAAATGATGCTCACACCTGAATTTAGGAATGAAAGCTCGCGTAAACGCTTAGCTAAAATTTCGTAATGAAAATCTAAGTTTGTGAATGTTTCACCACTTGGCCAAAAACGTAGTTCTGTACCAGTCGTGTCCGATTCACCAATAACAGCTAGAGGTGCATCTGGAACGCCCATAGTGTAAAACTGCTCATGAAGTTTACCTTCACGGCGAACTGTAAGTTTTAGTTTTTCTGAAAGTGCATTTACAACAGAAACACCAACACCGTGTAAGCCACCTGATACTTTATAAGAGTTATCATCAAACTTACCACCGGCATGAAGTACCGTCATAATAACTTCGGCTGCTGATACGCCTTCTTCTTCATGGATAGAAGTTGGAATACCACGACCGTTATCTCGTACTGAGACAGAACCGTCTAAGTGAATCGTTACGTAAATATCATCACAATGACCTGCTAAGGCTTCATCGATCGAGTTATCAACGACCTCAAACACCATGTGGTGTAAGCCTGTGCCATCATCGGTGTCCCCAATATACATTCCAGGACGCTTTCTTACTGCGTCTAATCCTTTAAGTACTTTAATACTCGACGAGTCATAATTCTCAGACATGGTTAATCCCACTTATCTTGTTATTAGGTTGCCATGTTTCACGTGGAACATTTGTAGTTCTCGTTGCATGGGTTCCACCACAGCAGAAATACTTTCAGACAAAATTGAAGAGATAAAAATTTGAGAACTACAGTGAGCAAGTAATTGACCCACTTTCTCTTTTGTATCTTCGCCTAACTCTGAAGGTAGATCATCTATTAGCAATATAGATTGCTTATCTGTCTCTGACTCAATTAAGCTATTTTGCGTAACTTTTAACGCATACAATAGTAACTTTAATTGACCGCGTGAGAACGTATTCTCTACACTGTTGCCAGCGACACTAAAACTAAAATCAGCCTTATGAGGGCCTTTACTTGTAAACCCTTGGCGAGCATCTCGCTCAAAGTTTTGCTCTAACGCATCTGCAAGAGATTCAGTCTCTTTCCAACCTGCGTTAAAGGTCATTTCTAAATCACGTACAAGCGTTAATTCTGCACACATTTTATCAAAAAATTGCTGCTTAAACCTACTTATATACGCCAATCTTAATTTATTTATTTCTTCAGCCAGTCTAACAAATTCTTTGTCCCAAAACTTAATTTGGTCAAAATAATTCTTGGGCTTAGTTTTTAACAACGCATTGCGTTGTTTGAGTACTTTATTAAATGATTGCCATAAAAAAAAGAACTCATGTTCCACGTGGAACAAACCTAAATCTAAAAACTTTCTGCGCTCTTTCGGCCCACCAAAAAATAAGGAGTAACTCTCTGGTGTGATAATTTGTACAGGCATAAGCTGAGCTAGCTCAGATATTTTACGGCTCGCCTTACCTTGAATTTTTAAATTAGTTTCACCCGTTTGGGTTTTACTAATACCAATAGGAATAGATAAGTCGTGTATCGTTTTTCGTCCGTGAATTACAAACTGCTCTTGCTGATGCGCAATAATACTTTTGTGTTTTGGAGTACGAAAAGATTTGCCGTGAGAAAGGTAATAAATAGCCTCTAAAAGGCTGGTTTTTCCGCTGCCATTTTCACCATAAATTATATTAACGCCGTTGACTGGTTCTAACGTCAGCGCCTCAATATTACGAAAATATTTGAGGCTCAAATGACTTAAGCTCATTATGTATTTATAATCTTATAAACGCATAGGCATAACAACATACATTGCTTCTTCATCACCAGCGCCTTCAATTAAGGCACTGCTATTTGAGTCGGCTAATGTAAATAGTACGTCTTCTGTTTTTAGAGTGTTAAGTACGTCTAATACGTAAGACACGTTAAACCCTATTTCTAGGTCTGCGCCTTCGTAACTTACTTCAACAACTTCTTCAGCTTGTTCTTGCTCTGGGTTGTTAGCCGTAATTTTTAATAAGCCGTTTGATAAGTTTAAGCGTACACCACGAAACTTTTCATTAGATAAAATAGACACACGTTGAAACGCATTTCGTAACCATTCGCGGTTAGCTGTAATTACTTTGTCGCCACCGCGCGGTAATACACGACGGTAATCAGGAAAACGTCCATCAACTAGTTTACTTGTAAATGTAAACTCAAGATCGATAATACGAATATGGTTGGCACCAAACTGAATTGTTACCAATTCATCATCAGCGACCATAAGACGCATAATTTCTTGCACACCTTTGCGAGGTATAATTAATTGGCGTTGAGTATTAAGCGATTGCGTTAATTGCTTTTGCGCTATAGCTAAACGGTGACCATCTGTTGCTACTGTTTTTATATCGGTATTATCTACTTCAAACGACATACCATTTAGGTAATAACGTACGTCCTGATTGGCCATAGAAAAATGCGTGCTTTCGAGTAACTTACGTAACTCTAAACGAGTAAGTTGAAATTCAACTTCTCCGTCCCACTCTTCTAAATTAGGAAAATCATCAGCCGATAAAGTCGTTAATGAAAAACGGCTTTTACCACTGGTCAAAAGTAATTGATGCTCTTGCAAGCTTAAAGTAATGTCCGAACCGTCTGGTAGACTTTTACAAATATCGAGTAACTTTTTAGCGGGTAACGTTAGTTTTGTATCGGCAATATCATCACCTACAAATACGCCAGAAACTAATTCAATTTCAAGGTCAGTACCCGTCATTGAAAGTTGTCCGTTTTCTACCACTAACAAAACGTTAGATAAAATTGGCAACGTGTGTTTGCGCTCTATTGCGCCCGACACTTGCACCAATGGCTTTAAAAATTGTTGTCTTGATATTGTTATTTGCATAATAAAGTCAGCCCTAAGATGACAATGTTCTTATTAAGTTTTGGTAATCTTCTTTAATTTCGTGGCTTTCGTCACGTAGTGATTTTATCTTACGACATGCATGTAATACGGTCGTATGATCGCGTCCACCAAATGCGTCACCAATCTCAGGTAAGCTGTGATTAGTTAATTCTTTAGATAATGCCATAGCTACTTGGCGCGGCCTCGCTATAGAGCGGCTGCGGCGCTTAGATAACAGATCTGATATACGAATTCGATAGTACTCAGCAACGGTGCGCTGAATATTGTCTATGGTAACCAGTTTATCTTGCAAGGCAAGTAAATCGCGTAGCGCTTCTTTTACAAAATCGATAGAAATCGGACGACCGGTAAAGTTCGCATTAGCGATTACACGGTTAAGTGCACCCTCTAGTTCACGAACATTTGAACGTAATTTTTTAGCAATAAAAAAAGCAACTTCGTGTGGTAAGTTAATCTTACTTTGCTGGGCTTTTTTCATCAAAATAGCAACGCGCGTTTCAAGCTCTGGTGGCTCTATCGCGATTGTTAATCCCCAACCAAAACGTGATTTAAGCCTGTCTTCAACGCCTTCAATCTCTTTAGGGTAACGGTCAGAGGTTAAAATAATTTGTTGGTTACCTTCGAGCAATGCATTAAAGGTATGAAAAAACTCTTCTTGTGAACGCTCTTTGTTAGCAAAAAATTGAATATCATCAATCATTAATGCATCAACACTGCGGTAATAACGCTTAAATTCTTCTATCGCATTATTTTGAAGTGCCTTTACCATGTCTTGAACAAAGCGTTCTGAATGCATGTAAACAATTTTAGCATCTGGCTTATTTGCCATAATGCCATTACCTACCGCATGTAATAAGTGAGTTTTACCTAAACCAGTGCCACCGTATATAAATACAGGGTTAAAAGCAGAACCAGGATTGTCGGCAACCTGTGTGGCCGCAGCTTTTGCTAATTGGTTTGATTTACCTTCAACAAAGCTATCAAAAGTATAGTTTTCTTTAATGTTAGATTTGTAACCTGACTTAGGTGCAGGTTCAACAACTGGCTTTTGCTCGCGAGGCTGTTGTTTTGCTGAAGCGTGTGCACTTGGTGCCGATTGAGTTTCTATAACCGGTGCAGCTTGTGCATTTAATAAAGGTTTACTACCTACATCAAAACGTAGTTTTGGGGCTTCAACACCACAAATTTCTACTAGTAATTCGTTAATTCTATTTAGGTACTTTTCTCTCACCCAATCAAGCACAAAGCGATTAGGTGCATAAATCGTCAAGGTATCTTCGGTACTTTCTGCTTGTAGCGGTCTTACCCACATACTGAATTGCTGCGAAGGCAGCTCATCTTGCAATACATATAAACAACTTTGCCAAACCGACAGATACACAGTTAAACTCCCAGAGATATAATTTTTATTCCCGCACATCATTAATGATTATAAATCATACATTTATTGCGTTCAAATGGTCCAATAAGCGACCCAAGACCGCGTATTATGAAGGCACTTTATCCACAAGTAAAAGATTGATTTTTATAAAATTGTTGATATCGATGTATAAAACCATTAACAAGCTGATTTAAAACAGTTTTTATTTTAGATCCTGAGAGGAGATCATAACAAAATAACACCAAGATCGCGAACCAAATTTACGATCCAATTTACTTTTCCCCCGCTTTTATTCACTTTTTATACAGGGGCTGTGGAAAACTTCTTATTTATGATGATCCTAACAGATCGCCTTATATGATCTCTTATATAGTAGTAGGTGGGTTATATACCCTTAACGTAATTATGATTGACTTTACATTACTTACTCTATAATATCTCGCGCTCGCAATGGCACCTATGCCAGGATCGCGACCTGTATAGGATGTTTTAACTTTAACCGATCGGATGAGATTGTTATGAAAAGAACTTTTCAACCTAGCGTTTTAAAACGCAAACGTGCACACGGCTTCCGTGCTCGCATGGCAACTGTAAATGGCCGTAAAGTATTAGCACGTCGCCGCGCTAAAGGCCGCAAAGTTCTTTCTGCTTAATTTATAAGTGGAAGACTTTAGCTTTGGCAGGGAGTTACGTCTGTTAACTCCCTCGCATTACTCTCGCATATTTAATGAACCCGCTCGGGCTGCAACTCCTTTCTTTACTCTATTAGCTAAACCAAATGACCAAGATAAACCTCGGTTAGGTCTTACTGTTGCTAAAAAACGTGTAAAAAAGGCATGCCAACGAAACCGTATTAAACGTCTTGCTCGCGAAAGTTTTCGTTTAAATCAACACAGCATCGATAATATTGATATTGTGCTTATGGTTAAAAATGGTATTGATGAGCAGTCTAATGAAGAAATAACCAAACAACTTACTAAATTATGGCGAAAAATTAACGAACGCTGTAAACCAGGTGCACCTAAACCGCCACCTTTTAAGAAACGCCCAAACAAATCAGCTAAATCTAATAAACAAACCTAATTGCAATAGAATTGCAGGGTTAATTAATGTATCTTTAGCTCACCTTTTAATCATGCATTTAAATTTTCTAATTGAGTCTTTAAATACATGATATCTATCTCACTAAACTTAAGTAGGGGCATAAACATCATGAGGTTACTTAAACCACTTGTTGCTTTACCGAGGTTTTGTTTAGTGTTATTTATCCGCGGTTATCAAAAGTGGATTAGCCCGCTGTTAGGTCCGCATTGTCGTTTTAATCCAAGCTGCTCACATTATGCAATTCAAGCAATTAATTTGCATGGATTTATAAAAGGTAGTTGGTTAGCTTTAAAACGCATATTAAAATGCCATCCTTTACATTCAGGTGGAGAAGACCCCGTCCCTGAAAAATTAACCCATATTAACCACCAACACGAGAAATAAGAGCTGTTATGGAATCGCAACGCACGTTTTTATTAATTGGCCTAATGCTAGTGTCGTTTTTATTGTTCCAAGAATGGGATAATGATTACAACAAGCCTAAAGTCGATCCAAGTGCCACAACACAAACACTACAAGCAAATTCACCAGAGTCGGATGATTATATCCCTTCATCGTCAGATTCAGGTTTACCCGCTTCAGCAACTTTAGCTAAACGTTCTGTAATTAATATCACCACTGACGTTTTTAAAGTTAAAATTGACACCAAAGGCGGTGATATAGTTGAAGCAGATCTTCTTCAGTATGAAGATACCAAAGGTAGCAACACACCTTATATGCTTCTTGGTGAGCTTATTGAAGGTAGACAATACTTTTCACAAAGTGGCTTAATTGGCTTAAATGGCCCTGATGCATCAGCTAATGGTCGCCCTACTTATAGTACCGAACAAAAAACATATACCTTAACGGGTGATGAGCTTCGCGTTCCACTTCAGTTTACTGATAGTAATGGTGTTAACTTTACTAAGACGTACGTATTCAAAAAAGGTCAATATGATGTTGGTTTAGAATACAAAGTTAACAATACAACAAGCACACCACTTCAAGTACAGCTATACACGCAAATTAAGCGTACCGTACAAGAAAAAGGCAGCATGGTTGACCAAAACTATTTAGGTGCTGCATACGGTACTGACGAAGAACCTTACGAAAAGTATAGTTTTTCTGATATGGCTGATAAAAACCTAAATAAAAGTACACAAGGTGGTTATGTTGCCTTTATTCAGCATTACTTTGTAAGTGCTTGGGTTCCAATGCAAGATCAATCAAATACAATTTATAGCTTAATTACAAAAAGTAATGCCGCTATTATTGGTGCTAAAGACCCTGCTGTAAATATTCAAGCTGGTAGTGAACAAACACTAACTGCTACTTATTATATGGGCCCTAAAGAGTCAGATATTCTTGAAGCTATTCACCCAGACCTAGACCTAACTGTAGATTACGGTTGGTTATGGTTTATTTCGCAACCTTTATTTGTATTGCTAAAATGGCTACACAGCATTTTAGGTAACTGGGGTGTAGCAATTATTGCCATCACTATTATCGTAAAATCGTTAATGTACCCACTTACTAAAGCGCAATACACTTCAATGGCAAAAATGCGTGCCCTACAGCCTAAAATGGCAGCCCTTAAAGAAAAGTTTGGTGATGACCGTCAAAAGTTCGGCCAAGCAACAATGGAAATGTACAAAAAAGAAAAAGTTAACCCAATGGGTGGCTGTTTCCCTATTTTGCTACAAATGCCAATTTTCTTAGCCTTGTTCTACGTATTCTTAGAGTCTACTGAACTTCGCCATGCTGAATTTATTTTTTGGTTAAATGACCTTTCTGCACAAGACCCGTACTACGTACTACCAATATTATTTGGTGCGAGTATGTTTGTGACGCAAAAGCTACAACCTATGACGGTTACTGATCCAATGCAGCAAAAAATGATGACCTTTATGCCGGTTATCTTCTCTGTATTCTTCTTATGGTTCCCATCTGGTTTAGTTCTTTACTGGTTAGTGTCTAACCTTATTTCTATTGTCCAGATGTTAATCATCTACCGTGGCATGGAAAAGAAAGGAATTAAAGTAAGAGGCTAACTAAGCTCCTACTTATATAAAGGCGACTTCGGTCGCCTTTTTTATTGCCTGTTTTTCACCACAGCTATTCGCTACAAATAAATCGATAGGTTACAATACGGGCATAAAGTTACTCATCGTTGGCAAATTAATAGCATGATCAATCAAGATACAATTGCAGCACAAGCAACAGCACCTGGACGTGGTGGTGTTGGTATTATTCGCGTTTCAGGTAGCCTTGCTAAAAGTGTCGCCGAAAAAGTAGTAGGTAAAATACCTAAAGTTCGCTACGCCGATTATGTGCCATTTAAAAGCCTTGCTGGCGAGCAACTTGATCAAGGTATTGCCATTTACTTTGCAGGTCCTAACTCATTTACTGGCGAAGACGTACTTGAATTACAAGGCCACGGCGGTCCTGTAGTACTGGATATGTTACTTAAAGAAATTAGTAAAATAGAGGGCGTTCGTTTAGCAAAGCCTGGTGAGTTTTCTGAGCGCGCATTTATGAACGACAAGCTTGATTTAACACAAGCAGAAGCCATCGCCGACTTAATTAATGCTACCAGCGAGCAAGCCGCTAAAAGCGCCCTACAGTCTCTCCAAGGTGAATTTTCTAAACACATAGAAACACTCGTAGAAAAAGTAATTCACTTACGTATGTATGTAGAAGCGGCAATAGACTTTCCTGATGAAGAAATTGATTTTTTATCAGATGGTAAAGTGTCAGGCGACTTAGACGCGATTATTACTCAGCTTAACACTGTAACCAACCAAGCCAAGCAAGGCAGCATCATGCGCGAAGGTATGCGTGTTGTTATTGCAGGTCGCCCTAATGCGGGTAAATCAAGCCTGCTTAACGCTCTAGCCGGTCGTGAAGCCGCAATCGTAACAGAAATAGCCGGTACCACTCGCGACGTACTAAGAGAGCATATACATATAGACGGTATGCCACTGCATATTATAGATACAGCAGGCCTACGTGAAAGCCCAGACAGAGTAGAACAAATAGGTATTGAGCGTGCATGGGATGAAATAAACCAAGCCGACCGCGTTTTATTTATGCTTGATGGCACTGACACTATAGATACTGACCCGCACAAAATTTGGCCTGAATTTATGGCAAAATTACCAGAAGGTATGGGGGTTACGGTCATCAGAAATAAAGCTGATTTATCGGGCGACATAGTCGGAATGGAGCAAGAGCAACAATACCCGGTAATCAGCTTAAGTGCTAAAAATGCTGACGGTATTGAACTTGTTCGCGAGCATTTAAAAGCGTGTATAGGCTTTCAAGGCGCAACAGAAGGTGGCTTTATGGCGCGCCGTCGTCATTTAGATGCACTAGAAAGTGCTGCGTATCATTTAGAAACGGGTAAAACACAATTAGAAATGCACATTGCTGGTGAAATACTCGCTGAAGAACTGCGTTTAACACAACAGCATTTAAATGAAATTACAGGCGAATTTACTTCAGACGACTTACTTGGCAAAATATTTAGCTCGTTTTGTATTGGTAAATAAACACGCTATTACAGATATATTTTTATTATAAGAGCACTTAGGTGCTCTTTTTTTATGTAAAATATTCTGCTGTAAAATATGTATTTATACACCTGATGCCTGCAAATTACTGCCAATAAAATCATATCCAAAACTACCTTTGTTACGTGCTAAGAGAGGTCAGATTATATAGAGTAGGCAATACTGAGAGTGCTTATTGGGGGAATTAATAGCACAAATTACACCTATTATTAAGACTAAAACCAATGCCTTTTCAAACAACCGCACGCTTTAATAGCGTTATATGTCATACAAAAAGTAGTTATAAATGGCTTCTTTATACTTACTTTAGCTCACAAAAATGCACTAAAACACACCTCATACACGCAAAAGATGATGCTATTAGCTCAATTAAAGAGCTAAAAAACACTGATTAGTACTCTAAAAAACTTACTTTTGACAACATATAATTTGATGATCACTGTGATTTTTAAATAAAATAACTCAACTGCTAAGTATTCAAAACTTTTGATCTGCTTACTCCACCAGCAAAATTAATAAAAATAGCAGCTCTAAACTCGCATAAAATTAAAAATACCGAGATCACTTATCCACAATACCTAATTTTCAGCTCAAATAAATACCAAAACTAGGTAAATCAGCTGCAAAAACCTCATGATCAATTGTAATTTATCTATTTATGAACTTATTTTTAATTAATTTCATTAGATCTGCTTTATTAGATCATTTTTAAAAATTATTTTCGATCTAAATTTAAGGTTATCAACAGGCTTTATATCCACATTATGATCAACATGTATTTTTAATTAAGATATTTACAATTTAATTCTTTACTGACAAGTAATATCAATAACTTAGCGAATATAAAACAACCTAAAAAAGCAGTTTAAGCAGAGCTTTCCCCACTGTTATCAACAACTTGATCAGAAGATTACATTTAAAGATAATTTGTTAAATACTACATTATCAACAACTTAGAGAAGCAATTTTGAATGAGTGTAAAATTACCGCAAAAATAGTTATACAAAAAAGCACTCTTAACTTTACTGTTATCCTCACTCAGTTATCATAGGCGGCAATTAAAACCAATGTGATCACTAATATTCATGAGTTCAGTAAATCTTATTGTCGGCAGCCAAATGGGATCAGCCGAGTATGTTGCAGAGCAATTAAGCGACGCGCTTAATAACCTTGGTATTACTACGCAACTACATGATCAACCTGAATTTAACGATATTGATCAGCAAAATACCATTTGGTTAATCTGCACATCAACTTATGGTGCAGGTGATTACCCTGAAAATCTTATTAGTTTTGTTGAAGATGTAACTCAAGCAGATGATTTATCTGAATTAAAATATTCAGTAATCGCTTTAGGCGACACTAGTTATGACACTTATAACCTAGCAGGACGTAATATAGATGCCTTATTAACTCAAAAAGGCGCTATAAAAGTAGCAGAACGTTTAGAACTTAATATTCTCGATGAAGCACTACCAGAAGACACTGCATTAACATGGTTAGACTCTTGGATAGCTCAAACAGGCATAAAATAGATAGATCAAGTAAAAAGTTATATATAAAGTTACCCACAATTTACTAATAATTTAATAGGTTTTGTGGATAAAGATTGAATAAACTGCGTTTTAAAGCATGCTTATCCATTGGATAAGATCCAACTGATTCAACCCTGTGCATAAAGTGCCTTTTTGATCAGAGCTTATTTGCTGGATGATCCGATCATATTAACACCTTTAGATCTGATCTAATTTCATGTTTTAAATGAAGATCTAAACCTTATCAACAGAAAAGTCGATCAGTAGTAGTAATAGTAATAAAAGATCTCTTTAAAAGATCCTTTATATTATTAGAGATCACATACTTAGATCTTGCCCTTTGTTTAATCATTTATCTTCTGCCAATTTCTAGGTAGAATACGCTCCCTTTTGAAGTTTACCGGTTTGATTTAAGTAGGATCCCATTAATGATTTTTCACGAAAATTTTGACGTTATCGTAGTAGGTGGTGGACATGCTGGCACTGAAGCCGCATTAGCAGCTGCCCGTATGGGGATGAATACCCTGCTACTGACTCACAATATGGATACCCTTGGTCAAATGTCTTGCAACCCAGCAATTGGTGGGATTGGCAAAGGTCATTTGGTAAAAGAGATCGACGCTCTTGGTGGTGCAATGGCACAGGCCATTGATAAAGGCGGGATCCAATTTCGTACACTAAATTCTTCAAAAGGACCTGCTGTTCGTGCTACTCGAGCACAAGCAGATCGCGCTTTGTACAAAGCGGCTATTCAAACAACATTACAAAACCAAGATAACCTTAAGATTTTTCAACAATCATGTGATGATCTTATTGTTGAAAACGATCGTGTTACTGGCGTAGTAACTCAAATGGGTTTACGTTTTAGTGCACCAAGTGTTGTTTTAACCGTGGGTACTTTTTTAGGCGGCTTAATTCATATTGGTTTAGAAAATTATAAAGGCGGTCGTGCAGGCGATCCTCCTTCAATCGCTTTAGCTGATCGCTTACGTGAACATCCATTTAGAGTGGATCGTTTAAAAACAGGTACACCTCCACGTATTGATGCACGTACTGTTGATTTTACAAAAATGGAAGCACAGCCAGGTGATACACCAACTCCTGTGTTTTCGTTTATGGGTAAACAATCAGATCACCCACAACAGATACCGTGTTACATAACTTACACAAACGAAAAAACACATGATGTTATTCGTAAAAACTTACATCGCTCACCTATGTACTCAGGTGTTATTGAAGGTATTGGTCCACGATACTGCCCTTCAATTGAAGATAAAATTGTTCGTTTTGCAGATAAAGATAAACATCAAATATTTGTTGAACCTGAAGGTTTAACATCATACGAATTATACCCAAATGGTATTTCGACTAGTTTACCGTTTGATGTACAACTTGAAATTGTGCAATCGATTACAGGTTTTGAAAATGCACATATTTGTCGACCTGGTTACGCAATTGAATATGATTACTTTGATCCACGTGATTTAAAACAATCTTTAGAAACTAAATTTATTGAAGGTTTATTTTTTGCGGGTCAAATTAACGGTACTACCGGCTATGAAGAAGCGGGTGCACAAGGCTTAATTGCAGGTATGAATGCTGCACTAAAAGTACAAGGCAAAGATTCTTGGACACCACGTCGTGATGAAGCTTACGTTGGTGTATTAATCGACGACTTAGCAACACTGGGTACAAAAGAACCATACCGCATGTTTACCAGTCGTGCCGAATACCGTTTATTACTTCGTGAAGATAATGCTGATATTCGTTTAACTGAAAAAGGCCGTGAACTAGGTTTAGTTAATGACGAACGCTGGCAGGCATTTAACGAAAAAATGGAAGTAATCGAAAAAGAGAAGCAACGCATTAAAGATACGTGGATTCATAAAGATCACGCCGTTGTAGATCAAGTAAATGCATTACTGAAAACACCGCTTACACGTGAAGCAAGTTTAGAAGAATTACTTCGTCGCCCAGAGATTCGTTATAACGATCTTATGGCTATAGAAGGATTAGGATCTGAATTTACAAACAAAGCAGCACTTGAACAAGTTGAGATCCATACTAAGTACGCAGGTTACATTGCGCGTCAACAAGATGAGATCAACAAACAGCTTCGTCATGAGCAAACAATTTTACCAAAAGAGTTTGATTATAAAACCGTATCTGGTTTGTCAAATGAGGTAGTTGCCAAGCTTATTGAATCGCGTCCTGACACTATTGGTCAAGCATCGCGTATTTCTGGTATCACCCCAGCGGCGATTTCGCTATTATTAGTGTATCTGAAGAAGCAAGGCTTATTACGCAAATCTGCGTAACGATAAGGGTACATAGTGTTACAGCAACAATTAACTACATTGTTAGCGCAAACTGATATTGCGCTAACAGAAAAACAACAGCAACAGCTAGTTCGTTACGTCGAGTTATTGAATAAGTGGAATAAGGCTTATAACTTAACTTCAGTACGCTTACCTGAAGAAATGATGATTAAGCATATTATGGATAGCTTAGTTGTTGCGCCTCACTTACCCGGTCATCATTATATTGATGTTGGTACGGGTCCTGGCTTACCGGGTATCGTATTAGCAATAGCATTGCCTAATACACACTTTGTGTTATTAGATAGCTTAGGTAAACGTGTACGATTTTTAATGCATGTTAAACATGAGCTTGGTCTTGATAATGTAACCCCGGTTCAGTCAAGAGTTGAAGAATATCAACCAAGTGTTAAATTAGACGGCGTACTAAGTCGTGCTTTTGCTTCATTACAAGATATGGTTGACTGGTGTTCGCACTTAATCGATCATTCGGGTAAATTTATAGCACTTAAAGGCGTGTTTCCTAGCGAAGAGCTAGAGTCACTTCCTGCAGGCGTTAAGTTTGAGCAAAAAATTGCATTAGAAGTACCTAATTTAGATGCACAACGACATTTAATTATTCTTTCTAAAGACTAGGGATCAGAGACACCGTGGCAAAAGTCATCGCATTAGCAAATCAAAAAGGTGGAGTGGGTAAAACTACAACCGCTGTTAACCTCGCTGCGTCTATGGCTGCAACGAAACGTAAAGTGCTGTTAATTGATCTCGATCCGCAAGGTAATGCGACTATGGGTAGTGGCGTAGATAAATATGGCGACGTGCCAACTATTTACGACTTACTTATTGAAGATAAGCCTATAGAAGACGTTATCATCAAAGAAACGTCTGGTGAATACCATATGATTGCCGCAAACGGTGATGTTACCGCTGCAGAAGTTAAACTTATGGAATTATTTGCCCGTGAAGTGCGTTTACGCAACGCACTTGAAAAAATTCAGGACCAGTACGAATTTATTTTTATCGACTGTCCGCCCTCTCTAAATATGTTAACTGTTAACGCAATGGCCGCAGCTGATTCTATTTTAGTGCCAATGCAGTGTGAGTATTATGCACTTGAAGGGTTAACCGCATTAATGGATACGATTACGCAACTTGCTAAGTTAGTAAACCCTAGCTTACAAATTGAAGGCATACTTCGTACTATGTACGATCCGCGTAATCGTTTAGCAAATGACGTATCAGAACAATTAAAACAACATTTTGGCGATAAGGTATACCGTACGGTGATCCCGCGTAATGTTCGTTTAGCTGAAGCACCTAGTTTTGGTACTCCTGCTATGTACTATGACCGGGCATCAAGTGGCGCTAAAGCATATTTAGCACTCGCTGGTGAAATGTTACGCAGAAAAGAAAAAACAGCGTCCGTTGTCGCCTAACTTTGAGGTAAAAAAATAACATGTCTGCTAAAAAACGAGGTTTAGGCCGAGGACTCGATGCACTTTTAAGTTCGTCAAAGCCTGCACCAAGCCCAAGCAAGGAACAAGACACATCAAACGTTTCTGAGGCTGTGCAAAATGCTGCGGCTAATAATAGTGAATTACAAAAACTCCCAATAGAGTTTTTACACTCTGGTAAATACCAACCTCGTAAAGACATGTCTGAAGAGGCGTTAGAAGAGCTTGCTAGTTCTATTCGCTCACAAGGTATTATTCAACCCATTGTTGTGCGCCCTATTGCACACAATAGCTTTGAAATTATTGCTGGTGAGCGTCGTTGGCGCGCTGCGCAAATAGCTAAGCTTGAAACAGTACCTTGTATTATTAAAGATGTACCTGATGAAGCAGCTGTTGCTATTGCACTGATAGAAAATATTCAGCGTGAAGATTTAAATGCTATGGAAGAAGCGGTTGCACTTAATCGTTTACTTATAGAGTTTGAACTAACACATCAGCAAGTAGCCGATGCCGTTGGTAAATCACGTACAACAGTGACTAACTTACTGCGCTTAAATAATTTAAATAGCGATGTAAAAATTCTGTTAGAACATGGCGATATCGAAATGGGCCATGCTCGTTGCCTGTTAGCTCTTGAAGGTGAAGCGCAGTCAGATGCTGCTCGCTTAGCGGTTGCTAAAGCACTAACCGTTCGAGAAACGGAAAAGCTCGTACGTTCTATTTTAGAGCCTGTACCTGCTAAAGAAGTAACCGAAAAAGATCCTGATGTTAAGCAGTTAGAGCAACAACTCGCTGAAAACCTAGGTGCCAAAGTTGAGATTAACTACAATAAAAAAGGCAAAGGTAAGCTTGTTATTTCTTATACTAATTTAGACGAACTTGACGGCATTTTAAATCATATCAATCACGACAATACCCACCATTAATTTATTACATGTCTGAAAAGGGACATTTGTAGCTATTTCGTGTTACAAAGCGTCTACTCAAGTTGCAAAACTGGCAGGATTAAGTATAATTTCGCCAGTTTTCACACCCTAACAATTAGAACGCAATAAAGGTTAACTAAACGTGACTGACAAGTTAGCAAGTCCATATCGACTTGCCGTATTAAAGTTAATTTGCCTTCAGGGTGTTGTAGCATTAGTTGCTGCTGTAATTATTTTTTTTAGTTCGGGAGTCAATGCAGGGCTTTCATCACTTGTTGGTGGAGCTGTAGCAGTACTTCCGCACTTTGTATTTGCGCTTTATGCATTCAGATATATGGGTGCAAGCCGAGCAAATCAAGCGTATGCCTCGTTGAAACGCGGCAACGGATTAAAGTTTATGCTAACAATCGTATTGTTTGCGCTAGTACTGAAGCATTTTCCGGTAATTTTATTACCTTTTTTTAGTACTTATATACTGGCGCTATTTACTGGATTGTTCGCACCCGTTTTTTTTAAACATTAACTTTTGGGATATAACATGGCAGCAGAAGAAGTTACTCTATCTGGCCATATCCAGCACCATTTGACCAATGCTAAGATGTGTTCGACCGATACAGGTCTCGCCTTCAACAAAGCATGTACGGATAGTGGTTTCTGGACATGGCATATAGATACCCTCGCATGGTCTATCGGATTAGGTCTATTATTTTTATGGATCTTCCGTAGTGCCGCTAAAAAATCAACACTAGGTGTACCTGGTAAGTTTCAGTGTTTTATTGAAATAATCGTAGAATTCGTTGGTGACAACGTACGCGATACTTTCCATGGTAGAAGCAAGCTTATTGCACCATTAGCCTTAACGATTTTCGTTTGGGTGTTCTTAATGAACTTAATGGATTTAATCCCAGTTGACTTTTTACCAGCATTTGCAGGTTTCGTTGGTGAAACTGCATTTGGTATGGATTCACACGATGTGTACATGAAAATTGTACCTACTACTGATATCAATATGACTTCAGCGCTAGCGCTAGGTGTATTTATTTTGATGATTGGTTACTCAATCAAAATAAAAGGCATTGGCGGGTTTATTAAAGAGTTAACGCTTCATCCGTTCAGCTCAAATAACATGCTGGTTCAAATTATTTTGATACCATTTAACTTATTACTTGAACTGATTGCACTCGTTTCTAAACCGTTTTCATTAGCACTACGTTTGTTTGGTAACTTATATGCGGGTGAGTTGATTTTCATCTTGATCGGCGCTATCGGTTTTATGCAATTACCATTGCATTTTGTTTGGGCAGTATTCCACATCTTAGTTATTACATTACAAGCATTCTTATTTATGATGCTAACGATTGTATACCTAAGCATGGCAAGCTCAGATAATCACTAATTTACAACTTTAATTTTTATAACTTTTAATATTTAACTTTAATTTACAATTGAAACTTTGGAGAAAAAAATGGAACAAGTATTATCAATGCCTGAAGCAATTAAGTACATCGCAGTAGCTTTACTAATTGGTTTTGGTGCAATCGGCACAGCAATCGGTTTTGGTAACATGGGCGGTAAATTCCTTGAAGCATGTGCGCGTCAACCTGAGCTTGCACCTTCGCTACAAGTTAAAATGTTTATCCTTGCTGGTCTAATCGATGCTGTAGCAATGATTGGTGTTGGTATCGCTATGGTATTGTTGTTCGTACTTTAATTTTATTTTTTGAACAGCTTACTATTTAAGGAGGAGCGGTTGTGAATTTAAACGCCACTCTTATCGGTGAATTGATTGCGTTTACGGTGTTCGTATTATTTTGTATGAAATACGTATGGCCACCACTAAACGGTGCAATTGAAGCTCGCCAGAAAAAAATCGAAGATGGTTTAGCTGCCTCTGATAGAGCCGAAAAAGACTTAGAACTTGCGCAAAAGAAAGCTGCTGAACAGCTTAAAGATGCAAAAGCTCAAGCGGCAGATATCATTGATCAAGCTAAAAAGCGTGCAGTGCTAATTGTTGACGAAGAAACACTTCGTGGTCAGCAAGAGCGTGAAAGTATCATTGCTCAAGGGCACTCTGAAGTTGAGTCTGAACGTAATCGCATAACAGAAGAGCTACGTAAACAAGTAGCAACGCTGGCTGTGATTGGTGCAGAACGTATTTTAGAGCGTGAAATTAATCAAGCCGCACATAGTGACATCGTTGAAAAACTTGTCGCTGAGCTGTAATTAGGAGGGTATGAGCATGTCTAATTTGACTACTATCGCTCGCCCATACGCTAAAGCGGCTTTTGAACTTGCCGTTGAGAAAGGCACTCTTGAAAGCTGGAACGATATGTTGTTCTTTGCTGGCCATGTAGCCAGTAATGAGCAAGCATCATCTGTTTTAGCGAGTATGCCTACAGCTACTGCACAAGCTGAATTATTTATTCAACTTTGTGCTGAGCAGCTCAACGAACAAGGTCAGAACCTAGTTAAGGTGATGGCTGAAAATGGACGTTTGACAGCTCTACCTGAAGTTGCACAGTTATTTGCTGATTTTAAAGCAGAATACGATAAAGAAATCGAAGTAGATGTGATTTCTGCAACTCCTCTTGTTGCTGCGCAACAAGAGTCATTGGTAGCGGCACTTGAAAAACGTTTCGCACGCAAAGTTAAGCTGAATTGTAGTGAAGACGCGTCAGTGGTTGGTGGACTTATTATTAGGTCTGGCGACACTGTAATCGACGGTACTATTCGCGGTAAATTAAACCGCTTAGCTACAACACTACAATCGTAATTGGGAAAAAGAGCATGCAACTTAATTCCACTGAAATTTCAGATCTGATCAAACAACGTATTGAGAAGTTCGAAGTTGTAAGTGAAGCTCGTAACGAAGGTACTATTGTATCTGTTACTGACGGTATCATCCGCATCCACGGTCTTGCTGACTGTATGCAAGGTGAAATGATTGAGCTTCCTGGCAGCCGTTATGCTATCGCACTAAACCTTGAGCGCGACTCAATTGGTGCAGTAGTAATGGGTCCGTACGCTGACCTTACTGAAGGCGTAAAAGTATATACAACTGGTCGTATTTTAGAAGTTCCTGTTGGTCCTGGTCTACTTGGTCGTGTTGTAAACACACTAGGTGCTCCAATCGATGGTAAAGGCGCTCTAGATAATGACGGGTTTGAACCTGTAGAAAAAATTGCACCAGGTGTAATCGAGCGTAAATCTGTAGATGAGCCAGTTCAAACTGGTTATAAATCTATTGATGCGATGATTCCAGTTGGTCGTGGTCAACGTGAACTTATCATCGGTGACCGCCAAACAGGTAAAACTGCACTAGCTATCGATGCAATCATCAATCAAAAAGACACAGGCGTTAAGTGTGTGTACGTTGCGATTGGTCAAAAAGCATCTACTATTGCAAACGTAGTTCGTAAATTAGAAGAGCATGGTGCACTAGCAAATACTATCGTAGTTGTTGCATCTGCTTCTGAATCTGCGGCACTTCAGTACTTAGCACCGTTCGCGGGCTGTACTATGGGTGAATACTTCCGTGACCGTGGTGAAAACGCATTAATCGTATATGATGATTTGTCTAAGCAAGCAGTTGCTTACCGTCAAATTTCATTACTACTTAAGCGTCCACCAGGCCGTGAAGCATACCCAGGTGACGTATTCTACCTTCACTCTCGTCTTTTAGAGCGTGCATCGCGTGTAAACGCTGATTACGTTGAAAAGTTCACTAATGGTGAAGTGAAAGGTAAAACTGGTTCATTGACGGCATTGCCAATCATTGAAACTCAAGGCGGCGACGTTTCTGCGTTCGTACCGACTAACGTTATCTCTATCACCGATGGTCAGATCTTCTTAGAAACTGACTTATTCAACTCAGGTATCCGTCCGGCAGTAAATGCTGGTATCTCGGTATCGCGTGTTGGTGGTGCTGCACAAACTAAAATCGTTAAGAAACTAGGTGGCGGTATTCGTCTAGCCCTAGCTCAGTACCGTGAATTAGCTGCGTTCTCGCAGTTCGCGTCTGACCTTGATGATGCAACTCGTGCTCAACTTGAGCATGGTGAGCGTGTAACAGAGCTAATGAAGCAGAAACAGTACGCGCCAATGTCTGTTGCTGATATGTCTTTGTCGTTATTTGCTGCTGAAAAAGGCTACCTTAAAGATATCGAAATCGCGAAAATCGGTGACTTTGAAGCTGCTTTACTTTCTTATGCAAATAGCACATACGCAGAGCTTGTGGCTCAAATCAATGAAACTGGTAACTTAAATGCCGAGATCGAAGCGCAGCTTAAAGAACTTCTAACGAAGTTCAAGTCTACGCAAACTTGGTAATTTAGTTATTAATGGTGCGCTTTAGGAAACTAAAGCACACCTTGATTCGGAGAGAGAGTCATGGCCAGCGGAAAAGAGATTAAAAGCAAGATCGGGAGTATTAAAAATACTCAAAAGATCACTAGCGCAATGGAAATGGTTGCTGCGTCTAAAATGAAAAGGGCGCAAGAACGCGTTGCTTCAAGCCGTCCATACGCTGACAAATTACGTGAAGTAATTGGTCGTGTTGCTCAAGCAAATCTTGATTTTACTCACCCGTTCTTAAAAGATCGTGAAGTAAAACGAGTTGGTTATATTGTTATCTCTACAGACCGTGGTCTGTGTGGCGGCCTAAACTCAAACGAGTTTAAGAAAGTTGCACTTGATGTTAAAGCGTGGAAAGAAAAAGGTGTTGATGCTGAGTTTGCTACTTTAGGTAGTAAAGCAGCTGGTTTCTTCCAACGTTTTGGTGGTCAACTACTCGCTAAAAAAGCGGGCCTAGGAGATAAACCTTCAGTACAAGACGTTATTGGTCCTGTAAAAATAATGCTTGATGCATTTTCTGAAGGCAAAATAGACCGTTTATTCTTGGTATATAACAAGTTCGTTAATACCATGAAGCAAGAGCCAATTATAGATCAGTTACTCCCTTTGCCAAAAGCTGAAGAAGAAGTATCTGCTCACACATGGGATTACTTATACGAGCCAAACCCAGAGGCTATTTTAGAGTCTTTGTTAGTACGCTTTATTGAGTCTCAAGCATACCAAGGTGTAGTAGAAAATGCTGCCTCTGAACAAGCTGCTCGTATGGTTGCAATGAAAGCTGCAACAGATAACGCCGGTGACCTTATGGATGAGCTACAGCTTGTTTATAACAAGGCTCGCCAAGCAGCAATCACACAAGAAATTAGTGAGATTTGTTCTGGCTCAGCAGCAGTTTAATGCTTCGGGTAAAGATTAACGAGAGGAATAGACATGAGTTTAGGTAAGGTCGTCCAAATTATCGGCGCCGTTGTGGATATTGAATTTCCACAAGATAGCGTGCCAGCGGTATACCACGCACTAAGAGTTACAGATGGCGATTTAGCTGGTTTGACTTTAGAAGTCCAACAACAGCTAGGTGGCGGTGTAGTGCGTACTATCGCTATGGGTACTACTGATGGTTTACGTCGTAGTGCTTTAGTTATGAATACAGGTGAATCGATTCAAGTTCCAGTTGGTACTGCAACACTTGGTCGTATCATGAACGTACTTGGTGAGCCAATCGATGAAGCGGGTCCAATCGGCGAAGAAGACCGTATGTCTATTCACCGTGCAGCGCCTTCTTACGAAGAGCAATCAAGTTCAGTTGAACTTTTAGAAACTGGTATCAAGGTTATCGACCTTGTATGTCCGTTTGCTAAAGGTGGTAAGGTTGGTTTATTCGGTGGTGCCGGTGTTGGTAAAACCGTAAACATGATGGAACTTATCCGTAACATCGCAATCGAGCACAGCGGCTACTCAGTATTCGCAGGTGTTGGTGAGCGTACACGTGAAGGTAACGATTTCTACCATGAGATGAACGATTCAAACGTACTTGATAAAGTATCGCTTGTATACGGTCAGATGAACGAGCCTCCAGGTAACCGTTTACGCGTAGCGTTAACAGGTCTTACTATGGCTGAAAAGTTCCGTGACGAAGGTCGCGATGTACTTTTCTTCGTAGATAACATCTACCGTTATACGCTTGCTGGTACAGAAGTATCTGCACTACTTGGTCGTATGCCATCAGCGGTAGGTTACCAGCCTACACTTGCTGAAGAAATGGGTGTGCTTCAAGAGCGTATCGCGTCTACTAAGACGGGTTCAATTACTTCAATCCAAGCGGTATACGTACCTGCGGATGATTTAACAGATCCATCTCCAGCAACTACCTTTGCTCACTTAGACGCAACAGTAGTACTTTCACGTGATATCGCATCACTTGGTATCTACCCAGCGGTAGACCCACTTGATTCATCTTCACGTCAGCTTGATCCACAAGTAATTGGTGAAGAGCACTATGGTATTGCACGTGGCGTTCAAACAGTTCTTCAGCGTTATAAAGAACTTAAAGACATCATTGCAATCCTAGGTATGGACGAGCTTTCTGACGAAGATAAGCAACTTGTATCTCGTGCACGTAAAATCCAACGTTTCCTATCTCAGCCATTCTTCGTGGCAGAGGTGTTTACAGGCGCGTCTGGTAAATACGTATCACTAAAAGATACAATTGCTGGCTTTAAAGGCATTTTAAACGGCGAGTTTGATGACCTTCCAGAGCAAGCGTTCTACATGGTTGGCTCTATCGAAGAAGCTCAAGAAAAAGCCAAAGGCATGTAACTAGGAGGGTAGTATGACAGCGATGACTGTACATCTTGACGTAGTAAGCGCAGAACAGAGTTTGTTCTCTGGTCTTGTTGAATCGATTCAAGTATCTGGTAGTGAAGGCGAGCTAGGTGTAAACCTAGGTCATGCTCCACTACTAACTGCCCTTAAACCTGGTATGGTACGTTTAGTTAAGCAATTTGGTCACGAAGATGTGATATATGTTGCTGGCGGTACATTAGAAGTTCAACCAAATCACATCACGATTCTTGCAGATACTGCAGTTCGTGGTGAAGATTTAGATGAAGATTCAGTACAAAAAGCTAAACGTGAAGCTGAAGAACATATGGCGAATTCGTCAGCTGTTGAGTTTGATTATCAGCAAGCGGCTACGCGACTGGCAGAAGCAGTTGCTCAGTTACGCGTAATTCAGCAATTACGTCACAAGTAAGCCTATCCGGTTTTTAAAAAGCCCACTTTAAGTGGGCTTTTTTGTGCCTGTTACTTTTGTATTTACACTAAATACCTTAGTCAGATTGTTATCTACACATTTACACTTATATCCTTAACCAATCCTCGCTACAATAACGCCATTCAATTAAGTCTATTTTTTCAGTCAAGATTCAGTGCTAGTAAAATAAGCTACTGAGTATTTGCACAAGAAGTGGTTTACGTAATCTTCTGATCATACATAAGACTTATTTAGCTAAAACAACGAAAAAAGGAAATTGTTTTAATGGCTCTAACAACTGTTATTCTTGCTGCGGGTAAAGGTACTCGTATGCGCTCTGCTCTACCTAAAGTTCTGCACAACGTTGCAGGTAAACCAATGGTGCAGCATGTTATTGATAATGCGATGGCATTAGGTGCAACAACCACAAACTTAGTTTACGGACACGGCGGCGAACTATTACAACAACAACTTGCCGATAACGATGTAAATTGGGTACTCCAAGCAGAACAACTTGGTACTGGCCACGCAGTAGCGCAAGCTAACCCTCATATTAATGATGAAGACACGGTATTAATTTTATACGGTGATGTACCACTAACAAAGCAATCAACACTCGAGCGTTTATTAGCTGCAACACCTAAAAATGGTTTAGCTGTATTAACGGTAAACTTGGTAAACCCAAATGGCTATGGTCGCATGCTTCGTGCCGGTGGTAAATTAGTCGGTATTGTTGAGCAAAAAGATGCAAGCCCAGAGCAATTACTAATTAACGAAGTAAACACCGGCATTATGGCGGTTAACGGTAAGCTGTTAAAAACATGGTTAGGCAACTTATCTAACAATAATGCACAAGGCGAATACTACCTTACAGATATCGTTGCAATGGCTCACAGTGAAGGTGTAGAAATTACATCAGCTCAGCCAGACCATGCAATGGAAGTTGAAGGCGCAAACAACCGCGTACAACTTGCAGGTCTTGAGCGCGCTTACCAAGCATGGCAAGCAGAAGAGCTAATGCTAAATGGTGCAACACTTGCTGATCCTGCGCGTATTGATGTGCGTGGAACAGTGACCACCGGTGAAGATGTGCTTATTGACGTAAACGTTATTTTTGAAGGCACTGTTACGCTTGGTAACAATGTACAAATAGGTCCAAACTGCGTACTTAAAAACTGTAGCATTGGCGATAACGTTGTCATTAAAGCTAATACACTGATTGACGATGCCACAGTTGCAGATAAATGTACGCTGGGTCCTTATGCCCGCCTTCGCCCTGGTGCTGTAATGGAAGAAGACTCGCACATTGGTAACTTTGTAGAGATGAAAAAAACTCGTCTAGGTAAAGGCTCTAAAGCTAATCATTTAAGCTACTTGGGTGATGCTGAAATTGGCGAAAAAGTGAATATTGGCGCGGGGACTATTACCTGTAATTATGATGGCGTTAACAAAGCAAAAACTATTATTGGTGATAACGCCTTTATTGGTTCTAATTCATCACTTGTTGCCCCAGTAAATATAGGTGCAACTGCAACAATTGGTGCAGGCTCTGTGATCACCAGTACCGTTGAAGATGATCAACTAGCAATAGCACGTTCTAAACAGCGTAATTTAACGGGTTGGAAACGCCCAGTTAAAAAATAGCAATAAGAGGCTACTTAGGTAGCCTTTTTTATTTCAGCTGAAGTTTAAATTGCTCTTTATAACGTCTAGACAAGTTAAGTACTTTACCTGTTGTTAATTTAATTTCACTGTCGCCACTGGGTAGTGGTGTAATGGACTCTACTTTATCGAGTTTTACGCCATGGCTGCGGTGAATTCTACAAAACCCCTGCACTTCAAGTTGTTTGCTCAATGCTGTAAGCGTTGCCCTTAAAGGATATATGCGTGAGCCTATATGTAGGTTTACATAATTACCCGACGATTCAAGCCAATCAACATCCTCTATTTTTATAATGAATTCTTTTCCGAGCTTTTTAACCAATAAGCGATTTATAGTCGAAGTTGTTTGCTGCTCACTTTCTTCAATTGAAGAAGCTTCACCTAATAATTGCTGCACGACATATTGATATACTTTGATAAGCACAATAAAAAACACAAAGCTTATAGCGTCTTTTTGGTATTCATAAATAAGCTCAAACCAGCTAAGGCCAAAGTTGTAAGACCCATCATTCAACAAATATATTAATTTACGAACCCCTACCATAATACCAATGTGTAACACGCTAAATATAATAGAGGCACCAAAGTACATACCTAATGAGGCTGTAATGTTTTGCCAATTAAAAGGTAAGTGTCTTAAAAACCAAATTAAAATAGGGAATATAAGTAAAGTACTCAAGGCACTTGAATACTCCCAAACAAAAGGTTCCCACATTAAAAATGTTAAAACACCCTCTCTTTGGGCTTCCATTATTTGGGTTGTAGCGTTTACTGTATTATTAATTAATACGTAAGCACACAGTAATACTGATGCGTAAATGCTCTGAAAACGTTGAAAGTGCTGTAGGTTCATAAATATATGCTTATTGCTGATGTGGCACGCTTATCCCTGTATACCACCTTTTATCACTATTGCTTGTAATATAAGCACTTATAGATAGTTTTAGCGAGAGCTTTAGGTATCAATAGCGCATAACATTTATTAAGTAGTAAAAGCATGAGCACTCAAACACAACACCCTTTATTAGTTAATTCGCGTAAATATTATCTTGATTGGCTTAGGGTAATCGCATTTGCGTCGCTAATTTTTTATCACATTGGCATGTTGTATAGCGAAAACTGGGGGTTTCATTTTAAAAGTAATTACACATCGCAGTATATTGAATATTTAATGTTGGTGTTTTCACCTTGGCGCATGTTGCTCATTTGGTTTATATCGGGCGTAGCACTGCGTTTTATGATTGATAAAGTAAGCGGCTTTAAGCCTTGGTTATTGTTCACTTTAAATCGTTCCATTTTTTTACTATTACCCTTGCTGGTGGGATTATGGCTAATAGTGCCTTTTCAGCTGTTTGCAGAAATGTCGCAGCAAGGTGTTATTGATATTAGTTATTGGCAATTTTATTTAGCTTTTATAGAAACTAACAATACGCTTTTTAGTAATTATCAGCCAGGGGTGTGGCCGCATGTTGATGTAAATCACTTATGGTATTTGCGCTCGTTGTGGCAATTTATGCTGATCATTATTGCTTTAACTCTTTTTGCACGCTTGCCTTTTATTGCGCCTTTAAAGACCTTTGTTAAAGGGGGTATGTCATTTGGGCTTTTAATTACCTTACTTATTATTGCCGTACTATTTACAAGCCATTACTTAACTGGCGATTCAATTAGAGAAACTAACGGCTTAATACTGCTACTCGCAGGATACATACTTGCTAAAAACACTTACTTTTGGAACTGCTTAAATAAAAATTTGGTATTACTGGCTTCGTGTTTTTCGGTTTTGTTTGTACTTATAATATTAAGTTATCAGAAGGCGTTTACTCTCCCTCATTTTGTTTTAATTGGTAGCTACAATATTCAACGTATCGTAGGTGTGTTTTTTGTACTTGCGCTCGCTCACCGATTTTTAAATTTTAATACCGACTATTTAAAGCAGCTCAATGCATGGGTATTTCCCTTTTATTTATTGCATCAAAGCATTTTGATTATTTTATGTTTTTTACTACAGCCTTTAAATTTAGGGCCTGTTGCTGAACCATTCATCATTATTTTAGGGACTTGGTTTTTCTGTGGTGTTTTTACATGGGGTATTACACGTATTGATGTATTTAGACCTTTGCTAGGAGTTGCAATTAAACGAGAGTATTCCTCGACTGTAAAAACGATTGGCTATACGGCCGCTTTAATTTTAATAACGCAGCTAGCGTTTAAGCTAATTACTTAGAGTAAGAGGCTGTATTAAAATTGCCATAATCTTGTCATGCCTGTGTGTTGATATTTAGCAAATACAATACTAAGGAAAATCACATGTTTAAAAAATCAATTATTGCGCTGTCACTTATATCTGTTCTTACTGGTTGCTCACTTGATGGTGACGATGGTCAAAACGGTTCTCAAGGATTACAGGGAGAGCAAGGCACAGATGGAACTAATGGGCTAAATGGTATAAATGCAAACTCAGCATTAAATATTAACCTTGTGGGTAGAGGTGTACTAAATGCACAAAGTCCAGAAGGAGCAGCTGAAATAGTTGCATATCAAGCATCTAAAAAATGGATTTACGCTATTAACAGTTCAGGCGATGACGCTGTTGTTAATATTCTACCCGCCGACACCTTTGATACCGAAGCTCTAGTTAAAGATAACGAAGGGGTTATAAACGTTACTAACTTAACCTCGGCCATTACGTTGTCTTTAAGCGAGCACACCCAAGGCGATGCAAACAGTATTGCTATTGATGAAAACAATAATTTACTTGCTGTGGCAATGGCGGCTAAAAACACGGGTGATGCAGGGCAAATTGCGTTTTACGACATAAGTGGCGACTCACCTGTATTTATTAAAAACGTAACGGTCGGTTTTTTACCAGATATGGTGACGTTCACTCACAATGGTGCAAAAGTAGTGGTTGCTAACGAAGGCGAACCAAGTGGCGACTACAGCGCAGATCCTGAAGGTTCTATTAGTATTATCGATATAACAAATAATGTAATAGCCGATACAGCAATAAATATTGATTTTAAAGCCTATAACAACAAACAAACCGAACTAGAAGCGCAAGGGGTAGTTTTTGCAAACCCAAATGGTCGTACTATTAACGGCAACCTAATAAATACCACCGTGGCTATGGATTTAGAGCCTGAATACGTCAGTATTTCTAAAGATAACAAATACGCCTATGTATCTATTCAAGAAAACAATGCACTTGCAATTGTTAACTTAGAGGACAACAGCCTTGAGCTAAAAGGCTTAGGCTTTAAAGATTGGTCAAGCTTACAACTAGACGCCTCAGATAAAGATGGCGGCGTTAATTTTAAATCATACCCAGGGCTTTATGGTATGTACCAGCCCGATACTATCTCAAACTTTAGTTGGAAAGGCGCAAACTTTATAGTCACTGCCAACGAAGGTGACGCAAGAGAATACTTTTTTGATGCAACAGATGAAGCCGATTGCATAGCAAAGGGTGGACTTGATTACGATGAAGACGATGGTTGCTTAGCTTATATAGATGAGAGCCGCGTTGAAGACTTAACGCTTGCTGCTAATTTTGATTACTTAAATAACGACGATAACGATATCGGTCGCTTAAAAGTAACAACAATAAAAGGCGATACTAATAACGATGGCCAATACGAATCACTTTATGCATATGGCGCCCGTTCGTTTACCATTTGGGACAGTAATGGGCTGGTGGTTTTTGATTCAGGTGATGATATAGCACGTATAACAGCATCTGTGCATGGTGAATCATTTAATAACAATGAAGACGAAAACAAAGGTGACTCACGTTCAGATGATAAAGGCGCAGAGCCTGAAGCGCTGACCATTGGTAAAATTGACGATCGTACATTTGCTTTTGTTGGTTTAGAACGCATGGGCGGTATTATGGTTTACGATATTACTAATCCATACAATGTGCAGTTTGAAGACTACTTCTATAATAGAGGCTTAATTAAAGAAGCTAATATTACAGGCGATTTGGCACCTGAAGGAATGGTATTCGTTTCAGCAGAGCAAAGTGCAACAGGAAATCCACTCCTAATTGTTGGAAATGAAATATCAGGCTCTATTGCCGTATGGGAAATAGCATCTAAATAAATCTTTAATTTTAAATAAAGCTGTGTGTTGTTTGTTTAATATACAGCTTAGTTTAAACCTTACTAATACATCATCAATTGATACATAAGTTATGAGTGTTTTTTAAACTAAAAGTATCCTGTAGCCCTTTATTTGTATAGCTTTCATACTAAATTCATTTAATTGTCAAAAAGCTGAAATAAAACATTGACCCCCGCTCGAATCTCCCTATAATGCGACCCCACTGAGACGGGATATGGCGACGCGCAGCGGACAACGCATAGCGAGGCACGAACTACCTCAGAGAGTTAAATAAAACTTCGGTTTTAAATCTTCTAAAAAGAAAGTTTAAAACTA
>NZ_WTLB01000041.1 GCF_011378855.1 Pseudoalteromonas sp. Z1A8 | reverse complement strand
AGGGTATTGTGAAGCAACCAAAAGATCGGTCAACCGATCAAAAATACCTTAACTGATCGGTGTTAGCCAATTGGCGGTTTTTTTGTGTCTTTTATTTAGAAAGAAAAGCTTACTTTAGTGTACAAGTAGCGGCCACGAGGATTATGCACAGCTGATGCATAACCGTATAAATCGCCATCGCCATCGCCAATTGCAAATGGTGGCTCTTCATCAAATAAGTTATTAACACCTAAAGATATTTTAGCTGACTCAGTAATACGGTACGACGTTTGTAAATCAACAAGCGTTTGCGAGTCAATCATACGTGAAGTATTGCTATCAAAGTCTAAATTGCCATCAAAGTCGATATCAGGCGTATCTTCAAATTCACCTACATAACTGATATTTACATTGGTGTTAAACTCACCAATTTCCCAGTTGGTTGAGAAAATAAAGCGATGCTCTGGGTAGCCATATTCACCCGTGTAATCACGACCATCTTTTTCAAACTTATCTTGATATGCCCACTCTAAATTAAATTTAAGTAAACCTAAGTCATCAAGAGAGTGGTTATAGTTTGCTGAAACATCAACACCAGATACTTCCTGCGATGATAAATTTTTGAATGTGCTGTATATTTTTTGTATTGTGCCTAAGCTTGCACCGCCTGTAGGGGCTAAACGAACACATACGGTACTATTTTGGTTACCACATTCTGCAGCATAAATAGGACCAAATTCTTCTTCATCGATTTTGTTATCTTGAGTAATACTCCATACATCAACACTTAAACCAAACTCAGCTGTAGGTGCCCAGATAACGCCCACGTTCCATGATTCTGACTCTTCTGCTTGTAAATCAGGGTTACCAGAGAACTCAATGTTGTAATCAAGTGCTTGGCAATCTAATCCTGTTTGTTCACAGCGCTGCGTATCAACAAAAAATTGGCTTTTTTGTGATGGACCTAAGCCTATTTGCGCTAACGAAGGCGCTCTAAAGCCTTGCGCCCAAGAACCACGAACAGTTATTTCGTCAGTTGGTGCCCAGCGCAGAGCTACTTTTGGATTTGTTGTTGTACCAAAGTCACTGTAATCATCGTAACGACCGGCTAGTTGTAACTCAAGATTTTCAGCTAGCGGAATCGAAAATTCAACATAAGCAGCGTACTGTTCACGATCAGCAGAAGCCGATACTGATTCAGTACCAAATATTAAACCACGTTGAAATTGGTCATCCGGAATATCATTTACATCTTCTTCACGGTACTCAATACCGGCAGCCATCATTACAGCTTCGCCACCAAAACTAAACGCTTCACCTGTAATGTTAGCGTCAAAAGAGGTCATATGAGACTCACCGCGACGCACTAAGCTGGTTGTGATTCGATCAATTACAGCTGGGTCGTTGTAGGTGCCGCCAAATGGATTATAGTTCCCCGCATCAATTTCTTGTTGTAAGAAATCAGTACGCACCCAACCTTGTGTTCTATCACCCGTTTGTAGTGATTTACTACGTCCTTTTTGTACTGCAGTTTCCCAGCTCCAATCGTTTATTTCGCCTTTTAAGCCAGCAACTAAACGTAAAGTATCAGATTCAATATCCCATTGGCGAGCGCCAGCATCTACTGTACGGTAACGACCAATTTGAATGTCTTCACCAAAAGGGTTGTTTGGGTGACTAGCAGGGACTGTTAAACCAGCATCTTCATCAAGGGGAGTCGGTGCACCAGAAGCTACAGAGCTATTATGTTGAACAGACATCTCTAAAAAGCCAGTAATACCGTTATCAAAGCGGTATTCAAACTGTGAAATAGCGCCTACACGCTCAGAGGCTGGGGCAATATAACCATATGGGCCGTAATCAAATAAACAGCTACCACTTGAAGTTGCATTTTCAGCAGGACAGGCAGGGTCGATTGTTTTAACGCCATCCACATAAAAGTAGCCTGGGAAACCACGAGATGAACGGAAATCTTCACCACCATAAGGTGCTTGGTTTGCAGTGCCAAGGCTGCCCATTTCATCAGAAGAAAGAGATGTGTTTTTAAAGTAATCGATAATAACAGATGCACTACTTTTTTCGCTTGTAGTACCCCAAACTAGGCTTGCTGTTGTTTCTTCATAATTTGGACCATCTGTACCGCCATAGCCTAAATTAATTTCAACACCATCAATATCTTTCTTTAAGATAACGTTAACTACACCCGCTACTGCATCTGAGCCATAGATAGCTGAAGCGCCATCTTTTAGTATGTCGATACGCTCAATAGCAGAAACAGGAAGACTGTTAATATCTACAAATGAATTGGTAATACCTTCAGCAAAGGCACTAATTGATACACGGCGACCATTAATTAGTACAAGTGTTGCATCGGCTCCTAAGCCACGTAAGCTTACTGCAGCTGAACCGTTAGCGGTTGAATCTTGGTTGTTACCACGAGTAGAGAAAGTACCGCTGCCAGCAACAGGCATTCTTTCAAGAAGTTGTTGTAGGTTATCGTAACCCATGTTTTCGATTTCAGCTCTACCGATTGATTGTACCGGAGAAGGCCCTTCAATATCAGTTCGCTTAATACGAGAACCAGTAACCTGAATTCGCTCTACTTTTTTAGCTTCTTCTGCTGCGTAGGCTGTCGTTGTAAAACCTGCTGATAATGCGAGTGTTGCGCCCACAATAATGTATGGTGTAAATGCAGTTGATTGCTTCATCCTTAAGTCCTTGTTGATATATTGTAAAATTATTTGCTTAACAAGCGCGGGTATTAATATCATGTAACTTAAGTGTTAGCAATTAGCTTAATTTTTGATTTAAGTATTAGTTTTAATGCTTTTTTGTGGGTTTTATGACCTTATTTGTACTTTGTTTTCTAGGTAAAACTAAGCGTGAATAGGGCATAGGGTTAATAATTGTTATATAGCTAGATGAAGCCATGTGTGGAATAGCTAATGATTAAAATAATTTGTAATAATATATTTCTATAAATTAAAAATTTATGTCTGTTTTTCTGCTTTTAATTTACTCAATTATGTAATACCAATTCGCAATAATACTTAATCAATTTGAGGAGTTAAAGTTGATGCTAAAGGCATTGAAATTTTCTGATTTACGACTGCATAGATACAGGAGGTGGGGTAATGCAGGAGCAATTGCTGAGAATGGCTAAATAACAAGTTTTTGTCTTGTTATCGACACCATTTTCTTATCTCATAATAGATTACTTAATTAAGCGAATTGGTATTATTTGAGCTTTTATATAGGTGAAATTAAAAACGCCTAATAAATTAGGCGTTTTTAATTATGCTTTATGCTTCATTAAGCGTTCTTTTTCACGCGACCAGTCTTTATCTTTACCGTCTTCGCGTTTGTCGTGTAATTTCTTACCTTTTGCTAAATGAAACTCAAGTTTTACCCAGCAGTTTTTCCAGTACATCGCTGTGGCTATTAAAGAATAGCCATCGCGCTCTGTAGCACCGAATAAACGGTCAAGTTCGCGTCTGCTTAATAGCAATTTACGATAACGTAGCGGATCGCAAATTACATGGGTCGATGCACTAATAAGTGGCTGAATTTGACTGCCAAGTAAAAATGCTTCGCCATTTTTAAGATGAATATAAGTTTCTGTGATATTTACTTTACCAGCTCGGATACTTTTAACTTCCCAGCCTTGTAGTTCAACACCCGCTTCAAACTTATCGTGTAAAAAATACTCATGTCGCGCTTTTTTGTTTAGCGCGATGGTATTACTTGTCGATTTTGATGAATTTTTCTTAGCCATAGTGCCCTATAATATACGTAATGTGAGATGTTTTACATCGATTTTTTTAATAATGCTTTTAAAAGTTAAGCTTTAATTTAAGCAGTATGAAAATTTGGGGAAACGCGCAAAGCTTGCTAAAATTCGCCCACACAGTTGGGAGTGAGTATGCCACAAATAGAAAAAAGTGCGCTGGTTATGTACAGCACTAAAGAGATGTTTGATCTAGTTAATGATGTAGAAGCTTATTCACAGTTTTTACCAAATTGCTCAGACTCAAAAATTGTTTCACAGCACAATAATAACATGACCGCGAGTTTAGAAATATCTAAGGCGGGTATAAAAAAGTGGTTTACCACCGAAAACACCTTTGTTGATGAACAAACCGTGTTACTGCGCCTTGTTGATGGTCCATTTAAGATGTTAAAAGGGCGCTGGCACTTTCAAGCGCTTGATACTAAAGCGTGTAAAGTACAGTTAGAGTTAGAGTTTGAATTTTCGAGTAAATTAGTAGAGCTCGCTTTTGGTAAGATTTTTAATGATGTAGCCAAAAATATGGTGAGTGCATTTACTCAGCGTGCAAAGCAGGTTTATGGAGCGCGGGTATGATTAATGTTGAGGTAGTATTTGCATTACCGACCACGGCCACGTGTTTATCAATTGAAGTGCCACAAGGGACTACAGTAGAGCAAGCTGTTATTCAGTCTGGCATTATTGAAAAATGCCCTGAAATAGATGCTACATCGCTAACGTTAGGTGTCTGGAATCGAACTGTAAAAGCTAACTATGAGCTAAAAGATGGTGACCGTATAGAAATATACCGCCCATTAATTGCAGACCCTAAAGATGCGCGCAGAAAGCGTGCTGAAAAAGCAAAAGATGAAGGTCGGGCAAATAAAATAACAGGTGGACGTCCAATAGAGCGGTAATTATTTATACCAATCTGTTTATATATGGGGTCTATTTAACGTTAAGAAAATTACGCTAGAACTAGGCAAATTTTTTTGTATCTAGTTGTTCTAAATAAAAAATTTTTAACAACGTTATAGTGCAATTTAATTCGTTAAATTGATCAAAGATTTATGCAGGTTGGTATTACTTATAAATACTAAAAAGGTGAGCATTGCTCACCTTTTTATTGGCATTAAGTAGCGTATTATTGCTCTAAAGGCGTATTAAAGTTTTCAGGTTGGTCATAATCACCTGAGATTGAAACTAACTTTTCATTTTCAAAGTTAATTACTAACTCTTTATTTTGTTCGTTTTTACGGCCTTTATTGAAGCTGTAAATATAACGCCAAGTGTTATTATCAAAGGCATCCTCGGCAATAGGTCTACCTAATACATAAATAACTTGCTCTCGAGTCATATTTACACGAAGTTTTTCAACATCAGATTGCTCTAAAAAGTTGCCTTGTGGGATGTTAATTCGGTATACCCAGCTAGAGCAACCAGCTGCTGAACTAAGTGTTAAAGCAACGATAAGCCAAAGAGAAAAAGTTTTTAACGACTGCATTGTTAGTTGTGATCCTTATTTTTTATAATCTGCATGATACCGATTAGTCACTGAAGGTAAAACCCTTTTAAGCAATTGTTTTGTGTTAAGGGCGTTAAGGTAATGATTTGACCACTAATAATGAAAAAAGTTTACAACACATCGAAACGAATATTTTAAAAACTGAGTCCATTTGGTTTTTATATATAGTTGAAACGCGATTAGGTCATTGGTACACCGGGATCACGACTAATGTTGAAAAACGTTTTGCAACTCATCAAGCCGGGAAAGGGGCTAAAAACCTTAAAGGTAAAGGACCGCTTTTACTTATCCATCAACAACAAGTGGGCAATAAAAGTGAAGCGAGTAAGCTTGAATATCAATTAAAAAAGCTCACTAGAGCCAAAAAGGAAGCGTACGTTTTAGCGTTTAATAGCGGCGATAGTGAAAACGCTTAGCTTGTTCAAATTAAGAATATTAGCTATGAGCAAAAACTATCTTCGAAGATAGTTTTTGCTCATAGCAGGCGTGTAATGTTATAGCTACTTAGCGGTGTTTTTCAAAGGTAGCTACAAGTGCATCAAGTGTTTGTGCGCTGTTTGCTAAGTCTCGAATAGCTTGCTCTGTATTGATTTGTTCGCTCATTGCTTTATCGCTAATTTCGCTAATCTGCTCAATATTACGACTTACATCGGCAACCACATTACTTTGCTGCTCAGTTGCAGTCGCTATGAGCGTAGCCATATCATTTATCTCATTGGCTGTTTCGGTTATCGTATCAAGTAATTCTACTGAGTTTTGCATAGCACCAACGCTTTGCTGTGCTTTATCTTTCGATTGACCAATATCGTTAACTACATCGTCAGATATTCTTGTAAGCTCTTCAATCATAGATTGGATTTCGGTAGTTGATTGCGATGTGCGGTTTGCCAGTGCACGTACTTCATCAGCAACAACAGCAAAGCCTCGTCCATGTTCCCCTGCGCGAGCAGATTCAATAGCCGCATTTAAAGCAAGTAGATTAGTTTGATCCGATATACCTCTAATTGAGTCAACAATACTTGCAATATCAACTGTCTTTTTAGAAAGCAAAGTTACTTGCTCTGTAATGCCATCAATATCGCTGGCAAGGGCTGAGATAGTTGCTTGGCTTTGTAATACCTGCTTGTGGCTCTGAATTGTATTTTCGCGGCTGCTATCGGTTAACTTAGCTGTATTTGCAGCACTTTGCGCTATTTCTTGCACTGTCGCGCCCATTTCATTTATGGCGGCTGCGACAGAGATTGTTTGCTCTTTTTGGTGATCTATTGCTTGAGAATTTCGTTTGGCTTGTTCAAATACATGATCAGAGCTTTGACGTATATCGTGGCTTTCGCTTGCAACCTGAGTAATGGCTACTTCTATTTTATTAATAAACTGATTAAAGCCATTACTTAGGTTGTTAAGCTCTGGTTGGCTTGACTCTGGTAAGCGATACGCTAAGTTTGCATCGCCAGAGCCTAATCGTGAAAATAGCTCAGCCATTTTAGAAAGTGGAGATGAAAGTGAGCGTGCAAGTAAGTAACTAATCAAGCTAGCAACTAATGCTGTAATTATCGTAAAGGTAAAAATTTGCCATTGTAAGGTATTTACACTTGCGAAGACTTCACTTTTTGGCACTTGAGCTACAACATATAAATCGGTATTTTTAATTGGCGTAGCAGCGATAAGAGTAGGTTCGCCATTTAAGCTGATTTCTTCTAGCGCAAAGCCATTACTATTAAATAGTTGGCTGTGGATATTTGTAGTATATAAATCATCAATATTTGCTTTAGCTACTTTACTTGCATCTTTATGAAGCTGAATCAATCCACTTTTATCTGCAATGAATACAAAGCCTGTTTGCTCAATTTTAAATTGCTGTAATAGCTTTTGCATATCAGTGATGCTTTTTGCAAGACCTGCTAAACCAGTACCATTAGCCTGCTGATGATTTATAAACATTTTTACATCATTGGCTGATTCTTGATAAATACTTATAGAGTAAGGTTGTTTTGATTGCTTAAAAGCAAAAAACCAGCCATCGGCTGCATCGTTTTTTAACACACGCAAAAAACCATGCTGATTCCAATACTGTGCAGTGTCTCTATTTGCCCAAGATGCTGTGGCTAAATCGTATTGCTGGGCAACGCGATTTAATTCTTTTAATAGTAAGGTATCATCTTGGTTGTTTGATTGAGCCCATTGTAAAATAAATTCATTCGATGATAGTTGCTGAGCAGCACCGAGTAACTCGTTGATTTCACCGCCTATGTGATTGCTGATTGTTTGCAGTTTACTAGGTAGCTCTGACTCAATCATACGTTGCTCAATTATATCTTCTGAGCTGTATAAAGAGGTCAAGCCAATAAGCGCGGCTACACATATAGCAATAGCACTGCCTAAAGCTGTGATTTTTTGAGTAATAGAAAGGTTTTGTATCGTCATGATATTAATTAATTTTACAACTGAGTAGAGGACTATATTAGCACATTATTTATTTTGATCTAAATATTGCCTATAAAGAGATGGATAGAAGATAGCGTTGGATGGTTAAAGTTTTATGAATGAGTATAAAAAAGCCCACATGTAAAACATATGGGCTTGGTTTCTAACAAGCGAAACATTTATTGTTTAGGGTTAAACAATCTTTTTCATTGCTGACATGTAGCCACGTAATTTAGCACCTACTTTTTCAACTGGGTGTTCGCGCAGTGCAGCGTTAATTTGAATTAATGTTTGGTTATCAACTTGGTTACTGTGCTCGCCAAGGCCTTTACCAATAATGTCTGTATCAACGTTTTTCATAAAATCAGCAAGTAATGGTAAACATGCATGGTTATATAAGTAACAGCCGTATTCTGCAGTATCAGAAATAGTACGGTTCATTTCGAAAAGCTTTTTACGCGCAATAGTATTAGCGATTAATGGCGTTTCGTGTAATGACTCGTAGTAAGCTGATTCTTCGATAATGCCGGCTGCTGTCATAGTTTCAAATGCAAGTTCAACACCTGCTTTAACCATTGCTACCATTAAAATACCGTTATCAAAAAATTCTTGTTCTGAGATTTCTACATCGCCAGCAGGGGTCTTTTCAAAGTTAGTTTCTGCTGTTTCTGCGCGCCATTTAAGTAAGTTTACGTCATCGTTATTCCAGTCTTCCATCATAGTGCGTGAGAAGGTCCCGTCGATGATGTCATCTTGGTGCTTGTTATAAAGTGGGCGCATAATTAATTTAAGTTCTTCACTTAGTTCAAACGCTTTTACTTTTGCAGGGTTTGAAAGGCGGTCAAGCATGTTAGTAACACCACCGTACTTAAGTGCTTCGGTAATTACTTCCCAGCCGTATTGAATTAATTTTGATGCATAACCAGCATCAATGCCTTTTTCTACCATTTTATCAAAACATAAAATAGAGCCGGTTTGTAACATGCCACATAAAATGGTTTGCTCGCCCATTAAATCAGACTTAACTTCAGCAATAAATGATGATTTAAGTACACCTGCGCGATGTCCGCCTGTTCCAGCTGCATAGGCTTTTGCTTGTGCTAAACCAAGACCTTGAGGGTCATTTTCTGGGTGAACCGCGATCAGAGTTGGCACACCAAAACCGCGTTTGTATTCTTCACGTACTTCAGAACCAGGACACTTAGGCGCAACCATGATTACAGTAATGTCTTCACGTACTTGCATGCCTTCTTCAACAATATTAAATCCATGAGAATAAGCAAGAGTAGAGTCTTTTTTCATAAGTGGCATAATTGCACTTACTACAGCGGTATGTTGCTTATCTGGCGTTAAATTAAGTACTACGTCAGCTGTAGGAATTAATTCTTCGTATGTGCCTACTGTAAAACCATTTTCAGATGCATTTAAAAATGATTGGCGACGCTCAGAAATAGCTGATGCGCGTAATGTATAAGAAACATCTAAACCAGAATCACGTAAATTTAAGCCTTGGTTTAAACCTTGTGCGCCACAACCTACAATAACCAGCTTTTTACCTTTAAGAGCATCAACGCCATCAGCAAATTCGCCTGCGTCCATAAATTCACATTGCGCTAATTGCGCTAATTGTTCGCGTAAAGGTAAGGTATTGAAATAATTCGCCATTGTTAGTGTCCTATAGAGTCATGTTTGTTAGATGCGCAATGTTTATTGCGCTTACAAACACCATATGTAAAATCGTTGCTTGCGTAAAATGATATATTTGAATTAAAGTGTTTCATAATATGAAATGCAGGATTAGGTATGGATCATAAACATTTAAACTACTTTTTAGCGTTGGCTAAAACACTTCACTTTGGGCGTGCAAGTGAGCTTTGCCATATAAGTGCACCAACTTTAAGCCGCAATATAAAGCATTTAGAGGAGGAAGTAGGTGTCGCATTATTTATACGCGATAACCGCAGTGTTAAATTAACGCGAGAAGGTGAGTCGTTTATTGATTACGCGACAGCGACGCTTGCTAATTGGCAGCGCTTTAAAGCGAATGTAAAAGATCCACAGCAACATATTTACGGAAAAGTAAGTATTTATTGCTCGGTTACTGCATCCTATAGTTTTTTACATCAAATATTAGAGCAACTTCGTGCGCAGCATCAGTATATAGAAATAACATTAAATACAGGAGATCCTGCACTTGCTATAAACCGCGTGCTAGATGGACACGAATTAATGGCTATTGCAGCTAAGCCAAGTAAATTACCAGCGCAAATTGCTTTTGTTGATATTGGTCACTCTCCGCTTTTATTAATTGGCCCAAAAATTCAATGCCCGATCACACAAAAGCTAACACAAAATGGTGATGATATTAATTGGTCTGATTTGGAATTTATTGTGCCAGAGCAAGGCTTTTCTCGCCAAAGATTAGAACACTGGTGGCGTAAAAATAATATTCACGGAAAGATTTACGCCCAAGTTGCTGGGCACGAAGCAATGGTCTCTATGGTGAGCTTAGGATTAGGTGTCGCAATGGTCCCTAAAATAGTGCTAGATAACAGCCCACTGCAAGATAAAGTACAAATACTAACACCAAAAATGCAAGCGCCTGATGGGTTTGATATTGGTTTGGCAGTATTAAGGAAAGAGTTAAATGACCCTGCAATCAGTGCGTTGTGGAATATTGCGCAAACTTTAGAGGCAAAAGCGATTTAATATGCACAGAGAATAAGCAAGTTAGTTAAATAGTATGAATATAGGTTGCGTATAAGTTTACTATTACTTAACATTGAGCGCTAATAATAAAAACAATGACGCTTGAGAGTTTATTTATGAACCACGCAGTATCACTTGCTCATTCTGCCCAATGCCTAAAAAAGGCGATTCCTTTGATGGTAAAGTACCGTATGCCGGTAACCCCCATCAACTATGCAATTTGGTACTGTTACATTCAAGGACGCAACCCTTCACTAAATGCTGAATTAGACCATGTTATTGCTGAGCAACAAACATGCTCACAAGACAAAGCAAAAGAGATTTTTGACAAATATTTAACGCAAGACGATCTCGCTTTTTTTCAAGAAATAACTGAAAAATTTCACACAACTATGGAACAAGTTCAGCAGGATATAAGTACAACGCTTGATCACTCTAAAAGTTTTACAACAAGCTTAGTCGACTCACAAAACGAGTTAAATATGCTTGTTGATGTAAGCTCTTACAATGAAATACTGGGATGCGTTGAACGTTTGACTGACGATTCTATTGCAATGCAAGATTATGCTCGAGAATTTCAAACTAAGTTAGCCGTTGCTTACAATGAGATAAAAGACTTAAAAGAAGCACTGAATATTTCAAAAGAAGCTGCCGATACCGACACACTTACTGGTTTTTATAACCGAGGTAAGTTTGATCTAGATATTGTAAATTTTTGTTTTGAATACTCAGAGCAAGCGCAAGAAGACTCTCTTGCTGTTCTTATTATGTTTGATATTGATCACTTTAAGCGCTTTAACGATGACTTTGGTCATCAAAAGGGTGATGAAGTACTTAGATTAGTTGCTAAAAAAGTGAGAGAAAATACAACTGAAGCTGCAAATGTATATAGATATGGCGGCGAAGAGTTTTGCATAACAGCCTATTTTGACACTATCAACGATATAATAGCGTTTGCAGATTGTATTCGTTTAGCAATAGCAAAATTGGCGATTCGTAAAAAGCATGATGTAACTGCAAAACGTGCTATTTCAGCAAGTTTTGGCTTAGCAATTTTACGCCCGTTTACTAATAGCTCGGTTTTAGTTGAACGTGCAGATAGAGCCTTATACATTGCCAAAACACATGGACGAAACCGTATAGAAATAGCACCTGATATTTAATAAGTATCAGATGCTTGATTGCTCTGCATTAAAGCCGCCTAATTTAGAGTAACAATATCAACATCGTTAACCTAGTTGGCTGTAAAGGTAATAAAGTAGGTTTGTAACGTGTTAGCACCTTATAGCTTCTATTCAGATAATGGCCTTTCGTCGTTGTGTCTCATTTTAAAAGTATCTTAAAGTACAGCTTCAGAAAGATAAATAACCTGCGGAAACATAAAAGTTAACATTTATGTATACAAATTGTGAATAATTGTAACTAGCTAGAGCTAGTTTAAAAAGACCTTGCTAGTATGGGTAACTCACTTATTTTATTACTTTGATGTACGTTGATGCGCTATTCTCTCTCATTATTAACTGCTCTATGTTTTAGCACTTTGTTTGCTTGCTTTTCGCTGCATGCAACGCAAACTAGTGAACATACTGACGATTATACAGAGCAAGATATAGCAACCGATCGCCTACATTTGAGTTTAAGTGTAGGGGCTGGAGTTATAACTAACCCTTTGCACGGTGGAGATAATATTCCGCTAGTACTTATTCCTCAAGTTGCGTTTTATGCAGAGCAATGGTTTTTTGATAACGGCCGTCTTGGCTATTCATTTATACAATCCCCAAAACATCACCTTAACCTAGTTAGTGAACTTAACTCTGAGTCTCGCTTCTTTATAGATTGGCATCCTAAAAATGTATTTACACTACAAAGTAGTGCACTCAACAATCAGTTTATTATGCAAGATGAAGCCTCGTCCTCTCGCTATGTTGGTATTGATGATTTACATAAACGCCACATTGCACTCGATGCGGGTATTGCTTATCACTATGTAAATGAAGGCCATATTTTTTCGGTTCAGGCTCTGCATGACGTAACCGATGTTTATCGAGGTACCCGCGCAGCATTGCAGTGGCAGTATCATACTGTGCTTGGAAAGCTCAAAATAAAGCCAACACTTGGAATAAACTATAAATCTGCGGAACTAAATAGCTATTTTTATGGACTTAAAGAGGGCGAAACTCAATTTGGTAAAATAGACGTTGGTAGTAGTTGGCAACCTTATGCTAAAATCGATGCCCGTTGGCCACTGAGTAAGGCTGACTCTCTTCGTTTTCATGTAGCATATTATGACTATTCGGCTATGGATGGCAGTCCGCTCTTTGAACGTACTTATTCAATGACTGCATTTATAGGATTCGACCGTACTTTTTAATATGAAGTATTCAATATTAGTTGTGTTTATGGCCACTTTTTTTAGTGGCTTTAGTATGGCACAAACCCCTGTTTTTAATGTTTCTCCAAAAGTCTGCGTCGTTTCTGAACAGCAGGATTTTTGCGATCTTGATTTACAGTTTAAATGGCAATTAAACGCCTATAGTGATGTCTGTTTATATCAGCAGGAACAACTGCTTCAATGCTGGCAGCAGCAACGTTCAGGGCAATTTAATTATAAAGCGCGTGTTCAGGTGGAGACCATATACTCCTTAATCAATCCTCATACGGGTGTGTTAATAGCAAAAACACAAGTTGAAGTACAAAGCGCCCATGCTAAAAAAAATAGGCGTAGGCTTCGCTCTCCGTGGAGCTTTTTTTAATTTAGGAGCAACTAATGCCAAAAATTTTACTTGTTGAAGATGATCTCGGTTTACAACAACTAACAAAAGATTACCTTGAACATAATGGCCTTGAAGTCGCAGTGTTAGAGCGTGGTGACGAAGTATTTAATTACCTAGAAAATAATTCACCCGATTTAATGATTTTAGACGTTATGCTGCCAGGTAAAGATGGCTTTAGCGTTTGCCGCCAAGTGAGAGATAAATTTACTCTGCCAATTTTAATGTTAACAGCTAAAGGTGAAGACTTTGACCAAGTACTTGGTTTAGAGCTTGGCGCTGATGACTACGTTATAAAACCAGCAGAGCCACGTGTATTATTAGCACGAATTAATGCATTACTTCGTCGTGGGCAACCAATCGTAAAATCAAATGAAGAACTTCAGTTTGGTGATTTAGTTATTGATAAAACAAGCCGCATTGTAAAGCTAAGTGATTCAGAGATTGTATTAACATCACACGAGTTTGAGCTACTATGGTTATTAGCATCAAATGCGGGCGAAGTACTAAGTAGAGAACATGTGCACCAACATATGATTGGCCGTCAATACGATGGACTTGATAGAACTGTTGATGTACGTGTATCACGAATTCGTAAAAAATTAGGCGATAACAGCGATAAGCCGTATCGTATAAAAACTGTATGGGGACAAGGCTATTTATTTGTTTCTGATGCGTGGGATCTTTAGAACTATTTAAGGTTAGTCGGCTTTAATGGGAAAACTGTTTACCAGCTTATACTTATACATCATTGTTTCTTTGTTTGTAGTAAGTGGTGTTATAGAGCAGTTGTGGCCTTATGAAGAGTCGCAACAGCAAGTTCTCTTAGACGATGAGTTTGGGCAATCACTCTGGTTGCTCTCACAAACTCCCAATGGTCTTAAAAAGCTAAAACATAACTTTGAAAGCAAAGTGATTGATAGACGCGATTTAATACTTCCTCAAAAACAACAATCGCAGCTCGATCAAAATCACTACTTATACTTATACGATAAGCAACAACGCATTGTTTGGTATGTAGATATTGGTAATGACTCATTACTTCAAGTAGGGCCGGTCGGTGTATTAACACCGCAATCATCTTCTGTTTGGCCCTATTTATTACTCCTTGTTATTGTTGGTATTCCTGTTGGGCTGTGGAGCTTTTTATTGTGGCGCGATTTTGCAAAGCTTCGTAAAGCATGTGAAGCGGTAGAGGGTTTACAAGATTTTCAGTTAAATGATTCTTCTAAGTCTTTCTTTTTACCCATCACCGATACATTAAAGGTAATGCAGCAACGTATTGAGTTTTTACTTAGTGCGCAGCAAGAACTTACCTCATCGGTGTCGCATGAATTTAGAACGCCACTAGCGCGTTTAAAGTTTGCAATTGTCATGCTACAAGAACAAATACTTGATGAAAAAGGCGAAAAATACCTAGTAAATATGCAAACGGATATTAGTGAGCTTGAATCACTTGTCTCTGAAATGCTGGAGTATGCGCGATTAGACTCTCAACAACCTAGTTTACAGCCAATAAACTGTGACTTAGCTGGGCTGGTAAAAACCACTGTTGAAAAGCTAAATTTTGAAGCGCGAACAACGCTCTCTACACATCTTCCAGATCATTTAATCTATTATTGCGATAGCCATTTTATGGCGCGAGTATTTCAAAATTTAATTGGGAATGCGCTCAAGTATACACATCAACAGGTTAAAATTTCCCTGAAACAAGAGGCAAATCACATTGTATTGATTGTTGAAGATGATGGTGAAGGGGTTGACCCGGCTGAGCGAGAAAATGTATTTAAACCTTTTACTCGGCTTGATAAAAGCAGGGGCAAAGGTACCGGTGGTTTTGGTTTGGGTCTCGCTATAGTTGCTAAAATTGTGTCGTGGCATCAGGGGGAGTGCACAGTTGAAAGCTCAAGTTTAGGCGGAGCAAAATTTATTGTGTGTTTACCTCTCAAACTAAAGACATAAAAAAAGCGCCAAGAGGCGCGTTTTTTGTGGTTAAAAACCAAAATCAACAAGTAGCAATATAATAGACCGCGTACCTTCAAAAAAGTTCTCAATTATTTTATCTTTTATCTTTTATCTTTTATCTTTTATCCAGTAATGGCATCAGCATTTGCTCAAGGCCATTTAGTTTTACTTCGTACATTATCGCAAGTTGGCTACCTAGCTTTGAATCTGGAAACCCTTGCTTGTTAAACCACACCAAATAAGGTTCTGGTAGCAGCAATAACGGGCGTCCTGCATATTTTCCAAACGGCATTGTGGTATTTATCGCTATTTTTAATTGTTTTGGATCCATAAAAATTACTTGGGTATTTAAAGTTTGGGTAAGTGTAAGGGATTTTAGAGATATAAAATAGGCTGTGACGGGCAAGAAACAGCCTATTTTGCGAGGGAGTAGGCCCTCTAATTTAATGATTTTATGTTGATTATTATAAACCTAGTTGAATGTCAATTAGCTGGGATCTAATTAAGTTATTATTAGAACATGGATTCTATTTAACCAACATCGCTAGTCTACCTGTTTTTTATTACTATGGAGAATTGGCTTGTAAAGGAATGTAAATAGAATTGCTTTTTATTTAAAAACTAATAACAAAGCCTTATTAATGTAAAGCTTTGTTATTGATCAATATTACAAAAAAGAGGTTATTTGTTAAATAGCTCTTGTTTAACGTGCTCTGCAAAACCACTACCAGCTTCTAGGTAAAAGTTATAAGTAGAGTGAACGCCCATTTCTTCAAGTTCCTTTTGTTGATCAGGGTAGTTTGCAATAGCTGTTACTTGACCTTGATAGCCTGAGGCTTGTAGTTGCTCTAGTGCAAAAATATTTTGCATATGCTTTGGCATTGCTAGCATAACCATTTCTACCTGTGAATGATTTACTCGTTGCCAAAAGTCAGGGTCGGTTGCATCAGCAATTAATACGTTGCGCCCTCTGTTAACGTGTTTGTCCACCACCTCAGGTTTTATATCTATACCTGCAACAACATTTGGGTGAGTCGCGTTTATTGTTTCGTAAGCACCTGTGCCAATACGGCCCATACCAAAAATGACTATTTTAGTATCGTTAAGGTTAACGGGTAGCTCCTCAGCTAAACGTGTTTTACTTTCGAATTTTAATAGCCAGTGCTCTATTTTTACGTATAACTCGTTTGAACGCTTATTAAGTGGCGAAGCAATTACAAAGGTAATAGAAACGGCAATTGCCATTACAGCGAGCCACTCAGAGGTGATCATGCCAGTAGTTGCAGCCACTGCACATACAATTAATCCAAACTCACTGTAGTTAGATAAACTAAAAGCGGTAAGTAATGACGTACGCGCACGTAGTTTAAATACGTTAGTGAACACATAATAAAGCGCTATTTTAATTGGTAACACTAAAATAAGTATAATGGCAACAATCAAGGAATTAGTAGTTAGCTCTGCACTTAAACCAATACTTAAGAAAAAGCCGACTAGTAATATGTCTTTTAAATTAAGCAGAGACTTTGATAACTCGCCTGCTTTTTTATGGGGAGCAAACATCATTCCAATTATAAGTGCGCCTAAGTCGCCTTTTAGCCCTGCAAATTCAAAAGCATGATAACCAGCGACGAGAGCAAAGAAAAAACCAAATAATGGCAATAGTTCACCATGTTTAGAGCGATTTAACACGCCATACATAACAGGTCGTAATAAAGGCAAAGCAATAATTAATGCAATTGCCCATACATTTGGGACTTTACCGGTACTAATGGCTAAAAAGATAACGGCAAAGATATCTTGCATTACTAATATACCAATGGCTATTTTGCCGTGTAGGCTTGCCATTTCCCCGCGTTCTTCAAGTACTTTCACTGCAAATACAGTGCTCGAAAAACTAAGCGCAAACCCAACTAATAAAGCACTTTGCCAACTTAAATCAACAAACAGTGGAATAGCGAAAACGCCAAGCAGCAACATAAAACCACTGAATAACGCACTGCTAAAAATGATATGTAATGTAGCAGGCGCCCATACTTGGGGTTTAATTAAGCTGTTAACTTTAAGTTTTAAGCCAATACTAAAAAGAAGAAGGGTAACGCCAAGAGCTGCAATTGTGTCGAGCAATTCTGTGCTTTTATAACCCGATAAATTTAAAGCAAAACCAGCTAATAAAAAGCCAATAAGAGGAGGTAGTTTTAATTGATAAACAGCAAAACCACAAACAAACGCGGCGGCAAAATAGATTAGTTCCATAATTCTTAATATCACTTCATTTGGGATTGCAGTGTAACGAAAAAATTATACCATTGAAAATAAAAATAGACCTAAAAATGAACGCGTCTAATCAGTTACTTGCCCAGTTACGTATAAAAAGTGCACATTAAACACGTATTTAATCGTAAATAGTATGTAAATAACATTTTTTCACTGACAACCGCTTTTAAATATGGTTAAGATGCGATAACGAAGAAGTTTAAGCCGGAGCAAATAATAGAGCCGCTCAGCTTAAGGAGAATATATGTTTAAAAAGATTTTAGCGTCGGTAGGTATTGGTGCTGCAAAAGTAGACACTATTTTAGAAACTGAGCGCCTGCAGCCAGGTCAGCTTTTTAACGCACAAATAGTCATTACCGCAGGTGATGTTAGCCAAGAGATTGCGGGCTTAGATTTATTACTAATGACCCGCGTTAAAGTGGCGGGTGATGATGGCGATTATTTTACTAACCATGTGATTGACCAATGGCGAATTACTGATATTGGTACAATTGAGCCTGGCGAAGTTAAAAATATTCCTTTTGAAGCACGTCTTCATTCTGAAACACCTATTACAGAAATTAATGCAGGGTACAATCAATCTCATGTATGGCTAGAAACAGGCTTAGACATAGACTTAGCACTCGACCCAACAGATAAAGACCATTTACACATTTACCCTAATGAAGCCGTTAAAACATGTATGCAGGCAATGGATAAACTAGGTTTTAGTTTGATGAAAGCGGATGTAGAAAAAGGTCATTTACGCGCTTCTACTTTTCAGTCGTTATCTGGTTGTTATCAAGAACTCGAATATAAGCCAAATAGTCGCAGCTTATTTGGTATTCAAGAGATTGAATTATCATTTATACCAGAGGCACATAAAACACATGTGCTTATAGAGCTAGACAGAGCCTTTAGAAGCGACGGTTATGTAGATTTAACCATAGAGCATGACCATGTAAATTTATCGCAGTTGTGCGACCAGCTAGAGCGCTTATTTACTTAATATAAACTAACAAATGAATAATTTTATTAAACCCGGCCTAGGCTGGGTTTATTGTTTATAGGATTTAATAATATGCAATTTGAATGTGAGCAATTTGACTCTCTCGACTCCCGGACTCTTTTTACTATTATGCGTGGGCGGATTGATGTGTTTGTTGTAGAACAGGCGTGTCCTTACCCTGAACTTGATGATGTAGATATTGCGTTAAATACAAGGCATTTATATACATTGGATAATGGGCAACTGCAAACTTATGCGCGTTGTTATGACAAAAGCGAGCAATACAGCGCAATAGGTCGCGTGCTAGTGAGTGAAGGAGCGCGTGGTAATGGGTATGCTACTTTACTTATTACTGAAGCTATAGACTGCTGTAAAGCGCACTGGCCTGAGCGAGATATTTATATAGGCGCTCAAACTTATTTGCTTGATTTTTACCGCTCTTTTGGTTTTGAGGATTATAAAAGTGAATATTTAGAAGACGGTATCCCTCATCAGGATATGATTTTAAAACTTACTAAATAATACCAACCTGAATAAATCTTTGATCAATTTAACGAATTAAATTGCACTATAACGTCGTTAAAAATTTTTTATTTAGAACAACTAAATACAAAAATTTTTGCCTAGTTCTAGCGTAATTTTCTTAATGTTAAATAGACCCCGTATATAAGCAGATTGGTATAAATCCAATTTAAGAGTTATAAAAAAAACCACTAATGTGGGCTATTTTAATTTAATACTATTTTAAGGTTAAGGTATTATTTAGCTTAATAGTGAGTGTAAAAACACCATACCAATAGCAAGTGGACACACAAACTTAGTGTACCAAGGCCATACTTTCCAAAACAAGGTGTTATGGACCTCAGGATTACCTTCTTTAATTGCTTTAAGTAATGAGCCTCTGTACCAAATCCAGCCTACAAATATACAGCACATCAGGCCAAGTAAAGGCTGAGCTACTTTTGTAGTTAAAGTAATCACTAAACCAAATAAGCTCCCAAGGTTACATACAATTGTAATACTCACAACCGCAATGATTGCGCCGATTAGCCATGTAGCTTGAATGCGCTTCATTGCAAAGCGTTCCACAGTGTATGAAACAGGCGCTTCTAGCATTGAGATAGATGATGTTAAAGCGGCGATACTCATTAACGCAAAAAATGAAAAGCCCACAAATAAACCTACGTCGCCCATACCATCAAATAAAGCAGGGAGTACTTGAAACACTAATGTGTCTTCAGAGAGTAGTTTACCCGTTGTGGCAGAGAAAATTTCAACGCCTTGAGCTTGTGCTACATACATGGCCGGAATAATCAGTAAACCCGCTACAAAAGCTATAAATACATCAATAAGGGTTACATAAGCACCTAAAGAAACAAGGTTTTCTTTTTTGCTAATGTACGAGCCGTAAATAATCATTACGCTAGTACCAAGCGATAACGAGAAGAAGGCTTGACCGAGTGCACTAACTAATAACTGTGCATCAAAAATAGATGAAAAATCAGGAACCAAATACGCTTTTAAACCTTCCATTGCGCCATCTTGTGTCATTACGTAGGCAATGAGCGCAAATAAAATACCGAGAAGAGCGGGCATTAATCGTTTAGACCATTTTTCAATCCCGTTTTCTACGCCTCTACTGATAATAGCGACAGTTAGTACGATGAAGACGAGAGTGAATATAATGTTTCGAGTAAGTGATTGCTCGCTTAGCCATGTCGATGCTGTGTCGGCGCCGACTAAGGTGGCTATGGGCTCAGCTGTAGCACTAAGCATCCAACCTGCAACAATGGCGTAAAAGCTGAGTATAAAGCCAGCACATAAAATACCGCCAAAACCGACAATAAAGGCAAAATGTTTTTGCCATGGCTTATTAGATATTTTTTGAAGCGATGAAACCGCATTTGCTTGGCCATGACGGCCAATCATCAGCTCAGCCATTAAAGCGGGGTAGGCTAAAAAGAACGCAAGCACTAAATATGCGACTAAAAATGCAGCACCGCCATTACTGGCTGTTTGTGTAGGGAATCCCCAAATATTGCCCAAACCAACGGCAGAACCCGCGGCGGCCATAATAAAACCAAAGCGAGAGCTGAACTCGCCTCTAACTGCGCTCATATTATTGTACTTCTCTATTGTGTGACGGCGCTGACAATCTACTGGAAATGTAAATAAATAAAAAGTGCTTATTTGCTGATACTGCACAATTTAATAAGTAGAGTGTATGTAATACCTATCAGTTTTAATTATTGTTATCGAGACGTTTAAAATAACGAGTTGATTTTGTTTAATAATTGTTAATTACAGTCTGTAAAAATTGTTTTACGGGTTGTGGTGCTGAGCAATAATAAGGGTAAAGCACGCCCCGCCTAATTGATTACTTTTAGTTACTTTAACACTGCCGTGATGCCAGTCAGCTACTTTAGCTACAATAGCTAAACCAAGTCCATAACTTTTATCGGCTCTGTTACGATGATCTTCTTCTCTAAAAAATGGGCTAAATACGTTACTAAAGTTTTCTCGAGCGATACCAGGGCCGTCATCTTCTACCGTTATTATAAGCTGTTGCTCGTGTAACTTTGCACTGAGGTAAATATGTTGGTTTGCAAAATCACATGCGTTAGTTAATAAGTTAGTAATTGCACGCGCAAGCCAGTGAAGATCTGCATTTATTATTTCATCAGTGCTATTGAGTTGTACGCTAAGCATTTGCATTTCAAGCTTAGGGGCAAGCTGTATCAAAATATCTTCTAAATAGAGTTTAATATTTGTTGAAGAATAAGTGAGCTTGTTGGCGTTTTGCTCAAGTGTGGCAAATGCTAAATAACTACTAAGCATAGATTCCATATGATCTAAATCATTTTCCATACGCATTAAATACTGTTTTATTTTTTGCTCATTGTGACTATCTAATGCGGCATCTAAACCAAAACGTAGACACGCAATAGGGGTGCGTATGTCATGAGATAAGCTTGAGGCCATCAGTTTGTTTTCGGCAACAAGTTTCTCGATTTGGCTAGCCATGCGGTTAAAGGTAAGCTCTACATCTTTTATATAGGTAAAGTGCGATACTTTTATTCGGGCTTGAACATTACCTGAGGCAAACTTTTTAGCGGCTTCGTTTAACACAGTTAATCGTTTTGCTAAGGGCGCAATAATAAACCCCATAAAGACACATAAGCCTGCGTAAAATAGCAGGGTAAGTACAATGTCATTATGCTGCTCGATATCAACTATTTTGTCTAAACGCATTGATAAATGAAAAGGGTTTAAAACGGCGCTGCTATAAAGCATATAAAAGCCCTGCTGATCTTCTAAAATCAGTCCACCCGGTGTATGCATTTGTAATAATAAAGATGGTGGTAAAGCAAGTGATTCATTTGGCTTGTAATCAATTAAAATATCAAACTCTAGCGCCAGTTGTTTTACGTAATCGCTGCGCTCAGATGTGGGTATATTAGCTAACTGCTTGCTAAAACCCGTGATCATTTTACTTTGCTGGCTAAATTCATCTTGTGGAGTGTGCGCCTGCTGACTAAAGGCATCAATAAGCCAGCCTAATACCACAATAGATAAAAGCGCACTGCCAAGAAGCGATATATAAAACTTTTTCATTTATTGATTCATCACTTTATTACCACGCAGTAGAAACAAGTAAATATCCACGACCCCAAATAGTTTTAATCTTTTCTGGATTTTGTGGATCATCATTAAACTTTTTACGAAGTGCAGAAATAAGTACATCAACACTTCTATCAAGTCCGTCGTATTCTCTACCTTTGGTTGCTTTAAATACAGCATCACGAGAGACCACTTGGCCCGCATTGCTCGCAAGATAATGAAGCAGTAAATACTCAGCGCTTGATATATTTATGTCTTGCTCGTTAAGTTTTACATTACGAGACTCGGTATCAATACTAAGCGAACCAACTTGAATAACACTTTCGTTAACGTGTGGGGTATTAGATTCATTATTTTGACGCAGGGCCGCTTTTATACGCGCTAGTAATGCACGAGGACGCACAGGTTTCATTATGTAGTCGCTTGCACCTACTTCTAAACCAATGACTTCATCCATTTCTTCATCGCGAGCAGTAAGCATTATGATAGGCGAATTATAAAAACTACGAAGCTCTCTACATACGCTTATGCCATCTTGCCCCGGTAGCATAATATCAAGGAGCACAATATTTGGGTTTAACGTTTTTACCTGGCTAACAACTTCGTCACCTCGATGACAAACATGCGTTGTATAGCCTTGCTCTGTTAAATATTCAGCAACCCATTGAGCAAGTGATACATCGTCTTCAACAAGTAAAATAGTGCCGTAGTTATCCATAAAATATCCTTAATGCTATTGGTATTAAAATAGTCGCCAGCGGCGCTTTTTTTGCCTGTTTTGATATACCCATTGAAGTTTTACTTCGGCAATACTTATTATTTTAGACGTATTGCTATCAAATAGTTCAAACGAAATACTTTGCTGTGAATCAAATGCATAATTAAAGGTACCGCTCTGTTGCTTGAGCCAACATTGCATTATGTACTTTGAGGTGGCGTCACGTAGGCAGTAATTACCAATAGTCGGTTGCTCCCATGTAAGCGTAACATCGGCATAGCAATTTCGCCCTTCGCGCAGTGCAACGCAGGTGTCGGGTAGTGCGATGAGTGCCTCAGGAGGCTCCTGCGCTTTAACAGTAAAGGTACTGGGGAAGATCAGTAATACACAGATCCATCTAAAATACATAACGTAGGCCTACCTTGGCTTTGTGTTGATATCCCTGGGAAATAATTGGACTGTCGTCAATCTCTTTTGAAAACCATGTTGTAAGCCAGCCGGATAAAAACACCCAATCTTGGCTTATTGGGTACTCAGCATGGAACTCAAAAATAATACTAGTACTGGCATTGCTGCTATAAACCGGGCGAAGGCTGGTGGCTTCATCGCTATCAATACCAAAATAATAATTGGTAAAGTCAGCAGAGTAGGCGCTTAAACCAACACCTGATCTAAACTCCCAGTTTCGCCATGGCAAAATATGACTAAAAAAGCTGTTTATAACCCAGCCATTGTGCGCGCCAGATACATCATGAAGGTATTCAAAAGAGAACTGTGAGTTTTCAAATCGACGAGAAAGTCGAAGGCCAACGTCAAAGTCGTAATTACGTTTTTTTATACCTTGGAGTTCTCTTATAACACCATGGTTATAAAATCCTAGGCCTTTTTCGTCGAATCCAGCTTGAGTATTTGTGCCTAATATATCTAGGCCCCAATCAAATTTATCTATAAGACTGTAGCCTATTACAAGGCCGCCACTGAGTTGATTGTGATCGAAATCAAGATAAAATTTATCGTAGGAAACAGCAAGGCTTAAGTCGATTTCAGTGCCTTTATCGTAAGATTCGATACCAACAAGGTAAGAGTCTTCAATATAAAAGCCCGCGCCTGCACTCCAGTCCCACGCAAAACCTTGAGTTGGCTCTAACGTATTATCTGCATAATAGCGGTTACTTGCCATACTCGATGTGCTAAAAATGCAGCAAAAAAGCAGTGTTATGCTCAGTAAAGTATGGTTAAGCAAAGCGTTTCTCATCCCTAAGGGCCTAATTATTATTTGTTATTAAGCGTAGTATATTGTTAATTCGTTCCTTTAATCTGTAAAAAAATGTAGTAAGTGTAAGCGCAAGCTGGCTAAAACCTACTGAACTTTAATTTTATCGATTAATATACTGCTTAGGTAAAACTGCATCATAGGTGTTAATGCGCTTACTTCTGTTCTGTTACATGGACCGCTAAGTTTGGTAAGGCTAGATAGTTTTGACAATGTTTTGTACTGAGGAATTTGAATATCTTTGCCAAGTCTTTCAATACGAGCTTCATCAGTGTTTTGCTGATGAACAAAAGCAACAACCTCAAGCTCATTTGTTATTTTTTGCTCTTCAGTGAAATTGTAAATTAGTGGTTCACGATGAAAACTTGCACTGTCGATAGAGGATTTAGCAAACCAAACAACATCACCCGACGCTTTGTGTGTAAGACGCATACTAACTTGTGCAAATATTGCAGCGCACTGCTGGGTTGGATATTGCTGTGCAATATTTGAGTATAAGGGAAAAGGGTTCTCTGGTTGCTTTATTGCGTACTTGGTATCGTCTGTGAAAGTTAAGTCAAGTTGTTGAATAGTAAGTGTATAGTCGCTGTTATTTTTAGTTGTTACTTTTAGCTGTTTGTCGTTAAGAGCTTGGCTAATTTGCGATAGAAGTTTATCGGTTACGCTTGCCTTACCGGTAATAATTTTTACTGTTTGGTTTCTAACTACTTTATGTGCAGGAAGTTGAACCGATTTAACTTTTGGAGATGAGTGCTCTGTGGTGTACTCAAGTTGATAGGTCTGACTTTTTAATGTTGGCTTTAATGGCATGGCCAGTGGTTCGGCCGGTTGCTTTGTAATAGCACAACCAGTTGATAATAAAATAAAAAGTGACACAACTAAAAAACGCATAAGTACTAAACACTCGCTTAAAACCAAATAATCGTCGTATTGTACGTTAGTACAAACAAAACTTCATGATATTATCTGCGCAGATGTAGTTAAAAAGATAAAATTTATAAAAATGAAGTATCTCAACTCTTTATTGTATTGCCTATCTGCTTTGTGTTTGTTGTTTAGCTCTGTGAGTTTTGCAGCAAAAGCAGATCCTGATTGGGATGCATTTGTAAAAAAGTACGGCCGTTACGCACAAAAAAAATTAAAAAGTAAAGGTATACCCGGTGCAGCCCTTTCGATTGTGAATATAAACAACTCTGATTACATCCACACTATGGGTGTTACTAAAACACGCAGCGGGCAAAAAGTTAATAAGCATACTCGGTTTAGACTCGCGTCTGTTTCGAAGACATTTGCAGGTTCGTTATCAGCTAAATTAGCCAGTGATGGTTTACTTGAATTAGACAAAGCTGTTAGCGAATACATAACTGATTTTAAAGGGACTGTTTATCAAGATAATTTAAAGGTGTTTCATCTTTTAAGCCATTCAAGCGGGTTAGTGCCTAATGCATACGATAATTTAATTGAGTCTCGTATGGATTACCCCGGAATTGTCGAAAAGTTACTTAGCGTTAAACCTATTTGCAAACCAGGTGAGTGCTATGGCTATCAAAACGTAATGTTTAGCCTTATAGGTGATGTAATATTACAAAGCACCGATAAAGGTTACGGACAGTGGTTACGAGAAGCTATTTTTGAGCCTTTAAAAATGAGTGATGCCAGCTTAGGCTTTGAATCAATGACGAATGACAAAAATTACGCGCTACCGCATGTGCGTGGTAAAAAACGTTGGTATAGCGCTAAGCTTAAAAAAAATTACTATAAAGTGAGCCCAGCAGCCGGTGTAAATGCGAGCGCAAGTGATATGGCTATTTGGTTAAAAGCGCAGTTAGGGCAATATCCTGATGTTTTGTCATTAGATACATTGGCAAAACAAACACGCCCATACACTCACACAAAAAAAGAAATGTATCGCAGGGTGTGGAAAAAACACCTTAATGAAGCCTATTACGGTTTAGGTTGGCGTGTTTATAACTATGCCGATGAAACGCTTTATTATCATAGTGGTTGGGTTCAGGGGTACAGAAGTGATGTGGTTGTATTTCCTCACTTGAATATTGGTTTTAGCTTAATAGTTAATGCTGAAACCGGCGTAATCAATGAGCTAACGACTGAATTTATCGACAGGCTATTAGAATACAAACGAGGTGAAAAAATATGAAGAATAAAATAATATTAGCAATCACTTTTTTAATCATGTCATTCAATTGTAGTTTAGTGTTTGCAGCACCTGATGAGATATATTTGTTTCGTCATAGCGAAAAGTTAACGGGTAAAAATCCAGCGCTTTCAGAAGAGGGGAAGGCACGTGCAAATAATTTAGTTACGTTGTTTAAAGAACATCAAAATATACATCTTTTTAGCAGCAACTATAAACGCACGTTGCAAACAGCCGCACCTTTGCAGGCACATTTTAATACCAAAATAAATGTGTATAACGCAGGTAAGCTAAGTGATTTAAAAAATGAGTTACTAAAACTAAAAGGTGTAGTTGTTGTTATTGGGCACAGTAATACAACACCGCAACTAGCCGAGCTACTTTCGAATGAAAAAGTGCCAGCAATGAGTGAAACACAATTTTCTCAGTACTTTATATTGAATAAGAAGCGCAGTAGTAATGGTAGCGAATATGATGTAACCCATCATAAAATGAGTTTTTGATTTAAAATGTTAAATAATAAAAAACCAGCATTAAGCTGGTTTTTTTAATTTAAACGCACTAAATCCTTTAACAGGAATAATTAGTTACGCGGTAAATGTATTTTTTTCTCAACGCTTTGACGATAAAGCACAATAGTGTGACCTATCGTTTGTAGCTTAGTCGCACCAGTTTCACGTACGATTGCTTCAAAAATTAATGCTTTTGTTTCACGATCGTCAGTTGGAACTTTAACTTTGATTAATTCGTGAATTTCTAATGCACTTTGAATTTCTACTACTACGCCTTCGGTTAAACCGTTAGAACCTAGTAAAACTACAGGCTTAAGGCTATGTGCCTGACCTTTTAAAAACTGCTTTTGTTTGTTTGATAATGTCATGTTTATACAAATTTTGCTGAATATGGCTTGAATTAAGGGTATTCTAACGCCATCTAGAGAATATTACTAATTAGTTGCGTGTTAATTTATGACAAATAAAAAACAGTCAGCCAGTTCACAGCGATGGCTGAAAGAACATTTTGATGATAAATATGTTCAAGAAGCGCAAAAAAAAGGCTGGCGTTCCCGAGCGGTTTTTAAATTAGATGAAGTACAAAATAGAGATAAAATACTTCGTCCAGGTATGACAGTTGTTGATTTAGGGGCGGCTCCAGGAAGTTGGTCTCAATATTTGGCTGAAAAAGTAGGTGACAAAGGCCAAGTGATCGCGTGTGATATATTGCCGATGGATTCACTTGCGGGTGTTGACTTCTTACAAGGTGACTTTCGTGAGGAGGCTGTATTAAATGCGTTGTTAAAACGTATTGATGGTAAAAATGTTGATGTGGTACTCTCTGACATGGCACCAAATATGAGTGGCAATAACTCAGTAGATCAAGCGGGTAGTATGTATTTGGTAGAACTTGCGCTGGATATGTGTAGTCAAGTACTAAAGAAAAATGGCGCATTTATTGTTAAAGTTTTCCAAGGAGAAGGCTTTGATCAATACTTGCAAGACGTACGTAATAGTTTTAAAGCAGTGAAAATACGCAAACCTGATGCCTCACGTGCCCGTTCTCGGGAAGTATATATAGTAGCGACTGGATACAAACTGTAGTACAGTTGCTTGGCGTTTAGTTGAATTTAAATTAATTGGATACAAGAGGTTAACCCCTTGAGCGATATGGCGAAAAATTTAATACTATGGCTGGTGATTGCAGTTGTGCTGATGTCAGTCTTTCAGAGCTTTAATGGCGGCGAGCAAGTTGATCGTCAAACAAGTTACACTCAATTTGTAAAAGATGTCCGCAGTGGCTCTTTACAAGAAGTTATTATCGACCGCGGTACAGGAAATATTACTGGTACTAAGAGCAGTGGTGAGCGTTTTCAAACAACGATGCCAATGTACGATGAAGACTTAATAAATGATTTACTTAAAAATGATGTAAATGTGAAGGGTGTACAACCTGAAGAACAATCATTCTTAGCAAGTATATTTATTTCTTGGTTCCCGATGATACTGCTTATAGGTGTATGGATATTCTTCATGCGTCAAATGCAAGGCGGCGGCGGTAAAGGCGCTATGTCATTTGGTAAGAGTAAAGCTCGCTTAATGAGTGAAGATCAAATTAAAACAACGTTTGCTGATGTTGCAGGTTGTGATGAAGCGAAAGAAGATGTTACTGAGCTGGTAGACTTTTTACGAGATCCTTCTAAGTTTCAAAAACTTGGCGGTAGTATTCCTAAAGGTGTACTAATGGTTGGTCCTCCAGGTACCGGTAAAACGTTACTTGCGAAGGCTGTTGCTGGTGAAGCTAAAGTGCCATTTTTTACAATTTCTGGTTCAGATTTTGTTGAAATGTTTGTGGGTGTTGGTGCGTCACGTGTACGAGACATGTTTGAGCAAGCTAAAAAAGCGGCGCCTTGTATTATCTTTATAGATGAGATTGACGCTGTTGGTCGTAAACGTGGTGCTGGTATGGGCGGCGGTAACGACGAACGTGAGCAAACACTTAACCAAATGCTAGTAGAAATGGATGGTTTTGGTGGTAACGAAGGTATTATTGTTATCGCAGCAACTAACCGACCAGATGTACTAGACCCTGCATTACTTCGCCCAGGTCGTTTTGACCGTCAAGTTGAAGTAGGTTTACCTGATATTCGTGGTCGTGAGCAAATACTTAAAGTACACATGCGTAAAGTGCCATTAGGCGATAACGTAGAAGCTGCTCTTATAGCACGTGGTACTCCAGGTTTCTCTGGCGCGGATTTAGCTAACTTAGTAAACGAAGCTGCACTTTATGCAGCGCGTGGTAATAAACGTGTTGTAAGTATGGCTGAATTTGACGCTGCTAAAGATAAAATCATGATGGGCGCAGAGCGCAAGACCATGGTGATGAGCGAGCAAGAAAAAGCAATGACAGCGTACCATGAAGCTGGCCATGCAATTGTTGGTCGCATGGTGCCAGAACATGATCCAGTTTATAAAGTATCTATTATTCCACGTGGCCGTGCGCTGGGTGTAACAATGTACTTGCCTGAGCAAGATCGTGTTAGTCATTCAAAAGAGCTTTTAGAATCAATGATTTCTAGCCTTTATGGTGGCCGTATTGCTGAAGCGCTTATTTACGGCGCAGATAAAGTAACAACGGGTGCAAGTAATGACATTGAACGAGCTACAGATATAGCGCGTAAAATGGTTACACATTGGGGTTTAAGTGAAAAACTAGGTCCGTTACTTTACGCTGAAGATCAGAACGAAATGTATATGGGTGGTGGCGGTAGTCGTTCATCTAGCATATCGGACGACACGGCAAAAGTAATTGATGCAGAGGTTCGATTACTTTCAGATCGTAACTATCAAAGAGCAGAAGAAATATTAAAAGAAAATATTGATATTCTTCACTCAATGAAAGATGCGTTAATGAAATACGAAACTATTGATGCTAAGCAAATTGATGATTTAATGGCACGCCAACCAGTACGTGAACCGCGTGATGCACATGACCGTCATGAAGCTAAACCGGTAAAAGCGGAAGAACCTCAAGAACCAGTTGCTGATGAAAGTCAAAAGACTGATGATTCATCAAAAAAAGATGAAACAAACCTTGATGACAAAGCTGAATAATCGTTAAAATAGTAATGAAAGCCCCGAACTTCGGGGCTTTTTTGTATCAGCTATTTAGAAAAAGAATAAAGGTTGGCAATGACTAACATATTAAAGCTTCCGAGAGGGCGTACGCTTAATCTTGAAAAGCCCGTTATTATGGGAATACTAAATGTAACGCCGGATTCATTTTCTGATGGTGGGCAGTTTTTAGATCCCAAAATAGCGCTAAAGCGCGCAATGCAATTATTAGATGACGGTGCGAAAATTTTAGATATAGGGGGAGAATCTACTCGCCCAAGCGCGCCAGATGTTAGCTTAGAAGATGAACTTGCTCGAGTAATCCCCGCTATTAAAGCGATACGTCAGCACAGTGATTGCGTTATTTCAATTGATACCAGTAAAGCACAGGTAATGGAACAAGCAATACTTGTAGGGGCAGATATAGTCAATGATGTTAGAGCTTTACAAGAAATAGACGCCTTAGAAACGGTTGCGCAGTATGAAGATGTAGCAATTTGTTTAATGCATATGCAAGGGCAGCCTCGGAACATGCAATCGTCACCTCATTACGTTAATTTGTTTGCAGATATAAGTATGTTTTTTAGTGAACGTATTAAAGCATGTGAAACAGCTGGGATTAAGTTTGAACGACTTATTCTAGACCCAGGTTTTGGATTTGGAAAAACGCTTAGTCATAACTATCAAATATTGGCTAAGTTTGACGATTTTAATAAATTAGGTTTGCCATTATTGGCCGGATTATCTCGTAAATCGATGATAGGTAATTTATTAAACAGAGATATAGATGAACGGTTAGCGGGCAGCTTAGCGGGTGCGTTAATCGCGGCGCAAAATGGCGCAAAAATTATTCGTGTACATGACGTAAAAGAAACCGCAGATGTACTTGGTGTATATCAAGCCTGCGAACAAGGAATTGCATAATGAAAGAAAGAAAATATTTTGGCACCGATGGCGTGCGTGGACTTGTAGGCGCTGCGCCTATTAACCCTGAGTTTGCAATGAAGTTAGGTTGGGCTGCAGGGCGAGTATTATCACAAAGTGGCACTAAAAAAGTAATTATTGGTAAAGATACACGTATTTCGGGATATATGCTTGAAACCGCACTTGAGGCTGGTTTAATTGCCGCTGGTATTGATGTTGTATTATTGGGTCCTATGCCAACACCGGCCGTTGCTTATTTAGCGCAAACATTTCGTGCTGAGGCAGGTATTGTAATTAGTGCCTCACATAATCCGTATTACGATAACGGTATTAAGTTTTTCAATGGTCAAGGCTTAAAGCTCGATGATGCAGTAGAGCTTGAAATTGAAGCGATGCTTGATGAGCAAATGACATGTGTTGCCTCAGACAAATTAGGTAAAGCATCGCGTTTAGTCAGTGCAGATGGCCGGTATATAGAGTTTTGTAAAAGCCAGTTCCCACAGGGCCTATCTTTAGAAGGTCTTAAAATTGTTGTCGATTGCGCAAATGGAGCTACTTATCATATTGCACCTTCTGTTATGCGTGAACTTGGTGCAGAAGTAATAACACATGCATGCGAGCCTAATGGCGTTAATATCAACCATGAATGTGGCGCTACTCACGTAGATACTCTTAAACGTAAAGTGCTTGAACTCAAAGCCGACGTAGGTATTGCATACGATGGTGATGGTGACCGCGTGATGATGGTTGATCATAATGGCCGTGTTTTTGATGGTGATGATCTGGTTTATATTATTGCTTGCCAAGCAGCCCAAGATGATAATTTGGGTGGTGGTGTAGTTGGCACTGTTATGTCTAACATGGGCCTTGAAAATGCTTTAAAAGCAAAAGGTATCGAGTTTGCTCGCAGTAAAGTGGGCGATCGCTATGTTATGGAGTTACTACAGCAGAAAGGCTGGAAAATTGGCGGCGAAAGCTCAGGCCATGTACTGAATCTAGATTTAATTAGCACGGGTGATGGCATTATATCAAGCTTGCAAGTACTGGCTGCTATGGTTGCACAAAACCGTACATTACAAGACTTAGGTGCTGGTTTTACCAAGTACCCAATGAAAATGATAAACGTGCGTTATACCGCTGGAACTGATCCTACAAAAGCACCTGAAGTGCTTTCAGCTGTTGCAGAAGTTGAGCTTGCTTTAGGCGATAAAGGGCGTGTTTTACTGCGTAAGTCAGGCACTGAACCTGTGGTTCGTGTTATGGTTGAAGCCGAGCAAGAAAAAATTGTAATAGACAGCGCTCAAAAAATTGCAGCTGTTGTAGAATCTATGAGCAAACAAACTGATTAATAACAATAATCTCTTGTAACTTTGGGCGAGAAAAGTTAATATCTCGCCCGCTTTCTAATGTGGAGTGGATAATGGCAATACGCAAGGCGATGGTCGCAGGCAACTGGAAAATGAATGGCTCTTTAGAGTTAGTTAAACAAATGTCTGACGCTATTAACGATGTACAATCACAAGAGATGGACATTGTTTTATTTCCTCCATTCCCACTTGTACCAGCAATGATAGCTAGCGGTGTTTCTACAGGAGCTCAAACTGTTTCTGAAAATACGCCTGGCGCATTTACTGGCGAAGTAGATGCGCAGCTTATAAAAGATTTAGGTGCAACTTACGTACTCGTTGGTCATTCTGAACGCCGCAGTATTTATAACGAAAGTAACGCAACAGTCGCTGAAAAGTTTGCTAGAGCACAGAAAGTTGGTTTAACACCAATTTTGTGTGTAGGCGAGAGTGAAAGTGAGCAAGAAAACGGTCAAACCGAACAAGTAGTTGCTGCACAAATTGATGCAGTAATAGAGAAATTAGGTGTAGCAGCACTGAAAGATTCTGTGATAGCATACGAGCCCGTTTGGGCCATAGGCACAGGTAAGACTGCATCGCCAGAGCAGGCACAAACTGTTCATAAATTTATCCGTGACAAAATTGCATCACTTGATAGCAATTTAGCACAAGGGCTTACCATCTTATATGGTGGTAGCGTTAATGAAAAAAATAGCGAATTATTATTTGCACAAACAGATATAGATGGCGGCTTAATTGGCGGCGCAAGTCTAAAAGCAGAATCTTTTACTGCGATCTGTAACAGTGCAAAAGGGACTGTATAAGATGTACGAAATTTTATTAGTAGTTTATTTAGTTGTGGCTTTGGCTCTAGTTGGAATGGTTTTAATTCAACAAGGTAAAGGCGCAGATATGGGTTCTTCATTTGGCGCTGGCGCATCAGGCACGGTTTTTGGTTCGTCAGGTGCTGGTAACTTTATGACAAAAACAACCACAAGCTTAGCTACGGTATTTTTTGTTTTAAGCATTGTGTTAGGTAACTTAACGGCTGGTCAAATTAAAAAGACTGACGAATGGGAAAACCTAGAACAAGCTCCAGCAGTAGAAACGGTAGTTCCTGTTGAAGAAGATGTTCCAGTAACATCTACGAAAGGGCAAAGCTCTGACGTGCCGAACTAATTTAGCGTAAAGCTATCGTTAAACGATTTATATTCCTCAAATAAATCACATGTTTAACAATTAAGTGAAAGCTTAGAAAATGCGGATGTGGTGGAATTGGTAGACACGCCACCTTGAGGGGGTGGTGCTTTAGGGCATGGGGGTTCAAGTCCCCCCATCCGCACCAAATTGTGAAAACCAGTAACAGAGATGTTACTGGTTTTTTTGTGCTTGAAATATATTGTGAGTGTTTTTTGAACATTATTTGCTTGTTGTGAAATAATTCTTCTATTTATTAGAAAAAACTAGAAAAATTACAAATTTAGCTCACACTTATAGATATCAAGCCGATAACAAATATAGACAATAAAATAAGGTAGCACAGTATGGCTTCAGGCTTCTCTTTTCAAAACCTAAGCATAACAAAAAAAATACATGCAATAACATGCATTGCGGTAGTGGCCTTTATAGTGATCGTATTGATAAACTATTTGGCTATGAATGATAACAAGGTTTCTCTCGATGAAATGAGTAGTTCATCGTATAAAGTAGTAAAAATAACGTCGGAAAACGTAGGGCTCTTAGAAAAGCTTGACGAGCTTTATACTCAAGCTGTTACGTTTGGTGAGCAAGACCTTATTATTAAAGCGGATGAGGTCTATAAAACGATAGAATCTAATATTACTTTAATAACGCAACTGAACAGCTCCTACATTAGCAACGATATTATTAATGAGTTGTCGGATTACGAAAAAATATCTTCAAATATTGCTACGGGTATGGTTAACGGTACTGCTGATTATAGTAAAATTCAACAACAGGCACAGCTTAAAACAAATTTGTATAACTCTGTTTTAGAAAGCTTTAAAGGAGCCCAACAAAAAGCCGACAATCGTTTTTTTGAACTTGTTGCCAATACTAAAACACGTTCTGATGAAGCATTAACTTTAATGTTAGCGGTTTCCATTGTTTCATTAATTTTACTTTTATTTATGGCTATTTGGATTGCTAAAAATATAGGTTCATCTGCTAGTGATGCAGCTAATAATTTGAGTTTATTAGCAAGTGGTAATGGCTCTTTAAGTACACAATTGTCTGTTAATTCAGAAGATGAAATAGGCCAAGTTTCTATTAACTTTAACGCGTTTATCTCTTTACTGAGAGAAACCGTACTTGAAGTTATTGCTGTGTGTGAACCTTTAATGGAAAACTCAACACGACTAGTTCAAGGTATGGAACAAGCAGAACGTGCAACAACAAAGCAAACCACTGATGCTGAAATTGTTAAACAATCTATGGAAGAAATGAAACAAAGCGTTGGCGATATTTCAGAATCTGCAGCTAACGCTTCTCACGCTGCTGAAACGGCCGAGAAAGAAGTTGAACAAAGTCGTACACAAGTACAGATGTCAGTTACCGCTTCTCGTACGCTCAGTGATGAAATTAATCGAGCTGCAGGGACTATTAATAAGCTTGCGGACGATACAAAAAATGTATCGCAGATTTTGAATGTAATTACGTCTATTGCAGATCAGACAAACTTACTTGCTCTTAATGCTGCTATTGAAGCTGCACGAGCAGGTGAACATGGAAGAGGCTTTGCTGTAGTGGCAGATGAGGTTCGTGAACTGGCTTCTCGCACTGCACATTCTACTAATGAAATACGTGAACTATTGGGATCATTAACGACTGCCGCAAATGAATCTGTAGCTGCTATGACTTCAGCACGTGATATGGCAACAGATAATGCTACAGCCGCAGAAAAAACAGGTATTTCAATAGAGAAAATCGCAGAGCAAATGTTAGAAATTAATGGTATGAATTCGCAAATAGCAGCAGCGACTGAGGAACAAACATCCGTTGCAGCTATGGTAGTAGATAATGTGTCAAATATGCATGTATCGTTCGAAGATACTATGGACTCACTACTTGCTGTACGTGATGTAGCTAAAAATCTACACTATTTATCTGATAATCTATTAGATGCAACAGCTAAATTTAGAATTGAGTAGGGCTTAGTTAGTATATAAAAAACCACCCAAGGGTTAACACCATTCAGTTAAGCATGCTTTGACTTAATGGTGTACCGAGTTTTTGATATTCGAACGGTCCTACTTTTGGGCCGTTTTCTTTTTTCTGGAAGAATATAAGAGGGTGTAACTAATTTTGTGTAACTGCCTATCATAATTTACTCTATCAAGAGTTTAAGGGTTAGGCGATGAACATGAATAAAGAAGAACTCGAAGTGTTTGCAAAAGAAGCAGCTAAAAGCATTAAAACACCTGACGATTTAAATCAATTTAGTCAGATGTTAAAAAAATAACGGTTGAAGCGGCGCTTAATGCAGAAATGGATGAGCATTTAGGCTATCAAAAACACAGTAAATCCACGAACACCAATAGCCGAAATGGTAAAACAAGCAAGCGCATCAAAACGGAAGACGGTGAGTTTGAGCTTAATACGCCCCGTGACCGTGAAGGCTCTTTTGAGCCACAGCTAGTTAAAAAGCATCAAGCTCGATTTACTTCAATGGATGATAAGATTCTGTGGCTATATGCACAAGGTATGAGCACCCGCGATATCGTTAATGCATTTGATGAGTGGTATGGCGCTGATATTTCTCCTACATTGGTGTCACGTGTAACCAGTGCTGTGATGGAGCAGGTTACAGAATGGCAATCCCGGCCACTGGATGCCATTTATCCTATTGTTTATTTGGACTGCTTGGTTGTAAAAATACGCCAAGATAAGCGCGTTATCAAAAAGTCTATCTACCTTGCCTTAGGTATTAATATTGATGGTCATAAAGAACTGCTTGGCATATGGATTTCTGAAAATGAAGGCGCTAAGTTCTGGCTAGGTGTGCTCACTGAATTAAGTCAACGGGGCTTTGAAGATATCTTAATCGCGTGCGTAGACGGCCTGAAAGGTTTTCCTGATGCGATAAATACAGCTTACCCGCAAACACATATTCAGTTGTGCATAGTGCACATGGTTCGCAACTCATTGAAATATGTTTCATGGAAAGATTATAAAGCCGTTACGGCAGATTTAAAGTTGATTTACCGTTCGTCGACAGAATAAGAAGCGTTGCTAGAGTTGGAGCGATTTGCAGATAAATGGGACAGTCAGTACCCTCAAATAGTCAAGTCATGGCGTGCGAATTGGGATAATCTAAATACGCTATTTAATTACCCTGAGGCAATACGCAAAGCCATTTATACAACGAATGCTATTGAATCACTTAACAGCGTTATTCGTCGAGCGATTAAAAAACGTAAGCTCTTTCCAAATGACGATTCTGCAAGAAAAATGATTTATTTGGCAATAAAAGAGGCGTCGAAAAAATGGACGATGCCAATTCGAGACTGGCGTAATGCAATGAGTCGTTTTATCATTGAATTTGAGGAACGCCTCAGTAAGCATATTTAAAATCTAAAAACGGGCAGTTACACAGAATCCGTTACAGGCTCGAATACAACGTTTCACTCGTTCTCGCATTGCCCTTAATTTCTTTGGAATTGAGCCTGGCGAAGCGATGGCACACCAGAGTATTTCATCCTGTATATCCCGCAAAGCCATGACAAAACTAATTCTCAGCGGGGAGAC
>NZ_WTLB01000040.1 GCF_011378855.1 Pseudoalteromonas sp. Z1A8 | reverse complement strand
ATTAAATACTAGACGCAAAGGCAAGCTCACTGACTTCGATGTGATAAATGATAGCTAATCATTTATCAATGAGAGATACAAGAAGCAAAGCTTAACGCTGGTGAACTTGAAAACTTTAAAGCGGTAATGAATTCGCAAGTTAATCGTGCTCTTAAAGAAGTAGGCACTAAAAATTATCAGTACTATATGTCTGATGCGGGTGATATTTTAGTTTATGAGCGCTTTGCTGATGCAAACTCTTCACACGAGCATATTGAAAATTGGGATGACCACGCAGAGCGCTGGATGGCAGCTGCGGCTCCAACACGCATGATGCATTTAGGTGACCTACCTGATGATGTTCGTAAACGCCATGCTGCTCTAAGCCCATTATGGCTTAAACCCTTTGGTGGTTTTTCTCGCGAAGAAGAGCAAACAAGTCAAATTGAAAAAGACGGCGATACAACATTTAATAACTTTGGCTGGATTGTTGAAGCTAAGCTAAATCCAGGCCAATTAGACGCCTTCCGTGAAGTAATGAACTCACAAGTAGAGCGCGCAAAAACAGAGCCAGGTACACTAAACTACCAATATTATATGTCTGATGATGGCGACATTATGGTTTATGAGCGTTTTAGAGACTTAGAAGCGTCGCATATCCACATTCAAAACTGGGATGACCATGCAGAGCGTTGGATTGCTGCAGCAACACCAACACGTATGGTGCATTTAGGCGATTTACCAAAAGAGCTTACAGATAAACACGCAGCTCTATCGCCACTCTTGCTTAAACCTCTAGGTGGGTTTGCTAAGTAATCTGAACGCTAGATATCTGCTGTTTTAATAGATGGCAGATTCAAGTCTGAAGTGCATAACCTTTTAACCAAAGCTCAGGTTAAGTAAATATTATTGCAGCTTGCTCTATAGATACCTTATAGTTAAATGCCATAACCTATCCGGTTATGGCATTTTTTGTATTTAGTATAAAGGTATAGCATTGGAAAAATTTAAGTTAATAATACTTATAGCAGGCAGTATTTTTATACTCTGTGGCTATTTACGTTTTATAACCGACGAAAATGGTAACGTAAACTTAAACAACTATCGATTTACAGGGGGCTTATTGCTGGTAGTTTCCGGCATGATTGATGGCACAAGAGACTTAGTTAAGCGCCTGCGCTCTAAAAATTCATTATCGGCGATTGCGATTTATTTAGGTATACTCTTATTTTATATTGGCTTTAGCATTTAAGAGTTAAACATTAAGCGCTAATTGAGGCTTTATACAAAGCAATACTTTATGAGCGGATAACCGGTGACCTTTAAACAACTATTCAATAGCGCTCTGTTATTTTTAACAACGGCTCCCCCACTGTTTTTGCTTACATGGGATGAACAAACCGATCCCGCTTTTATCCCCAACGGTATATACGACACTTTAACATTTACGCTATTTCCTATAATGACGATAGTATTGTCAGTAATTTTATTTAGGCACTTATATAAAAAATATAATAATAACTTTGAATTTAAACATACTGTTAAAGATTATATTGTTGAACACGGGAAGTTCCGCTCAGTATTTATACCAATCGGTTTACCTATTTTAATTTACATATGGTTGTGGACGTCGGTATGCATTTCAGTAAAGTTACTGGCCAATAAATACAGCGATAATATATGGCAGCAAGAATATCAATTACTTGAAGTAGCCACTTGCCCAACTGATTATGAATACAGTTGCTCAAAGCTGACTGTGCTTGACTTAAAAAGCTACAGGAAACACAGTTTTAGATGGTATTTAGATAAGAGTAAGCTGGTGAATTTGCAAAATAACAACGTAAATTTAGTGGGCGTTAAAAGCCCACTGGGCAATATAGTACAAGAAATACAGTGGTAGTGAGTATTACCACTTAGCTGCACATTATTTTTTTAAGCTGAGTATACGATCCGAGCTTGGTTTTGCGTCTGGTTTAGCATTAGACGATTTGTTTTCTTTAATGCTTTTTGGCTTACCCACATATGTAGTAGAACGCTTTTGATAAGGCGCGTTACTGCGCTCATTTTTGCGTTCGTCGCTAGCATTAGTACGTTGAGAGTTACGATTTTTATTGCGTTCAGTACTGCGCTCAGCATTTAGATCGCCGTTGTTAAATCGGCGTGGGTTTTCGCCCTGAAAATCGCGTTTTTTAGGCGCTAAAGGTGTATTATTTTCTGATTGTTTATTAGTATCAAGCGAGTGCTCTTGGGTTTTACCAGAATCAGAAATTGAGTCGTTTATTTGCGCCATTTCAATATCTGATAAATGACGCCACTGCCCTACTTTTAAACCTTTAAGTGTTACGTTCATTATGCGCGTACGTTTTAAGGTTACCACTTCGTAGCCTAAATACTCACACATACGGCGTATTTGACGGTTCAAACCTTGGGTAAGTACTATTTTAAATTCTTTAGGGCCACTTTGCGTTACTTTACATTCTTTAGTGACGGTATCTAAAATAGGCACGCCATTCGCCATTTTTGTAACAAACTGACGATTAAGCGGTTTATCTACCGTAACAACGTATTCTTTTTCGTGATTATTACCCGCACGCAAAATTTTATTAACGATGTCGCCTTCGTTAGTTAAAAATATAAGCCCTTCAGACGGTCTATCTAAGCGCCCTATTGGGAATATACGTGTAGGATAATTTACCGCTCGTATAATGTTACTTTGAATTTTACTTTCGGTAGTACACGTTATGCCAACGGGTTTATTGTAAGCAATATAAACGCGCTTCGGCGTCGCTTTAAGCGGTTTACCATCAATTAATACAACATCGGTAGCGGCTACTTTTACGCCCATTTCTGGTAAGTAGCCATTAACGCTGACACGCCCTTGCTCAATATATTTATCGGCTTCGCGGCGTGAACAAAATCCTGTTTCACTAATAAATTTATTTAAACGTTTTAATTCGGTCATGGCACTTATAGCGTAGTAATTTTTAAGGCGAGTAGTGTAAACCACCCACACTATTTTTTCGCCCCTAATTTACTATTTATAGACGTTTAAGCACTAATTTTTGCTTTCGTTAATTTACGCCATACATATTCAAGCGGACCTTGATTAAAATAGCGGCTGTATATAAAGGTAAATATGAGCTGCAGCACAACTAAACCCGTTGCTACTAACCAGTAATCAATACGATCAAAACTGAGTACCCAGTGCGTAAATAGCACTTTATATAACAATAATTGCATGAGTGTTTGGCTAATATATAAAGTAAATGCTAAGCGCCCTGCTTGTTGAATAAGCGTGCCGACATGTGCCCTGTTATTGCAAAACTTAACAATTAAATGAATATACAGCGTAGCCATACCTAGCGCCGCAAACATATTTACAAACTCTTGCACCCCATACCCTAAACTGCCACTAAGCTGTGATGCATAAAGCCTAACACCACAAAAAATAATGGTCATTGCAACGCAAATTATTAATTGCTGAGTCGTTAAGCCTTTACTAAAAACGTCTTGTTTATATAAATAAATACCAATGAGCATAATACCCACGCACATCCACATCGTCATTATTGGCACTATAATCAGCATTAACATGTTCATAGCGAGGTTACTAATAAAGTAATCAATATAGTGCGGGTTATATAAATCTATAAACTGTGCTGAATCGCGGTAAATTACTTCATCGGGTGCGCTAGATATAACAAGCACGGTAGCTACACCCGATAACAGAATAAATTCAAGCCCTCTTTTTAAAAGTACGTTGCTATTACTCTCTAAATATTTAATAACAAACCAGCCAGATACACCGTAAACAAATAAAATATCACCTGCCCAAAGTAAAAAACCATGCGCTAAGCCAAAGAGTATTAACCAATAAAGCCTACTTTTTAATTGCACCTCAGACTTATAACGTTGCCATTGAATGTAAAGCCCGGCGCCAAAAAGCAAACTAAACAGCGTTCTAAAACGCCCATCTACAAACACGCTGCTAAAGGTGTGAATAATTGAGTCGCTAACAGGAGGATTAGTTAAAGAGGTATACCCGTATTCAAAAAGGCCGAAGGCGTAAGCATTCATGTAAACTAGGCCAAGCACGGCAATGCCGCGAATAAAGTCCATATTATAATTGCGCATTAAAGCTATTATCCGTTAAATATTATTCTTATAACTGTCAGCCCAATCGACCGACTGCTGGTAAAGTGGAGGTAGTATAGGACTGTCTATATTTAGCAAAAGTACGGCTTGCTCAAGTGCCCACCAGCTTCCTGTTTCGTATGCTTTAACAACATTTAAAATATAATACAGTGTATTTTTATCCCCTAATAATGCCGTTTTTATTTCATCAGGAAAAGGGAGTTTTTCAACAAGTAAGCTCATGGGTTGATCAAGTATTGCATCGAGCAGTGAAAATAACCCGGTTAAAAATGCTTCGCCTGACTGGCTTTTATTAACCTTTTTAGCCAAAAGCTCACAAAAACGAGCGCGTACAACACACACTTGCATTAGCTCTGCCGGTTTTTTACCTGCGGTATGAGCTGTAACAATAAGGCTCACAAACTTTTTAAGGCGTTCATGCCCTAAATACACAAGCGCTTGCTTGAGTGATGATATTTCGCTTTGTATAGGAAACACACCGCTGTTTATTAAACGCAGCAATTTATATGCAAGCGCAGCATCAAGCTCAAACAGTCCAGATATAGCTTTTATATCTGGACTGTTCTTCATTATTTCGGCGTAAATAGCGACGACTAAACCATAGTTATAGTCAATGTCATTTTGTTTGATCATGGTAGGTTTTGCAAAAAAATAGCCTTGAAAATAATCAAACCCCATATCAAAGGCGAGCTTGTAATCGTCTTGGGTTTCTATTTTTTCGGCTAGTATTTTTATTTGTTTATGCGCTTGTAACTTATTAATTATGGGCTGTATATCGCTAAGAGGTGTAATTGCAATATCAAACTTAATGAGTTTAACAAGCTTTAAAAAACGATCCCATTGTGGTTTATATACAAAGTCATCGAGTGCGAGTTTGTAGTTACTATGAAATAAACCTCGGCACAGTTCATAGTTATCGTCGGTGGGTTCTATGGTTTCGAGCAACTCAATTACAACGTCTTGGCATGGTAAAAAAGCACATAAATCGAGTTTTAAAGATTCTGGCCCTATATTAATGAGCGCCTTTTTACCTGATGTAATATGACGAGTGCCTAAGTTAAGTTGATTTTCCATAATAAGCCTTGCTGTTGCTTGGCCTTCGGCAATATCAGGAAAATAATTTTTAGGGCTATCACGAAAAAGTAGCTCATAGGCTACTACTTTTTTACTTCTATTGAATATTGCTTGCCTTGCAACAAATACAGACACATTACCTACTTCTTAGTTTTTATATAATACTAAGTAATTAAACCTTAAGCAGGCACAATTGTCACTAAACTTTGTAGTGCAGTAACGATTTACCGATATAAGGTTGTTATATAATCAGCTGCAACTTGTGGCCACGAAAAACGCATTTGCTCTGCGCTGTGCTTTATTTTATGCCACTTTTTAGGATTCTGCTTTTTAATTAAGAGAGTTTCGTCTAAACAGCTAATTAAATTACTCGTTTGCGTTGCCAACGTATCGCCATTAAAACTAAATCCATTTTCATGATGCTTTACCGTGTCTTTTAATCCGCCAACGCTATGCACTAAACACGGTTGCCCCGCACGCATTGCAAGCATTTGGCTAATACCACAAGGTTCGAACGAGCTTGGCATTAAAAATAAGTCACCTAGTTGATACATTAAATCGCCAACACCTTGACCATAACCTTTCAAAAATAATAGATTTGAATTTCGCGCCATTGCTTTTGTAAATATGCTCTCGAGTTCTTTGTCACCCGAGCCTAAAATAATAAGCCTGCCGTTATATTCATTAATTACTTGGCACACTTTATCAATAGCTAAAGCCTCATTAACCTGCTGGCACAATAACAAAACCTTTTGCTCTGTAAGTCGGCCAACGCTTGTGACTAGTGGCCCATCATTAGCCGTAGCTTTAAATTGTTGTAGTCGTTGATGGGCAATATAATAGCCGCTTTGTAACTGTTCGTTATTTGCCATCCAAGTAAATAAAGTGTTCTCTGCTTGGCTATAAAAATCGGCGAGAGTTGCTCCTTCAAGTGCATTGCTTGGATATTCACAGCCATTTAAAATACCAACAAGCTTACCTTGGCTTGCTGCATTTTGAAGATCTAGCTCAAGCCCTTCACCACCAAAAAAACCATGCTCGTAATTGCTAGGTTCAAGTACCTCTTGGCTGTAGGTTGGCGATACAACATGTACTTTATCGCATAAATTAATTGCACTGCGCATAGGGTTAAAGCAATGCGGATAACGCGGGTCGCATAGTTGCTGGCCATTATAACTAAGTGACGGAAACCACGCCTCTAAGCTTGAGTCGTCGTGTTTAAAAGGTCTTATCCCTTGCAGTGCAATATTATGCACCGTGTAGGCAATATGTAAGGTATTAAGTGAGCTATAACGAGGCTCAAACTTAAGTAAAACGGCAACGCAGGCGCTGTGCCAATCATGTAAATGTAGCGCTGTTGGGCGCTTTAATACACCTTGTAATAACGCTTCACAAACAGCTGCGTTAAATAAAGCAAATTTTGTGGCATCGGTTGCAAAAGGCCTCCCCGGTGCATCATTGCAATATACACTGCCTGATTCACTAAATAGCGGGTGGCTAATAACAATTTGGCTTACATTACTTTGTGGTTGCTCTATTTTGAAAAGTGTTAATACATGCGGTTGAGCATTAAATGCAACGGTTACTTCACCTATATAAATACGCTCAAGCGGCTCAAACCCATAGTCAGGAATAACAACATCAACCGTTATACCTTTTTTGACGAGTGCTTTAGGGGCATCGCGCACTACATCTGCAACACCACCTACTTTAGCGCCTGGTAACGCGTCATTTTCTGCTGCAACCATTAATACATGCATTAATTTACTACTTCCTTTAAATCTGTGTGGGCTTGCTCATAAATGAGCAAGCTTTGTTGTCGTGCTTACTTAACTTATTGTTACGCTAGCTTTTTATTCTCACGCGCCTGGCGCTCTAACTTTTTTGCAAGCTCAGTGAGCATATCACGGGTAACAAGAACGATGCCTTTTTTAGATACCCTAAAGCCGTTTTCTTCATCTGTTTTTTTGTCAAAACCGATTTCAAGACCTGCAGGTATTTCACAGCTTCTGTCTATTATCGCACGCTTAATTTTACAGCCTCGATTAATAATGGCGCCAGGTAAAATAACAGACTGCTCAATGGTACAAAATGAACGAACATGCACATTAGAAAACAATAAAGATTTTCTTACTGCAGAGCCCGAAATAATACACCCACCCGACACAGTAGAGTCTAATGCCATACCGCGTCTGTCATCGTCATCAAAAATAAATTTAGCGGGCGGTAGTTGCTCTTGATAAGTCCATATTGGCCACGTTGGGTCGTATAAATCAAGTTGTGGCTCTGGCATTACCAGCTCCATGTTAGCTTCCCAAAACGAGTCTAGCGTACCTACATCGCGCCAATAAGGTTGTCCTTCTTGGTCTGGATCTCTAAACGGAAAAGCAAATACATTATGCTCTTCTATAATCGCCGGAATAATATCGTGGCCAAAGTCGCGGCCTGAGCCTTCATTTTCAGAATCTTTTTTAAGTTGCTCAAACAAAAATTCAGTATTAAAAATGTAATTCCCCATTGATGCTAAACAGGTACCTGGCTTGCCCGGTACGGAGCTCGGCATTGCTGGTTTTTCATCAAAACGACACACTCTGCTTTGCTCATCAACGGTCATTACACCAAACGTATCTGCGGCTTCCTCTACGGGCACTTCAATACAACATACGGTCATATCAGCGCCTTTTTGCACGTGTTCAGCCAGTAAAGCACCATAGTCCATGCGATACACATGATCTCCTGATAAAATCATTACATATTTAGGAAGCTCATGACGAATAATATCTATATTTTGAAAAACAGCATCTGCGGTTCCACAGTACCAATCATCACCTTGGCGCTGAGATGCCGGGAGTATTTCAACCGACTCACCCAGCTCTTTTTTAAAGTGCCCCCACGCCCGGTTTACATGGCGAATGAGTGAATGCGACTTATATTGTGTGGCAATACCAACGCGTCTCACACCCGAGTTAATACAGTTTGATAGTGGAAAATCGATAATTCGATGCTTACCACCAAAGTAAACTGCGGGCTTTGCTCGCCAGTCGGTTAGCTCATGCAGACGAGAGCCGCGACCCCCTGCCAGTATTAACGCGTAAGTTTCTCGGGTTAAGCTACTTATGTAGCGATTTGCATAATTAGGCATAATACTCTCTCCATTTAGTCTAGGCTGTTAGTGGCATGGCTTTTAGTTGTCGTTAAGTCTGTTTCACTAATATTGAGGGGTTCTAAATGCCAAATGTCTTCACTGTATTGGCTTATGGTTCTATCACTTGAAAACATTCCACTGGCTGCCGTATTTAAAATACTCATTTGTGTCCAGTAGGTTTGATCTGCGTACGCTTTATCTACTTCTTTTTGAGCAACTACGTAACTCTCAAAATCGTGAGCTACAAGCCATGGATCGTGCGGGCTTTTAATTGCATTGGTTATATCGTCAAATAAGCACGGTTCAAACAAATTAAAATGACCGCTTTCGAGTAGTTGCATTACATTATTTAAATCACTATTTTGTGCGATTAAGTGCTCAGGGTTGTAACGCGATTTAATATCATCAATTTGATGCGCTTGTGCGCCAAACAAAAAGAAGTTATCTGCACCAACAGCGTCTCTAATTTCAATGTTAGCACCATCTAGCGTGCCTATCGTCAATGCACCATTCATCATAAACTTCATGTTGCCAGTACCAGATGCTTCTTTACCTGCGGTAGATACTTGCTCTGATAAATCGGTTGCAGGACAAATCACTTCCATAGCGGTTACGTTGTAATTAGGTAAAAAGGCGACGCGTAAATACGGGGCTGCTAACGGGTCTTTATTTATAACCTCTGCCACGTTATTAATAAGCTTAATGATTTTTTTAGCCATGTAATAACCAGGCGCTGCCTTACCACCTAATAAAACACAACGAGGAACAAGCCCTTGAGTATCACCACGGCGAATGCGGTCGTATAAATGAATCACATGAAGTATGTTTAATAGCTGACGTTTATATTCGTGAATACGTTTTACCTGTACGTCAAACATCATCGATACGTCAAAATCAACATCGCAGCGAGTCTTAACCAAATCAACTAAACGCTGTTTGTTTTCGCGTTTAGCATTTTGCCATTGCCCATGAAATGCTTTGTCATCAAAAAAGCGGCGTAGGTCACTAATAGCTGAAAAGTCTTTAACCCAGCCATGACCAATTTTTTCGCTGATTAATTCACTTAAAATAGGATTACAATGCGCAAGCCAGCGTCTTGGTGTAACACCATTGGTTTTGTTATTAAATTTATCTGGCCACAGCGCGTAAAACTCTTTAAATAAGCCCGCTTTTAACAGTTCAGTATGCAGTGCCGCTACGCCATTTACAGAGTAACTACCTACAATAGCTAAATAAGCCATACGAATTTTCGGCTCGTCACCCTCTTCAATTAAAGATAAGGCACGCTGTTTATTAACATCACCCGGCCATTGCTGTGCAACTTGTGCTAAAAAGCGTGCGTTTATCTCGTAAACTATTTCTAAAATACGTGGCAATAGTTTTGAAAACAACGAAACAGACCACTTTTCAAGCGCTTCAGGAAGTAGCGTATGGTTTGTGTAGGCCATTGTTTTAGTGGTAATTTGCCAAGCATCGTTCCAATCAAGTTCGTAATCATCAATTAAAATACGCATCAGCTCTGCAACAGCAATACTTGGGTGCGTGTCGTTTAACTGAAAAACATGAAAATCAGCAAAGTCACTAAAACTCTCGCCATGTTGAGAAACCCATTGATCTACTACATCTTGAATACTCGCAGATGATAAAAAGTATTGTTGGCGCAACCTAAGCTCCTTACCATTTTCGCTGCTGTCGTTTGGATACAGCACCATGGTGATTTGTTCAGCTAGGTTTTTTTGTGCAACGGCTTCTGAGTAACTACCGGCATTAAATTCGGTTAAGTTAAATTCATCCGTCGCTTCTGATTTCCACAAGCGTAGCGTATTTACAATATTGTTTTTATAACCCGGGACAGGGACATCGTAAGGGACTGCTAATACATCTTGTGAGCTCATCCACTGGCGATGCTCTCGGCCAAATTTGTCTGTATAACTTTGCACGTAGCCGCCAAATTTCACACGTTTAGCGTGCTCTGGTGCGCTTAGCTCCCAAGGGTGTCCTTCGCGTAGCCAATTATCTGGTTGTTCAATTTGATTGCCATCTTTGATTGATTGGTTGAACATGCCGTATTCGTAACGAAGGCCATAACCAATTACCGGTAATGCCAAACTAGCACAGCTATCTAAAAAACAAGCAGCTAGGCGGCCTAAACCACCATTACCTAAACCTGCGTCGTGTTCGGCATCTTCAATCGTTTCTATTGTTGTACAGTATTCTTGTAGCGCTGAGCTTACTTGCTCGTCTAAATCTAAATTTAAAACGGCATTACCAAGCGCACGCCCCATTAAAAATTCAAGCGATAAATAGGCTGTTTTACGGCGTTTATTTTGCTTAATTTGCTGGTTTGTTTCTCTGCATCGCGCAACAAGTCTGTCGCGAATAGTAAGCGCTAATGCGTGATATAAATAATGCTGCGACTCGCCAACTTTATCGCGGCCGAGGGTATAATAAAAATGCCGTGTTAAGTCATCTTTAAGCGTACTTTCATCTATAACAGGACCTTCTTGCCAGCCCTTTACTACACATACTTGATCACTTTGTTTAGCCATGACTCACATCCTCTAAATTGGCACTAAAAACCCAGCTGCTTTGTGCTGTAATTTCAACCATCGCATCTTCATTACTACTCACAGATGCATTATTTACACTTGATAAAACCATTTGCCACGGTGCATTAATAGGCGAAGGCGGCATTTGGCAAAAAACTGTTTTTTTACTGGCATTAAAGACCATCAGTAATGCATGGTTATTTTGCTTATCAAGTAAGCTATACATTAAAAACTGCCTGGTATCTTCATGCCAATTCGCGTCGGTCATGGTTTTACCTTGTTCGGTAAACCACTTAACGGTAAAACGCTCGTCTATATCATCTAAAAATACACTGTGCTTAAACGCACTGTGTGCGCGTCTAATTTTTAACGCATCATCAATAAATCGTGTTAGCGAATGATTAAGCTGAGAATCTTTCCAGGCAAGCCAACTCGTACGATTATTTTGGCAATAGGCATTGTTATTACCCCCTTGCGAGTGCGCCATTTCGCTGCCAGCGGCAATCATGGGAACACCTTTTGAGAGTATCAAAGTAAGTAAAAAGTTTTTTTGCTGCTGTAAGCGCAGTGCGTTTATTTTTGAGTCACTGGTAAAGCCTTCAACTCCGCAGTTAAACGAATGATTTGCACTGTGCCCATCTCGATTTTGTTCACCATTAGCCTCGTTATGTTTTTCCTCATAACTCACTAAATCAGCAAGCGTGAAACCATCATGACTCGTTATAAAGTTAATACTATTGAGTGGTCCACGCTGGCTGTGCTCAAAAATATCAAACGATCCATGCAAACGTTTTGCAACGCTTGCTATAATGCCTGTTTCACTTTGCCAAAAACGCCTAATTACATCGCGGTATTGATCGTTCCATTCTCGCCATGGCGGCGGAAATGCACCCAACTGATAGCCACCAGGGCCTATATCCCAAGGTTCGCTTATTAGCTTAACCTTGTTTAGCACTGGGTCTTGAGCTACCACTTGTAAAAAAGTATGTGCAGAGCTAAAGCCTGCTTTCGAGCGCCCTAAAATGGTCGCTAAATCAAACCTAAAACCATCAACTCCCATTACCTCAATCCAATAACGAAGGCTGTCGAGTACCAGTTGGAGTGTTTTAGGGTGGTCAATATTTATGGTATTCCCACAGCCAGTATCGTTTATATATACATCAGGCTGCCCCTCTACTGTGCGGTAATACGCTAAGTTATCAAAGCCTCTTAGTGATAATATAGGGCCATCTGCCCCCGCCTCTGCTGTATGGTTATAAACAACATCTAAAATAACTTCTATGTCGGCTTCATGAAGCTCTTGCACCATTTGCTTAAACTCGTTTATATCGTCGTTTACCAAATAGTCTTTATGAGGGGTAAAAAAGTTAAGCGTGTTATAACCCCAATAGTTTTGTAGGCCTTTTGCAGTTAAAAATTGCTCACTAATAAATGAATGAACAGGTAAAAGCTCAACTGCTGTAACGCCAAAGCTTTGTAAGTGCTCAATAAAGCTTGGGTGGCTTAACCCTAAAAACTTTCCTTGAAGAGATTTAGGTATTTTAGGATGACGACACGTTGTGCCCTTAACATGACACTCGTAAATAACCGTGTTTGACCAACGGTGGTTTGGCTTTTTATCCGCATACAAAGTAGGAGCCGCTACTTTTGATTTAGGTATATCAATCGCATTATTTACGCAACTTTTCGTACCAATTGGCATTTGCCCGTAATGGCGTTCGCTCCAAGTAAACTCACCAAATAAGTCTTTTGCGTACGGGTCTATAAGTAGCTTATTTTCGTTAAATAATTGACCATTTTTAGGGTTATATTCACCCTCAACTCTAAAGCCATAAAGTGCGCCTGCGCTTAATGGCGAAATATGAATACTCCAAACACCCCCTTCGTTGATATTCATCGCCATTTTTAGGATTTCTGAATGGCCACTTTTGTCAAACAAGCATACATAAGCTTGGCTTGCACCTGGCGCATAAAGCGCAAAGTTAACCCCGTTATTAATAATACTAGAGCCTAGCGGTTCTACATTACCTGCGGCTACATCAAATTGGTTACTCATCATCAACCTTTTGTAAGTAAATAGTGGTTAAGCCGCCAATGGCAATTGAAATACTGTGTTTAAAGCCATGGTTTGACTCATTGATAGCATTAACTATTTGCGATGAATCTTTAGTTACCTCAACGCCTGAGCCAAAAAACTGAGTGTCGTCAGTATTTAAAATAACTTTATAACGCCCTTTACTCGGTACGCCAATAACGTAGTTTTCATATGACGCGGGGGTAAAGTTAGCAATAACAACCACAAAGTCTTTTGCGTTTTTAGCATAGCGAACAAAGCTTAAAATGCTCTGCTGATTGTTATTGTTATCTATCCAGGTAAAACCAGCTGCGCTAGAATCTAACTCATACAACGCGGGTTGGTTTTTATAAACGGTATTGAGCGCTTTTACGGTTTGCTTTACCCCGTTATGGCTTTGGTGCTCAAGTAAATGCCAATCGATAGAATGATCGTGCCCCCACTCTTTTCGCTGTGCAATTTCGCCGCCCATAAACAAGAGCTTTTTACCCGGGTGTGCCCACATAAATGCATAATAAGCGCGTAAGTTTGCAAATTTCTGCCAATCATCGCCTGGCATTTTTTCAATTAACGAGCCTTTTCCGTGTACTACTTCATCGTGACTTAATGGCAATATATAGTTTTCACTAAAGGCATATACCATCGAAAAAGTCATCTCGTGATGATGATGCTGACGATAAAGCGGGTCGTGTTGCATGTAATGCAAGCTATCGTTCATCCAGCCCATATTCCATTTATAGCCAAAACCTAAACCGTTATGCTCAACACTTTGGGTAACGCCTGGCCATGCTGTTGACTCCTCGGCCACCATCATAATGCCCGGGTTGTTTTTGTAGCTGCGCATATTGACTTGTTTTAAGCACTCTATTGCACCTAAGTTTTCGCGCCCGCCGTAGCAGTTAGGGATCCACTCACCTTCTTTTCGGCTGTAATCTAAATACAACATAGAGGCTACGGCATCTACCCGCAGACCATCTAAACCAAATTGATGTAACCAGTACATAGCATTTGAAATTAAAAAGCTTTTAACCTCAGGGCGGTCATAATTATAAATGTAGGTATTCCAATCAGGATGAAAACCTTGCCGCTTATCGGCATGTTCATATAAATGTGTGCCATCAAATCGGTGCAAGCCATGCGGATCACTAGGAAAATGCCCAGGTACCCAATCAAGTAAAATACCCAAATTAGCTTTGTGGCACTGCTCTACAAAGTATTTAAAGCTGTTGTAGTCGCCAAAACGGCTAGTAGGAGCAAATAAACCAACGGGTTGATAACCCCACGAACCATCAAATGGGTATTCACTTATTGGCATAAGTTGCAGGTGGGTAAAATTCATTTCAAGGGCGTAGCTAACCAGTTTGTCAGCAAGTTCTGCATAACTTAAATAGCGGTTGTTTTCAGCGCGTTGCCATGAGCCTAAATGCACTTCATAAATACTAATTGGCGCATCAATATGATTACGCTTTTGTCGGTTTTGAAGTTCCTGCTCGCCAAGCTTTATAGGTTCTGGTTTATACTGCAGAACACTTGCAGTACCAGGTGCTTGTTGCATTTTAAATGCATAGGGGTCGGCTTTTTCAAGTACTTCTCCGCTTTGGGCGGTAATTGCAAATTTGTAGCACATGTCGGCTTTAAGGCCTGGTACAAATAACTCCCATACACCGCTTGCCGGGTGAAAGCGCATAAAGTGGCGATTCGCTTGCCAAAAGTTAAACTCACCAATAATAGAGACACTTGCAGCATTAGGCGCCCATACACAAAAGCGCACACCCTCTACGTTTTGTTGAGTACTAAAATGTGCACCGAAATGAGAGTAAGCATGCTCAAGGCTGCCTTCGTTAAATAAATACATGGCCTCTGCATCAAGAGTGCTTTCAAAGCTGTATTCATCATAAAAGGTAACGCTGCTATTTGTGTACTGAGCAATGCATTGATAAGGCGCAGTGGGTAGTGCATCAACTTTGGCTATAAATAAGTCACTTTGTTGATAGCGCTGTGCTTCAATATTTTTATTATTTAATGTAACGCTTACGTTTAATGCCGTTGGTAAGAAAAAGCGAATCTCAGTACCTGCGCTTGTTTCATGTGCCCCTAAAAAGCTAAATGGGTCTTTAAAACGCCCTGCACTTAATGCATGTACTTGTGCATCGTAACTATTTTCATTAGTTGTACTGCTCATTTAATCTTTCCTTATTGAATCGATAGCAGCTAAAAGTGAGGCATTTTTGGTAAAAATTTCTTCACTGGTATGCGTTAATACACGTCGCCAATTAGGATACTCTTTATCTGTCCCAGGGATATTTACCGGATACTGCTGCTCATCTAAATCATCTATTTGTATTGCAAATAAACGCGATTGAGAACCCGCCAAACACAATGCAAGTGCGTTATAAACTTCGATTGCATCGCTATGTAACAAAAGATCAGTTGCATTGCCATGGTGATTAATAAAACGTAGTAGCCTATGCTGCTCTTCTGTTCGCTGTTGCTTTAATTGCGCGTATTCGTCATCAGTAATTAGCTTGTATTGTTGCTTAATATTTAAATCAGCATGTTGCCACCAGCCTGTAAATGGGGGGACATCGTGATTGGCTATCATTAACAAACAATGTGTTGCTAGCTCATTTACCGATAAAAATTCACCACTGTGTTGTTTTTCAAAATAAAATAAGCTGTTAGAAAAGATACCGCTTGAAGCCAAAGCCTGCCTTACCTCTGGCGGTACAACGCCTAAATCTTCCCCAATTACGATACTCTGATTAATATGCGATTCAATTTTTAAAACCGCGAGTAAGTACTCAAACGGGTAGTAAACATAACAGCCATCTTGTTCGCCATTATTTTCAAAGCACCACCATAGGCGTCTAATAGCCATTACGTGGTCAATTCTAAGTCCACCTACATTTTGCATGTTTGCGCGAATGAGCGAGCGATAAAATTGGTAGTGATTATTACTAAGACTTTGAGGGTTTAGTGCTGGAAGCCCCCAGTTTTGGCCAGCTTCGGCCCATGGATCAGGTGGAGCACCTACACTTGCACCATCGCTAAACAATATTTTTTGGTTTTTAAATTCGGCTCCATCACCCGCACAGCCAACGGCTAAGTCGTTTATTAACCCGATAGCCATACCTTGCTCTGCACAACTTTTTTGGCACTGTGCCAATTGAATATGTGCTTGCCATTGCAGGTAATAATCAAACGTTACGTTATCTGATTCGAGGGTGTTTAGCGTCGTTGAATGAGTATTACAAAAATCTGTAAAAGCATGGCGACGCTCATCACTTGCTGTTAGTTCAAACTGGTTATAAAGCGCTTCAAATAACGCATACTTTATACGGCTTACATTTTCGTAATTTATAAACTGATCGTTGCTTTGCAATAACGCGATTACATCATCTTGCTGCATTAGAGTATTAAGCTTTTCGTTATTTGCTGCGTCTTCGCTTAATACTATGGAAATATAAAGAGGGTTTAATAAAGCGCGACTATTAGGACTATAAGGGCTTGCGCGCTCTGGCATATCAGCAAATAACAAATGCAGTGGATTAAGTAATATGTAATCCATATTTTGCGAGCTGCATAATTTTGTAAGCTTTAGTAAATCGTCAAAGTCGCCAATACCTAAATTCGCTTTATTTTTTAACGTATAAAGCTGAATAGATAATCCAGTGCGCTTTGCATCTTCAACTTGATAAACTTGCTCAGGCACACACCAAATTTGTGTAATAGCCTGCTGCTCACCTACCTGAACATTAGCGTCATGATAGCCGATTGGCATAGTGTCTATAGGCAGTGCCAGCTCAATGTAGCGAACGCCATGTAAGTAATACTCACCTGTAACCGCCAAGTTATAGAGGTTCTCAACCGCTATATTCATCCCAAGTGAAGGGATATTAATGTTAGCGGCTAAATTTTGCTGGCGTTCGTCTATACGAAGCTTTAACAAACACGTATTTTGATCAACTAAACTCACACTGGGCACTAAATCCAGCCAAAGCGATGCATCTAAATCATAAGTTAGTTGAGCTACTTGCGCTTCGTTATTTGTATCAACACCACAACATTGCAAAGCACGTTTACGCGTGTCTTCGCTAAAAAACACCTGTTCACCTGAATACTTAGTGAATTCAAAGCCAATACCATGCAGGTAAAACAACTGCGAAAGAGCATCCATTGAATCGCCTTAATTAATGCGTTGAGTATTTACTATGCTGTTTTCTGTACCAAATGTATTGCCAATGTAGCCATCAGCTTGGTGGTCGTTATCCCAAATATCGCCATTAATTAAATAACGAAAGTGAAATTGTTGATCGATAGGTAAGCGTTGCTTAAATTTAAAAACACCTTGTTTTTTATTAAGCTTCATTGGCACAGGTTGCCAATCATTAAATTCACCTAATAAGCAAACTTCTTCTGCCTCAGGATGAGAAAACTCAAAGGTTACTTCAGCTTCATCTTTTGTTTTAAAAAAACGTTTATTCAACATAGCAGGCTCCAACTAAACCAAAAAGGGTACTTAATCTTTGCCACAGGCCATACAACTAAACAAAAAGGCGATGTGGATTCCATTCAAAATCATTAAACACGTTTTAAGTTAACCAAAACTTTATTTACGCATTATTACAGTGCAACAATTCATTTTTTCTGCACCTAAAAAGTGCGGTTAGTATATAAACAATCTATTTTAAAAAGCTCACTAGTACAGAGCAATTTTTGAACCAACTAGGTAGGCATCACATTTTATTTATTTAACCGAATTTAACGTTAAATAATCCAAGAGTATTGCCTAAATTTATAAAATTCTTTTGTTATGTACTTTCATCAGCGATAATACACAGCATCTTAATACTCTGAAATATCATAATTTTCATGTTGAAAAAAAGCATTTTTATAACTATAGCCATCATATTTTTAATAATAGCCACACTTGTTGGTTCTTCAATCTATACCCTTTATAGTAAAAAAGAAATCTCAGTTGATCCTAAATTAAAAGAAATATCAGGTATTGAATTTGATAAGCACAAACGTTTATGGGCTATTAACGACGGAGGCAATGAACCTAAGCTTTACCGCCTCAATCAAGACGGTTCTATCGCCAAAGAAATCTTAGTCGAAAATGCTAAAAATATAGACTGGGAAGACATGACTCAAAACAAATTTGGGCACTTTTTTTTAGGCGATTTTGGTAATAACAAAAACGATCGTCGATGGCTCACTATTTATAAAATAGAAAACCCTATTGATATTAAAGGCGACACTACTCAAGCCGAAATAATCAAATTTACCTATCCTGAAATGGATGGAACTCCAATAAAACCTAATAATCGTAATTTTGATTTAGAAGCATTTGTAGCACTCGGTCGTCATTTATATTTATTTACTAAAAATCGTACAGAACCTTTCGATGGCATTACTAAAGTGTATAAAGTGGGGGATCATGCAGCAAATTTTGATGCTGAGTTAGTTGACTCTTTTAAAACGTGTACCACGCTTGAAAAACTCTGCTGGATAACCTCTGCAGCACTCAGCCCCGATCGTAAAAAATTAGTGTTACTTGATTCAACCAGCCTTTGGTTATTTGAAAACTTTAAAGGTGATAAGTTTTTCTCTGGTGATGTATCAAAAATAGATTTAGGAATTGTTACTCAAAAAGAAGCCGTCACCTTTTTTGATGACAACACGATTGTATTTACAGATGAAGAGTTTAAAGGTATTGGCGGTAATGCTTATTTTATTAAATTAGATGAAGCAACGAAAGAAGTGATTAAAAGAGCAAAAACAACACCTACAACCACCAATACAGCAACAAAATAACTTGCTGCATTGGAATTATAAGTACTTTGACTCATCGCTTAAATTTGGTCTCTAAAATAACAGACGATGTAGTGCGCTCTACTCCATCAAGATTACCTATATCGTCTAGCAAATGACTCAGCTGCTCTAGATTTTGCGCTTGTACCACAGCAATTAAATCAAACTCACCACTTATGGCATAAAGCTGAGAAATTGCATCTATTTGCTTAAGCTCTATATTCGTTTTTGTCGTTAATTTTTGCTTAACCTTAATAGACACATGAGCTGATACCATTTTACTTAAATAGTCATCCCCATAATCAACGCTATACCCTTTAATCACACCGCTTTCTTCTAATTTGAGCATACGGCTTTGTACTGTTGAACGAGATAAATCGAGCATGCGAGCAAGGTCAGAAATACTGGCTCTAGCGTTTGTTTTTAGTACAGAAAGTAGTTTCTCGTCTTGTAGAGTTATCATAATGGTTATTTTCTTCGTTATTTTGACTTTTATTTTAATCATTTTTCACAAAATAGCACTGCAAATTTAACTGTTAACCTTCGATAATGACCCCTACAAGAAATAATAACGTGTTTGCTGAAGAATAAAGGCTATATTCTTCTTTGAGTTAGCAACTAACCTTTTATCTAAGCCCATTCAATTTAGGTGTACAAAATGCAAGTAACAAGAGACTTATTTAACGACGTAATGGTACCAAACTATAACCCTTCAGCTATTATTCCTGTTCGTGGCGAAGGCTCTCGTGTGTGGGATCAAAATAACAACGAGTTTATTGATTTTGCAGGTGGTATTGCCGTTAACTGTTTGGGTCATTGTCACCCGGCGCTTGTTAAAGCATTAAAAGAACAAGGCGAAAAAATTTGGCACTTATCAAATGTAATGACTAATGAGCCAGCGCTTCGTTTGGCTCAAAAAATGGTTGAAGCAACATTTGCTGACAAAGTTTACTTTGCAAACTCAGGTGCAGAAGCAAACGAAGCGGCGCTTAAACTAGCCCGTCGTTTTGCACTTGATGTGTACGGCGCTGAAAAATCGCAAATAATTGCATTTAATAAAGGCTTTCACGGTCGTACTTTCTTTACCGTAACTGTTGGCGGACAGGCTGCTTACTCAGATGGCTTTGGTCCAAAACCTGCTGACATAGAACATTGTGACTTTAACGACATTGCTGCATTTGAAGCGCTGATCAGCGATAAAACATGTGCAGTTATGATGGAACCGTTGCAAGGTGAAGGCGGTATTATTTCACCAACAGATGAATTTGCTAAAAAAGTACGTGAACTTTGTACTAAACATAACGCGCTACTTATTTTTGATGAAGTACAAACAGGTGTTGGTCGCACAGGCGATTTATACGCTTACGAAGGCTTAGGAGTTGTACCTGATATTTTAACAACTGCAAAAGCATTAGGTGGTGGTTTTCCAATTGGCGCTATGATCACTCGCACACACATTGCTGAGCATTTAAAAATTGGTACGCACGGTTCTACTTACGGTGGTAACCCACTTGCTTGTGCCGTAGCCGAAGCGGCATTTGATACAGTAAATACACCTGATGTACTAAATGGTGTTAAAGAGCGCGAACAGTTATTCCGTGACGGATTAAATGCAATTAACGAAAAATACAACGTGTTTAGTGAAGTACGCGGTAAAGGCTTATTAATTGGCGCAGTACTAAATGACAAATTTGAAGGCCGTGCACGCGACTTTTTAGTAGCAAGTGCTAATAATGGTTTAATGAACCTTGTAGCTGGCATGAATGTAATTCGCTTTACGCCATCTTTAGTTATTCCGTTTGAAGATATTAAAGAAGGCTTAGCGCGCTTTGAAAAAGCCGTTAGCGATGTAGTAAACGGTTAATAAAATTTAGCGCGTTTAATAAACGCGCTATTGGAGCAAGTAATTAATGCAAGTATTACGTCCTATTACTGCCAATGATTTTGACGCACTTAAACAAATTGCGATTGAATCAGGCCATGGATTTACCTCTTTACCTGTTGATGATGCACAGCTAAAAGAAAAAATTGAACGCGCTGAAATAAGTTTTGCAAAAAATGTTAACCAGCCACTCGATGAAAGCTATTTATTTGTTTTAGAAGACAGCGAAACAGGTGATGTTATAGGTACTACCGCTATAGAAGCTGCAGTGGGCTTGTCGGTGCCTTTGTATCATTATCATTTAGGTAAAACAGTTCATCACTCGCCTACTTTAAATGTATATAACACCGTTGATATTTTAAGCATGTGTAACGACTACACCGGTTGCTCTGAAATATGCACATTGTTTTTGCGTGAAAACAGCCGCAAAGGGCTAACGGGCCGATTTTTATCACGTTCACGCTTTTTGTTTATGGCGCAGCATAGCGAGCGTTTTGCCGATACTGTTATTGCAGAAATGCGCGGCGTGAGCGACGACGAAGGGCATTCTCCTTTTTGGCAATGGCTACAAGAGCACTTTTTTAGCATTGAGTTTCCAGAAGCGGATCACTTAGTGGGCTTAGGCGATAAGGTATTTATTAGCGAATTAATGCCTAAATATCCTATTTATGTGAACTTGCTTAGCAAAAAAGCGCAAGCAGTTATTGGTCATGTGCATGAAAAAACAAAACCTGCGCTAAAATTATTAGAAAAAGAAGGTTTTGAGCACAGAGGCTACGTTGACTTATTTGACGCAGGCCCAACGGTTGAAGCAAAACTTGGTAATATTCGCAGTATTCGCGACTCTCAAGTTTGCCCTATAACAATTGGTGAGCTTGATCACATATCACAAAATAGCTCAGATACGTTGGCTGTATGTAATCAAGGCGTAAGTGGCTTTAGAGCAACATTTACGAAAGACGCGCATTACAATCATGCAAAACATACTCTCGTCATTAGCCAAGATGTGGCTAAGGCGCTTAATTTAAGTCAAGGAGATGCAGCGCGATTCTTCCGCCTGTAAATAATTTATGAATACACACCTAATTAATAACCAATGGCATACAGGCCTTGGCCCAGCATTTGAGTCAATCAACCCAAGTAATGGTGATGTGGTTTGGCAAGGTAATGGCGCAAACACTGATCAAGTAGATTCAGCTATAAAAGCAGCCAGAGCAGCACAAATACAATGGGCCGACAAACCACTTGAAGAACGTATAGCTATTTTAGAAAACTTCGCAGCACAATTAAAAGAACACAGCGAAGAGTTTGCTAGCATAATTGCACGCGAAACTGGCAAGCCATTATGGGAAACCCGCACCGAAGTGGGCGCAATGACAGGTAAAGTAGCAATTTCGGTTAAAGCCTACCATGAGCGTACAGGTACAACCGAAAACCCAATGCCAGGTGCTAAAGCGTTTATTAGACACAAACCGCATGGCGTTGTTGCTATTTTTGGCCCGTACAACTTTCCTGGGCATTTACCAAACGGGCATATTGTTCCTGCAATTTTAGCCGGTAATACCGTGGTATTTAAGCCATCAGAGCTTACTCCGCACGTGGCTGAATTTACCCTCTCACTTTGGCTAAAAGCGGGTTTACCTGCAGGTGTTATTAACCTTGTGCAAGGTGAAATTGAAACAGGTAAAGCACTTGCCTCTCACAAAGACATAGATGGATTGTTTTTTACGGGTAGCTCAAACACAGGTCACTTATTACATAAGCAATTTGCTGGACATCCTGGTAAAATTTTAGCGCTTGAAATGGGCGGTAATAATCCACTGATTGTAAAAGACGTAAACGATGTAAGCGCTGCAGTACACGATATTATTCAATCAGGCTTTATTACCTCAGGCCAACGATGTACGTGTGCACGCCGCTTATTTATTGAAAAGTCGCTCAATGGCGATGCTATTTTAGAAAAGCTAATAAGCGCGACTAAAAACATAGTTGTAGACGACAGCTTTGCTACAGAGCAGCCTTTTATGGGTGCAATGATAAGCGAAAAAGCAGCATTAGGCATGGTTGCTGCGCAAAGTGAATTAGTATCAAAAGGCGCGCAAATCCTTGTTGAACTTAAGCAATTAAAACCAGGCACAGGTTTTGTAAGTCCGGGTATTATTGATGTAACACACATTACCGACATGCCAGATGAAGAGCATTTTGGACCGCTTATTAAAGTATATCGCTTTGATGATTTTGACAGCGCAATTACTGAAGCCAACAACACAAGCTTTGGCTTATCAGCGGGTTTACTTAGCGATAGTGAAGATGATTACACTCACTTTTTAAAGCGTATTCGCGCCGGTATTGTTAACTGGAATCGCCCTATTACGGGCGCCTCAAGCGCAGCTCCATTTGGCGGTATTGGTGCCAGTGGTAATCACAGAGCAAGTGCTTATTACGCCGCTGATTATTGCGCATACCCGGTAGCGTCTGTTGAATCAGACAAAGTGAGCTTACCGCAAACCCTAGCGCCGGGCTTAATAATTGAATAAGCAATAAAACCAAATTTTAAGATTTAAGGATTTGATATGCATACTAATGTAAACACATTATTTAATAACCTTTGGGAAAACTACTTAAACGTAACTCCATCGGCAGACAAAATTCATGACCTTTTAGGGTCAACGCAAAAAGATGACATTATTAACGATCATATTGCACTGCGTACATTTAATATTGAAAAGGTCGGCCTTGAAAAACTCGCCGCTCACTTTTTAGCAATTGGTTACAAAGAATGTGGTGAATACCACTTTGAAGCTAAAAAACTCTACGCAAAGCACTACGAGCATAGCGATCCTAATCAGCCAAAAGTGTTTATCTCTGAGTTGCTAGTAGAAAAATGCTCACCTGAGTTACAAGCTATCGTAACCGATATGGTAAGCAAAATTGACGAAAACGCCGTAACTGCAGATGACTTTTTATACTCAGGCACACATTGGCAAGTAAGCACCGATACTTACAAACAGCTGCTAGCTGAAAGCGAATATGCAGCGTGGATGTCGGCTTGGGGTTATCGTGCTAACCACTTTACTGTAAATATTAATACGCTTGCTAAGTTTGATAATATTCATGATGTTAATCAAGCCCTAAAAGATGCTGGCTTTTCGCTTAATACATCAGGCGGCGAAGTTAAAGGCTCACCGGAGGTGTTACTAGAGCAATCGTCAACTTTGGCTGATGAATACTCAGTTACCTTTAGTAATGGCGATATGAGCATTCCTAGTTGCTTTTATGAGTTTGCTATTCGTTACCCTAAAGCAGACGGCGAGCTTTATACGGGTTTTGTTGCAGCCTCAGCTGACAAAATATTTGAAAGCACTAACGCTCGATAGCTAAACCTAAAGTACTTTATTTTAAAAGCCCATTATGGGCTTTTTTTATGTTGGTAAGTTATGTTGATTAATTATAAAAATAACGGTTTATAATCGTTTTCTAACTTTTCAAACGATAAGTCACCAATAAAGCGGCCAAAGCTCAACCACGTTGCCAAACCACGTAAATCTTTAAAGTGGGGTGGCACATATTGAGGGCTTTCTATTACACCTAAATCATGAAGCTGCGATATTAGTCTGAAATCATCTATCGATATTTTACCTACTAGTAACAAAGGCAATCTATCGATTCGACCCAACTGTATCGCCACGCGAATTAAGTTATATACCAGTACAAAGCCTTTAATGTAGGCAATATCTTTTGTAAAAGGTAAGCCGGTTGGTGTACTCCCTCTAAATACTCGCTGCGCTAGTGTGTAGCTGTCGTCTTTTGATAAACCTTGCGCTACGTAATCACGGTATATATCTACAAACTCAGCACCGTCAATTACCTTTGTAACTGCTTGAATCCGGTTAACTAATTTAGATAAACGCCTTGGGGTCGATTTTAATGTAATAATTTCGGTTAATACCGCTAAGCCTTCTTGGGTAATGGTCGAGCTTGGCGTGCCTTTACTCAAACACGTTAAATAAGGCTGTGCTAAACCATTTTGAGTGGTGCCTACATGTATCCACCCTTCGTGAACTTCTAAAATATCTAGTTCACGCTGCGAAAACTTAACATCTTGATTAAGCTTTATATTATTAGCACCGGCGGCTGCATCACTGACAATACCATCGCTAAGCATTACCTCTACGTTTATCCCTGCCATACTGGCATTTACTTGCTCAGACAAAATACGCACAGCGTCTACAGCATCAATATTTTTAGGGTCGTCAGGCAGTATGTCGGCTATGAGTAAATTTTGCAGCGGTTTATCTAGCATATTAGCGAGCTCAGAAAGTGAGGGCTCACCCGCATGAAATAAATCTTTAGGATGACCAAATAACTCCACCGATAAATCATGAAACTCTGTCGTACCACGATATTCAAGCATACTTAATACTGTTTTATATTCAGTGCACATTTTTCCCATATATTGAGCAATCGGATTCAACTGCCCTAATTGGTTAATAATGTTACGGTGCAAAGTAGAAAACGCTTGGCGTAACTCGCTAGGGACAAAACCAAGGTCGCGCTGTTGATAATAAGCACGATCGATAAGTGGATTTTTTTGACATTTTTGTCTAAAAAAATCCTCTTTAGTTTGTTTATCCCAATTAATAGCATCGAGTATCCTAATTGGCGTTTGCAATGCAATTAATTGATCCGATAACTCACGAGTTTTTAGTAGTAACGCCTTGTCTATCATGGTGTAAGCTCAACATTAAATGAATTTTGAGCTTAATTTAAAAAGGCTAAATTACAAAGCAATATCACACATTTTTAGCTATTGTTTTTAAGATGATCGACCCTCATATCCTTATCGTATGAGGTATTAAATAAAAGGGTGAAGTATGAAAAACGAAATTGACAACAAACAGATTTTAGCCGTGTATGAACGCATCATTCAAAAAGGCGAAATGACTGACGAAGGTAAACATTATCAAGGTGTTACTGCTTATTCAGATGTAGATGGTTACACTATATATTTGCAGGGAAGCGGTGTTGAATTACGCTTTGGTTTTCATAATACTTATCATCTAGACTACGAACACGAAAAAAATAAGGATGATTTTTTGAAAAAATTATATAACATTGCTAACGAGAGCTAATGCACCCACGAAAACTCAGGAACCGCCCTACCAGTAAGCTCAATACTACTTTTATAAACCAAGTAGTAGAAGAGCTTAAAGCTGATCCAAACAAAGTCTCAATTATTCAAGACAATTTAGAACAGTACCGTGCTCAAACTCATTTAAAGCGTGGATTTTTACTCGCTATAGAGCGCTTTGATTGGGTTTTTGAAGCAAGCGAAGATATTGATTTTATTTGCCAGCAAATTTTAGCTGATGACTACATTGGCAATAGATTAAGACGTTATCCCCTCCTTTTTAAAGGCGTTATCAATAATGCCTGACCTTTCAAAACTTAACCTTTCAAACCAAGCGCTTTAAAACGATAAAACCGCAAAGCTTACTCTTGATATAAATTTATTAGAGCACTAAGCAATTGCAGGTTTAGTGTACTTCTGTATTAAAATAATACTATTAGTACTCTAACTATTACTGCACTAACGATTTTTACACATTTTATTCATTTATTGCTGTAAACAAATCATTACTATTATTTAATTTCAAAATAAAACCCACAAACCATTGTTTTATATACAGTTAAATAAAATAAAACTTTATCTTCTATATCTCATTAGTTGCGCTTTTATTAATGATTCATCTACATTTTGGCATCTAGATGTTTACCTCAGCCTTGAATTGTTAGAGCTATTACCTTAAGCTTATCTTTATTGAACGTTCAATTAATAAAAATTATGCCTAAAGTTGGAATGGAACCTGTCAGGCGTCAGCAGTTAATTGACGCAACTATAGAATCTGTTGCAAGCAAAGGCCTGCAAGGAACGACTATAAACAGCATTAGTAAAAATGCAGGTTTATCGTCGGGTATTATTAGTCATTATTTTAATGGTAAGCAGGGGCTGATTGAAGCCACTGTTCGATACTTACTAACAAGCTTAAAGCAAGACTTGATAGGCAAAGTAAACCATCAAACAAATGCGACTGAACGTTTAATGTATATTGTCGAAGCCAACTTTGCGCTTGTACAACAACGCAATGATACAACCCGAACGTGGTTGAGTTTTTGGGCACAATCGATGCACGATAAAGAATTACACAGACTACAAAATGTAAACAGTAGACGCTTGCACAGTAATTTAGCATTTTCTTTGAAGCAATTAATGCCTATTGAGCAAGCGAATCAAGCTGCTGAACTTAGCGCCGCCATGATTGATGGCCTATGGTTAAGAGCAGTACTGAGTAAGTCAGACAATAATCAGTTTAAACACAGTGAACAGTTAGCAAAAAGCTATGTACTTTCACTTATCAAGCAATATGGAGCCTAGCGTGACTACACCTGTCTATCAAAATTTTATTAACGGCCATTTTCTTGCAAACCAGAGCGGCAAAACATTTGATGTAACAAACCCAGCTACGGGCGAGGTTATTTACGCAGTAGAGATTGCCGACGAATTTATTCAAAACGCAGCCATTGAGAGTGCAAAGCAAGGCTTTGCTCAGTGGTCAGCAATGACACCCATTGAACGCAGCCGCATTTTATTAAAAGCAGTGGCTATTTTACGCGAGCGCAATGATGAGCTAGCACTTGTAGAAGTACTAGACACCGGTAAACCAATGCAAGAAGCAAATTGTGTTGATATTGAAACCGGCGCTGATGTAATTGAATACTTTGCAGGCCTTGCGCCAGCACAAGTAGGCCAACAGCAAATGGTGGGTGATGACTTTTACTACACACGTAAAGAACCGCTAGGTATCTGTGCGGGTATTGGTGCATGGAACTACCCACTACAAATTGCATGTTGGAAGTCGGGCCCTGCCCTTGCTGCTGGTAATGCATTTATATTTAAACCATCTGAGGAAACACCACTTGGCGCTATTAAGCTTGCTGAAGTGTTTTTTGAAGCTGGCGTACCTGCAGGTGTTTTTAATGTTGTTCAAGGTGCTGGAGATGTAGGTCAGTGGCTAACACAGCACAGCGACATTGATAAGGTATCGTTTACGGGTGAAGTAGGCACAGGTAAAAAAGTAGTAGCAAGTGCTGCCGGTACTTTAAAAGATGTAACAATGGAACTCGGTGGTAAATCTCCACTATTAGTATTTGATGATGCGAATATTGAGCAAGCGGTTAGCGCTGCTATGTTAGGTAACTTTTATACGCAAGGCGAAATTTGTACTAACTGTACACGTATTTACGTTCATAAAAATATTTATCAGCCGTTTATTGATGAGCTAAAAGCGCGCACTGAAAAAAATATTATTGCTGGCGACCCACAAGATTTAAATACTAACTTTGGCGCACTTATTTCTAAAAAGCATCAAGAACTAGTAATGAGCTACGTTAATAAAGGTATTGAAGAAGGTGCAACGCTATTAACCGGTGGTACAACGCTTTCACCTAAATCTGCACCTAATGGCTATTTTGTAGCACCGACTGTATTTATTGATTGTAATGACGACATGACTATCGTTAAAGAAGAAATATTTGGCCCAGTAATGAGCGTGCTTGTTTTTGACGACGAAGACGATGTGATTGCACGCGCTAACGGTACACACCTAGGCTTAGCAGCTGGCGTATTTACGAGTGATATTAAACGTGCTCACCGCGTAATTCATAAGTTACAAGCCGGTATTTGTTGGATTAATGCATACGGTAACTCACCTGCTGAAATGCCAGTTGGTGGTTATAAGCAATCGGGTATTGGCCGTGAAAATGGTATTCAAACGCTTGATCAATACACGCAAACTAAGTCTATTTATGTTGGTATGGCCGACATAGAAAGCCCATTTTAAGGCGCCCTACTATGAGTAATCATTACGACTATATTATTGTTGGCGCGGGTTCGGCGGGTTGTGTTTTAGCAAACCGTTTGTCTGAAGATTCAAATAACCGCGTGTTACTACTTGAAACTGGCGGTAGCGATAAAAGTATTTTTATAAAAATGCCAACCGCGTTATCTATTCCTATGAATAGCGATAAATACGCATGGCAGTTTCATACGCAGCCTGAGCCTCATTTAGATAACCGTGAAATGCATTGCCCACGAGGCAAAGTATTAGGCGGCTCGTCATCTATCAATGGCATGGTGTATGTACGTGGCCACGCAAAAGATTTTGACGAATGGCAGCAACACGGTGCAAACGGTTGGGATTACCAATCATGTTTACCGTATTTTCAAAAAGCAGAAAGCTTTTACCTTGGTGAAAATACTTACCGTGGTGGCAAAGGCCCGCTTGGCGTTAATAACGGCAACGAAATGCAAAACCCGCTTTATCGCACTTTTATCAAAGCAGGTGTACAAGCCGGTTACGCCTCAACAGATGATTACAACGCGTCGCAGCAAGAGGGTTTTGGCCCAATGCACATGACCGTAAAAGACGGCGTGCGCAGCTCTGCGTCTCGTGAGTATTTAGACCCTGTTAAATCGCGTAGTAATTTAACAATTATTACTGGTGCACTAGCACAACGCGTGATTTTAGACGGCAAAAAAGCTACTGGCATTGAATACAAAGTAAATGGCGACGTTAAAACTGCCCATGCTGCAAAAGACGTTGTACTAAGTGCAGGACCAATTGGTTCTCCACATATTTTACAACTCTCTGGTATTGGTGATACTCAAGCGCTCGAAAACGCAGGCGTTGAAGTACAGCATCATTTACCTGGTGTTGGTCAAAACTTACAAGATCATCTTGAGTTTTACTTTCAATACAAATGTAAGCAACCTATCACGCTTAACGGCAAGCTAGGCATTGTTTCAAAGGGTTTGATTGGCGCACGCTGGTTATTAACGCGTTCGGGTTTAGGTGCAACGAATCATTTTGAATCGTGTGCGTTTATTCGCTCAAAACCAGGTGTTGAATGGCCAGATATTCAGTATCACTTTTTACCAGCAGCAATGCGTTACGATGGTAGAAGTGCATTTGCAGGTCATGGTTTTCAGGTTCATGTTGGTCATAACAAACCAAAAAGCCGAGGTAGTGTGACTATTGCCTCTGCAAATCCTGAGCAACCACCAACCATTTTATTTAATTACCTTGAGCATCAAGACGATATTGAAGGCTTTAGAGCGTGCGTTCGCTTAACACGCGACATAATCGAGCAAAATGCCTTTGATGAATACCGCGATGAAGAAATTCAACCAGGTAAACACATTCAAACAGATGAAGAAATAGATGCCTTTGTACGCCAAGCCGTAGAAAGTGCTTACCACCCTTCTTGCTCGTGCAAAATGGGTGAAGATGATATGGCCGTTGTTAACTCTAATACCCAAGTGCATGGTATTGAGGGATTACGTGTTGTTGACTCATCTATATTCCCAACAGTTCCTAACGGAAACTTGAATGCGCCTACAATTATGGTTGCCGAAAAAGCAGCTGACATAATTTTAGGTAAAGACCCATTACAGAAATCGGATGTGAATGTTGCCATAACAAAAAACTGGCAAGAAACACAACGTAGTACGGAGATCTAACTTTAGCCACATGCTTAGGTTTAGTCTCGTCGGGCTAAACCAATGCGTGCCTTGCAGTGGCACACGATGTAAATAGGTTACGTTGTGTTAATGCGAGAATAAAACAATAAAATACGGAGTGCTTATGAATTATTTTTATTCATTACTGGAGGGTAACAATGACTATTTGGCTTAATGCAGGCATCATTTTTACCTTACTTGCCATTATCACTATTTTAATTAAATGGGGTAATGTGCGCGTAGTAGGTGTAACACCAGTTCGAACCTTTACGTTTATAGCAATATTATTTACTTCTGGCCTTGATGTTGGCCTTATTATGTTTCCTTTAACTGAGTTTGCAGGTTATGCAGACATAAAAGCAAGCCCAGAATACGCGTTTGCAAATCCACTGGCTATTGAGTTTGGCTACTGGGGATTTTTGATCTGGGGATTTTACTTTCTTACGTGCTTTTATTTCTGTGTAATAGAACCTAAAGTGAAATTTTTCGAAATTCCTTGGGTTAAATTTATCAATAATGTTGTAATTATTGGTACATGTGCATTTACCGCTTATTTACTGCTTACAAACCTACCGTGGTATTTACCAGAATTAGGTGATGGAACAAGCATAGTTTCTGAGTTTTATTTAATTGTGTTTGCGGCTATCTGTTTTGCGGTTTACTCAAGTACTGATATTAAATATGTACGTATTTTAAGTATTTCTACTACGTGGTTATTTTTAGCTTTAATCGCCTTTATGTGGGCTGGCGCATTTGTAATTGGTGATAGTCAAATGTCAGCATTTACGAATAACTTAGGCTCTATTGGCACTTACTTTGCCAACATTAATGAATTTGTTTTACCGCTTAATGATTACCATGAGTTTTACTTATTTTGGTGGTTTGCGTGGAGCATAATGATTGGTCAATTTACATCACGCTTTGTAGGTGGACTTAAAACTTACCAAGTATTAGGTGCGATGTTAATTTTCCCTTCTATTCCGATTGCGATTTGGTTTAGCGTACTTTATCACTACCACGAGGCGGGCATCCCAACTCAAGGTATTAAAAACTTTGCCATGGTATTTGTAGGTATTATATTTGTAATTAACTCTCTCGATTCGTTAGTACGTTTATATACAGATAACCTAAATTTTACCGTAAAGCGTTTTGGTAAAATGAAATACATGATAGGTAATATTGTTGCTCTATCACTACTTACATTACTGTTTAAACTAGAATTTTTACAAATTCAGTGGGTAGGTGCTTTAGTTATTGGCTTGTTCTTTATCTGTGCTGCCTTTATTGGTTACAGTAAATTTAAAACAGTAACGAATATAGACAGCTCACCAAAAGCAAACGCAATTGATTACACAAAAATAGACACAGTACACTAGGAATAAATAATGAATAACAAACTAAAACAACTAGTAGTAGCACTACCATTTGCACTTTTATCAACGACTGCAGCAGCTGATTGGTCAACAACAATCACGGCAGCGTCTGACTACACTTTTAATGGTGTAAGCCAAACAGATAACGATCCTGCAATTCAAGGTAGCTTAGACTATGACTTTGATAGTGGTGTTTACGCAGGTGTATGGGCTTCAAATGTAGATTTTGGTGACGACACTGATTTTGAGCTTGATGCCTATGTAGGTAAGTATGTACAACTTGATGAGCAATTTAGCGTTGACTACGGTATTGCGTATTACACTTATCAAGGTAATAACAGCGATGGCAACTACGCTGAGGCTTACACTAAATTTGGTTACGCAAGTGAGTACGGCCAAACTGAGCTTAATTTTTGGTACAGCTGGGATTACTTTGGTCAAGGTGGAGGGCATGTAATCTCAATGATTGCACACACCTATGAGCTGGCTCCAAATCATGCACTACGTGCAAGCTTTGATATTTCAAACTCACTAGACGGTGATAAGTGGCTATGGGATAGTGCTAAGGGAGACAAATCGTATTATCACTACCGTTTAGCATATCAAACTAGTTATGAAGGGTTTGGTATTGAAGTAGCTGCTGAAAACACAAGCTTAGATTACGATTATGCTGATGAGCGTATTGTACTTGCTGTTTCTCGCACATTTGATCTTTAATACCAATCTGCTTATATATGGGGTCTATTTAACGTTAAGAAAATTACGCTAGAACTAGGCAAAAATTTTTGTATCTAGTTGTTCTAAATAAAAAATTTTTAACGACGTTATAGTGCAATTTAATTCGTTAAATTGATCAAAGATTTATGCAGGTTGGTATGATACAATAATTACTGATTAAACAAAAAATGCCACTCTATTTAGAGTGGCATTTTTATTTGTAAACTAACTAACTAACAATATCCCACGCACTTGTACCCGATGCTGAAAGGTTACTGGTGTTATTGCGTAATACTTTATTACCTACATTAGCTGATGACTCAGGTCGACTTACTAAATACCCCTGAACAGAGCTCACACCCATTTTTTTAACGAGTTCAAACTGCCCTATTTCTTCAACGCCTTCTGCAACAATTTTAATACCTAGCTTTTTTCCAAGATCACTAATTGTATTTAATATATCGTTATATTTTTGGCTTTTATTGGCTTGTGCTATAAACGAGCGATCAATTTTAATAACATCTATTGGTAAATCCGCTAATGTACTTAAAGAACTAAAACCTGTACCGAAGTCATCAATAGCAATAGTGATACCCTCTTCTCTTAGCCTACTGAGCTCTTTAATAATTCTTGGACTGGCTTTAATGAAAGTTGATTCTGTAATTTCCAGCATCAAAGACGTAGCCGGTAAACCGGTTTTTTTAAGCTTCTTCATTACCCAATCATAAATATCACGATGCTTTAGTTGAATGCCCGAAACGTTAACTGATATTTTTATTTTCCGCATACCTGCATTGTGCCATGCAGCCATTTGCCGACACGATTCAAGCATAATCCAATCGCCTAGCTCTAATATTAAATTAGACTCTTCTGCTATAGGAATAAACTCTGAAGGCGGGATCATACCTTCAATTGGGTGATCCCAGCGTGTAAGCGCTTCGAAGTAATCAATCATACAATCTTCAACATGCACAATTGGCTGAAAAGATAAGTACAAATCTTTACAAGCGACTGCTATGCGTAACTCTTCGAGTAAGTAATGGTAACGGCGCATTTTGTTACCCATTTCTGGTGAGTAAACTTTAAATATTCCCTTACCATCGCTTTTAGCTCTGTACATAGCTACATCAGCTAATTGTAAAAGTGCTTGTGGGGTTGACGCACTTTCTGGGTAAGCAGCAATACCAATACTGGCACTAATTTTTACTATTTTATTGCCTAGCACAAAGTCTTTTTCAAGCTCACTTAGCACGTGCTTTGCAATTTCAATAACTCTATCGCTATTATCAAGTAACTCTATGAAAATAGAAAACTCATCCCCTCCTAACCTTGATAAGTTTTGCTCTAATTGGTTAGCACTATTTATGTTACTTAATTTATGGTGGCGTAAAACATTCGCAAGTCGGCTAGCAACTTGAACCAATATTTCATCACCAAAACTGTGACCAAACGAGTCATTTACTTGTTTAAAACCATCAAGATCTATAAACAGAAGTGCACATTTCAGCTCATCTTGATTCGCGTGATTAATTTGTCTGTCGATATGTTCAATATACGCATGACGGTCAATTAATAACGTCAGTTTATCTTGGCAAATACTTGTTTGGGTTTGTTTTACATAATTGGCCACATGTGTATTTAAACTATTTATTGATTGGCTTAAGCTACTTACACCCAAAGGGTTCTCTGCTGGTTTTACTTGTAGGTTAAATGCAGTGAGTAAGCTATTAGCCTGATGATTAAGCTCAGCAATTTGGTTTTTATAGTGACGCTTGCTGCGCGCTCTACGTAAATACAAACCACAGCTAAATATTAGAACACATAAAAATAAAAAATTAATAGGTGATGCAAGCGTCATCATAATTAGCTTACTTGAATCGGCTGCTACAAAATGGGTATCAGTGGTTTTAATAAGCAAAAAATCCGCAGTAGGCTGCTGGATTATATAGTGGCCATTTAAGATCGGATTATACCAAGCAGCCATATCAAGCGTGGTATTCGTTATTTCGAAGCTTCGTATATCAATACTGGTGTGAAATAGATTTATACGGTTAATCTGATTCGTTAACTCTATATTTATACAGAAACAAAATAGAATTATTATTAAGAAAATAAAACCGAGCGGTTTAAATTTATTCATAAAAAAATCCATCTATCTTACTTCTCCCTTAAACCTGTTACCAAAAGCGGATTATATCGCTTGCATTTAGTACTAAGCAAGCATTGATATAATCCTTAGGTATTAGAATAACAAAATTTTTTAACAACAATGGATTAACTAACTATATCGTTCATATAGTATAGGCGGGATTAACAAAAACAAACAAAAACGTTTCAATTGTTTAAAATTTAGTACATATCGTCAATACGCTCTCTAATTTTTTACTGCCCGCCTATAAATTTATTCGAAAACGATTAATACTACGGCATTAATTTTAGCAAAAAAACTAAGTAACGTAACAAACTGCATTATTACAACCGGCTAATATAACGAGAATTTCTGCTGCACTGTAATTTTTAGCGATTACAACTGCCACGCATAGCTAACTTTTGTAAAAAATGTACGTTGATCCCGCTCAATATTTTTAAGTGAATCGTCTTGATAACCTCTATCTGAATATCCTAAATAAAATAATGTTTGTGCATTAATTTTATATGAGTAAACAAGTTGGCTGCCATAATCTTTATTGATTTGGCTCACTTGATAAAAGTAGGCATTTTCGTCTCTATCAATATCTTCAAATTGTAAAATTAATTTAAGAATTGAACGCATGCTAAATTTATAATAAAGTCTAAAGTCGACTAAATTAGCAGTGAAAACACGATCCCCTTGCGGGTTATCTAATTGACTATAGTTATGCTTTACATCGAGCTGCCAGTGATCGTTAATATCCCATACCACTTGTGTTTGAGTGTTAAATACATCACCAAGCTGTTCGTTGGTATAGTCAATCCGGCTCGCGTATTCTGCATATAATGTTAACTTTAAATCTTTAGTGGGTTTGAAACCTGTGTAAATATAGCCAATATTTTGATTGTAAAAATTGCCATTATAATTTTCATAGCGATGTACTAAACCAATTTCAAAAATAGATTGCATTTGACCTTTAAAACTTAAAAAACCTTCGTATTCTTCTTCAAGTAAGTCACCGTTTTGAGCCCACGTTTTATCCCAATCAGCTTCGTATGACCATGAGGTAAGTAAATCAGCCTCATCTCGATACCATGTCTGCCCGCCTCCAAACACAACCTTTTCGTAATCTACTTTTTCTTGATAACCCAAATCGGTGCGGTAGTCCTCGCCAATATTTTCATACGACGCAAACAGTTTGTAATCACGTTTATCGCGAGTAAGTTCTAGAGCATAAGCTTCATCTGACTGAGTTTCAGATAAGTTATAATTTTCGATTAAAAATTCAGAGTTACGGGTATCAGCCGATGATACCTGATACAAAAGAGTGTCCGATTGATTAAACCAGTAACTCCCATCTACTGATAATACGGTATTATGATAGTCGTCGCTTTCTCTGTGCGTGCTTGAAATACCAATTGTTCCTTGTTCGCCATTATCAAATTGATAGCGCCCTGCGACTGCATTAGTTTTTTCATTTAGGTTTGCAAAACCAGAGCCCTGATTACTTGGTAATAAAATATTACTATTATCATCATCAGCGAGCATTAAAGCATAACTATGATCGCCCGTTTTACCAGTTAGCTTTGCACCTAAAGTAGGCTCTGCAATTGTACGCGTGTATAAAAGCTCAAATAAGCTGCTTTTAAAGTAAGAAGCCCCATCTAAAAAGAAAGGACGCTTTTCAGCGTAATAAATAGAATAAGTTGTATTTACATCAAGCTCTAAAGAGTCTGTTTCTACTTGAGAAAAATCTGGATTAATGGTTGCATTTAAAACAGCGTCTTTTGTTAAGCCCCAACGTAAATCTAAGCCCACTTCGGTGTCTATATCGCCATTATCCCAATTACCCGGTAGCTCTGATTTATTGTCATTACGTAGTGTGGTTAGCGTAGGTGTAAGTTGAATGTTTTTACTTGATTCTATATCGCTAAAACCCACTAACTTATCAAACTGACAAAGACTGCATTTTGTATCTCGATCGAACCCCATATTTGATAGCTGATACAAAACATCACGCTGGTAGTTTCTCATTACTGAAAAACCCCATGTTAGCTCTTTTTGATTTTCAGGAAAACGTAGTGCCTTAAAAGGAATACGCATTTCAACAATATAACCTTGCTCGTTAATTTGTCCTGCGCTATCCCAAATAGCATTCCACGAAGTATCAGAGGTCCAGCCATCAGTGTCGGTCATGCGAATGTCGCCTTGTGCACCAAGAGGGTTCACATGAAATTCATAACCACTGCGTTCATCATTAAAGGTGTCAATAACAAGAATGGCTACATCGTCTTCCCACAACGTATCGCGGTCACGCAGCGATGCACGAATTTGCTCAGGGTTTGGATCCTCTGCAACAAAGGCAACATATAAGTTTGTGCCATCCTCGTAAATGAAAGCATCCGTTTTTACAGGCGGAGTGCCTTTTTCGTTAGGCTCGTCTTGGTAGATTAAAGGAATACGAGTCGCATTTTGCCAATGCGCTTCATCCATAACACCATCAACGGTGATATTAGAATCAATACGGGATAAGGATACTTGCTGTTTTTCAGCCGCTACATTAAGGCTTGAGAGTAATAAAACGAAACTTAAAAATAGGAAGATAAACTTTTTCATTATAGTTATAAAGTACTGCATAAACATCCATTTAGACTGTAATTACTCATAAGGAGCAACTTAAGCCAAGGATTGTAATTTATCCGGGTACATTTGTTAATACTTTGAAATGAAAAATTAACTATTTAATGATAAAGGAGTAACTATTTGTTACTTATCACGTTTCGAGTAGTTTGAGTTTATTATCTATGCCATTCCAAACATCAGCGTCCTCTGGTGCAGGCTTAATCTCAGTAATGCGCGGCCATACGAGTGCAAGTTCAGCATTTAATTCGGTAAATTCTTTTTGAGATTCAGGGAGTTCATCTTCTTGATAAATTGCGTCGGCTGAACATTCAGGTACACATAAACCACAATCAATACAATCAATTGGGCTAATGGCTAAAAAATTAGGGCCTTCAAAAAATGCATCTGCTGGGCATACCGAGACGCAATCGGTGTACTTACATTTTATACAATTTTCGGTGACTACAAACGCCATACTATTTTAATACCTAAGATTTTAAACAACAGTTGCGGATCATACCCATCCACCCCAAAAATACAATAAATAAGTGCCATATCGCCCTATTTTAACGTAAAATGTGCGCCTTATGTTTGCACATCTGTTGTGCCCTGCATCCCCTTATTGTGAGCGGTAAATAATATTCCGCTATGACACCTAAAAGAGATATAAATGATACGTTTAACCGAAATAAAGCTGCCACTTGATCATGACGAAGATGCAATTGGTCAAGCAATTGTAAATAAACTAAAAATCCAACCAGAACAATTGCACAGTTTTAATGTGTTTAAGCGTGGTTATGATGCACGTAAAAAATCAGCTATTTTACTGATTTATACACTCGATATAGAAGTTGATAACGAAGCCGATTTACTCACTGCATTCGAAAAAGACCAACATGTAAAAGTAGCGCCTGACACAAACTATAAATTTGTAGCCCAAGCCCGCGAAAATATAACAGAGCGCCCTGTTGTGATTGGTTTTGGCCCGTGTGGTTTATTTGCAGGTTTATTACTTGCTCAAATGGGCTTTAATCCCATTATATTAGAGCGCGGTAAAGAGGTACGTGAACGTACAAAAGACACGTTTGGCTTTTGGCGTAAACGCACACTTAATACCGAATCAAATGTACAATTTGGTGAAGGCGGCGCAGGTACATTCTCAGACGGTAAGTTATACAGCCAAGTAAAGGATCCAAAGCATTATGGCCGTAAAGTAATTACTGAATTTGTAGAAGCAGGCGCACCCGATGAAATTTTATATGTAAGTAAGCCGCACATTGGTACATTTAAACTTGTCACCATGATTGAAAAAATGCGCGCTCGTATAATAGAACTAGGCGGCGAAATTCGCTTTAGCACACGTGTTGACGATATTCATTTAGACGACGGGCAAGTAACAGGTTTAACGCTTTCAAATGGCGAGCAACTAAATACTCGCCACGTTGTATTAGCCGTTGGTCACAGCGCACGCGATACGTTTGATATGATCCACAAAAAGGGGATTTATGTTGAAGCAAAGCCATTCTCAGTCGGTTTTAGAATCGAGCATAAACAATCAATGATCGATGAATGTCGTTTTGGTACAAATGCAGGAAACCCAATTTTAGGCTCTGCCGATTATAAACTTGTTCATCATTGCGACAATGGCCGCACAGTTTACAGCTTTTGTATGTGTCCAGGTGGCACAGTAGTCGCTGCAACCTCTGAAGAGGGCCGCGTTGTTACCAACGGTATGAGCCAATATTCACGAAGTGAGCGCAACGCTAACAGCGCTATTGTGGTAGGCATATCGCCAGAGCAAGACTTCCCAGGTAACCCACTTGCAGGCATAGACTTACAGCGCAAACTTGAAGAGCAAGCATATGAGCTTGGTGGTAGTAACTACGATGCACCAGCACAGCTAATTGGCGACTTTTTGAAAGGTAAATCTTCAGAAAATTTAGGTGAAGTACAACCCTCTTACACACCAGGTATTAAGTTAACTGACTTGAGTAAAGTGCTACCACAATTTGCTATTGATGCCCTTCGCGAAGCGATACCAGCGTTTAATAAACAAATTCGTGGCTTTTCAACTAACGACGGTTTACTAACCGGCGTTGAAACACGTACTTCGTCGCCTATTAGTATTAAGCGCGACAAAACATTCCAAAGCATCAACACTAAAGGGCTTTACCCTGCAGGTGAAGGCGCAGGCTACGCGGGCGGTATTTTATCAGCCGGTATTGATGGTATTAAAGCGGCCGAAGCGGTTGCACTGTCTATGCTAGAAAACGCTTAAACCTCTTTTTTAAGCTGTTTGTCGAAAAGCCTCACTTTGTGATAACACCATTCAGTTAAGCATGTTTTGACTTAATGGTGTACCGAGTTTTTGAAATTCGAACGGTCCTACTTTTGGGCCGTT
>NZ_WTLB01000004.1:106461-149855 GCF_011378855.1 Pseudoalteromonas sp. Z1A8 | reverse complement strand
TTATGGATGCGTGAAGGTAAACTTTCAAGAGCTGTGCGAGGTAAACTCTCAAGAGCTGCGCGAGGTAAACTCCCGCCTACGGGTTAGGTGATATTTGTAGGCGGGTTTTTTAATCGTTTTAGTAAAGCTAAACTTTAAATTCGTCTACCGACAAGCGTAGTTCTTCGGCAAGTTTTGCTACTTCTGAGCTTGAAATGTTGGTTTGGTTTGCGCCTTCGGCTGTTTGCTCTGCTATGGCTACAATCGACTCAAGGCGTTCGCTAATTTCTTGTGCTACTTGTTGTTGCTCAAGCGCTGCTGTCGAAATTTCTTCACTTACATCGTGGGCTTGCGAAACCGCAAATGTAATTGAATCAAGTGCACTGCTTGCTAGGTCTGTTTGCTCAACACACGATACCGCACGTTGCTTACCTTTACTCATTGCCGTTACTGCGGCTTCTGCGCCTGTTTGAAGAGACTCAATCATTGATTGTATCTCTTGGGTCGATTCTTGAGTTTTACTCGCTAGTGAGCGTACTTCGTCTGCTACAACAGCAAAGCCTCGGCCATATTCACCAGCACGTGCGGCTTCAATTGCGGCATTTAGTGCAAGTAGGTTAGTTTGATCCGCTATACCGCGTATTACATCTAAAATGCTGCCTATTGATGCGCTATCTTGATGTAGTTTATTAATAACTTGCGAAGCGTCGTCTACTTCACGAGCAAGCTGTTCAATAGTTGCTTTATTGTTGTTCGAAATACCTTTGACACGTTCAGCTTCTTTGTCAGCGTTTTTAATTTCGCTAAGTGCTTGTTGAGCGCTGTTGCTAACCGTTTGCGATGTACTGCTCATTTCGGTTGTTGCCGTTGCTGCTTGTTCAACTTGTGCTTGCTGATTACGAATTGCTTGGCTTGATTCTGCGGTAATGGCAGATGTTTGCTCTGATGCTGCTGCAAGCTGAGTAGAACGCGAAATAATGCCTTTAATTAAGCTGCGTAGGCTATCAATTAATGTATTACAACTTTTAGATAGTTCGCCAAATTCGTCTTTAGCGCTGTCGTCTAATCGTTGTGTCATGTCGCCACTGGCAACAATATCTAAAATACGGTTAACTTCAGCAAGGGGCTTAGTAATGCGGCTAACGGTAATAATAGCAATCGCGATAGCTAATAGAGTGGCTATAATCATACCAACCCAGGTCCACAAATTAGCTGAATCTACGTCGCTACGTACACCTTGCTGTAATTTAAACGCAACGTCACTTGCTTGATTAACTAGCTCATCAATTTGGTTAAGTGCCATTTTGGTTGCTTGCTCCGACTGGGCAAGTTCTGCTTGCGTAAGCGTAATCGAATCAATTAAACGCTTTTTATTTGCAGCTAAACTGTTACTACCTTTGATATTACTTTCTAAGGTATCAACATATTCTTTTAGGCTTGAATATAAATCGCTATGAGTTTGCTCTATTGCGGGCTGAATTAACGCAACGGTACGTACTACTTCTTCTAAGTAATACGTTTGCTCGTTTTTAACGATGTCGAGTGTATTAAGCGTTTTAACGGTTAGCATGTCGGTGCTGTTACTAACTACCGACATAAAGTTATTTTCTAGATTGTTTGCAGCTTGATAAGCTCGCGGGTGGTTTTGCTCAAACCCATCAATGTCGATAATATCAAGTACTACTGAGTTTGCATCTTCAGCTGTAAGCTCAATGTTTTCAAGTTGTGCTTTTAAAGCCTTGGTAAGTGCAAGCTGTTTGCTTTTATCTTCTAATAAATTTTCAACAGTACTTAAAAAGCTTAAATAGGTTTTTTCTACGTTTTGGCTGCTTTGATTTAGTGCTGCATCGTTTTTTACTACGTCTTGAAGTTCACGGTGCAAAGTGCTGAATAGCTGTTTTTGCTCAAGGACTTGTGATTTTATTGGTGCGAGCTCACTTGCTGATGAAGTGTAAAAGCTCGCTTGAGCGGCTTTACTCATTAAAATAAATTCGGCTTGTAGTTCAGAGCTTTTATTTAATGCAGGAAGTGATAGTTGGTTCACCTTTTGAGTAGAACGATCGATGTTTGCTATTTTTATTAAGGAATTACCACCAATTATTAATAATAATAAGGTGATAAATATAAAACCACCCCAAATACGTTGGCTTACTGTCAGGTTCATAAGATTTCCACTCAAAAGTACTTCAATTAAGACTTATCGGCTTTAATTAAGATAAGTTAAGTAATTAAAATCAATTACTTTAACTAATTTTAACTATTAATTGATAAATCTAACAGATGTATTAGTTTTTTTCAGTTTATTTAGATGAAAGGAGGGATTTTTCTACAATTACTTTTTTAGTACTTAGCTCCATTAACGTCATGGTGTTACCCCATACACAACCGGTATCTAGAGCATGAACGCGTGAATTACCCGTTTTACCTTCAAGTGCTGCCCAGTGGCCAAAAATAATATCGTGTTTAGTTTTAGCAATATTAGGGTGGTTAAACCACGGTGTTAATATTTGGCTATCGGTTACTGCGCCCTTTGCATTAAGCTCAAGTTTGTTGTCACTCGTTAAAAAGCGCATGCGGGTAAAATAGTTAACTATGTATCTAAATTTTTCAAAGCCATCAAGATTGCTTGACCACTGCTCTGGGTGAGCCTGATACATGTGTTCAAAAAATGCTTTAGCACTACTTGATTGATAACAGCGTTGTGCAAATTGCGCTTGTTTTAGCGCATATTCAATTGACCAGTCGGGATTTAACCCTGCGTGAGATATAAAACAGTTATGCTTTTTAAGCTCTAAAGCCAATGGTTGTGTTTGTAAAAAGGCGATGTAGTGCGCTAATTTGGGGCTTTGGAATATTGGGTTTAGTTTATCTTTTGGATTGGTAGGCTTGTTAAGGAAGTAGCAGGCAATCATGTGGAGGTCGTGATTGCCTAAAGTGATGGTCATGCTATTTTGATGTTGGTAAATATAGTCTAAGCAGGCTAGGGAATCTGGCCCTCGGGCAACTATGTCACCAACTAAATAAAGGTGATCTTTACTTGGGTTAAAATCAACCCGTTGTAAAAGGGTGCTAAATTCACTAAAACACCCTTGTAAATCACCTATCGCATAATCTGCCATCAGTGGTTACTACTTAATGTAAAATGTTAGGGCAAGCCAAACGAAACACATTAATAGGCGCCTGAAACTCAGAGCCAAATTCGTTGCGTAACGTATAGTGGCCTTGCATTGTGCCTACCGGTGTATCTAAAATTGCACCGCTGGTGTATTTATAGCTTTCGCCTGGGCCAATGTCTGGCATTTCACCAACAACGCCTTCACCTTCAACAGTTACTTCTTTGCCATTTGCATCGGTAATTAACCAATAGCGGCTTAGTAGTTTTGCACTACATAGGCTATGGTTTTTAATTGTTACTGAGTAGGCAAATACGTATTTATCAAGCTCAGGTTGAGATTGACCTTCTACGTAAAATGTTTCTACAGACACCTTTACAGGCGATCCAATATTACTGCTTGTTGTCATAAATCCAGTTAGCTATATCAATAAATTGTTGTAAAGATAAGCGCTCAGCACGTAGCGTTATGTCAATACCAATGCTAGTAAGCTCTTCTGCGGTAAGTAAGTTACCTAAACTATTACGTAGCGTTTTACGGCGCTGGTTAAAGGCTTCTAAACACACGGTGTTTAAAATTTTAACGCTTTTTGCTGTACGTTGCTCTGGCTTTTTAGGTATTAAACGAATAACCGCAGAGTCAACTTTTGGCGCTGGTTTAAAGCACTCAGGTGGTACTTCAACAACCGGCATTGCATTACAGTAGTATTGAGTCATTACGCTTAAGCGGCCAAATGTTTTACTACCTGGGCCTGCTACCATGCGTTTTACTACTTCTTTTTGAAGCATAAAGTGCATGTGCTCAATATGATCTGAAAATTCAAAAAGATGAAACAATAACGGTGTCGAAATATTGTAAGGTAAGTTACCAAACACTTTTAATTTTTTGTCATCGCGAACCAAGCTTGCAAAGTCAAACGTCATTGCATCGCCTTGGTTAACGGTTAATTTAGGACCCAAGAATGGGTGTTCAATTAATCGTTGCGCTAAATCTTTATCTAATTCAACAACCGTTAAATGGCCGCTTAAATCGGCTACTGGCTCAGTAATTGCGCCAAGGCCGGGGCCAATTTCTACTAGGTTGTCTTCTGGTTTAGGATCGATCGCAGAGACTATTTTGTCGATGATAGATTCATCAAATAAAAAGTTTTGCCCAAAACGCTTACGAGCGCGGTGTCCTAAATGTACTTTATCGGTCATTGATTTGTGCTTTTTCTTGGGCGAGCTTAATTGCTTCGCGGATCGCTAATTCAAAACTGCCAACGTCAGCTGTACCAGTTCCTGCTAAATCAAGTGCAGTACCGTGGTCAACTGAGGTGCGGATAAATGGTAAACCAAGGGTAATATTTACCGATTTACCAAATCCTTTGTATTTTAGCACAGGTAATCCCTGATCGTGATACATAGCAAGCACTGCATCTGCTTCAGATAGGTATTTATCTTGAAATAAGGTATCGGCCGGTAGTGGACCAATTAAATTCATACCTTCGCTTCTAAGTATCTCAAGCGTGGGCGTGATTGTTTCTATTTCTTCACGACCTAAATGGCCATCTTCACCGGCATGTGGGTTTAACCCGCATACTAAAATACGTGGTTTTTCTATACCAAACTTAGTTTGTAAGTCGTGATTTAAAATACCCGCTACTTTAGTTAAGCGCTCAGGTGTAATTGCACGCGATACATACGCAAGTGGAATATGAGTGGTTACCAGTGCAACGCGTAAGCCTTCAGTTGCAAGCATCATAACTACATCAGCAGTGTTTGATTGCTGCGCAAAATACTCAGTGTGCCCGCTAAACGAAATGCCCGCTTTATTAATTATGCCTTTGTGAACAGGGCCAGTAACAACCGCGTCGAAGGTGCCATCCATGTTTTTTTCGCTTGCTATACGCAAGGTATCTAACACGTATTGGCCGTTACCGTCGTTTAGTACGCCAAGCTCTACATCAGCTCCTAAATCAACCTGATGAATATACAAGCTGCCAGCAGGTGCTGCTTTTGCTGGTGCGTTATCATCAAATTTAATTAAGTTTATTGTTAAGCCTAAATGCTTTGCACGTTCTTTTAATAGCTTGCCATCGGCAATCGCTATAAGTTGAACATCCCACGCTTGCTGAGCAAGCGTGAGTAGCAAATCTGGGCCAATACCGGCTGGTTCACCCGGTGTAATCGCAATTCTTAAGGTCATATTTATTAATCTATTGGGAAAATATCAACGTGAGCTTGCTCGCGCATTTCTTGCTGCCAGTTAAAACTTTCTTCCTTAAATTTACGGTTAAATAACATGCCATGAGCACGGTTACGTTTAGCAAGCTCTGTTTTATCAGCTACACGTTTACCAAGTAACTGCACAATATGCCAACCAAACTGTGTTCTAAACGGTTCGCTTATTTCGTCTTGCTTAAGAGACAGCAATGTATCTTTAAACGCAGGTACGTAAGTAGTTGGATCTGTCCAATCGTACTCGCCACCTTTAAGTGCAGAGCCTGGATCTTCTGAGTATTCTTTAGCAAGTTCGCCAAAGTCAGCAGTGCCTGCACGTAATTCTTTTGCAAAACCAGCAAGCATTGAGCGTGCTTTTTCTTCGCTTAAAATAATCGAAGGCTTAATTAATATATGGCGTGAACGTACTTCAGTTGTTTCTACAATTTGTAAACCACGAACGTCTTGTACTTTAATGATATGAAAACCAGCACCAGAGCGAAGCGGGCCTACAATAGCGCCTTTCTTTTGACCTTTTACTGCTTCAGCAAAAAGTGAAGGCATTTCGTTAATGCCCATGTAACCAAGTTGGCCGCCTTCAAGTGCTTTAGAGCCGCTTGATGATGAAATAGCAATACGCTTAAATTCTTGACCATCGTTCAATAGCTCAATAACTTTATCTGCACGTGTTTTTGCATCAGCAATTTCATCGGCCGTTGCATCGTTAGGGATATCTATTAAAATATGGCCAATGTCGTACTCTTCAGCACTTTGACCTTGGGTTTCCATTATTTTTAAAAGGTTATCAACTTCTTGCTCACTAATATAAATACGGCGATCAACACTGGCACGTGTTACTTGCTGTGTTGTGATCTCTTTACGAATTTCTTCACGGTAGCTTTGAAAGCTTTCACCGGCGCCTTCAATAGTGCGGCGTAAGTCGGCAATGGTACCGCCTTGCTCTTTTGCCATGCTTGCAAGCGTTTGATCTAGTTGGCTATCTGAGATTTGTAACCCCATACGCTCAGCCATTTGCATCATAAGTGCTTGATTTACTAAACGCTCAACTGCTTGTACACGAAGCGTTTCGTCTTTTGGTAATTGCTGGCCTTGTTCTTCGGCTTGCTTTTTAACACGGTTAATAATGGTGTCTACTTCGCTTTTTAAAATGACGCCTTCGTTTACAACGCCAATCACTTTATCTATTTCGACTGGTGCAGCCATTGCACTTTGACAAAGGCTGACACTTAAAACTGCTGATGTTAATAATTTTTTTAAATTCATATTCTTTTTACTACTCTGCTAATAGTACTGTTGTGATACCAGGGTCTGTTGACCTCTCAGGATTAAAATTTGTTCAACCTAGAGGCGATTTAATCGCGGCACGAGGTTTGTAACCCAGTGGAATAAGTAAAACCGAGCAAAGCTTCCGCGTCCTGCTCGCGCCTCTTACCTACACCTAAAGAGTTAATCCCCCTAGGATGAACCCTAGGGCAGCGCATGTTTGGCATTTATGCTGCGTTATCGCCTATTTATGTGGAACAACCACACAACATAGGCTCTGCCTTGCCTAAAAACCAAACATACGGCTGCAAATTCAACCTCGAAAGATAAACAGGCCCTAGTTACTAAGAAAATACGGTCTACGATAGCCAAAAATACCTTGTTGTAATAATTTTTGTGCATCATAACGGCTTTTACTGCCAAGTCCTTTTAATACAAAATTCAAACTAATACCTGAATCAAAAGTTGCTTGTTCTTGGCCTATTGATTGATTTAAGTCAGTTTCAATTTGGCGGTGCCCAGTAATTTGGATAGCCCAACAGCATGATTCATACTGAAATCCGCTCAATACTTCGATACTTCTGTTGTTTTCAAGATCTCGATGGTAACTCGCAATAAATTGCCATTCGTCGCTAATAGGAATACTCGTAAATACACCTGCTTGCTCGATTGTATTTCCTGAGACATCATTTGCATAGCGATGGTTCAATTGTACTACCTGATTATTATCACCTTTATAATCAAGCGTTACATTTGACTGTACCATTTGCTTGCCATCTGTATCGTATTGAATACCTCCTGCGAGGTACCAACGGCGGTGCCAATGTAACATGGTTTGAGCTGCAAATAGTGCATTATAATTAGTGTCTGAGTTTAAGCCTTGCTCTGTTGGCTTTGCATCGTCACTTAAATAAAATATTTGGCCGGCACTAAAGTTAAACACTTCTTCTTGTTTTTTATCAAATAAGCGCGTTGTAGCACCTAAAGTAAATTGATTCGCTGCGGCTATGCGGTCAACGCCCGAAAAACGCACGTCTCTAAATAAACCATAATAATCGTCTTGTAGCTTGGTTGTATCAAACAAGCCAATATCTGACTGATCTTTATTAGGTGTATATAAATATTGAATTTGAGGCTCTAACGTTTGTATACCATCTTCAAAAAAGTAAGATGCATCACGCTCAAAATTAAGCTGAGAGTACAAACGTACTTTAGGGATAGTACGCGATACGGTATCGCTATATTGCGTGCCGGTTAAGTTTCCGCTTTGTTTATAATTAGTTTGTAATAAGCTCACTTCAGATAAAAAAGACCATGCATGATTAGCATAGTTGTAGCGCGCTTTAGGTTCTATGTGTACACGAGTTGCGTTGTCTATGGCCACTTCAGATGAATCATTAGTAAAATGACTGATTTCGCCTGACACACTAAAGTCAAAGTTATCAAAACGCCATGGGGCGGTTTGCGTAAAGTTAATTTGCGGCAAAGCAGTGTATGACTCTAAGTGATCGCCCAGTACTTCAAAGTTTTGTACTTTAATATCGGTGCGCCATGTATCACCTAAATGCGTAAGTGAGCCGGTACGATATAACTGAGTATCGGTTTTACTTGCGTAGTTTGAAGTTAAGTCGGTGATGTAGTTATCATCGCTCACATTGGTTATATCAACATTTGCGCGCCAGTTTTCACCTAGGTAGCTTTGTTGTTGCCAATGAAACATGTAGCGTTCATTTAAATCTGGCTCAGAATCATCACTATCTAAATACTCAATTCCTACTAAGCCTTCATGCTGCTCTGTTAGGTATCTAAATTCGGTTTGCAGTTGCAGCCCTTTGTTAGACATATAACGAGGCGTAATTGTGGCATCAAAATTAGGCGCAATATTTAAATAGTACGGCGTAATTGTTTCAAGACCGTATTTATCAGAGCTTGAAATAGTGGGGGTAAGTAACCCCGATTTACGGCGTTCATCCAGCGGAAATGTAAAATAAGGCAAATATAAAACAGGTGTATCTAGAATGCGTAATACCGCGTTATATGTTTCGCCCCAGCCTTCTTCGCGAGAAAGGTTTATTTCGTCAGCTTCAATTTCCCATACAGGGGTATCACTTGGGCAAGTAGTAAAGCTTGCATTCATGAGTAATAGGCCAGACTGATTAACAGTGAGCTTTTCAGCGCCGCCTTTACCTTGTTGCTCGGTTAGGCTGTAGTCGGCGCCTAACAAACTAACTTCTGAATTATTTAAATCGGCATTTAATCCGGCGCTGTTTACTTTACTTACGTAATCTTGATAAGTAATTGGCCCCGTTGCATTTAATAAACCACGCTGTTTGTCTATCAACGCAGTTTGTGCGGACAAACTCATCTTAAGGGTGTTAATATCAACATTGCCGGTAAATTCAGCGCTTTGAGTGCCAAGTAGCTCAACATCATCAGCTTGAATATCAACTTCACCAAGGTTAAGGCCTTCAAGTGGTTGCCAAGCTCTGGTTTGCATTGAAATGCCACAAAGGTTGTGTGCCAATTCAGTTTCGGCAAGCGATGGTGCGCTAACAACGCTTAGCATCAATATGCCCCAGGTTTTGCTCATTTATCGACCTTAATACTGTGTGTTTAATATAATATACACATAATAAAGGAAAATAATGGCAATTACAGTAATTGACCTATAAAAATAGATATCTTATAAAATGACACGCTTTGAGAATTTACAACAATTTATAAACTCACACCTTAATGCTAAGTCGCATACTTTAAACGCGATCACGGGTGATGCGAGTTTTCGCCGTTATTACCGTTTAAATCACGATAATAAGCATTTAATAGTGATGGACTCTGATCCAAAAAAAGTGAATAACGACCCCTATATTTCACTAAATAAGGTGTTTACTGAGCAAGGTTTTTTACTTCCCACTATTATTGCAAGTGATGAGAAACAGGGCTTTTTTATTCTCAGCGATTTAGGGAGTACGCACCTAGCTGACATGCTTGATGATGCAAACCGCACCGAGCACTATCAAGTATTAATTAGTTTAAGCGCTCAATGGGCTAAAACGCCGGCAGCTTCGGCTATGCAAGCGTATAACGAAGATTTTATAAAGCTAGAGCTAGATATATTTAGCCAGTGGTTAGTGAGTGACTTTATTAATGAGCCACTAAGCGCAGAGCAAAACGTAATGTGGCAAACAAGTTCAACGCTATTAATACAGGCCATGCTTGAGCAACCCACTGTTACCGTTCATCGCGATTACCATAGCCGTAATATTATGAATAGTAACGGCCAGTGGGCAATTATAGATTATCAAGATGCGGTACGCGGACCGCTTTGCTACGATTTAGTATCGCTACTGCGCGATTGCTATTTTAAACTGCCTCAAAAAGAGTTAACAAGCTTGCTTGATTTTGCTTATCAAGAATTTACAGCTCAAAACTTAATGGTTAACACTTCATTTGATGAATTTAAATATTGGTTTGATCTAACCGGCTTACAGCGCCACTTAAAAGCGGCGGGTATATTTTGTCGATTATATTTACGCGATGGTAAAACAGGTTATTTAGATAATATTTTACCAACTCTTGATTACATTATTGAAGTAGCGGCTAATTACCCAGAGCTTAAAGCATTAAGTGAGTGGACTAAAAATACCATAGTGCCAAAAGTAACTGAAAAATTAGCAAAGGAGCGCTCATGAAAGCGATGATTTTAGCTGCAGGGCGCGGGCAGAGAATGATGCCGCTAACGCAAAATATGCCCAAGCCAATGTTAAAAGTGGCAGAAAAACCACTTATTGAGCACCATATAAATAATCTTAAAGCTGCCGGCATTACCGATATTGTAATAAACCTTGCGTGGCAAGGTGATAAAATAAAAGACTACTTTAAAGATGGCAGCCAATTTGGTGTAAACATACTTTACAGCCAAGAAGTTGAAGGTGGCCTTGAAACTGCCGGTGGTATAATTGAAGCGTTACCACTGCTAGGCGACTCGTTCATTGTTATAAATGGTGATGTATACACCGATTATGATGTAAGTGCGCTTATGCAATTGCATTTACAGTCCGGTGAGGCGCACATAGTGCTGATAGAAAACCCGCCACACAATCCAGATGGCGACTTTGCATTGAGCCATTTATCGGCCGAGAGCCAAAAATATACATTTTCAGGGATTGGCCGGTATCAGGCTGATTTTTTTAAAGGATTAACGCAAGGTATTCGCCCTTTAGGGCCTATTTTACGTGAAAAGCTAAGTGAACATTTAGTCTCTACTGAGCTCTATATAGGGCAGTGGGATGATATTGGTACACCAGAGCGTTTAAATCAATTAAACACGCGTCTTGGGGCGTAATAACTCAATTTTTAAGAAGGCAGTATTATAAATGTGGGGAAAAATTCTCGGTTTTTGTTTTGGCTTTATGTTTGGCAAAATATTTGGTGCCATTTTAGGTTTATACCTAGGTCATTTATTTGATAAAAGCTTAAAAAATAACTTTGATAAAGCGGGCGGCTTTTCTAGTTTATTTAGTGGTGACGATGTTCACGAACGCCAAGCTTTATTCTTTTCAAGCTGCTTTGCGGTAATGGGGCATATTGCCAAATCGAACGGTCGAGTCAGCGAAGTACATATAAAAGCGGCTAACTTGTTTATGGACGAAATGGGCTTAAAAGGCGAAGAGCGCCGTGAAGCACAACATGCATTTCAGTCAGGTAAAGAGAGCGACTTTTCACTTAAAGAAACAGTACACGATTTTAAAGAGCGCTTTGCTAAACGAAACGACCTAATACAGTTATTTTTAGAAATACAAATTCAGATGGCATTTTCTGATGGAGTGTTAGCCGAGCAAGAAAAGCAATTATTAGCAGAAGTAAGTAAACAGCTAGGCATTTCTAAAACACATTTTGCATTTGTATTAAAACGTTACCAAGCTGAGTTTAACTTTAGAAAGCAACAACAGCGTTTTAATCAGCAGCAACAAAATCAAGGTCAAAGTAGTAGTTATCGTGAGGGCTCTGGCCATCATGTACCGCCAAATAATAATATGGACCGTGCGCAAGCATTGGCATTATTAGGGCTAAATAGCGATGCAACGCAGCGTGATATAAAAGTAGCGTACCGTAAACTTATGTCGCAACATCACCCAGATAAATTAGTGTCGCAAGGTTTACCAAAACACATGATGGAATTGGCTGTTAAAAAGAGCCAAGATATTCAAGCTGCTTATGAGTATTTAAAAAAGTCGGCGTAAAAAGCCGTCTATTTCTTTTGTTAGGCGTGCGTGTTGATCGGGTTGATCGCGCAGGCCAAACAACTGGCGTTGGCGGTAGTCAAACTTTGCATTTCGGTTAACCCAGCGCTGACGGCTTTTAAGGCTCATTAAAATGTCTGTGCTGTCATTTGCATAGTAAATATCAAGCAAGGCGGGTGTAACAAGTGATGCTGTTTGGCTCAAGCTTTCGTTACGCTTTGTGTTAGGCAGGTAACTACTTAAACTTATAAACGCATCCAGTCTCTCATCCGGAAAATCTGCATAGTACTCCAACAACACGCCAGCACTCGTGCCTTGTGCAATAACCACTATATTACTCGAATCTTCCATAGCAGTTTGATACAGCGCATTAAAGCGAGAAATGAGATTTATTTTATAGTTATCAAGTATGTCATCGGTTACTTTTTCAATTGCATTAACGTAATGAGGCTCATCTTTTATTTTTTCAGGCTGCGGTTGCGCGTCTGTTGTGGTGTCGGGTGATGCAGGCTCCTCGGTTTTGCTAGGCGCAACTTCAGCCTCATTTGGCGTTGTTTTTGCCATTTTACTAGCTTGCCAATCAATGTCGGGCACTGTCATTGCGTAGGTGCTGTAACCTAAGTTATTAAGCTCTTTACGTAAGTAACTCATACCTGAGTTGTTTGTTGGGGTAGAGTGCCAGTCGGGTATAAGTAATACAACCCCTCTCAAGTCGCTACTCATATACTCGCTGTAAAGGCTTAAAAATTCTGTTTCGCCAGCTAATATAGGCTTTATTTCATCGCTTGGAAGTAGTCGCTCAATGTCGCTATTTTCAATACTTGAAAAAGTTGGAGGGTTAATATGTTCTGCCGCGCTGATAGGGTTAGCCAAAAGTAACGCACAGCTGAGCTGTATATAAAAAGCCCCTTTTAAAAACCGTGTAAACACCATAATAAACCTAACTAATGACTATAAATTAGGTATCGGCAACGTTAGCTAAAAGTTTAGGATCAATTAATTAGTAAATTAGAGCCGATTAAAACTCCAATTTAGCTTCAAAAGTAAGTACTTGCTCAGTTACAGGGTGCTTTAATTGCAGCATTTGTGCATGTAATTGTAAGCGAGGAGCGGCAGCAAGTGCCTCTTTGTGGGCGTAAAGTCTATCACCTAAAATAGGATGACCCAGGCTTAGCATATGTACACGTAACTGATGCGAGCGACCAGTGATAGGCGTTAGCTCCACACGGGTTGCATTGTCTTCACGCTCAAGTATTTTGAAATGCGTAAGCGAAGGTTTACCTCTGTCGTGATCAACCATTTGTTTTGGGCGATTAGGCCAATCACAAATAAGGGGTAAATCTACTGATCCTGTTTCAGCTTCAAGTTGTCCGTATACACGTGCTATGTAACGTTTAGCTGTTTCGCGCTCTTGAAACTGCATACTTAAATGTCTGTGCGCTGCTTTATTCATGGCAAGGCACAGTATGCCAGAAGTCGCCATATCTAAGCGGTGCACTATTCTTGCTGTTGGAAAAACACGATTAACACGATTAATTAAGCTGTCGGCATGTTTAGGATCTTTACCTGGGACAGTTAATAACTCACTTGGTTTATTAACTATCAGTAAGTCGTCATCCTGAAAAAGTATTGTTAAATACGGACTCATAGGGGGGTTGTAGTTAACTAACACGGCCGACCTTAGTAATTTTGAAGGGCGCTATTTTAGTGGAGCAAGTTAAAAGGCTCAAGTAAAAGTTTGGCTATATTGTTTTAACTAATAATCCAAACTTAGGCTCTCTTAAAGGGCTTTTATAGTTTGATTTCTTGCGCTGTTAATAGGCGATATTCACCGCTAGCCAAGTTTTCATCTAGAGTAATACCGGCAATCTGCTCGCGATGTAACTCAACTACTTTGTTATCTACCGCGTAAAGCATACGCTTAACTTGATGATACTTACCTTCACTTATTGATAAACGCAGGCCGTAATTAGCAAGCTTTTCGGCTATAGCTGGGCGAGTTAAATCTTTTTCGTTGTGCAGCATGACACCTGTACGCAGTTGCTCAAGTGCTTCATCGGTAATAGGTTCTTGGGTTTCGACTAGGTAGGTTTTAAATTTATTGCTTTTAGGTGACGTAATTTTATGTGACCAATCGCCATCATTAGTAATAATGACTAAGCCTGTAGTGTCTATATCAAGGCGACCTGCCACGTGAAAGTCACTCATATTTGGCTCATCAAGTAAGTCAAAAACAGTTTTATGTAGCTCGTCACTGTTAGCACATACATAGCCAACAGGTTTGTTTAGCATGTAATAACGCTTACCTAAAAATACCAAAGGTGTACCTTGGTATAGTACTTCATCTTGCTGGGCTAGCTGAAAATTATGTGATGTGATTACTTCACCATTAACGCTTACTTCTTTTCGCTTAATACTCGCGCGAGCTTGGGTACGCGGTATTTCAGCTAAGTGGCTAATAAATTTATCTAAGCGGCAAGGGAATTTCATTTTGGTTCACATTTTTAGTCGGCTACAATGGGCGCGATTATAGCCGATAGTGAAATACCATGACAGTGCACAGCACACAAATTTTAAGCCTTTACCAAGCAAAAATAAACTCGGGTGAACTATGTTTTGATGCTGCGCAGCAAAATGCAGTGGAGGCTTTAAATACATTAAGCGAGCAACTTCAAGCTCACACATCATGGTGGCAAAAAGCGCCTTTAATAAAAGGTGTATATTTATATGGACCAGTAGGGCGTGGTAAATCAATGTTGATGGATTTATTTTATAAAAACCTACCTACTGAGCAAAAGCAGCGGCTGCATTTTCATCATTTTATAGCGCAGGTGCATGCCCAACTTTCGCAGCTACAAGGTCAAAAAAATCCATTAATTTTGATTGCAAAACAGTGGGCTAAAAACATCCGCATACTGTGTTTTGACGAGTTTTTTGTGAGCGACATTGGCGATGCCATGATTATGGCGAGATTGTTCAATGCCTTGTTTGAACAAGGTGTTGTGCTGGTGGCCACATCGAACGCAAAGCCAGAGCAACTTTATTACAACGGCCTGCAACGAACGAGATTTTTACCTACCATCGATTTAATTAATAGCCATTGCCATATAATTAACGTAGCAGGGGAGGAGGATCACCGCTTTAGATATGGTAAAAACAGCCGTCACTATTTTATTAATTTATCAAATCACGATTTTGAAAATGAGTTTTTAACTTCTTATACAGAGGTAACATATAGAAATACAATTAGCGTGCATGGCCGCGATTTACCTTATTTATTAAAAGCCGATAACGCATTGATGATTGATTTTATGGCGCTATGCTCAGGCCCTCGTAGTGCTAACGATTATATGTTTTTAGCAACGCAATTTGATGTGTTATATGTATCGAACGTGCCGCAAATGGGGGTTAAAGCAACGGGTAAAGTTATTGTACACGGTATAGAAGATAGTTATCAGCGTGAAAAACAAACGCTTGATGAGCACACCTTTGACGACGAAGCACGTCGCTTTATTGCCTTAGTAGATGAGTTTTACGATTGCCATAAATTACTGGTGATAAATGCTCAAACCGACATTGAACATTTGTATAAAGGTAAAAAGTTGAGCTTTGAATATGCACGCACGCAATCGCGCATAGTCGAAATGCAAAATTGGTAACGCTTTGGTTTGATATATTGTAGATGTGCTTGCTCATGAGAGAAGCGCAGCTTCTAATTATTAAGCCATTTTAAAAACTGCGTTTTTACACGCTACAAGTTAACCCCACAGCTACACCTTGGCGGTAGGCGTTTAGCTTGCTCACGTAAAACCTATAAACTTATCCTTCTTGGCGCACTATATTCTCAAGGGCGCGAATATTGGTTATTAAATCTTGGCGTTGTGGGTTTGCTTGCAACGCTTTTCTAAGATGTTTTAACGCGCTCGAGTAGTCTTTAGAATCAATCGCTATTTGCGATAATCCAAGCCATGCAGATAGTTGATAGTCAGGCAGAGCCTGCGCGCGTACATACATTAACCTAGCTTGCGTAAGCTGATTTTTATCACGATAAATACTCGCTAAACTAAGTAGGGCATCACCTAAATTCGGGTTTATTTTAAGTGCATTATTTAAGCTTTTAAGAGCGCGCGTAGTATTACCTTGCTGCATAGCAAGTTGTGCACTGTATACAGAAAACTGCGCTTGTTCGTCATGGGGTAGCTGTTTAGTTAATCTTTTTGCACTGCCTATTAGCTCTTTAGCTAAATCCCATTTTTGCTGAGATACAAGCCAGCCTAAAGTTTGCATCGTGGTATTAATAATCTCAACTTGCTGCTGTTTAGTGGCGTGTTTTAAACCTTGCTTTAATAAGCTAACTGCACGTTTACTACTGCCTTCGCTTAAATGTAATTGCGCAGCAAGCAGCTGGTTACTGGTATCTTTAGGGTTGAGTTTTAAGGCCACTTCAATAGCAGCAAGCGCTTGCTTTTTTTGATCTAGCTGTAGTGCTATTTGCGCACGTTGCAACCAAAGTTCAGCTTTATCGGGGGTTTTATTAAGTAACTCTTTAAGTAATGCATTTGCCTGATTTAAATCACCCGATTCAATTAACGCAAATAACAACCCTTGTTGGTATTGGCTTGTTTCTGGCGCTAGCATAAGTGCTTGGCGGTACGCCGCTACAGCGCTCCAAGGTTGGTTGTGCTGTACGTGTATATAAGCAAGTTGCGCATAACTTTGTGCGTCAGCTTGGCCAAGTTCAATACTGTGAACTAAGTGTGTTTGCGCTTTGTCATACTTTGCTTGTTGCATGTATAAAAGGCTCAAACCTTGGTGTGCTTTTACTAAATCAGGTGAGGCTTTTAAACACGCTAGGTAGGCTCGTTCAGCGTTATTAAAGTCTTTTGTTGAAAGCAAAACTTGTGCACGTAATAAGTTTAAAGCAGTGCTATCTTCGCTTATATCACGGCCTTTAAATAGCGCAGCAACTTCACTGTAATTACTGGCTTGTAGGAGTGGCTGCACTTGGCGAGCAAAACCGCGCTCGGTCGGCTCAATAAGGACCTCTGTAGGGCCTAGTAATTTATTATTTATAGCCAACTGCCATGTTGGATCGCTAGGCGATAACGTTACTTTTAGTGGCGCATTAGTATCACTGGCAGCGCTTGCATGTACGTTACCTGCACTTAATAAAGGTAATGAGCACATTACAGTCGTCAACAGTGCGGAAGTTAATGGTTTTAGCGTTTTAAATATATTCATATTTTTCATTTTTATAGGCTTAAGGTTTAAATTCGATTGGCCAAATAAAGCGAGCGCGTACTGTTTCACCTTCTTTTTTAGGTGCACTAAAGCGGCTTTGTTTAATAATTTTGTCGATAGCTGGTTTAAGTTCAGGATATGGATTTTGTACTACCTCAATTAAACTTAACTTGCCACTTTCATCAATAAATACATCGAGTTTTACAGTAAATACATCAACACCTCGGCGGGTTAAGCTTTTTGGTAAAACGGCTTTAACAGGTGTAAGTAAAGTGGGGAGGCCATCGAGTTGATTTAAGCTAAACGCATCCCAATTTACACTCATTGATTGCCATTGTGGCGCGCTTACTTTTACGCTAGGTGTATCGGGTTTTACAATACTTAAATTGCTGTTTATCTTAATTTTAACGGCTTGAATAGACGCGCCAGCCCCTTCTACCGTTAAGCTTTGCATTGGCTCACTTGTTTGCTGTTGCGATATTGATGGCGCAGGAGGAGGTGGCAGTGCCACCATGGCAATCTCACGTACAAGCACTTTGTCTTGCATATGGTGTTCGGCAAGTTGCCCAAGCCATAAAAGTAGTAATGCAGCACTAAGCACAATGAGGCTAAGGCCAAATGCAAAAAGTGGATGGCGATTGTTTTTTGTTTTTTGAAGCGAGTCAATCGTGTGCATATTATTGCTTGGTCGCTAAGTTAACTTGCGCCGCGCCTGCCAGCTTTGCTTCGTCAATTACTTGAACAAGTAATTCTGTAGGTACTGTTTTATCAGCTTGAATAACCACAGGGCGTTGTTGCTGTTTTAGCATTTGCTCGACACTACTACGCACGCCAGCAACACCAATTTGGCTACCATCAAAAAATACTTGTTGAGAGTCGGTTATAGCTAAAAATATAACTTGTTGCTCAAGACGGCTGGCCGATACGGCTTGTGGTTTATCAACTTCAACGCCGCTTTCGCGTACAAATACAGTTGTAACAATAAAAAATATTAGCAATATAAATACCACATCAAGTAGTGGCGACATATCGATATGTTGCCCCGCTTCTTGCTCTAGCTTGTGCTTTAAACGTGATTGCATAGTGTTACCCTAACTGTTTACTTAACGTATGTAATTTAGGGTTACGCTGCGAATACGCTAAGTAAGCTTGCATTAACCACGCGGGAATAGCGCACACAAGGCCCAATTGAGTTGTTAGTAATGCATCACCAATGGCATCACTCATTAACTCGTTATGGCCCAGCGCCATTACTTTAAATGTATCAAGCAAACCAACAATGGTACCTAATAAACCAAGTAGCGGAAGAGCAGCCGTTAAAATAGAGCTAACCTCTTGCCAGTAGCCTTTGCGCTGCGCTTGGTATTGTTTAAGGTGTAGTAAGTCATGAAAAATTAACTGGTATACAAATAAAGCGAGTAAAAGAATACACCAGCAAATAGGGTTACTAACGATTTTTTCAAACATTGGTTTCTCCTTTTTCTAGTTGACTTAGCTGTAATGCAAAGCCTTCGAGTTGGCTGTAGTACGCTTTTGCTTTACGCGATAGCAGTGCATTTAATACCAGAGCTGGTATGGCAACGACTAAACCTAATTCAGTTGTTATAAGTGCTTGTGCGATACCGCCCGATACAACTTCTGGGTCACCTGAGCCAAACAATGTCATCATTTTAAATGTTTCGATCATGCCGCTAACAGTACCTAACAAGCCAAGTAGTGGAGCTACTGCAGCTGTAACGGCAATAGCGCCAATAAAGTTATCGAGTTTATGCTTATCGTGAATTAACTGATTAAATAATTGATCGTCTCGTACTTGGCCTTTTTCGCTTTGCAGCGTTAAGTTAAATAACTGCTGCTGCATGCCTGCAAATTCACTGCTATTTTCAGCTTTAAAAAATTGCTGTAATTGCATTTGAGAGTGCATTTTAATTTTACTTAAACGCAGTAGTTGCGCGGCTTTTAATAGCGCAATGGTTAGTGCAAAGCAGGCAAATAAAATAATAGGGATAGCCCATAAACCGCCTTTTTCTAAGTGTTCAAGCGGACTTTCTTGTTGGGCTTGGCTAGTTACTAAGTGCGTTAAACTAGGATCAAAAGTAAGTAATGTTGAGCCTACACCGTTTTGCTTTAAAGTATTATCGAGTGGGTTATCGTCACTTGCTGATTGTACTAACGCTACCTTTAATGCATTAGATTCATCATCCAAATTTAATAAACCCATAAGTTTAGGTGTTTGCGTACTAAACCATGCAACAGGCCCTACTTGTAGGGTATTAGCTTGGCTTAATTCGCCATTACTTAGCACAACCGATTGTTTTTTAAACTGTGGATAAAGTGCCTGCTCTTGATTATTAATTTGCGATATAACGCGGCTTAATAACTCGTTTTGGTTATTAGTCGACTCGTTACTGCTAGCACTATTGCTGGTATTTTGGCGCACAAAACGGCTAAGTAAGTTTAATTGATATTGCTGTTGCTGTTGCCAAGTATCTAATCGGGTTTGTAACTGATCGAGACTTAATGTGTTTTCGTCAGCTAGGCGGCGATTAACGGCTGCTTGTTCGCGCAATTTACTGAGCGATTGCTGCTTGGTAAAAATTTGCTTTGCAAGGGTAGCTTGCTCTTTTGAAATACTATTTTGAGTTTTATTTAGAGTACGTTGCGCTGTTTTAATATCACTTAAAATACTTTGTTTAGCATCATCACTGCTGGCTGCAAAAGAAACATTTGCGCTAAAAAGTAAAACCGTGGCGCTAAATACTGCAATTATGCTGTTAGTAGCCATTATTTAGCCCCTTGCTGGTTTTTATTTACATAACTTAATATTGGGAGTGTTACCCAATCAGCAGCGCGCTTTTTTTGCTGTACAGCAATACCCAGTGCAACTTGCTCAGCATTAATGCTTGGGTCAAATTCCCACTGCCAACCTAAGTCACTTGGAAAACCAATACCTACGTAACTTAAATCTTCGCTTACAAACCATGCTTGTGCTGCACCTAAATAAAGCTGCTTTACCCACACTTCTTGCCCATCAGGATGCTTAATAGCCATTTCGTGAATAGAAATACGTTGTTGAAAATCACTAAGTAACGTCAGCATTTTTAGGGCTGTTTGCAATTTGTCAGTTGTACTGAGTTTTGAATCGCTTAAATCACCGGTGTTTTTCCAACTACTTAAAAGTGGCGGGGGGAGTTGCACTTGTAATGAAAGTAATTGCTGAGAAATACGCGCTAGTTGATCATTTAATTGCTGTTGATCATTTTCAAGTTCTGATTGCTGAGTAACAAGCTGTTCGCGTTTTTGGGCAAGCTCACTGGTGCTTTTTTTTCTACGCTGATTAAGCTCGCTAAGTTGCTGCTGCTCAGCATTTAGAAGCGTTAAGGTTTGCTCCATGCTGCTTTTTTGTTCAAGCCAATGAGTATTTAATTCTGTGTTTTGATTTTCTATTTGTAGCCATTTATTAACGAGTTGTTCTAGCTCACTAACAGTGTCGGCTTTTACTGCCATAGTGCTACAAAGCGCGATAACTACGCTAATTGGTTTAATTAAGCTTCGCATTACTTAACAACAATCCTGAAAGTTACGACAAGCAATTACAAGGACGTAATTACTGTTAATTTTTGAGTGTGTATACAATATAGGAATTTACATAACAATGCAATTGATAGCAGTTATCGTTTACATTGCGTTGTTTGGGTGGTAGGATTTCGCCGAAATTAAATATGTACCTTAAATTAACAATAGTTAAGTGCTTAATAAAAACTACGGAGTAACCATGAGTAAGCCATCGAATAAAGGAAATGCCTACATAAAGCCAATTGCAGCGGTTGTTACGGCAACGCTTTCAACTTGGGCAAGTGCACAGGATGTTCAAGAACTATCGGTAACTAAAGCAGAAACTAAAACAGAGTCTAGCTATGTTGTTGAAAAATCAACGTCGCATAAATACACTCAACCGTTACTCGATACAGCTAAAACTGTAACGGTAATTAACCAAGCGGTAATGAAAGATAGAAACGTAGATAGCTTACGTGATGCTTTACGCAATGTGTCTGGTATTTCTTTAGCTGCAGGTGAGGGTGGCTCACCTACTGGCGATAGCATGTCGATTCGTGGTTTTAGTGCAACAAATGATATTTTTGTTGATGGTATTCGTGATGTTGCAGGTTACACACGTGATATTTACAACATTGAAGCCGTTGAAGTTGCAAAAGGCCCAGGCTCAGCAGTTTCTGGTCGTGGCGCAACAGGTGGTAGTGTTAATTTAGAAAGTAAAAAGGCGAAGTTAGACAGCTTTAACGACGTTTCGCTACGTTTAGGCACAGAAAACGATTACCGTGGTCGTTTTGATACTAACATTCAAGTAAACGACACAAGCGCACTACGTATAAACCTTCTTACTGATAAAGGTGATGTTGCAGGTCGTGACCATATTGAAAACGAAACAAATGCTGTTGCGTTTGCATTTGCAACAGGGCTTGGTACAAACAGCCGTTTTGATTTAAACCTAGAGTATCAACGCCAAGACAATTTACCAGATTACGGCATTCCGTGGGTTTACAGTGATACGCCAGTAGCTGAACTTGCAGATAGCGCGCGCTCACCTTCTCCTGTCGATTTTGATAATTTTTACGGTAATATTTATCGTGATTACGAAGATATTGAAGCCTACTCAACAACAGCTCGTTATGAGTATGATTTTTCTCAAAATACTACGTTACGTGTTCAAGGTCGTTTAGGTAAAGTAAAACGTGAATCAGTAACAACTGCACCGCGTTACTTCTCTGTTACAACAGACACTGACATTACCTTTGCAGATGAAAAAACACGTGATACAGAAAATTCACTTGCTGCACTTCAAGTTGATTTAATTGGTAACTATGAATTTGCTGGCTTTACTCACGATGTTGTAGTGGGTGTTGAGCTTGCAAATGAAACGTTTACACGCCATAACTTTGTTGCAACTACGCCTGATAACCTAATTGAAGACGAAATACGCAATGACTTATACAACCCTGATGCAACAATTGCATTTACCGGTGTATATGGTCGTGACGGTAGAAGTATTGAAGCTAAAGCTAAAAACCAAGCTATTTATGCATTTGATACAGTAACACTTAATAAACAATGGGAAGTAACGGGCGGCATTCGTTTTGATAGCTTCACTACGGATTATCACAACGATTATAATGACCCAAGCGCTTTAATTTCTACAAGTGATGACTTATTTAGTTGGAATGCGGCTGTAGTTTATAAACCAGCCGATAACGGCAGTATATATTTAGGCGCGGGTAATTCATTTAACCCATCTGCTGAAGGGCTAACGGTATCTACACGTTCAAATGCAGCTGATTTAGATGCAGAAGAAAGCCGCAGCTACGAGCTAGGAACTAAGTGGAGCTTAATGGATGGGCGCCTGCAAACTAATGCGGCACTATTTCGCACTGAAAAAACCAATGCCCGTACTGATGACCCTTTTGCAGATAGCTCAAGAGACGAAATACTCGGTGGTGAACAGCGCGTACAAGGTTTAGAGCTTTCAGCGACAGGCTTAATTACTAAAGAGTGGACTGTAATTGCTTCATACACTTACCAAGATAGCGAAGTAACTAAAGCATTAGGCGACGACGCAACTCAAATTGGTAACGAACTTGCACGTACGCCTAAAAATAGCGCAAGTGTTTGGACTACATACGATATGTCGGATAAGTTATCGTTTGGTTTAGGTGCGCAATATGTAGGTGAGCGTTACAACGGTACTACTGCAACACGCTCTCGAGCGCCAGGTTATACTATTTTTGACCTGATGGTTGCGTATGACATATCAAAAGATTTGAGCCTGCAGTTTAATGGTGAAAACTTAGGTGATAAAGATTACGTTGATCAGCTAGGTGGCGGGCACTTTGTACCAGGTGATGGTCGTAAGTTTAGCTTAACAGCGAGCTACTCTTTCTAAGAGTAAAATAAGTACGGCATAAAAGGGCAGAGTTAACTCTGCCCTTAATTATTTGATAAAAATGTGAGAGGGCGCACATGCTAGTTAAAATTCCAGAGCTATTAACGAAAGAAGAAGTGGCTTATTGTCATGAGGTTTTGCTTAAAGCGCAGTGGGCTGATGGCAGTATTACCGCAGGACATCAATCAACCAAAGCAAAAAATAACTTACAGCTACCTGAAAATAGCCCTGAATGCCAAGAGCTTGGCGACATTATTATGGCAGCACTTGCGCGCAGTAATTTGTTTATGTCGGCAGCACTTCCCGCAAAAATTTTTCCTCCGTTATTTAACTGTTATCAAGGCGGGCAATCGTTTGGTGTGCATGTAGATAATGCAATCAGGCAAGTGCCGGGTACGCCTGTAAAAATTCGTACAGATGTATCAATGACGTTATTTATTAATGACCCTGAAGACTATGAGGGCGGTGAACTTGTTATTGAAGACACTTATGGCTCACATAGCGTAAAGCTGCCAGCAGGCAGTATGGTGCTGTACCCTTCAACGAGCTTACATCGTGTAATGCCTGTAACGAGTGGGCGTAGATTAGCCTCATTTTTTTGGTTACAAAGCATGGTAAACAGCGACGAAAAACGTGGTTTGTTGTTTGATTTAGATATGTCGATTCAAAGTTTGCGCAGCAAAGTAGAAGACAGCCCTGAGATTATTCAGTTAACGGGTGTTTATCATAATTTGTTAAGACAGTGGGCACAGACATAATAAAGATGCCCATCATTATGTATAAGTAATTAAAAGCTGCGCTTTTCGCGAGAGCAAGCTCTTCGCCTACAGGTAAAGTCTAGCACTGTGGTTTAATTCTCTTGTAGACGCGCTGCTTGCAGGCGTTCAAAAACGCAGTTTTTGGGATAGATATTTAAGTAATTAAAAGCTGCGCTTTTCGCGTGAGCAAGCTCATCGCCTACAACACAGCTATAAAATTGAACTCGGTATTTAAAGTACTCTGTAGGCGCGGTTTTATACCGCGCACTTACTTTAAGTTTGAAGCTTGCTTTACTTAACCCTTATAACCATTAGGGTTATTTGACTGCCAACGCCATGTATCTTGCATCATTTCATCGATACCGCGTACTGCTTCCCAGCCAAGTTCATTAAGTGCTTTTTCTGGTGCGGCATAACACGCTGCAATATCACCAGGGCGACGAGGTGAAACCTGGTAGGGTACAGCCTGATCGCTTGCTTTAATAAATGCATTAACCATTTGCAGTACAGAATACCCGTTACCAGTACCTAGGTTATAAACTAATGCACCCGTGCTGCTGGCAATTTTATCAAGTGCTTTTAAATGACCCATTGCTAAATCGACTACATGTATATAGTCGCGTACACCTGTGCCATCAATGGTATCGTAATCATCACCAAACACAGCAAGTTGCTTTAATTTACCGACCGCTACTTGTGCGATAAACGGTAAAAGGTTGTTCGGGATACCGTTAGGATCTTCACCAATTAAGCCCGACTCATGTGCACCTACTGGATTAAAGTAACGCAAAATAGCAAACGCAAAGCGCTCATCTGATTTAGCGATATCTTGTAGCATCATTTCAACCATTAGTTTAGATGTGCCGTACGGGTTAGTAGTACCGCCTACAGGGAAGTCTTCTTTAATCGGTAAGCTTGCAGGGTCGCCGTATACCGTGGCTGACGAGCTAAATACTAACTTGAATACACCCGCGTCGCGCATTGCATCAACAAGCGTAAGTGTACCTTGTACATTGTTTTGATAGTACTCAACGGGCTTTGCAACCGACTCACCCACTGATTTTAAACCCGCAAAATGTATAACACTATCAACCGTGTGTTTTGCAAATACTGAATCTAAAAAGGGTTTATCGAGAATATCGCCTTGGTAAAAAGTAGCTTCTTTACCTGTGATTTTTTTTACGCGTGCAAGAGATTCTTGTGATGAGTTACTTAAATTATCAATAACAACAACATCGTTACCTTGCTGTAAAAGTTCTAAAACAGTGTGCGAGCCAATATAGCCAGCGCCACCGGTTACTAAAATAGTCATGAAAGCTCCGTGGGTACCTTTTATCAATTGAGTTAATTTCACCATAAATAGAGGTGATTTACATGCTTTATCTGTAATTTCTATAGTTTAAATAACATCTTTTTTTAATAACGGTAAATCAAGCACTTTTGATTATATTTTACTCAGTACAAGTAACACTTTATACTTAAGATTAAGTTATAGTTAATAAACAAGTGCTAAAATGAGTCTAGTAATAGCTAATGCTAGGTTTACTCCAGTCTACACTTTTGTGATTGGTTTACCTCTTTGGAGAAAGATATGAATTTAGTTAAAAAAATAGCAGCAACAATGTGTATTGCATTGCCTGCACTTGCCCATGCGGGTGAGTCTGTTGTTAAATGGCATGACTTTAATGATTATCGTGATGTGCGAGCGTCAAACCAAACTAAGAGCTCATATCATAAAAATATTGCGACAAGTTTTGAAAAACATATGGCTAAATTAGCTGAGCAATTGCCAAAAGATTATAAATTAAATGTAGAGTTTACTGATTTAGATTTAGCAGGTGATGTGCGTTATGGCGGTATGGACGAAATTCGTGTAGTAAAACCGATTTACTTTCCACGCATTAAGTTAAATTATTCGTTAACCGATAACGACGGTACAGTATTAAGTAAAGGTAGTGACGTAGAGCTTAAAGACATGGGCTTTATGGATAAAATAAAAATGGGTCGCGACGAATCATTTTATTACGAAAAACGCTTACTAACAGAATGGTTTGGTGAGCAAATATTACCAAGTTTAGATTAACTCAAAATAATAATGCCGCTAAATAGCGGCATTTTCGTTTTTAAGCTTTACTTAAAGGTAGCTAACAACGTGAGTATTTGCTGTAATTTAATAACGGTTGTTTTAAGTTTTTCTTCATCAAAACCATCGTTAGATAAGCTTTCAACATCAGCGGCTACATCAAGAACATAAGGCTTAAAACGTTTAGCTTCAAAGCTAAAACCGGCATCTTGTGCAAATAAGGCTTTAAATTTGCCATGGCCTTGTTGTTGTAATTCGTCTAATTTTTTATCGGCGTCAAGTGCCTGACGATAAACAATTTTTAAGTTAGTGTTGAGTTGTTCAATTATAGAATCCATGGTTTTCCTAAAGCTTTGTGCTGCATGGCCGACATAATACGTGGATTACATTTAAAAGTCAGGTTGATTAAGGCTTATAATTATGAATATATCAGGTGGAAATTTACCAGCTATGTCTGGTTCAGGCCAAGGCAGTGAGCTTTACACTGCTGCTTTGTCTAAAAAACAGCAATTAGCTGATGGCGCTGCAGCGCTTGCACTTATTGAAGGTGCAGCGCAATCGTCAAGTGCGCAAACGCCGGCTAAATCGGCGACTGCATCACTGGGTAATAACGTAAATATATATGTTTAAATTAACTTAAGATCGATAGGTGTTTTACTTTTTTGACCACCGATCTCTCTTACTAATTTAGGCACTAAAAATCCGGGCAGGGCTTTTAATAGCTCTGCCATTATTTTTATTGCTTGCGCTTCATTAATATCAAAGTGGCTCGCCCCTTCTACCTTATCAAGCAAATACAAATAATACGGCAATACGTCGGCATCAAATAACGCTTCGCTTAAATTTATTTGCGCATCAACAGTATCGTTCACATCTTTTAAAATTACAGCTTGGTTTAATAGCGTTACGTTTGCTTGCTTTAGCTTTTGCATGGCGGCTTTAAAGTCAGCGTCTATTTCGTTGGCGTGGTTAATGTGATTAATAAAAATAATTTTTAACGGCGATTTTGCTAATCGTTCACATAACTCATCGGTCACTCGCGCAGGTATAACTACCGGCAAACGGCTATGTATTCGCATTCGTTTAATTTGTGGTAATTGCTCAAGCTCATCTAAAAACCAGCTTATTGCATCGTCTTTGGCCATTAGCGGATCGCCACCACTTAAAATCACTTCGTTTATATTGGCATCTGATTTTATATAGCTCAGTGTTTCAAGTAGGCTTTTTTTATTGAGTTGGTTTTCTTGATACGGAAAATGCCTTCTAAAGCAATAACGACAATTTACCGCACAGCCGGTTTTAAACATCACTAAAACACGCGATTTATACTTGTGTAACAGGCCTGGTTGGTCGTTATCTTGCTCGAGTAGGGGATCTTTATTAAAACCTGATTTAGTTAAAAATTCTTGATGGCGTGGCATAACTTGTAGCAGTAACGGATCGTTTGCGTCACCTTTACGAATTTTTTTTATAAAAGGGATAGGCACCCGTACCGGAAATAAACTGCGGGCTTTTAGGTCGTTTTCATGGACTTGGCTCGATAAACCGACCATTTTAAGCAAGGTTTTTGGGCAGGTAACTACATTTGCTAATTCTTTTTGCCAGTTTTTATGCAAATTTGCTTCATTTCTTTGTATCATTGGCATGTAGATTACTCGAAAAAATATAAATAGAGGAAACGATGGCGAATTATAGCACCAACGAGTTCAAGGGCGGCCTAAAAATTATGATGGACGGCGAGCCTTGCAGTATCTTAGAAAATGAAATGGTAAAACCTGGTAAAGGTCAGGCGTTTAACCGTGTTCGTATCCGTAAACTTATCTCTGGTAAGGTGCTTGAAAAAACCTTTAAATCGGGTGAATCAGTTGAAGGTGCTGATGTAATGGATACAGATTTAGCGTATCTATACACAGACGGCGAATTTTGGCATTTCATGAACAACGAAACATTTGAGCAAATTGCTGCTGACGAAAAAGCACTAGGCGATGCAGTTAAATGGTTAGTTGAAAATGACTTATGCACAATTACATTATGGAACGGCAGCCCTATTGCTGTTACACCACCTAACTTTGTTGAGCTTGAGATCACTGAAACAGATCCTGGCCTTAAAGGTGATACAGCCGGTACTGGTGGTAAACCAGCAACGCTTAGCACAGGTGCTGTGGTACGAGTTCCATTATTCGTACAAATTGGCGAAGTAATTAAAGTAGACACTCGTAATGGTGAATACGTAAGCCGCGTTAAGTAAGTTTTAACGTTGTTTAATAAAATCCTGGCTTTAATGCTGGGATTTTTTTTGGAGAAAATATGTCAGCAGATCTTTGGGCCCCAAGCGCAAGCATTGAAACACTAAAACAACGCGCAGCGATATTACGTAGCATCCGTGAATTTTTTTATGCACGTGATGTTTTAGAGGTAGAAACTCCAAGCTTAAGTGCTGCCAGTGTAACCGATGTGCACTTAGCCAGTTTTAATACCACATTTGTAGGCCCTGGCCATGCTGGTGGCCTTCCTCTGTTTTTACAAACATCTCCAGAGTTTGCTATGAAACGCTTGTTAGCAGCAGGCTCAGGCGCTATTTTTCAGCTTTGTAAAGCATTTAGAAATGAAGAAGCGGGTAGACATCACAATCCCGAATTTACAATACTGGAATGGTATCGCCCAGGCTTTGACGAATTTGCACTTATGGATGAAATGGATGAGCTAATGCAGCTTGTTTTAGATGTTGAACCTGCAACTAGATTTACCTATCAAAAAGCGTTTGAACAAGCACTCGGGCTTGACCCGCTAACAGCGAACATAGAGCAGTTAAAGCAACTTGCGTGTGAGCATGGGTTTGCTGATATAGCCCAAAATGAAACGCATAAAGATACCTTACTGCAATTATTATTTTGTATGAAAGTGGAGCCAACAATAGGACAAGATAAGCCATGCTTTGTGTATCACTTTCCAGCTTCTCAAGCGGCACTAGCGCAAATTTGTGAACACGATGAGCGAGTAGCAGGGCGCTTTGAGCTTTATTATAAAAATATGGAATTAGCGAATGGCTTTAACGAACTTACAAATGCCAGTGAGCAAGCTAAACGTTTTAATGAAGATAACACATACCGCGCCAACAACGGTTTAAAACAAGTACCAATGGATACGCGCTTAATTAAAGCGCTGGAGCATGGATTACCACAATGCGCAGGGGTTGCTTTGGGAATTGATAGGCTGGTAATGCTCGCAACAAACAAAGAGAAAATTAAAGACGTAATCGCGTTTGATGTGCAAAGGGCGTAATGCCAACCCTGTAGGCAAGCACAGCTTGCTGGCGCGTTAAAGCGAAGCTTTAAGATTTCTTTATATGATTAATTTAAGTAATTAGAAGCTTCGCTTCTCACGTGAGCAAGCTCTACGTCTACAACACCGCCATAAAATTGAACTCGGTGTTTTAAATACCCTGTAGGCGTGCAGCTTGCTGACGCGTTAAAGCGAAGCTTTAAAAAAGTTGTTCGATTATATGTCGTTTATATTTGGTTTAAAGTAATCAGAAGCTGCGCTTCTCACGTGAGCAAGCTCGACGGCTACAACACAGCTATAAAATTGAACTCGGTGTTTTAAATACCCTGTAGGCGTGCAGCTTGCTGACGCGTTAAAGCGAAGCTTTAAAAAGTTGTTTGATTATATGTCGCTTATGCTTAGTTTAAAGTAATTTGAAGCGTTGCTTCTCACGTGAGCAAGCTCGACGGCTACAACACAACCATAAAATTGAACTCGGTGTTTTAAATACCCTGTAGGCGTGCAGCTTGCTGGCGCGTTAAAGCGAAGCTTTAAAAAGTTGTTTGATTATATGTCGCTTATGCTTGGTTTAAAGTAATTAGAAGCGTTGCTTCTCACGTGAGCAAGCTCGACGGCTACAACACAGCTATAAAATTGAACTCGGTGTTTTAAATCCCCTGTAGGCGTGCAGCTTGCTGACGCGTTAAAGCGAAGCTTTAAAACGTTGTTTAATTATATGTCGATTATACTTAGTTTAAAGTAATTAGAAGCTGCGCTTCTCACGTGAGCAAGCTCGACGGATACAACACAGCCATAAAATTGAACTCGGTGTTTTAAATACCCTGTAGGCGTGCAGCTTGCTGACGCGTTAAAGCGAAGCTTTAAGATTTCTTTATATGATTAATTTAAGTAATTAGAAGCTGCGCTTCTCACGTGATCAAGCTCTACGTCTACAACACAGCCATAAAATTGAACTTGGTATTTTAAATACTCTGTAGGCGTGCAGCTTGCTGACGCGTTAAAGCGAAGCTTTAAAAAGTTGTTTTATTATATGTCGATTATACTTAGTTTAAAGTAATTAGAAGCTGCGCTTCTCACGTGAGCAAGCTCGACGGCTACAAATAAAAACACCGCGTTTAAATTAAACGCGGTGTTTTTTATTGCTTGCTGAAATCTTTCATTTGAAAGTCAACGGCTGTGTTTTACAGATTAAGCGTAAACGTAACACCTGCTACGCGAGGCTCGCCTAGTTGTGTGTATGTATGCGTTGCGTAACCATCTTGTGGGTCATTACCAAATTCAAAGCCACGTGTTGGGACTGTTTCGTCAAACACGTTCCGAGCCCATGCGCGTACAGCCCACATGTCTGCTTCATAGCCAAAACTTAAATTAACTAAGTTGCTGCTTGGCGCTTGTGAGTTATGGCTATCTGAGAAATAGTAATCGTCTTTCCCTTCAACACCAACCATACCGTAAAACTCACTTGTAAAGTTATAGCGAGCAGTAAACGCATACTGGTATTTAGGTGATTGTGCTTGTTCGCGGCCGTCTTGGTTTAAGCCTGACTGCGTTACAAAGTCGTCTATTTCTGTATTTAGGTAGCCAGCACTACCCGTTAAAAATAAGTTATCAGTTAACTGGTAACTACCTTCAATTTCAAGTCCGTAATTACTGCCAGAGCTGGCATTATCAACATAACCAGTAAATTGCTGACCTTCTACTTGCCATGCTTTTAACTGAATATCATCGCGGTGCATGTAAAATGCAGCTAAGCGAAGCGTAAATTTATCATCAAGCGATGAGCCCTTAACACCAAACTCACCACTCCATAAATATTCTGGGTCGAAGCTCGTATGCTGCTGGAAAAAATCAGCGCTTAGGTTTAATCCTTCATCTTTCGCTTTAGCCAGTGCTTCTGAGTTTATACCACCAGCTTTATAACCACGGGTGATACTTGCGTAGATCATTGTGCGATCAATGACTTGATACTCTAGCGCAACTTTACCGCCAACCATTACGTCGTCAGTATCTTGTATAAAGCCGTTACTGTCGGTGTAGTCACCTTGATATTGCTCTACACGTAAACCTGTAATGAGTGTTGTTTTAGGGCCAACAGGAGTCGCTAATTGTCCGTATACTGCAACATTACTTGTTTCGTAAGTTGAAGAAAATGGGCTTGCTAACCATGTGTATTGGCGCTCTAAATCAACATCACGGTTTTGGTAATAAATACCTGCAACCCAGTTACCTGTTTTAGAATTAAACTGTAAATCTACAGATTGATCATCGCGATCGCGGCTATAGAGATCGGTTGAGCTGTATCCATCTGGATGTAAGCCCGCAGCACATAGCTGTGGCTCGCTTGCATCATTACAACCCCAGTCTTCATCAAAACTATAAAGCAGCTCGGTATCAATAGCCGATAGATTTAGGTTTACATCAAATAAATCAAAACCCGTGTAAGTATTATTAATACCTATTGCGTAGCTTTCTTGAGTATCTTGGCCTGGTTCATCGGCTACACTATTGCGGCTGTTATCAAGCGTAAACGCATCGTAGCCGTTGTTTATATCAATATAGTGAAGATTTAACTCAGTATTTAAATGCTTTGTAAGCTGACTGTTTATTTTAAAGCGGGCTACTTGTTCGTCTTGATTTTGTGTTTCGTCATTTAAATACAGATTATCTACGTAACCATCTGACTTTCTGCGAAAGTAGCTAACGCGTGCGCTAGTGTCATCTGTTAAGCCTGTGCTTGCTGCAATGCCTGCTTCGCGGGTGTTGTATGTGCCAGCACCTACTTGTAATTTTAAACTTGGATCGCTCGTGGCTTTAGCTGAACCCATTTGGATCATACCAGCCATACCGTCTGCACCAAAGCGTGTACCTTGTGGGCCACGATAAATTTCTACTTGGTCTATATCAAATAATAATGAGCTGCCACCAAGACCAGAATAGTTAATACCATCAATAACTAAGCCTACAGATGGATTAATAGGGTCTACAAATTGTGAGCGAAGTCCCACGCCACGAATTTGGATGTAACGACCACGCGACGCACCAGATGCAAAATTTACATTGGCGGCACTGCCTAACATTTCGTCTAAGTAACTTGCACCACGTTGATTAATTTCATCTTCGCTGAATAAGCTCGCACTCGCGCTTAAAGTTTGAATGCTTTCGCGCTGAAAATCGCCGGTTACAACAATTCTTTCCAGATCGCTGTCATCAGCATGAGCTACAAGTGGTGCACCAATCAGCGGTAAAAGTGCGGCAGTAATTAAAGACAAACGTAAGTTCATTGGGTTACTTAACTCCATTTTAGGGACTCGTATGGTAGCAATTATTTAAACACATGTGCTATAAACGCGGCAATTATACGTTAAATAATCAGGATTACTAATATGGACTTTAAAGTTGACTTCAAAGTACGTGATTACGAATGTGACTTACAAGGTATCGTAAATAACAGTGTTTATTTTAATTATTTAGAGCATGCTCGCCATGAATTCTTGTACGCACACGGTATTGATTTTGCTCAATTAGCGAAAGATAAAATTAACCTAGTCGTGATGCGCAGCGAAATGGACTATAAACATTCACTACTACCAGGTGATGAATTTTATGTGGCTGTGGAGCCGCAGCGTATTAGTCGTTTAAAATTTGCGTTTAAGCAAACGGTTATACGTAAAAGCGATGAAAAAGTAATGCTCAATGCACTGGTTATAGGTACCTCTGTTAATGAAAAAGGTAGACCGTTTTTACCAGAGCAAATAGATAACCTATTCAAAACTACAACTTAGTGCTTAACAGAACAACTTTTAAACTATCATAGAACAAAAATTTACATTTAAAACATGCATTTTTAACGGATAAACAGCATAGAAATTGTTACAATTGCATTAATTAGACAATTAGTTAGTAGTAACATGAAATTAGCAGCAATACCGATGCTTGTAATCGGTTTATGTGTAGGTTGCGCATCAACAGGGACAGTTACCACTGAGCAGCTAAAATACACCCAATGGCAATTATCACGAGTTGATGGTTTAGCAATTCCTCCTTCTTTTAAGGCATCAATGAGCTTTATTGAAGCACTGCAAGTAAATGGTTTTGCTGGCTGTAACAAATTTTTTGGGGAAGGTTCGCTTGAAGACAGCAGCCTAACCGTAAGTAAATTAGGTATGACGCGTAAGTCGTGCGGCGAAGAACTCGATGAGTTTGAGCAGCAGTTACTGCAAGCCTTAAAGCAAGGTGCAGAGCTTAAAATGCAAGACCAGCAATTGGTCATGCAAGGCGAGCAAACATTTGTGTTTATTCCTAAGTAATTTTAAATTTTTAAAAAACAGCCCCTTGCGGGCAGTTTTTAACTGACGTACACTCAGCGCAGATTTGTTGGATAACACCTTCAAATCAACGAACAGAATTTATATCAATACTTGTCGGAGTGCCAAAGCTAAGTAATTAGTTTGTGGCTGAGATCGCGAAAGCGGGATCCGTGAACCTGATCAGGTTAATACCTGCGTAGGGAACAAGCTGCCTAAATAAGGACGCTTGTGCGTCTTTTTTTATGCGCACAATAAAGTGATTTTGATTATTTTAGGCTGCAAAGTAGCATGTACGCTACTTTACGATCTTTCTCTATTCCTCGGAATATCTGACAAGACAACCCTTAAGCAATGAGGCAAGTCATGTCAAATACTACAAATAAAGCATCGCGCCGCGAAACTCGTGCAGCCGCGTCTGAATATATTTATAACTTAACGGGTCAACCGTTCCCAAACTCTCACAAAGTATACGTTGAAGGTACTCAACCTGGTGTGCGCGTTGGTATGCGTGAAATCACGTTAAGTGATACGTTTATTGGCGGCACAGATGAAAACCCTGTTTATGAGTCAAACGATCCGCTACGTGTTTACGATACGTCGGGCCCGTATACCGATCCTAATTTTGAACTTGATGTACGCAAAGGTTTACCTAAGTTTCGTGAGCAGTGGATTGAAAGCCGTGACGACACCGAAGTTTTAGAATCTGTTACTTCACAGTTTTCGCAGCAACGCATGGCAGATGAAGGGCTTGATCATATTCGCTTTGATCACTTACCAAAAATTCGCCGTGGTATCGCGGGTAAAAACGTAACGCAAATGCACTACGCACGCCAAGGCATTATCACTCCTGAAATGGAATATGTAGCTGTTCGCGAAAATATGGGACGTGCAGAAATTCGTAAAGAACTACTTGCAGCACAACATAAAGGCGAGTCGTTTGGTGCGAGTATTCCTGAATTTATCACGCCAGAATTTGTACGGGATGAAATAGCCCGTGGCCGCGCTATTTTACCAAATAATATAAACCACCCAGAAACCGAACCTATGATTGTAGGTCGTAACTTTTTAGTAAAAGTTAACGCTAACATTGGTAACTCATCGGTAAGCTCATCTATTGAAGAAGAAGTAGAAAAAATGGTGTGGTCTACCCGCTGGGGTGCAGACACCGTAATGGACTTATCAACTGGCCGTTACATTCACGAAACCCGTGAATGGGTTGTACGTAACTCGCCGGTACCTATTGGCACCGTTCCTATTTATCAAGCACTTGAAAAAGTAAACGGTGTAGCTGAGGATTTAACGTGGGAAATTTTCCGCGATACGCTTATAGAGCAAGCCGAGCAGGGCGTTGATTACTTTACTATTCACGCAGGTGTATTACTTCGTTATGTACCAATGACGGCTAAACGTGTAACCGGTATTGTGTCGCGCGGTGGCTCAATTATGGCTAAGTGGTGTTTAGCGCACCATAAAGAAAACTTTTTATACACGCACTTTGAAGATATTTGTGAAATTTTAAAACAATACGATGTGTGTTTTTCACTCGGTGATGGACTGCGCCCTGGCTCTATTGCTGATGCCAATGATGAAGCGCAGTTTAGTGAGCTACGCACGTTAGGTGAACTGACTAAAATTGCGTGGAAACACGACGTACAAGTATTTATTGAAGGCCCGGGGCATGTGCCAATGCACATGATTAAAGCCAACATGGATGAGCAATTAAAGCACTGCGATGAAGCGCCATTTTATACTTTAGGCCCGTTAACAACCGATATTGCACCAGGGTACGACCATATAACCTCGGGTATTGGTGCGGCTCAAATAGCATGGTACGGCTGTGCAATGCTGTGTTATGTAACACCTAAAGAGCATTTAGGTCTGCCAAATAAAGAAGATGTTAAAGAAGGCTTAATTACTTACAAAATTGCAGCGCATGCCGCCGATTTAGCAAAAGGTCACCCTGGTGCGCAAGAGCGCGATAACGCGCTATCAAAAGCACGCTTTGAGTTTAGGTGGCACGACCAATTTAATATTGGTTTAGATCCAGACCGAGCTCGCGAATATCATGACGAAACCCTGCCGCAAGAATCAGGCAAAGTGGCTCACTTTTGCTCTATGTGTGGCCCTAAATTTTGCTCTATGAAAATTAGCCAAGAAGTACGTGATTATGCCAAAGATTTAGAAACACGTGGTATTGATCCTAATAACGCTGGGGACGCTATCGAGATCAAAATGATTGATGTAGAAGCCGAAATGAAAGCTAAATCTGCCCAGTTTAAGCAAACAGGCTCAGAGATTTACCATAAAGCGGTATAAAGTTGCTTTAAGTTATTAGTCGGGATTAGAGGCAATTGTAGGTGAGGTTTTATACCTCGCTTCTTTAAAAATTGAAGAAGTACGAAGTAAATTCGCACCTACTAATTAACTGCTTTGGAGGTTTTATGTTTTATAACATTGCGGTGGTCGGGTTTGGTTTAGCGGGCAGGTTAGCTGCGCTTGAGCTGAGTAAGCAGCATCATGTCACTATTTTTGAAGCAGACGACGAGCATACACAAAATAGTGCGGGCAAAGTGGCTGCAGCTATGCTTGCCCCACTTGCAGAGTCGGTATTATGCGAGGCTGATTTAGCTTTAATGGGGCTTGATTCAATGAAGCGCTGGCCAGATATTATTGCTGAACTTGAAAGTGAGATTTTTTTTCAGCAGCAAGGTACATTGGTCGTTGCGCATCAGCAAGATAAAGGTGATTTACAAAGCTTTGCACAACGTATAAAACCGTTAGCTGATCACACTGCTGAGCATGTAAATGCTCAGCAAATTACAATGCTTGAACCCGAACTTGCAGGGCGCTTTAATCAAGGCTTATTTTTACCCTGCGAAGGGCAAATAGATAACCACGCATTTTATAAAGCCAGCTTTGCACAGCTTAATAAACGCAAAGTAAAATTTGTGTTTAACCAGCGCGTAACCATTAGCGACAACAAAATAAACAATCGACCCTTCGATTACATTATTGATTGTCGTGGGCTTGGCGCTAAAACAGCTCAAAGTGATAAACCGCTTAGAGGCGTGCGCGGCGAAGTAGCAAGGTTATACGCACCAGAGGTAAGTTTAATCAGGCCCGTGCGCTTAATGCACCCACGTTACCCAATTTATATAGCGCCTAAACCTAACAGTGAATATGTAATTGGTGCGACCGAAATAGAATCGCAAGACAATGGCGCTGCAACCGTGCGCTCAACCCTTGAGTTACTTTCAGCGGCTTATACCGTACACAGCGGATTTGCCGAAGCACGGCTCCTTAATATTCAAACCGGATTACGCCCCGCATTTAGCGACAACCGCCCAGAAGTAACAAAAGTAGGTAATGTAATTAGTATTAACGGCTTGTATCGACATGGTTATATGTTGGCGCCGGCATTAGTGGCGCAAGCAGTTTCGCAAATACAGTAAGAATAGAGTGAGAATAAAATGAACATTACAATTAATGGCGAGCTACTTAATGTTAATAGCAAAGCGCTCGTTGAGGTACTTCAAAGTTTTGGTGCAGCCGCGCCTTTTGCTGTGGCTATTAATAGCGAATTTATTCCACAAAGTCAGCACGGTAACTATGTACTTAATGAAGGCGACAGTGTTGAGTTGCTGTCACCCATTCAAGGCGGATAAAGCTCATGCAAACTAAAGACTGTTTAACTATTTATGGAGAGCAAATAAAGAGTCGTTTATTAATAGGCTCTGCACTTTATCCGTCGCCCGATATTATGACCCAATCACTAACCGCATCAGGCGCTGAAATTGTAACGGTGTCGCTTAGGCGCCAACAAAGTGCAGCAGCAGGCGATGATTTTTGGCAGTTAATAAAAAATACAGGCTTAAAAATACTGCCTAATACCGCAGGGTGCCACAGTGTCAAAGAGGCGATTACACTCGCAAAAATGTGCCGAGAGGTATTTGCCACCGATTGGATTAAGCTAGAGCTAATTGGCGATGATTACAATTTACAGCCTGACCCTTTTGCGCTACTTGAAGCCACAAAAATATTGATTGATGATGGTTTTAAAGTATTACCTTATTGCACCGATGACTTAGTACTTTGCCGGCGTTTAAATGAGCTAGGGTGTGAGGTGCTTATGCCGTGGGGGGCGCCAATAGGCACCGGTAAAGGCTTGTTAAATAGTTATAATTTAAAAACTATTCGAGAGCGCTTACCCAATACTACATTGATAGTAGATGCAGGTTTAGGTTTGCCATCGCATGCCTGCCAAGCACTCGAAATGGGGTATGATGCGGTATTATTAAATTCAGCCATTGCAGGGGCGGGTTGCCCAATTACTATGAGCCGCGCATTTAAAGCCGCAGTAGAAGCAGGGCGCTTTGCATACAAGGCAAAAGCGATGCCTGAAAAAGAAGTTGCAGCCCCATCAACCCCAACAATGGGTATGCCTTTTTGGCATCAGCAGTAAGGAAAGAATATGAATAACGTAGTATGGACAATTGCCGGATCTGACTCTGGCGGCGGTGCAGGTATTCAAGCAGATATAAAAGCAATGCAAAGTTTTGGTGTGCATGGGTGTACGGCAATTACGGCGCTTACTGCGCAAAATAGTTTAGGTGTAGAAGCAATTAATGCAGTCTCTACCGATATTATTGAATCACAGTTACTTGCACTTGAAAAAGACATGAAAGCCAAAGTGATAAAAATTGGCATGCTTGCCAATGTGCAGCAAATTCAGTTGATCAGCGAACATATAAGTCACTATAAAGCTAAGTGGCCTGTGCCTCCCGTTATTGTATATGACCCTGTTGCGATTGCCTCAAGCGGTGATTTACTAACAGAGGAAGACACAGTAAGCGCAATAAAAGAATGTTTACTGCCGCTGGTGGATGTAATAACTCCAAACACACACGAAACACAGTTATTAACGGGTGTGTATTTAATTGGTCCGGCTGCAATTAAAGAAGCGGCAAATAAGTTACTAAGTTGGGGCGCTAAAGCGGTTGTTATTAAAGGCGGACATTGGGATTATCCAAGTGGCTACTGCATTGATTATTGTATTGATAGTAATACGCAAAATGGCGAAGAATATTGGTTAGGCAATCAAAAAATACAAACACCGCATAACCACGGCACCGGATGTAGCATGGCGTCGGTAATTGCTGCGTGTTTAGCTAAAGACTACCCATTAAAAGATGCCTTTATTTTAGCTAAAGCGTATATAAACCAAGGGCTAAAACAGTCGGTACGCTATGGAGAAGGTATTGGTCCGGTTGCTCATACCTCGTTCCCTACTAATTTAGATGACTACCCACAAGTAATTGAGCCAGGTAGCTGGCTGGGCGATGAATTAGATTTTGATGTACCGTTTGATTTTAATATGGCGGCTGATTTTGCGCCTTGTGAAAGTAAATCGCTGGGTTTGTATGCGGTTGTAAATAGTACCGATTGGTTAGAAAAGTGCTTACAACAAGGCATTAAAACAGCGCAGTTACGCGTTAAAAATAAAACACAAGACGAGCTTGATGGGCTCATTAAGCAAGCTGTTGAGCTGGGCAAGCAATATAGCGCACAGGTATTTATAAACGACTACTGGCAGTTAGCTATTAAGCATGGTGCGTATGGCGTGCATTTAGGACAAGAGGATTTAGAGATTGCTAATTTAGTGGCAATTAAAGAGGCAGGCTTAAGGCTTGGGCTTTCTACTCATGGTTTTTATGAAATGCTGCGTGCGCATAATTATCGCCCTAGTTACATGGCATTTGGTGCTATTTACCCAACCACAACAAAAGATATGACAGGGCAAATACAAGGCCTTGAAAAGCTGATTAAATTTGTACCGCTTATGCAAAGCTATCCAACGGTAGCAATAGGCGGTATTGATTTAAGCCGTGCAAAGCAGGTAGCGAAAACCGGCGTAGGCAGTGTTGCCGTCGTGCGTGCGATTACCGAGGCTGATAATTATGTAGAGGCTATAAGCGCTCTGCAAGTAGCCATAAGCAGTGCAAATTAATACTAACAAGGGTAATACTAATAAGGCCGGTAAACGTGAATGAGCTAAGCGATAAAGAAACCCTGCGTTACAGTCGCCATTTATTGCTTGAAGAAGTTGGGCTTGAAGGGCAGTTAACGCTTAAATCTTCAACGGTTGCAGTAGTGGGGGCTGGTGGTTTAGGTAGCCCAGTACTTTTATATTTAGCCGCTGCGGGCGTTGGAATGCTTATTTTAATTGACGATGATGAAGTTGAGCTTTCAAACTTACAGCGCCAAGTGCTTTATAAGATAAATCACTTGGGGCAAAGCAAGGTTGCCGCCGCAGTTAAAGTATTAGCGAGCCTTAATAATCAAATAGACATAGTAACGCATTGCCAAAAGTTAGATGAGAATAATGCAGTTAACATGCTAAAAGGGGCTGACATCGTACTTGATTGCTCTGATAACTTTAGTACTCGCTATAGTGTTAATCGTTATTGTATTGCTAATAAAACACCGTTAATTTCAGGTGCAGCTTTGGCAACTAAAGGGCAGTTAATGGGCTTTGACTTTAGGCAAAGTGATAGCCCATGTTATGGCTGTGTTTTTCCACAGGGCGAAGCTACACCGGTTATTAATTGCAGTAACGCAGGGGTTATTAGCCCGCTACTTGGTGTAATTGGCTCCATGCAGGCGCAACTTACGCTTAACTTATTATTAGGTCACTTAAGTGGCAGTGTATTTATAACGTTTGATGCGCTTACTTTAAAACAACAACACTTCAAAGTGATTAAAGATTTAGAGTGTAAAGAGTGTGGCGTGAAGTAAGCGTTTTAGTTGATGGTTTATAACCGTTCGAAGTTAAGTAATTAGAAGCTTCGCTTCTCGCGGGAGCAAGCTCTCCGCCTACAGTAAATCTAAACTCTCACACCAAACTTGTAGATGCACAGCTTGCTGGCGTGACGAGCAAAGCTCGTAATTACTATATTTTATGTTTTCTCATTTACTCCACTTTTGCCTCTCTTTGTGCAATAAGATCTTAAGTGATTTATTCACAAAGAGGTTTAGAGGGCGCTGCGCTTTAGATAAACCGATGAGTAAGTAAGCTATTAGTTATAAATTAAAAACTGCATTTTTCGTGTAAGCGCCTACAAAAATTAAAAAACCGCGTTTAAATAAACGCGGTTTTTTGATTTCTAATTAACGATTGATTTTAGTCGTTAATTTTTGCAAACGCAGTACCTAAGCGAGTTACCACTTCTGGTAGTTGATCATCCAGTATTTCAGCTTTATTAGCACCCCATGCAAGTACCACAGTAGAGCCTAATTTAAAGCGACCCATTTCTTCACCCTTTTTAAGTGTGATGGCGTTATCGCCTGTGGTTGGGTATTTCCAACTGAATACATCGCTACCTGCTGGTGGTGTTACTGTACCAGCCCAAATAGTTTCGATACTTGCCACTATTGTTGCACCAACAAGTACCATAGCAAGCGGACCAATTTCAGTTTCAAAAATTGCAACTACGCGTTCGTTACGTGCAAATAAGTTAGGCACGTTTTGCGCTGTAAGTGGATTTACTGAAAATAAATCACCTGGCACGTAAATCATTTTACTTAAGGTGCCATCAATTGGCATATGAATACGGTGGTAATCTTTTGGCGCTAAATAAATAGTGGCAAACTTACCGCCTAAAAATGGTGTTGTATCATCTTGTGAGCCGCCTAGTAGCGCTTGCAAGCTGTAATCGTGTCCTTTAGCTTGTATTAGCTGTCCATCAACAATATCGCCTAGCTGGCTGATTGCGCCATCCACTGGATGAATAATAATGTCACTATCTTCTACCATTGGACGCACGCCGTCTTTTAAAGGACGGGTAAAAAATTCATTAAAGCTTTTGTAATGAGCAGGATCTGAATATTGTGCTTCGCTCATGTCTATTTTGTATTGTTTAATAAATAGTTTAATTAACGTGGTTGTTAAAGCGCCCGCTTTAGCAGCAGCTAATTTACCTACTACGCGCGAAATAAAATGTTTTGGCATTGCATACTGCATTGCGATTTTAAATTTGTCTAAACTCACAGTTTTTTCCTAAATTATACGCGAGGTGCGCGAGAACCGGCACGACCATCAGCCATTGTTTCTAAAATTCGGTGGTAGCTGTCAAAGCGCAATTGCGAAATTTTGCCATCAGCTACAGCTTCTTTAACTATACAACCCGGATCGTTTAGATGTTTACAGTCTCTAAAGCGACATCCGCCTATAAATTCTCTAAACTCTTTAAAACACCACGTTACACGATCAACATCTAAATGCCATAAACCAAATTCACGAATTCCTGGCGAGTCGATTAAGTTACCGCCGCTTGGTAAATGGTGAAGGCGTGAAACAGTTGTTGTGTGTTGGCCAAGGCCACTGTTTTCAGATACTTCTTTAGTTAATATTTCAGCATTTGGCAAAACAGTGTTAACGAGGGTTGATTTACCCACACCACTTTGGCCAACAAAAATATTATTTTTATCAACAAGTACTTCTTTTAACTCATCGATTCCATCACCCGATATATTACTAACAAGAAGTACTTTGTAGTCGAGTTTACGGTAGATATCGAGAACCTTTTGTATTTCACTAAGGCCCGCTTCATCAATTAAATCGGTTTTATTAAGCACTAAAATTGGCTCAATGCCCATATCTTCACAGGCAATTAAATAACGGTCGATAATGCTAGGGGTAAACTCAGGCAATACAGCCGATACCATCAGTATTTGGTCAATGTTGGCTGCAATAACTTTTACACCGTCGTAAAAGTCTGGGCGAGTAAGCTGCGAGCGGCGCTCTTGCGTAGCTTCAATTACACCCGCTAAATCACCTTCGCTTACTTTTGCACGGCGAAACAATACTTCATCGCCACACACTAAATTTGATACGGTGCGGCGTATATTACAGCGCAGTACATCGCCATTTTCAGTTTCGACATCGGCGTGTTGGCCAAAACGACTGATCACAATTGCGCTTTCGACCTGACCTAAGTTATCGGTTTGCCATTCTTGCGCCCCTTTTTTAGCAGGTCTTGAGTCTGCGCTATTAATGCGCTTTTGGTGATTGGCCTTGATCTGACGCGATTGGCCTTTACTTAATTTTTTTTGTTTTGCCACTGGAGGCCTATAACCTTAGTTAAATGTCGCTTTTCCTAAAAAAAGCTTTAGCTCGACGGTTGATGCTAATATGATATATCGAAATGCGTTGGATCTAAAGGAAAGCACCGCTTAGGTAATTATGACTATTAATAAATCAAATTTAATTTGGCTCGATCTTGAAATGACCGGACTCGAACCAGAGACCGATAAAATACTCGAAATTGCGACGGTTGTCACTGACGCAGACTTGAATATATTAGCCGAAGGGCCAACTATAGCCATTCATCAAAGTAATGAGCTCCTTGATGGCATGGACGAGTGGTGTACCACTCAGCATGGCAAGTCGGGTTTAACAGCGCGCTGTAAAGCAAGTACCTTTGATGAAACTTATGCTGTAGAACAAACTATAGAGTTTTTAAAGCAGTGGGTTCCAGCTGGCGCTTCGCCAATGTGTGGTAATTCAATTGGGCAAGACCGCCGCTTTATGAATAAGTACATGCGCGAGCTCGAAGACTTCTTTCATTACCGAAATTTAGACGTGAGTACGATTAAAGAATTAGCACGTCGCTGGAAACCTGAAGTTCTTGCAAAAGTGAACAAAAAAGGCTCACACCTTGCTTTGGATGACATTAAAGATTCTATTATGGAATTAAAAGTCTATAGAGAAAATTTCTTTAATTTGTAAAAAACACTTGCAAACACTCCGTATTATTGTAGAATCCTGCCCCGCTCAAGACGATAACCCACGCGGGGTTAGTGTGTTTGAGTGATTGAATTACCATCAATTAATGCGACACTAGCTCAGTTGCTAGAATGTTGAACGCGACCCGTCGCGCACCAACGTT
>NZ_WTLB01000004.1:0-106451 GCF_011378855.1 Pseudoalteromonas sp. Z1A8 | reverse complement strand
TGCGGTACTAGCTCAGTTGGTAGAGCGCGACCTTGCCAAGGTCGAGGTCACGAGTTCGAGCCTCGTGTACCGCTCCAATTTCTAACCAAAAGAAATTGTAGTGAATAAAAGCTAGCTCAGTTGCTAGGATGTTGAACGCAATTTATTGCACATCAATAAAATAACTGAAAAATGCGGTACTAGCTCAGTTGGTAGAGCGCGACCTTGCCAAGGTCGAGGTCACGAGTTCGAGCCTCGTGTACCGCTCCAATTTCTGACCAAAAGAAATTGTAGTGATTAAAAGAAGTAAAATGCGGTACTAGCTCAGTTGCTAGAATGTTGAACGCGACCTGTCGCGCACCAACGTAAAATAACTGAAGAAGTAAAAATGCGGTACTAGCTCAGTTGGTAGAGCGCGACCTTGCCAAGGTCGAGGTCACGAGTTCGAGCCTCGTGTACCGCTCCAATCTTTTTATATCCTTTCAAAATTTTCTGTATTAAAAATCATAAACAAAATTATAATCTCAAATCTCTCTTATCTACTTTATTCTATGTGTAATATTCAGCATTGAAGTTTTAGATGTTAAAAGCTATCGCTTCGCGGACGTAAGATTTTTCGCCTACAAGAAAGGTTTTGTACTTTGAAGTTATGGATAAATAGCTGGAGTGAAGTAGGGGTTAATACTTTTAAGCATTAGAAACGTTTTCTAAAACAGCTCGCCCTGAATGGTTGCTATAATTCGTCTTGAGCCACCAGAGTCACGATGCTCACCCAAGTAAATACCTTGCCATGTACCTAGCGCTAAATAGCCATTTGAGATAGGAATACTTAACTCGCAGCCTAATGTGCTGGTTTTAATATGTGCCGGCATATCGTCGTCACCTTCATAATCGTGACGATAATAAGGCTGACGTTCAGGAACAAATTTATTGAAATGGCTTTCCATGTCCATACGAACAGTGGGATCTGCATTCTCGTTTATAGTAAGGCTCGCTGAAGTATGCTGAATAAAAAGATGCAGTAAACCCACCTTATAATTGGTAACTTCATGGAGCTGAGACAGTATTTCGTCGTCAATTAAATGAAAACCCCGAGTGCGGGGTTTTAATGTAATTTGTTTTTGCTGCCAACTCATAATTTATCGAAACTAACTTCAATATTTGCATTACCTGCATCACAGCTAAATGGCATGATGATTTTTTTACCTTGGCTTTTATGAGTAATTGTATGACCTTTACCTGATACAACAATAGGTGTAGCCATATCAAAATCAAACCCTTTTTCGCCTAGTAAGTTTTTAGCGCCGCCAGTGACCATGTTGGTAATTTCACCCACCATGTCAGTTACTTCTTCGTCTATAGTGTCGGGACGTTCGCCAAGCATACGTTCCATAATGGTTAACGCTAACTCTTCATCAAACGTAATTGAAAACGATCCACGAGTTTGCGGGCCAACCATACCAATCAGACCGGATACATCACCACAGGCTATTTCATCAGTTTTAATGCGTGGTTTACCTGGTTTTAATTGAGTTTGAGCCATAGTGCTTAAAACATTAATTAAAGACGATAAAAACGGATTGATGAACTCTACATTCATAGTGGGTACTCTTAAATTGGTGCTAAGAAATGGCTATATAGTGTGAGTATAGCCACTAAGGATAACTTCGGGGAATTATGATGCTCTGCAAGACTCACATTTACCATGTGCTTCTATTGTTTGCCCAGAAACAACAAAACCACCTTCAGCTGCTAAGTTATTTAGCTCATGAGAGATAACGGTCGAATGTAACTCTTTTACAAAACCACAGGTATCGCAAATTAATAATTGTACTGGGTGTATATGATCAAAGTGATGGCACAGCATAAATGCATTTGTGCTTTCAATTTTATGAATAAAACCTAGTTCAGCTAAAAAGTCTAATGCACGATAAATAGTTGCAGGTTTAGCACCTGTTTCAGTTACTTTTAATTGCTCAAGCAAATCGTATGCACCAACACCACCTTGTGCACTGGCTAGCAGGCGAAATACTTTCTCGCGGATTGGCGTAAAACGCGCACCACGGTTGTCACAAACTTGTTTTGCTTTACTTACGAGTGATTCTATATTCATCATTACTCTTATCCTTATGCTGCCGTGATATACTAACATACTGTGTTGTAGTTGCAGCGTTTTTATTAAACGCTTTTTACCTAGGAAACCCGGTAATGCATGAACTGTTAGCTATATTTATTTTCTTTTTTGCAGTTATTGATCCCATTGGCACTGTACCTGTATTTATTGCAGTTACGCGTGGTGAGGATGAAAAGTTTAAGCGCAAAGTTATATTTAAAGCGGTAGGTGTATCTGCATTAGTGCTCTTGTTTTTTGTTCTCGCAGGGGAGCAATTACTTAACGCAATTGAAATACCACTTTCTGCTTTTCAAATAGCTGGCGGTATCATATTACTTATTTTTGCGCTTTCAATGATATTTGGTGAAAGCAAGCCAGAGGCCGAAATTAACAGTGTACGCGACAGCATGGAGACTGCCATTTTTCCTCTGGCTATTCCGTCTATTGCGAGCCCGGGTGCCATGTTAGGTGCTGTGTTAATGACTCGTAATGAGGAATATACATGGGTGGAGCAATTATTAACGTCTTCTATGATGCTCGCTGTATTAGCAGTTGTGCTGGTTTTATTACTCCTTGCAACGCATGTACATAAATTAATTGGTGACAGTGGCGCAAGTATAATAAGTAGAATAATGGGGCTTATTTTAAGCTCTGTTGCAGTAACTAATATTTTAAATGGCATAGCCCATTATTTTGGCTTGCAGGTGTTCTCTTAACATTGATGCCCGTTAGGCTTTTGTGTAAAATGCAGCGCCTTTTAAGCTGTGCTTAATAACTTTAATACCCTGAGGTTTGCTTTGAATAAATGTACTTTGGATAGACGCTTTTCTGTGGCCCCAATGCTTGATTGGACCGATCGCCATTGTCGTACTTTTCATCGCAAAATGACTAAACATACTGTGCTTTATACTGAAATGATAACCACAGGGGCTATTTTATTTGGTCGAGGCGACTACTTACATTTTAATAAACACGAAGGCCCCGTTGCGCTACAACTTGGTGGCTCTGATCCTAAAGCGCTTGCGCAATGTGCAAAGCTCGCAGGTGAGCGTGGCTATGACGAAATAAATTTAAATGTAGGTTGCCCGTCAGACCGAGTTCAAAATGGCCGATTTGGCGCATGCTTAATGGCTGAACCTCAGTTAGTTGCTGACTGTGTTGCAGCAATGAAAAGCGAAGTAAGCATTCCGGTTACCGTTAAAACGCGCATTGGTATTGATGAGCAAGATTCGTATGAGTTTTTATGTGCACTTATTGAGGCGTCTCATAAGGTAGGGTGTGATGACTTTATTATTCATGCTCGTAAAGCATGGCTCAATGGCTTAAGCCCAAAAGAAAACCGTGAAGTTCCACCGCTTGATTACCCTCGTGTTTACCAACTTAAAAAAGACTATCCGCAACTCGATTTAAGCTTAAATGGCGGTGTTAAAACAATTGAGCAGAGCCTAGAACATTTACAGCATATCGATGGTGTAATGATTGGCCGTGAAGCTTACAGTAATCCATTTATGCTTAATGACGTTGATGAAAAAATTTATGGTGATGCTGCAAACACACAATCTCGCCATGATGTAGTACGCTCAATGTACAGCTACATTGAAGAAGAAATGCGCTTAGGTGCTAATTTTTGGCATATAGCTCGACACATGCTCGGTATTTTTCAGGGGCAACCTGGCGCACGTGGTTTTAGACGTCACCTTTCTGAAAGTGGCCATGGTAAGCAGGCCGATTTAACGGTAATGGATAAAGCATTGAGCTTTGTACCAGAATAAAGCTTAGGTTTAAAATGATCTAAATATGAGCCACTTTCGAGTGGCTTTTTTGATCCTAAAAATTAGTCAAAAGCATAATTTATTGGCCAATTACACTCTATTATGTTCAGCTGGAAGTCACTAAGTTCTTAAGTGTTTTTAATTCATCTCATTGATATAAAATAGTTTATTTTAGTTTTTATGGACTTGGCACAACTCTTGGAATCCTCTTGTTGTAATCAATTAAAAATTAACAGGAGAATACCATGGGAATATTTAACCGCGTAAATGATGTTATTCAATCAAACATTGTCGCCATGCTTGATAAAGCAGAAGACCCTGAAAAGCTTTTAAACCTAATGCTTACCGACATGCAAGATGCATTAAATAAGTGTCGTACTACAGCTGCCGCTTTATTGTGTGAAGAAAAAATAATTAATCGTCAAATTGATACTAAAAAAATAGAATTAGCAGCTTGGCAAACTAAAGCAGAGCATGCGATTAAAAAAGGCAATGATGACCTTGCTAAGTCTGCCTTACTTGAAAAGCAACGTGTTAGCGAAAGCATTGTAAATAGGCAAACGCAATTAGAAACTTTGCAAGAGTCTATCGCAAAAATTAAAGCTGATTGCGAGCGCTTACAGCAAAAAATGACTATGGCTAAAACTAAGCAAGCTCAATTGATGCAGCGTCATAATGTTGTTATTGCTAGAGGGCGAATCAGTACACAATTACAAAGCGATAAAGTAGCTCATGCACTATCTCGATTTGATCAGGTAGAGCAGCGTGTAGAAAGTATTGAAGCGCAAATAGAAGCATATGAGTTAACTGACTCTGCAAATACGACGGCTTCACAAATTGAAACTTTAGTTAAAAATGAAAAAATAGATGCTGAGTTAGCCCAGTTAAAAACAAGTTTAAAAACTGATTTAAAACAGACTGCTTAAGGGGAATATTATGAATAGCTTTAATCGTCAACGAGGTTGGTATAAAGATACTCTGAATAAAAAAATATCGGGTGTTTGTAGTGGTTTAGCTCATCGATTGGATTTTCCTGTATGGGCAACACGTGTAGTTACTATTTTATTATTTTTGAGTTTTCCGTTTGCAATTGCACTTGGTTATTTTATAGCGCATTGCTGTCTTGAAGACAAAGTATATTAAGGAGTATCACCATGAAAGCCTTAGCTGTCTGCGTAATTATCTATTTATTACTGTTTACTGATTTAATAACGTTTGTGCAGATTGATTCTTGGCAGTTGCCGTTATGGATTGCTGATATTAGCTGGGCAGGGCTCGAGCTTGTAGGTGCTTTGGCCGCAATTGTTGCTGTGGTTGCGGTAGTGGCTTTAATTACTATGGGATTAGTTGGAGCGGGTGTTGTGGCATTAGCAGGGACTGTTTTAGCGCTTTTATTCGGATCTATAATGATTGCATGGCCGTTACTATTTGTTGCAGTGTTGTGTTGGCTTGTTGCCGATAACAAAAAAGTAGCCTCTTAATCCTTAATTTGACTGACTATTATAGGTTAACTATGTTAAATTTAGCCTGTAATTTAAAGTTTTTATAAGGATAAGAATGATGACGAAACTATGTTTTTCGATGGCTTCTGCATTAATATTTAGTTTTTTTTCGTCATCGTTGGCGGCGCACTCAGGGCACGATCATGGTTCTGATGTGGCTGTGCTCGAAGTAACTAACGCGCAAATTAGAGAGTTTTTACCTGGCAGTACTTCAACTGTAGGTTATTTAACGCTAATAAATCACAGTGGAGCCGCAGCAACTTTAACTAAGGCAACTATTGATGGCTTAGGCCGTGTTGAAATACACGAGCATTCACATGTAGACGGCATGATGAAAATGCAACAAGTTGAATCAGTTGAAATTAAAGCGCACGAAAGTGTCAGTTTTCAACCTGGCGGTTATCATTTAATGGTATTTGAACCACAAGAGCCATTAAAAGTAGGGCAAGAACGCAAACTCACGCTATATTTTAGTGACGGTAATCGCTTGTTCACTAATGCTCAAGTCGTATCGCTTGAAGCGCAAGCTACGCAGTCAAAACCATCTACTCAACACGCTCATCACTAGGAGTACACATGTCGCAACACAAAGGAAAAATAGCAGGAATAGTTGTTTTACTGCTTATTATATTTTACGCAATTGCTGTTTATTGGAGCACAGAGCCTGCACGTTTCGATGTTGTTGCAAACGCGAAAGAGCAAGCGCAGCTTCATAATGAAAAAATAGTAACGGGTTATGTAACTACATCAACGCTTATTACAGTTGCTAGCACTTTGCTTGATAAACCAGGTGGCTACTTATCAAATGATGTGATACCGCCAAGTATTATTATGGATGATATGCCAGCGTGGGAATATGGCGCACTTGAAATGGTGCGTGATTTATCGCTTTCTATGCGTAAAGATTTTAGTCGTTCGCAATCACAATCAACTGAGCATGAAGCACTTAAAAAGGCACAGCCACAGTTTAATATAAGCTCTGAAGCATGGGCGTGGCCAAGCGCTGAAGGTGAGTACCAAAAAGGTATTGATTATTTAATGGTATATCGTGGACAAATTGCTAATGAACATGAACGCGATAGCCAGTTTTACGCACGAGCAGATAACTTACGTAGTTGGCTTAAAGAAGCTGAAAAACGTTTGGGTAGCTTAAGCCAGCGTTTAAGTGCCAGTGTAGGCCAAGAAAAAGTGAATACCGATTTAGCGGGTAACTCATCTAATAAACAAGCAACTCTTGCGCCGTTACAGCAGCAAGTAAGAACACCGTGGTTAGAAATTGACGATGTGTTTTACGAATCGCGCGGCGCTACTTGGGCGTTACTGCATTTTTTACAAGCGATAGAGTATGACTTTAATGATGTGCTTGAAAAGAAAAATGCACGTGTAAGTGTTCAGCAAATTATACGTGAGCTTGAGGCAACCCAAGAAACAGTGTGGAGCCCACTTATTTTAAACGGGAATGGTTTTGGCTATGTGGCTAACCATTCTTTAGTTATGGCAAATTATATTTCTAGAGCCAATGCGGCTTTAATCGAACTTAGCGAGCTATTAGCTCAAGGATAAAAAATGAAAAAGTATTGTTTAGCAGCAGCCCTTTCAATGGCATGTTTAGCACCCGCAGCGCAAGCTGACACTCTACTAGGTTTATACGTAGGTGTTGATGGGTGGAAGTCAGATAACGATGGTCAATTTTCTTATAAAGATAAATCATCTCAAGATTTTGATTTTGAGGATGAGACTTTTGTAAGTTACTACGCGGCACTTGAGCACCCAGTGCCACTAGTTCCAAACATTAAACTAAAGTATACAGAGCTTGAGCTAAATGGTTCTGCACAGCTTACAGATACATTTAGCTTTAATGGCTCTGATTATGTTGTGGGTTCTACTGTAAATACAGTTAGTGATTTAACGCATATTGATTACATCTTTTACTACGAGATTTTCGATAACGATTTAATCTCGATTGACTTAGGTTTAAACGTTAAACAATTTGATGGTGATATTGTTGTAAGTGGCACTACCCAAAATGGTGGCACTGACTTTACCGAAACCAAAGACTTCTCTGGTTTTGTTCCTCTTGCATATGGCCGTGCTGAAGCAGGCTTACCGTTTACTGGTTTAAGTGTATTTTTTGAAGGTAGCTTTTTGGCTATTGACGATAGCAAAGTACAAGATTATCAAGTCGGCGTAGCGTATGAACTTATTGATAATTTAGCGGTAGATGTTGCAATTAAAGCAGGTTACCGCTCTATGATATTAGAACTTGATGATGTAGATGATATTACTACTGATATTGATGCATCTGGCCCATTTGCGGGTATTCAGGTTCATTTTTAATTAGTTACCTCTAATTGAACAAAGCGTGGCATATTATTTTATAGCGTGCCACGCTAAATCAAACTCTCCTTCCAACGCATTATTAATCAGTTGCTTATAGACCTTATTTACTGGGAAGTTAATAAGTTTAGATAGCTCATCACCTGTTTGAGTAAATTTGTAATAGCTTAATACCAAATCGCTACTCTTTGCTTTTAACGTTACTTTTTGCGATAAAAATGAAAGCGTAAGTTCTTGCCCTGCTTTAAGCACTGCAGATTCAATCTCTTTTCTATACAGTAAATTAAGATCCATGAGCGTTAAAATATCAGGAAAGCTAATGCCTGTTTTTCCTAAATTTAGAGATACTTTATTGCCTTTTCGTAGTAAATCGAACAAAGATGGTTTTTTATAAAAGCCGAGTAAAATGAAGTGACTATCGTCTTTTTCGTTGTAACCTGAAAGCGAAACACACTTTTGTAAAGAGTCCGCTTCTCGCTGTGTCATGTGCTTTAACGTTTGCAGGCTTTTAATTGAAAACGTCCCCGGGTTAAGCGTTTCTCCCGTTAAAATTTTAGCCCATAAAGTTTGCATTGACTCATTTGAAGTATCTTCACACAGCGCTATAAAATGCTCTACCCAATCTACATCAGGTTGTTTACTACTTGCTACATCAGGGCAAAACCCCATAGCCATTGCTAAAATTGACTCTATATTTTGTTGCTGTTTTATTAGTAGCAAATCTTGGCGCTTTTGGGCGCGAGCTAAAACAGAGTTTTCACTGTTGATATGATAAAGCGGTTTAATTTGGCCTTTAATATCGTAACTTTGCTCGTTAGTAGGTAGCACGCCGTTACTTCCTACTTTAGTTATAGGATAGCCAAGTAAGGATTCAATGATGTTGGCAAGGTTAATTCTCGCTTGTGCTGTTTTGACTGTCATGACTTTGCATTATCCTTTGTGGATCACTAAGTTGTGCAACGGTTTGAAGGTTATTTAATCCCAGCGAAACTGTATTACGCAGCACATACTCGCTCAAAATTGCGGTGTAGCCAGATATCAAAGGAGCGGTTGTTTGCCCTTCAATATTACATATTAAAGTAACAATACCGTTTTGCTCACTAAAATTAAATGTTCCTCTGATAATATGTTCAGCATTTAAAAGTATGTTAAAGCTGACCTTATTTTGACTTATCGACGTTATGATCATTTCACCATAACCCCATTTCCCTTTCCAAGACTGATGAGCCCCTAAGCCAGAACTAGGTTCGCCTAGAGTAAAGCGTATGCTGGAGTCTACCTTTTCCCACGGAGACCATTTTTGCCATTGACTAAAGTCGGTGACAAGCGGCTTTACTACTTCTATATTTGCATTGATTTCAATTGTTTTATTCACACTATAACTTTGAGGGAGTATCAGTCCTATCAGTACGAGTACTAATAGTAATAACAGTACGCCTTTAATTAATATTTTTAATAGCTTAATAAGCACACCTTTATTCGTTTTTTGAGCTGAAATACAACAACTTTTATTAATGGACTATAGTATGAATTAGATTATAAACCAAAAATAATTTATTAATTGTTACTTAGTTGCATGAATACCGTTAGAGCTATATTTTTAATGAAGCTATAAAATAAATACACTTGTTGAAAGTTTTGATTCTACATTTCTTGGTTTTGTAAAATGAACCAATAAGATGTTGAAGCATAGAATCAGTAAAATTGCTTAAAGACTTGGGGAAGTGGAGAGTGTTTTATGTATGCATACTTATTTTAAAAATCGAACTTATAAATAAACGCTAAAAAAGATTAACTTATTATTATTTAAGATAATGAACGATTTAGAATTTAAGGCGCAATATGCTTTGACTACTTTGTATATATAAACAATTTAGTAGGGTATAATTCGCGCCTTTTGTTATTCTACGGCCACAATTATGAGCACTCTCAAAGCTAAGCGCGCCTTATTTTCATACCCTAAGTACTGGGCTGAATGTTATGGCACCGCGCCATTTTTACCAACTACACGTGAAGAAATGGATGCACTTGGCTGGGATAGCTGCGACATAATAATAATTAGTGGCGACGCGTACGTCGATCATCCTAGTTTTGGTATGGCTGTAATTGGCCGTGTACTTGAAGCGCAGGGTTTTAGAGTGGGTATTATTGCCCAGCCTGCATGGGATTCTAAAGACGCATTTATGGAACTCGGCAGGCCAAATTTATTTTTTGGTGTAACAGCCGGTAACATGGATTCGATGATCAATCGCTATACAGCTGAAAAGCGTATGCGCCACGATGATGCTTACACGCCAGATAACGTAGGCGGTAAACGCCCAGATCGCGCCGTAATGATCTACTCACAAAAATGCCGTGAAGCCTACAAAGGAATACCGATTGTTATTGGTGGTATTGAAGCTAGCCTTCGTCGTATTGCTCATTATGATTACTGGCAAGAAAAAGTACGTCGTAGTATTTTGTTTGATGCAAAAGCTGACATTTTAATTTACGGTAACGCAGAGCGCCCGTTAGTTGAAGTTGCACACCGCATTGCCGCAGGCGAAACAATGGATACTATTCAAGATATTCGCGGCACAGCTGTTATTCGAAAAGAACCTTTACCGGGTTGGCGTGGTAGCGACTCTACCGCTATTGATAAAATTGGTAAAATTGATCCTATTCCAAATCCATACGGCGCTGATGATGTTGGCTGTAGTAAATCAGAGTTTAAACAAGCGGGTATTGATTTAAAAGCGGAAGCTGCAAAACCAATTATGGTTCAGCCTGCGCGTCCTAAGCCGTGGGAAAAAACCTATGTTAAGTTACCTGCTTATGAACAAGTAAGTGTTAACAAACCTTTATACGCCCATGCTTCACGTATTCTACATCAAGAAACAAACCCTGGTTGTGCAAGAGCGCTGTTTCAGCGACACGGCGATCGTTCTATTTGGGTAAACCCGCCAGCATACCCACTAGAAACACATGAGATGGATGCTGTGTTTGGTTTACCGTATCAGCGTATTCCTCACCCAAGTTACGGCGACTCTAAAATACCTGCTTATGACATGATAAAAACGTCGGTTAATATTATGCGCGGTTGTTTTGGTGGTTGTTCGTTTTGCTCAATTACGGAGCATGAAGGGCGTATTATTCAAAGCCGTTCGCAAGAATCAATTATTGAAGAAATTGAACAGATTAGAGATAAAGTACCGGGCTTTACTGGTGTTATTTCTGATTTAGGTGGTCCAACGGCTAACATGTATAAACTGCGTTGTACGAGCAAAAAGGCAGAGAGTACCTGTAGGCGTTTATCATGTGTGTATCCTGAAATTTGTAAGCACATGGATACAGACCATACACCAACAATAGACTTGTATAAAAAAGCACGTGAAGTTAAAGGTATTAAAAAGGTATTGATTGCTTCTGGTGTTCGTTACGACTTAGCTGTACGCGACCCGCGTTACGTTAAAGAATTAGTAACCCATCATGTGGGCGGCTACTTAAAAATAGCGCCAGAGCATACAGAGGACGGTCCATTATCAAAAATGATGAAACCAGGTATGGGCGCGTACGATCAATTTAAAGAATTATTTGATAAGTACTCTAAAGAAGCAGGTAAAAAGCAGTATTTGATCCCTTACTTTATCTCGGCTCATCCAGGGACAAAAGATGAAGACATGGTAAACATGGCTTTATGGCTTAAATCAAACGACTTTAAGCTGGATCAGGTGCAAAATTTTTACCCATCACCGATGGCTAATGCGACGACTATTTACCACACAGAAATGAACTCTTTACGTAATATTAAAAATAATACGGAAGTTGTTCCAGTACCTAAAGGTGCGCGCCAACGTAGATTACATAAAGCTATTTTACGCTACCACGATGCAGCTGGTTGGCCAATGATACGTGAAGCTCTACGTAAAATGGGTAAAGCTAATTTAATTGGTAAAGGGCCTAACTGTTTAGTGCCTGAGGAAGGGCGTGATGAAAAAGCAGGTAAAGGTGGCAGTAAAGGCGGACGTCCTGCACTAACGCGACATACTGGTTTTAGCCAATTTAAAAAGGCAAACACTAAACCAAAAGTAGGCGGTAATCGTCAAAGTACACGTTAGTGATTCAATCTAATAATAACTAGTAGATTAGTTTAATTACGCTAAGGTTTTTTAAACCCTTTTAATGCGTAAATTAAGTAAACCTTGCTCTTTATTATCTATATTATTGTAGGTGATAAAGAGCGAGCTTTTAGAAACCCCTCTTGAGATAGCACGTATTTAGTGCCTATATACTTACAGTTAGTTTTTTCTTAAAACGTTGATGATAACCACAAACGCAACTTAAGTGACCATAGCGGCTGAATGCCTGTTAGCCCTTGCGTCATTTTATTATTTTTTAAGATTATATAGGATGGCGTGACTTGTCCTTGCCAATCGGTAAATATCTCACCGTGTTGATCGTTGACAGTGGTGAAACTGTAGCCATGCTCATTTAAATAATTATGTAGTTCTTGAGCTGAATCTGACTTTATTGCGATGGTGACTACGGGATAATTATTTTCTGCGGAGAGTTCGTTTATGGCAGGGGAGGTAATACTACAAATAGGACACCAAGTTCCCCAAAAATAGACAAGTGTTGGTTTATCATGGCTCATTGCTGCTAAATCAATGTTTTGCCCTTTATAATCTGTTAATTGCAATTGCGGATTAGCTGGCATTACAGGTTGTCGCCACCAATTAACAGCAGTGTAAATAACGAAAAATATAGAGCCATATATCAACACACTTTTTAATATTGATAGGCCTTTTTGTTTTGGCGTTTTTTTAGGTGTGTCTTTTTTATTTTTGGTATCCGTTTTCATAGTTGCAGCTTTACCCTAAGTGTTTTTTACTTTAGTTATTTGCAAAAGTTTCTAATTTACACCAGCAACCAGGTAGCAGTACCTAAAAAGGCGAATATACCTACAATGTCTGTCACTGTAGTCAGTACTACACTACCTGCAAGCGCAGGATCTATATTCATTCTTTTAAGAATTATTGGAATACTTGCACCAGCAACTCCCGCTACAACTAAATTCATAAACATAGCGAAGGCGAGTACACCACCAAGCATAAAGTCCCATTGCCATAGGGCAATAACACCTGCAATTAACAGCGACCATAAAACGCCGTTTAGTGCGCCAATGGCAAGCTCTTTCATCATCAAGAAACGTTGGTTTGTTTGATTTATATGACCTACTGCAATACCACGGATAACAAGCGTTAACGATTGGCTACCAGCAACACCACCCATAGAAGGGACAATACCGTTAAGTACAGCCAAAATAGGGAGCACATCTAAAGTACCTTCAAAAAAGCTAGCTACAAAAGCAGCTGCAAGTGCAGTCAGCAAGTTAACACCTAACCAAACTGAGCGTTTTTTAGAGCTTTTTAGTACGGGAGCAAAAGTATCTTCTTCATCATCAAGACCGGCTAAGCCTAATAAACTATGCTCAGCATCTTCTCGAATTACGTCAACGATGTCATCGATAGTGACACGACCAAGGAGCTGATCGTTATCATCAACGACGGGGGCCGATATCCAATTATGACGCTCAAATAATTGAGCTACTTCACTTTCATCCATTGAGATTGGGATAGACTCACAATCTTCATCCATTAAATCGCGAACAATCTTTTCTGGTGGATTAGTTAATAATGTACTGAGTGATAAAGCGCCTATAAAGCAGTTATGCTTATCAACAACATATAAGTCATCGGTACCTTCTGGTAACTCGCCACGTAGCCTAATATATCGAAGTACAACATCAAGCGTAACGTCAGGGCGAATGGTCACCGTATCGGTGTTCATGAGCGCGCCAGCAGAACGCTCTTGATACGAAAGTGCTTGTGTTGCACGTTCACGGTCTTGAATGTCCATCGCGCTAACAACGTCTTTGTAAACGGTGTCAGGCAGGCTACGTAATACTTCACCTAAGTCATCATGGCCCATATCTTCGGTTGCGGCTGCAATGTGCTTAGGTTCCATTTGGGCAATAATGCCTAAACGTACATCTTCTGATAGTTCTTCAAGAACATCACCTTGTACATCGGGATCAACCAACTGCCAAAGTAGTCGGCGAATTTTATGCGGTGATGACTCTAATAGTAGTGCGGTATCACAAGGAGCTGTTTTTGCGAGCATGCGCCTAACTTGAACAAATTGACCACTATTAAGTGACTTAGTCACCTGCTTTAGTTGTTGTAGTGGGTAATCTTGTTCAAAAGCTTCAGGCATTGGCGTCCTTTATAAATTTTTATATTACTTTATGAGGGGAGGTGAGTTAACTGGCGTCACTAACCATATTTATTTTATATATCTGTTTTAGTTGAGGCATTAGTAATGCGAGTGTTGTTTTTATAAAACAGATTACTCTTGTTCATTAAAGCGTTGTGCTATCAATTCTCCAACAGCATGTAAAGCTTGCTCAGAATCAGGGCCTTTACATACAACTCTAACTTCTTTGCCTTGGCTACTTTCAAGTAACATGAGTGCAAGTACGCTATCGCCTGCGGCTTCTTTGTCATCTTGAAATAATGTAATTGTAGCATCAAACTGCACTGCCAATTGGGCAAGTACGGTGGCTGCTCTGGCGTGTAATCCTAATTTGTTTTTTATTAAAAAAGTGTCTTCACAATGCATAAGTTACTCTACCTAAGCTGAACAGGTGATTATTCAGCTATATTATTTTTCTTGTTCGCGATGGCGAATTTTTACATTGGGGTGTGTCATTGCAAAACTTTCACCAATAGTTTGCGCTAAATATACAGAGCGATGTTGACCGCCCGTACACCCAATGGCAATGGTCAAATAACTGCGGTTATTTCTCTCTAAGTGCGGCAACCACGTTTGTACAAATGTTTGAATTTGCCATGTGAACTTTTGCACAATACTATGACTAGCCAAATAATCTTTAACAGGTTGATCTAACCCATTTAAAGGCTTTAATTCAGGCTCCCAATGAGGGTTTGGTAAAAAGCGTGCATCAAATACATAGTCTGCTTCTTTTGGGATACCGTGTTTAAAACCAAACGATTCAAACGTGACAATAAGTTGCTTATCTTTTTTACCTAAAATCTTTTCACGAATAGATTCAGCGAGTTGATGAACGCTTAAGTCAGTCGTGTCTATCATAAAGTCGGCGCGGGTGATTAATACATCAAGTAATTCTTTTTCTTTTTTGATGGCTAAATCCAGAGGCAGTGAATCTATTGATAATGGGTGTAATCTGCGTGTTTCAGAAAAGCGTTTGATCAATGTTTGATCGTCGCTGTCTAAATAAAATAATGTAGGTTTTGCAAAATCAGGTAGGTATTCAAGAATATCGTTAAATTCTTCCTGCTCTTTAGGAATGTTTCGAACATCAATGCTGACAGCAATTCTATCGTAGCTATCAGATACACTGCGCACTAATGAAGGCAGTAGGTTTACTGGAATATTATCTACGCAATAATAACCTAAATCTTCTACAACGCGTAAAGCAACCGATTTCCCAGAACCAGAACGGCCACTTATGATAATTAACTCCATTTATCACCCTTTAATAAAACTACGATTGATCAACAATAACTTGGTAAAGTTCAGCATCTGATTTTGCACTACGTAACTGCTTACAAAAATCTTTGTTATTGAGTCTATCAGCAATGGTAGCTAGAGTCTTTAAGTGCTGCTGGTTATCTCCATCTGGTACGATGAGTGCGACGAAAATATCAACAGGGCGGTTATCTATAGCATCAAAATTTATTGGCGTTTCGCTAACGAGCACTAAAGCCAAAGGCTCTTCTGCACCGCTCATTCTTCCGTGAGGAATCGCAATGCCACGCCCTATACCTGTACTACCCAATTTCTCTCTACTCATTAAAGCAGTTAGAATGTCTTGTTGCGGTAGGTATGGAAGTTTAGCGTGAGCAAGTTCGCTAATGAACTCTAAAATCCTTTTTTTGCTATTAAAAAGGACCGCAGCTTTGCTGCAGTCCTGGCATATAAGTGAGCTTAATTTCATCATATTAGTGTCGAGCAAGCTTCTCTTTGTGTTTAATTACTTGGCGATCTAGCTTGTCGATCAACGAGTCAATGGCGGCATACATATCTTGATGTTCTGTAGAGGCAAAGAGTTCGGCGCCACTTACGTGTATTGTCGCTTCTGCTTTTTGATTTAGTTTTTCTACATCAAGAATGACATGAACATTATTAATATGATCAGAGTGTCTTTCTAGCTTCGCAAATTTAGTATTAATATAGTCTCTTAATGAATCGGTTAATTCTACGTGACGACCAGTTAAGTTTAGTTGCATAAGCATTACCCTCTTTGTTTAGCGTCTTAAATCAAGCTTTTACGTTGATTTGACGGTGGAATAGCCAGAGACTCGCGGTATTTTGCGATTGTACGTCTCGCTACTTTAATTCCTTGCTCAGCCAATATATCCGCTATTTTGCTATCACTCAATGGTTTTGCTGAGTTTTCTGCTGCGATTAATTTTCGGATAAGCGCACGTATTGCTGTAGATGAGCATTCACCTCCATTTTCGGTGCTTACATGGCTTGAGAAAAAGTATTTAAGCTCAAATATACCACGGGGTGTGTGCATATATTTTTGAGTTGTTACGCGCGAAATTGTTGATTCGTGCATTTCTACCATTTCAGCAACATCATTTAAGACCATTGGTTTCATGGCTTCAGGGCCGTGTTCAAAAAAGCCTTGTTGCTGCTTAACAATGCAATTAGTTACTTTTAATAGTGTGTCGTTTCTACTTTCTAAGCTTTTAATAAACCATTTAGCTTCTTGTAAATGTGAGCGAATAAACTGGCTGTCACCACTGGATTTTACAGTGCGAGACATTGCAGCGTATTGGCTATTAACACGAATTTTAGGCATGCTATCTGGGTTTAACTCAACAACCCAGCGGCCTTTAATTTTTTTAACTGACACATCAGGAATAACATACTCAGACTCTTCTCTTACAATAGTATCTGCAGGCTTAGGGCTAAGAGTATGTATTAATGTCATTACTTCTTTAAGCTCTTCTTCTTTGAGCTTAGTCTTCTTCATTAATGTACGATAGTCACGAGCTGCTAATAAATCAATATGCTCGGTTAAAATCATTTTCGTTTCATTAATGTAAGGTGTTTCTTTATCAAACTGGTTAAGTTGAATACATAAACACTCTTGTAAACTACGTGCAGCAATACCGACAGGATCAAACAGTTGGATGCGCTTTAATACTGCTTCAATTTCATCAAGTTCAACTTCGTTATCTTCTTCGTTTTCTTGATTAAAGCTTTCTAAAATTTCTTCGCAGCTTAGTGTTAAAATGCCTGAATCATCGACGGCTTCTACAATAGCAATAGCAATGGCTTCATCGGTAGGGCTAAATGGCGTTAGTTGTAATTGCCACATTAAATACTCATGAAGCGTTTCAGTAGAGGCGCCTTGGTATATTGATTCGTCTTCAGGCATTGGACCTGATGATGCTGCAGGGGCGGCACTCATGTACTCATCCCAACTAACATCCATAGCCATGTCGTCACTTAGCGTGTCTTTTGCAAGTGCTTCACCACTATCTTGTTCGTATTCGCTTGGAGCATCATCGGCAGATGCGCTAACAGTTATGTCATCTGTATCTGCTTTTTGCTCGTTTTTACCTGCAGCGTCTTCGGAATAGTCTGGTTCTTCAACCTCTAATAGCGGGTTGCTGTCGAGAGCTTCTTGTATTTCTTGCTGGAGATCCAATGTACTGAGTTGCAACAAACGAATAGCTTGTTGCAGCTGTGGAGTCATTGTAAGTTGCTGGCCCATGCGCAGCTGTAGTGATTGCCTCATGTATCTCTAACAATCCTTTTATGTTGTTATAATTAATACTAGCAGATGCTTAAAGACATGGCGTAAATGTTACAGCCTAAATTGCTCGCCTAAGTAAACATCGCGTACTGTTTTATCATTTAATACGTGTTCTGGAGTACCTGATGCAATCAGCTCCCCATGAGAAACAATGTAGGCTTTTTCACAAACATCAAGGGTTTCTCTTACGTTATGATCGGTAATCAATACACCAATCCCACGATTTTTGAGATGTTCTATTATTTTCTTTATATCTAATACCGAAATCGGGTCAACACCTGCAAATGGTTCATCCAATAATATAAATTTAGGATCGGCTGCCAGCGCACGTGCTATTTCCACGCGGCGACGTTCGCCACCCGATAATGCCATACCTTGGCTATCACGAATGTGTTGTATGCTAAATTCATCTAATAATTTATCGAGCGTGTCTTCTCGGGCTTGCTTATTTAACTCTTTGCGTGTTTCTAAAATTGCCATTAAGTTTTGATAAACAGTCAGTTTTCTAAAAATTGAAGACTCTTGTGGTAAGTAGCCAATGCCTAATCTAGCACGACTATGCATAGGTAAAAGAGTAATATCGTTATCATCGATAGAAATTTTACCTTTGTCGCTAGGTACAAGTCCCACAATCATATAAAACGTGGTGGTTTTACCTGCGCCGTTAGGGCCAAGTAAGCCAACAATACTGCCAGCTTTTACTTCAAGACCGACGTTTTTGACAACTTCACGGCCTTTATAGCTCTTTGCTAATAGTTCTGCTTTTAATGTACTCATGGTTGACCTTTATCGTCTTTTTTACTTTTTTTAGTTTCGATAGGCACTAAAATCGTGTGAACGCGGTCAGTTGAGTTTTCATCTTTTTCGGCACTGATTAACTGTTGTTCTATATCGTAGGTAATACTTTTAGCATTAATTTTTTGTCCTGCTTGCGATACTTCTGCATTACCAACGAGCGTTAAAAAACGTTTAGATACATCGTAACGAACTTCGTCTGCACTGGCGCTCATAGTTGTGCCATCTGATTGCTTCTCTTCAAAGCGAGCAGGGCTACCCGTGGCAATTAATAGTTGCTGGTTATCACCAAGTTCATCGCGCTTATGTACTTCGAGGCGGTCTGCTGTAATTCGGCGATTACCGTGAATAATCTCAACGTTTTTCTCAAAAATACCCACGTTAGCTTTTAATTGGCCTTCTTGCTTATCGGCGCTTATTGAAATTTGATTTGCAGCAGGTTGCGAGTTTTGTTCTGCAGCATTACTATTAAACGCTATTATAAGTGTAGGAATAATAAGTGATTTTAATATTTTATTGGTCATAGTATATGGTTCGCGTATGGTTAATTAGTTTTATCACTTCGGTTTTTAAGTCGGCTTCTAGGCCTTTACCGGTGATTTTTAAATTGGGTCCGGTGATGATAACGGGTTGCTCCGAACGCATTGTTAATAGCTTTATATCTACCTGAATATTATCAGCATTGATTTTGTCTATCATGGCGTTATCGGTTAAGTTTTTGGCAACCACATTACCTTCTAAAATTAATTGTTTGTCTTCGTATAATGTTGCTTCGTCTGCATTTATTTGCCACGTTTGCTTTTCGTTATATAAAGTAAAAATAGGTTTTTCAAAAAACGTAAAACCTAATTGTTGATATAGCTCCATTTTAGCCGCAGTTACTTTGTGGCTAATTTTACCTTGCTCGTCATAGGCTGTTTGTTTGAGTTCTATGGCTATGTAATCAGGCTTGGCAATAACTTCAGGCTCAGCCTGAGGTGCAACATTAGTTTGTGTAAAATAAGGGTACCAAAGCCAAACCATACAGCTAATGAATAAAACGCTTAATATTATGCGCGCTGCATTCATGAACTAGTGCCTTGTGTAGTCAATGCTTTACCATTTTCAAGCATGAGCAAGTCGGTAAGCTCTCTTACTGCGCCAAAGCCGCCAGGCATTTGCGTTACATAGTGTGATAAACGCTTTATAAGCGGATGAGCATCATTTACTGCAACAGCAAAGCCGACTAATTCCATAACGGGCATGTCAGGACCATCATCACCTATATAAGCAATTTGTTCATCGCTAAGGTTGAGTTTATCTTTTAGCTCTTGATAGGCAATGAGCTTATTTTCTTGGCCTTGATAAATATGCTGTACGGTTAAGCTGCTCATACGTTGTTGCACTATTTGTGAATGACGACCAGTAATTACAGCCACTTCAAAGCCACTGTTTATAAGCGCTTTAATGCCAAAACCATCTTTTGTATTAAATGCTTTTAGCTCTTCACCTTGATTGCCAAGATAAATACGGCCATCAGAAAATACACCATCAATATCGCATATAAGTAGCTTTACTTTTTTAGCGCGTGCTTTTGCATCATCGCTCAGCGGTTGATAGAGTTCTTCAAATTGCATTTATAACACTCCTGCCTTTAATAGGTCTTGCATATTTAATGCGCCAATAGGCTGATTTAGCTCATTGACAACGATTAAGCCATTTATACGTTTGTGTTCCATAATATTAAGCGCTTCAGCGGCTAAAATATCTTGCGTAGCCGTAGTACATGACTTAGTCATAACAACATCTATTTGTGTTGTATGAATATCAATTCTTTGCTCTAAAATACGACGCAAATCGCCATCGGTAAATAGGCCTACTAATTGCTGATTATCATCAACAATGGCTGTCATGCCTAAACCTTTAGCAGACATTTCAATAAGGGCGTCTTTAACTGTTTGTGAAACGCTAATAATAGGTGTATTTACGCCGCCGTGCATAACATCTTTTAAAGTGAGTAATAAGCGCTTGCCTAAACTACCACCAGGGTGAGATAACGCGAAGTCATCAGCAGTAAAGCCGCGAGCTTCTAATAATGCAACTGCCATGGCATCGCCCATCGCAAGTGTTGCAGTGGTACTTGATGTAGGAGCTAGACCCAATGAGCAGGCTTCTTTTTCTACTTTAATGCACACATGCACATTAGCAAGGGTCGCCATAGTTGATTGCGTATTGCCAGTCATCGATATCATTTTGGCACCAAGTCGTTTTAAAACGGGAATGATATTTAAAACTTCGCTGGTCTCACCTGAATTAGAAATAAGCATAACCACGTCATTTTTAGTGATCATACCTAAATCACCATGACTTGCTTCACCAGGGTGAACAAAAAATGCAGGACTGCCAGTACTTGCAAGGGTTGCTGCTATTTTATTGCCAATATGACCTGATTTACCCATACCAATGACAATAATACGGCCTTCACAGTCGTACATTAATTGGCATGCGTTATGAAAATTCTCATCTACATATTGTGCAATATCACTAAGTGCTTGGCGTTCAACATCTAAAACGCGAAGGCCTTGTTCAATAAAATTTAGCGTTGCCATTATTTACCCTACTTGACTAAAAATATACCCTTGGTAACCCAAAAACGCTATTAGCAATAAGCCGCCTTCTACTCTATTGATACGTTGGGTGCCTCTAAAGTTCAATGACATAATAATTAGGGCAAGTGTTGCACCAATCATAATTAATACATCTCGACTTACTAATGACGGGTCAATTGCAGAAGGGTTGATAATACCAGCCAGTGGTAATACAGCTAGAATATTAAATATGTTTGAGCCAACAATATTACCTAGTGCTAAATCGTCTTCATTTTTAAGTACACCCGCAATAGAAGCGGCAAGTTCTGGCAAGCTAGTACCAATGGCAATAATTGTTAAACCAATGACTAGGTCGCTTAAGCCAAAGTATTTAGCAATATCGACAGCTGAACCTATTAAAAAATGAGAACTAACAGGTAGGAGTATCATGCCGACTACTAACCAAAATACGGCCTTTTTTGTAGGTACATTGCTAGGTACGTCGTCGCAGGCTTCTGAGACAAATGGGTCATCTTGGTTTTTTGCACGCATAGATACAATAATTAACCCACCGATGAATACGATAAAGCCAACTAAAAGCGCAACACCTTCATTAAATGAAAAGTAGTTATCTGAAAACACATACCAAGTAACTAAAGATACGAGCATCACCAATGGCATTTCGCGTTTTAACGTACTAGATGAAACTGAAAGAGGGCGAAATAAAGCCGTGATACCTAACACAAGTAAAATATTTGTAATATTAGAGCCAACAGCATTACCAACGGCTGTGTCTGTTTTGTTAGCCAGTGCAGCAGATGCCGAAACCATCATTTCGGGTGCTGAAGAACCCATTGCTACAACGGTCAAACCAACAATAAGTGTAGGCACTCCAAAGTTTTTAGCAAGAGCCGCAGCGCCATAAACAAACCTGTCTGCACTCCAAACAAGAGCTGCAAAACCAAGAATTAAAATAACAAACGAGGTAACCATTGTGTTAAGCCAGTTATACAAAATACAGATGGCGCGAATAGTAACAAAAGCCAAGATGAAAGTATAAATAAAAGAGTAAGGTCAACTAGGTGGCAACATTGCTTTAAAACAGCTAATTTAAAAATTTAAGCCGGGGTTAAGCTGTTTTGAGCGAGTCTTATAATCCTTTTTATGGGTGTATTACAAAATCTTACGAATTGTTTTTTCCATCTTTGACAAAAAAGCTTTAAAATAGGTGCACTAGTGAACATTTTTATGGAGAGCGACTTGTCGCAATCAATAGTAGAAGTCAAGGATGTTAGCTTTTCGAGAGGCAATAGAACCATATATAAAAATATGAGTTTTAGCGTTCCTAAAGGTAAAATTACTGCGATCATGGGGCCAAGCGGAATTGGCAAAACCACTATGTTGCGTTTAATTGGTGGTCAGCTTAAACCAGATTCAGGTGATATTTTATTTGAAGGTGGCAGCATTCCTAAAATGTCTCGCAAAGAGCTATACGAAGCACGTACTAAAATGAGCATGCTTTTTCAAAGTGGTGCGTTGTTTACTGATATGTCGGTATTTGACAATATTGCGTTTCCTATAAGAGAGCACACAAAGCTAAGTGAAGACCTTATTCGATTAGTTGTATTAATGAAATTACAAGCGGTTGGACTACGTGGCGCTAAAGATTTAATGCCCTCTGAGTTATCGGGCGGTATGGCAAGACGTGCTGCACTTGCGCGCGCTATAGCACTTGATCCAGAGCTAATCATGTACGATGAACCATTTGCAGGGCAAGATCCTATTTCAATGGGCGTATTGGTTAAGCTAATTAAGTCGCTTAACGAAGTATTGGGTTTATCGTCTTTAATTGTGACACACGATGTGACAGAGGTAATGAGTATTGCCGATCACGTTATAATTATCGCCGATCAAGGGGTAATTGGTTGTGGTACTCCTGATGAAATGCGCAATCATGAATCTCCTTTAGTTCAACAGTTTTTAAAAGGCTTGTCGGATGGTCCAGTACCATTTCATTTTCCGGCTCAAGCTTATGCAGATGAACTGCTTGGAGAAAAAGCATAATGTTGGATTTATTTCAAAAGCTAGGGCATAAAACGCTAGGACGTTTTGCGGCTCTTGGCCGTTCGGCTTATATGCTGTTTAGTGCGCTTGCGCATGTTCCTAATTTCAAAAAAGGCACACCGTTACTTGTTCGCCAACTTTATATGGTCGGTTCGCAATCGTTGCTGATTATTATGGTGTCGGGTTTGTTTATCGGCATGGTGTTGGCTCTACAAGGTTACACCGTATTAGTTGGTTATGGCGCTGAGGATAGTTTAGGGCCGTTAGTGGCACTGAGTTTATTGCGAGAACTGGGCCCAGTTGTTACTGCATTACTATTTGCAGGGCGCGCAGGTAGCGCATTGACTGCTGAAATTGGCTTAATGAAAGCAACAGAGCAACTATCATCACTTGAGATGATGGCAATCGATCCGCTAAAACGTATTATTGCACCACGCTTTTGGGCAGGTTTTATAAGCATGCCATTGCTTGCCTTAATATTTTCAGCCGTAGCAATTATAGGCGCTCACTTAGTGGGTGTAGATTGGCTGGGAGTTGATACAGGTAGCTTTTGGTCAATCATGCAATCACAAGTGTCGTTTCAGCAAGACATACTAAACGGTATTATTAAGAGTTTTGTATTTGCCATAGTGGTGACCTGGATTGCGCTTTATAAAGGATATGATTGTGTGCCGACCTCAGAAGGGATCAGCAAAGCAACCACCGAAACGGTTGTTCATTCGTCATTAGCAGTTTTAGGTTTTGACTTTATTTTGACAGCGGTAATGTTTACCAGCTAATAGGGTATAGATAATGAATTCACGGAAATTAGAAATTTTAGTTGGTTTTTTTGTAGCACTTGGCATTTTAGCGTTTGCGATGCTTGCACTTAAAGTTGCCAATTCAGGTATTAGTGGCTCTGGCGAAACGTATACGCTTAATGCCAAGTTTGAAAACATCGGCTCATTAAAGGCGCGTGCGCCAGTAAAAGTAGGTGGTGTTGTAATTGGTCGTGTTGAATCAATTTATGTTCACCCACAAGAATTTTTACCAGTGGTAAATATGACCATTGATGCACAGTACTTATGTCGTTTTTCAGACACGAGTTCAATCTCTATTTTAACGTCGGGTATTTTAGGTGAGCAGTACTTAGGTATTCACCCTGTAATTTCTCCAGATTCAGCTAAGCAACGTTGTTTAGGCGAAACAGTGACTGAAAACAAGCAAGATGAAGCAATTGACGATTTATTTGGTGTAGAAAGTAAAGCACTAGGTGATGGCGATTCAATCACTGATACTAAGTCTGCCATTGTACTTGAAGAATTAATCGGGCAGTTTTTATTCAACCAAGGTAGTGAGTAATTATTATGTTGAAAGAGTTTTTAGCTATTGTAGCAATAGGCACAATGACGCTAACTCAAAGCGTAAGTGCAGCAGATGTGAAATTGGTCGATCCGAACAAAATGGTACGCCAAGTTGCCGATAATACATTCGCGCGCATTAAAAAAGATCAGCCATTAATTGTTAAAGATCAAGAGCATCTTCGCGTAATCGTTGAAGAAGAATTAATGCCTTATATCGACTACAAATATGCAGCACTTCGCGTACTAGGTAGTGAAGTATCTAAAGTACGTGCAATTACCGACGAAGCTGAAAAAGCCAAAGCAATTAAAGAAATTCAACGCTTCATTGGTGTATTCAGAGAGTACTTAGTAGCTACTTATGCCGGTGTGTTTACTCAATATACAAACCAAAAAGTTGAGTTTGGTGCCGAGCAAGCATTTAAAGGCAAAGATGTCGTTGTCGTTAAAACTAAAATTATTGAAGATGGTAAACCTGATATCAGAATCGATTTTAAAGTACGTGAAGACCGCGATGGTGAATGGCGCGCGTACGATATGATTGCTGAAGGTATTAGTTTACTAGATGCAAAACAAAGTGAACTACAAGGTATTTTGCGTCAGCAAGGTATTGATAATGTAAGTAACCTTTTAGAGCAAAAGAGTCAGCTACCAGTTCAGTTTAGAGGCAGTAACTCGAATGACTAAATTGGCAATAAGCCAAGTTGATGGACAACATTTTCGAGTAAGCGGTGAGCTTACTCGAAATTCAATTGGCGACGAACAACTTCTGAACAACAAGTTATTAACTAAGCATAAAACCATCTATTTTGACCTAAGTGAGGTATCTAGGGTTGACACAGCGGGCTTAGCTTGGTTAATTCACTCTTTTGCAGAATTAAAGCAGCAAGGCATTCGCCTTGAGTTGCAAAACCTACCTGAGCAATTGCAAAATTTAATGCAATTAGGCCAGGTTACAACCCTATTTGAGTGAGAGTTATGGAAACTAGCCAAGTCGAAACATTATTACGCGAAGAACTTCAATTAGCTGAAGTACATGTAAAAGCCAATGGTAGCCATTATGAAGTTGTTGCAGTAGGCGAATGCTTTGACGGTTTAAGCCGAGTTAAAAAGCAGCAGCTAGTTTATGGTCCATTAATGAATACAATTTCAGATGGCACAATTCACGCAGTATCCATTCGTGCCTTTACTCCTGTAGAGTGGAAGCGCGAACAAAAATTTATTTTACCGCAATAAATAGGGCCTCCTAATGGATCAATTTGTAATTCAAGGTGGTACTTCACTTGCTGGTGAGGTGACTATTTCAGGCGCTAAAAATGCTGCACTTCCTATTTTATTTGCTTCACTGTTAGCTGATGGTAAAAGTATATTTACTAATGTACCGCGTCTTCGCGACATAGTGACTACTGAAGCATTATTAAAAACGTTAGGTGCAGATGTTAATTGGCATGGCGATACGCTAGTGATTGATGGTTCAACGGTCGATAAAACACTAGCGCCATACGACTTAGTAAAACAAATGCGTGCCTCAGTGCTTGCGTTGGGGCCTTTGGTTGCACGTTTTGGTGAAGCTCAAGTGTCTTTGCCTGGTGGGTGCGCTATTGGTGCTCGCCCAGTTGATATTCATATTCAGGGTTTGGAGCGCATGGGCGCGGTAATTAACGTTGAAAATGGTTATATTAATGCCAAGGTAAACGGGCGCTTAAAAGGCGCTGAAATCTTTATGGAAATGGTAAGCGTAGGCGCTACCGAAAATCTATTGATGGCAGCAGCCCTCGCTGATGGCAAAACCATACTAGACAATGCTGCACGTGAACCTGAAATAATCGATTTAGCTAATTGCTTAATTGCAATGGGTGCTAAAATTACAGGTGCAGGTACAAGTCGCATTGAAGTTGAAGGCGTTGAGCGTTTAGCTGGTTGTGAGCACAGTATTTTGCCAGATAGAATAGAAACAGGTACGTTTCTAGTCGCTGCAGCAATGGCAGGCGGTGAAGTACTTTGTAAAAATACTGACTTTCATTCCCTTGAGCCTGTGATTGAAAAATTACGTGCAACGAATGCACACCTAGAGGTGCATAACGACAGTATTTATCTTGATATGCGCGGTCGTGAACTTAGAGCCGTAAATATTAAAACAGCCCCACACCCAGGTTTTCCTACCGATATGCAAGCTCAATTTACAGCATTAAATGTAGTAGCAAATGGTAGTGCGACTATTACAGAAACGATTTTTGAAAACCGTTTTATGCATGTACCTGAGTTGCAGCGCATGGGTGCTAATATTCGTTTAGAAGGGCATACCGCAATTTGTGGTGAGACTGAGAGCCTAACAGGTGCGCAAGTGATGGCAACCGATCTACGCGCTTCAGCTAGCTTAATCTTAACGGGTATAGTGGCACAGGGTGAAACGGTTGTTGATCGTATTTATCACGTTGATAGAGGCTATCAGCGCATTGAAGATAAGCTAAGTGCGTTGGGTGCAAATATTAAACGTCGAAGTAGTTAAGTAGATATTTAACTAGGCTATTTTTAAAAAGGTCGGATATGCAAATTGCTATCCGACCTTTTTATTGACGATTTATGCAGCTTGGTATTATACCAATTCCAATAAATAGCTGATCTATTTTACTTGCTAAAACAACCCATTTATTTGTTGTCAATTTCGTAAAGGGAACAACCATTTACATCAATTTACGCCTAGAACTGAATTGTTTTTTCGGCGTAAAATTCAGATCACATACTTAATGGAATTGGTGTTTTTTTTATTAAAGCTTTGTTTCAAGCTCTGCGACAGTCACCATAATCTTTTCTATTTTACCATTCCGGTAAAGCTCAAATTCTATTTCTTTACCGGGCTCTGTATTACCTATTTCTTCAAGCACTTTTTGTGGATTTGCTACCGAAAGCCCTGCAATTTTAATAACAATATCTTGCTCTTCAATACCCGCTTGCCATGCAGGACCTAAAGGGTCTAAGTTCGTAATGCGCATGCCAGTAACCGGGGTTAGACTGTCGTTTACTTCTTTACCTGTGCTATCTACTGCAGTGCCTTCAAAGCCTAAATAGCCACGTACAACGCGACCATGACGAATGAGCTTACCCATTACTTTTTTAGCAAGTGAGTAAGGAACCGCAAAGAATATTCCTTGAATATTTAAGTTTTCACGCGTTTTAAACTGCGCAGAAGTAATACCGACTAAATCACCATTGGAGTTAACTAATGCGCCGCCAGAGTTGCCCACGTTAATAGCCGCATCCATTTGTAATAAGTTATTGTACGGACTGTCTGTAATTTTTTGCTTACCCGTTGCGCTAATGATGCCTTGGGTGATTGTTTGACCTAAGTTAAGCGGGTTACCTATAGCGAGTACCACATCGCCTACGCTCGATACATAGCTATCGTTTACAGGAATTACCGGAAGGTGATCTGCATTTATTTTAAGTAAAGCTAAATCAGTAATGGTATCAAAACCAATTAGCTGCACATCAAAAAAGCGTCGACCATCGGTTAGAATAACCATAATTTGATCTGCATTATTAACAACATGGTAGTTGGTAAGAATGTAACCGTCTTGCGACATGATGACGCCAGAGCCTAGCTCTTGTACCGTGTTTTTTCTTTTATAACGAGGTTCTTTGGAAATACTTTCTGAAAAAATAGTAACCACAGAAGGAGCCGCTCGTTTAACTGCATCAGAAAAACTCAGATGACTCGCACTCATTGCGCTTGGCAGGGGAACATTTGGAAGTAAAGCCGCTCGCATATTAGGGCTGAAAAAAACCACTAAAAAAGCAATACTTAGGCCTGCAAATAAAGGGGGAAGAATAAATTTTATTAGTTTCAGCACGATTTTCTTATTATGTAAGTGAGCAATCTCTTTATGATGACATAAAAAAAATAACAGCGGCAAGTGCCACTGTTATTTTTATTACATTAATAGTGCTATTTATTACTGAATTAAAATAAATATAGACTCACGACCACGTTGCACGCCAAGTACTATATTACCTTTTGTACTGTCGATGATTTTATTCATGTCGCGAATCGTTTCTACTCGTTGACGATTCACTTGCATAATAATATCACCTTCTTCAAGGCCAACCCGGGCAGAAGGTGAGCGAGGATCTACAGAAGTAATCTCAACACCTTTGTTACTGTTTTTTTGCACGTTTTCGAGCTCTGCACCTTGGAATGCGGGGTGTAGTTCTTCGCCTGTTGCTGTAACACCAGATGCGCCATCAAGCGTTACTTTTACTGTTTTAATTTTACCATCGCGGTAAATACCTAGTTTTATCTCACGGCCTTCACCTAGCGTAGCAATTTTGCTGCGTAGTTCGTGGAAACCACTAATATCGCCACCGTTAATACTAACAATAACATCACCAGCTTCAATACCAGCTTTACTTGCGGCAGTGTCATCCATTACTTGCATTACATAAGCACCTTGTTTCACGTCAAGCTGCTGTGCTTTGGCAAGTCCAGCATCAAGTGGACGACCAGAAATACCCAGCGAGCCACGACGTACTTCACCATGCTCAATAATTTGATCAACTAGATTTTTCATCATATTAGATGGAATGGCAAAACCAATGCCCACGTTACCACCAGAAGCACCTAAAATAGCGGTATTAATACCAATCAACTCACCATTTAAGTTAACGAGTGCACCGCCAGAGTTACCTTGGTTAATAGCAGCATCGGTTTGAATGAAATCTTCGTAACCTTCAATGTTTAAACCACTACGACCAAGCGCACTAACAATACCAGAGGTTACTGTGTGACTAAGTCCAAATGGGTTACCAATCGCAACCGCGAAGTCGCCTACGCGTAAGCTATCGGAGTTTGCGAGTTTTATTTCAGTTAAGTCATCAGCGTCTATTTGTAAAAGAGCGATATCAGACTCTGTATCGGTACCAATTTTAGTTGCTTCAAATTCACGTCCATCTTCAAGGGTAACCACCATTTTTTCGGCGTCTTGAATAACGTGATTATTAGTCACTACATAACCTTCATCGGCATCAATAATAACTCCTGAACCCAGGCCACTAAATTGGCGTTTTTGGCTACGAGGCTGCTGTTGTCCAAAAAAGTATTCGAGTGGATCTGCACGGCGGCGTACTTCTTTAGAGCCTGAAACTTGGATACTGACAACACCAGGAGATATTTTCTCTAGCATAGGGGCTAGAGTGGGTAGTTGTTGACCATTTACTGCAATTGGCATTTTTGCATAAGATGCTACAGGGCTCATTAATAAGCTTGTAGATAAAATAGCTGCGCTGATAAGTGATAATTTCATTTTCATAGTCAGGGATAACTCCACTTAAGATAAAGCAAAAACCAAAAAGGGCTACTTTGCAGCAGCCCTTTTTGGTTTGTTAAGATAAAACAACAAAGCTGTTATATCTAAAGACTATGGGGTCTAAAAAAAGTTCATCAAGATGCTTTAGAATGTTCTGAAACTTTATTTTGACCAGCAAATAAACCAGATTCACCCGATACGTAATCAGCTGGTTGTGCTTCTGCAGAAGAACGGTCTGAACGACGCTCTTTTAAAGATGCTTGTAATTGTTCTGTTGTTTCTTTAGAGAAATAAGGTTCTGCTGGTGCTTTATTTCTATCTTCTAAAAGAAGCTGGTTTGTGTCCTCAACATGACTAAGCAGTTGGTCATAGTTCTCTTTCATCTTATTTACGAGCTTACCTGTATTCGCTAAATGATCAGCGACATCTTGGCGATACTGCTCAAGCGCGCTTTGTGCTTGTTCAGCTTGCTCTTTTAGTTCATCTTGCTTGAATTGTTTTTTAGTAACAAATGCACCAATAAAAAATGCTACAACAGCAACAATAACAATTAAACCTACCCACATAACTGTGCCCATAAAAACTACCCCTTTGGGAAAATAACTAACGAATGCTTGATTCAATTATAAATCATATTAAGTGTAATATACCCCGAGTTAAGATGCGTGTTAATATGCTTTACAAATTAAACTGCGTTTTTACTGTAAATAGATATGACTCCTTGGCAAACATACCAACAAGATTTGAAGCGAGATGACTTTGTACATGACTCAGCGCAAGAAAATGCTGTGCGCCATTTACAACGCCTATACGATGACTTAACTCAGGCAAAGCCAGCACCAAAAGGTTTTTTTGCTAAGTTATTTAACAATGATGAGCCAACGCCTATTAAAGGTTTGTACTTTTGGGGCGGAGTAGGGCGTGGTAAAACCTATTTAGTTGATACTTTTTACGAATCACTGCCGGGCACACGTAAAATGCGAGTGCATTTTCATCGATTTATGCATCGAGTCCATAACGAGCTTAAAAAATTAAACAACACGGCTAATCCATTAGAAAAAATAGCCGACACTTTTAAAGCTGAAACAGACATAATTTGTTTTGATGAATTTTTTGTTCAAGACATTACCGATGCCATGTTACTTGGTGGTTTAATGGAAGCGCTATTTGCTCGCGGTATTGTACTTGTTGCTACCTCTAATATAGTGCCTGATGATCTTTACAGAAATGGCTTGCAGCGCGCACGATTTGTACCTGCTATAGAGCTGGTTAAGCTCAATACAGAAATAGTTAATGTAGATTCAGGTATTGATTACCGGTTACGTACTTTAGAGCAAGCCGAAATTTTTCATAGTCCGTTAGATGAAGATGCAGATAAGAACCTATTTGAATACTTCGATAAGCTATCGCCAGAGCCTGGGCAATTAGATGAGCCTATAGAAGTAGAAGGACGCCTAATCAAAACACGCAAAGTAGCTAAATGCGTTGTAATGTTTGAATTTAGTGAGTTATGTGAAACGGCACGTAGCCAAGTAGATTACATGGAGATTAGCCGTTTATATAATACGGTTATTATTTCTAACGTAAAACAGCTTGGGCAAACTAATGATGACGCAGCTAGGCGTTTTATTGCTTTAGTAGATGAATTTTACGAGCGTCATGTAACTTTAATTATATCGGCCGAAAAGCCTATTACCGAACTTTATACTCAAGGTAATTTAAACTTTGAATTTAAGCGCTGTATAAGCCGCTTGCAAGAAATGCAGTCTTTAGAGTATTTAGCTAGAGAACACTTAGTTTAAATAAGTAGGCAAAAGTGTAATAGGTCGGCCATTAAAAATAAGAAGTTTGTATATAGTACTTCTTATTTTAAAATTTCTTGTGGAAAAAACAACCGGGAGTAGCAATGTGTTTTAAGTGCTGGTATACTCCCGCGTCTGCCACGTTGCGTTCTATGCCCTCATATAGTCTAGCCACTTGTGAGCGGCGCAAAAGTCTAAAACTCGAAGGGGTTATAGCAAACTTAGAGCAGTAGTTAATATTAACTACTTGTGGTTTTAATTGAAAAACATTGGATTTTTATAAATGAAAACGTTTGTTGCTAAACCAGAAACAGTAAAACGTGACTGGTACGTAGTTGACGCTGAAGGTAAAACTTTAGGTCGCATCGCTACTGAAATCGCTCATCGCCTACGCGGTAAGCATAAAGTTGAATATACACCGCACGTAGATACTGGTGATTATATCATCGTTATCAACGCTGAAAAAGTTACTGTAACTGGTAACAAATTCAAAAACAAAGTGTACTATTCACACTCTGGTTTTCCAGGTGGTCTTAAGTCTACTACTTTTGATAAACTTCAAGCTGCAAAGCCTGAAATGATCATCGAGAAGGCTGTTAAGGGCATGTTGCCACGTGGTCCTTTAGGCCGCGCTATGTACCGTAAACTTAAAGTTTACACAGGTACTGAGCACAACCATGCTGCACAACAGCCTCAGGTTCTAGACATTTAAGGAGCACCATCATGGCAAATCAATACTACGGTACAGGTCGTCGTAAAAGTTCAAGTGCTCGCGTATTCTTACGCCCAGGCACTGGTAACATCGTAATCAACAAACGCTCTCTAGAAGAGTATTTTGGTCGCGAAACAGCACGCATGGTTGTTCATCAAGCTCTAGAGCTAGTTGATATGACTGAAAAATTTGACCTTTACATCACCGTTTCTGGTGGTGGTACAACTGGTCAAGCTGGTGCTATCCGTCACGGTATCACTCGTGCACTTATGGAGTTTGACGAGTCATTACGTCCACAACTTCGTAAAGCAGGTTTTGTTACACGTGATGCACGTAAAGTTGAACGTAAGAAAGTGGGTCTTAAGAAAGCGCGTAAGCGTCCACAGTTCTCAAAACGTTAATCTATACGTTATCAAGAATTCAAAAACCCAGCTTATGCTGGGTTTTTTGTTTTTAAATCAAAATATTTACATTTGCAACTTAATGCGATTTTTCAATATCGCTGCCATACTTGGTGATTGCAGCAATTAATGATGATCAAATTAATTAATAACTGCGTATTAATTAAACGAAAGTTAAAAAACACTCAGATAGCTGCAAAAAAGTTAAATAATTATCGTAATTAGTTTAAATCCATCAGTTAATTGGTGGAATTTTTTGCTACAATTGTCCGGTAAGTAAAATGAGCGGTTTAACAACACTATGTACAGTTTTTTACTGTTTCTTCTTAGTGGTGTTGATCTTGGTCAGTATATTGTTTTTACAGAAGCGTTATTATAGTCGTTCGGCTTTATTCTCGAGCTAGCTTAATCAAATTTTTGATCAAGTCAGGTTTATGAGCATGGGGCTTTGAATAACCTTGTTTTAATCAAGGGTTTTAATTATGATCGCTTCTATTTTAAAAATTTCGAATAATTAACCTGCTGTAACTGATGTTCTCAATATAGCAAGTGTTGAGAATCATAGTGGAGATAAGTGGATGAGCAATGCGCCTGTAGACAATGGCCGACGTCGCTTTTTAACCATAGCTACCTCTGTTGTAGGTGGTGTTGGTGCGGCTGGGGCTGCTGTTCCTTTTATTGCGTCTTGGAATCCAAGTGAGCGAGCTAAATCTGCGGGTGCGCCTGTAGAAGTAGATATCAGCAAACTTGAGCCTGGACAATTAATACGTGTCGAGTGGCGTGGTAAACCTGTATGGGTTGTATCACGTACCCCAAAAATGCTTGAGCAAATGAAAGAACATGAAGGTCAACTTCGTGATCCGCATTCGCAAGAGCCACAACAATTAGAATCATCAACAAATGATTACCGTTCATTACGCCCAGAGATCTTTTTGGCTGTAGGTATTTGTACGCATTTAGGGTGTTCACCTGGCTTTTTCCAAGGTAACTTTAGTGAAAAAGTTGAAGGAACCGATGATGGCTTCTATTGCCCGTGTCATGGTTCTAAATTTGATATGGCTGGCCGTGTATTTCAATCGGTACCTGCTCCATTAAACTTAGAAATACCACCTTATACTTTTCTTGATGAGACCACTATTTTAGTGGGCGAAGAAAAAGGGGCAGCCTAATGTTTGGTAAGATTATTGGTTGGATCGACGACCGTATCCCAATGACACGTGTTTGGAACATGCATATTGCACAGTATCCAGCACCTAAAAACTTTAACTTCTGGTACTTTTTTGGCTCATTAGCCATGTTAGTACTAGTAAACCAAATACTAACTGGTATTTGGTTGACGATGAACTTTGTTCCATCTTCTGAGGGCGCATTCGCCTCAGTAGAGTACATCATGCGTGATGTACCTTATGGCTGGTTACTACGTTACTTGCACTCAACAGGTGCATCAGCGTTTTTCATCGTTGTATATATGCATATGTTCCGTGGCATGATCTACGGTTCTTATCAAAAGCCTCGTGAGTTATTGTGGTTATTTGGTATGTTTATTTTCTTAGCGCTAATGGCTGAAGCATTCATGGGGTATTTATTACCATGGGGGCAAATGTCGTTCTGGGGTGCGCAGGTAATCATTTCATTATTCGGGGCGATTCCGGTAATTGGTGATGACTTAACACTTTGGATCCGTGGTGACTATGTAATATCTGGTGCAACGCTTAACCGCTTCTTTGCATTACATGTAATTGCACTACCACTGGTTATTGTAATCTTAGTTTTCTTACACATTGTTGCTCTACACGAAGTGGGTTCAAACAACCCTGAAGGTATTGAGATTAAGCGTAAGAAAGGCTCAGTAGCTGAAGAAGATAAGCCTAAATTTAAATTTCACGAGTATTACACTGACAAGAAAGATATTGTTGATGCGATACCGTTCCACCCTTACTACACAGTTAAAGATATTGTGGGTGTGGTTGGTTTCTTAATATTGTTTTGTTGGGTTGTGTTCTTTATGCCTGCGATGAATGGCTTCTTTTTAGAAGGTCCAAACTTCGAGGCAGCTAACCCACTTAAAACACCTGAGCATATTTTCCCGGTTTGGTACTTTACGCCATTCTATGCAATCTTACGTGCAATCCCTGATAAGTTAATCGGTGTTGCAGCGATGGGTGCATCGATTGTGGTACTTGCGTTACTACCTTGGGTAGACCGTGGTAGAGTTAAATCGGTTCGTTACCGTTGTGGTTTCCATAAATGGAACATTGCAGGTTTTGTTGTAACTTTCGTTCTTCTAGGTTGGGTGGGTGCAACTCCACAGACTGATCTGAAAACGATTATTTCTCAAATCTGTACTGTGACTTACTTTATGTTCTTCGTACTGTTATTTGTATACAGTAAGAACGAAAAAACTAAGCCATTGCCAGAGAGGTTAACGAAATGATGAAAAAGCTTATTATTGGTTTATTTGCTTTATCAGTAAACTTGTTACCTAACATGGTTATGGCAGCAGGTCCGTCGGTTCCTTTAATGGAAGCGAATAACGACCTTACTGATCAGGCATCTTTACAACGCGGTGCAAAGTTGTTCATGAACTACTGCCTTGGTTGTCACCAAATGCAGTATCAACGTTATGAACGTACTTTTCGTGATATTGGTATCCCAACAGAAGTTGGTTTAGAGCAGTTGATTTTTGACGGTTCTAAAGTAGGTAGCCATATTACAAATGCGATTAAAAAAGACGATGCAGCAAAATGGTTTGGTGCGGCTCCGCCGGACTTAACACTAATTGCTCGTGTAAAATCACCAGATTATATTTACACGTACTTAAAATCGTTTTATAAAGATGAATCTCGCCCGTTTGGTGTTAACAATATTGTTTTCCCATCGGTAGGTATGCCTCACGTTCTTCAAGAACTACAAGGTTTACCAACGCCTATCACTAAAGAAGTAGAAGAACATGGTCACACTGTGACCAAAGTTATTGCTACTGAAACAGATGGTTCGGGTGAATTAAGCGTAGATGAATATGACCATGCGGCTCGTGATTTAACGAACTTCCTTGAATACGTGGGTGAACCTTCACGTCTTGAATCGGAAGCGCTAGGTATTAAGGTAATTGGATTTTTAATCATCCTATTTATCTTGGCATTTATGCTTAAGAAAGAATACTGGAGAGATGTTCATTAAGTTGAACATTTTTAAAGGTAATTTTGCAATAGGGGCTTAAGCCCCTATTGCTGTTTTAGTTATTTAATGGAGGTATAGGCATGGCCGTAGCTGCCAATAAGCGCCCTGTAATGACCCTTTTTTCTGGTGCTAACTGTATGTATAGCCACCAAGTACGTATTGTACTTGCGGAAAAAGGTGTAAGTGTAGATATTCATTTGGCTGAAAAAGATAATTTGCCAGAAGCACTTCACGAAATTAACCCTTACGGTACAGTGCCAACACTGATTGACCGTGAGCTTGGTTTATACCAGGCAAACATCATCATGGAATACCTTGATGAGCGTTTTCCTCATCCTCCACTAATGCCTGTTTACCCGGTAATGCGTGGTCGTAGCCGCTTAATGATGCATCGTATTGATAAAGATTGGTACAGCCTAGCTGACAAAATCAGTAACAACACATCAGATGCAGCTCAAGCTCGTAAAGAGCTAACAGAAGCATTACTTGCTGTAGCACCTATTTTTAGCGAAGCACCTTACTTTATGAGTGAAGAGTTTAGCTTAGTAGATTGCTATTTAGCTCCACTATTATGGCGTTTACCAGAGTTTGGTATTGAGCTTAATGGTGCAGGTTCTAAAGAACTTAAAGAGTACATGATCCGTTTATTTGAACGTGAGTCATTCCAAGCCTCTTTAACTGAAGCTGAGCGTGAGATCCGTTTATAATGACGCCTAATCGTCCTTATTTATTACGTGCTTTTTTTGATTGGATAGTCGATAACGAGTGTACACCGCATTTAGTGGTAGACGCTGGATTTGCAAATGTACAAGTGCCAACACAATTTGTTCAAGATGGACAAATTGTTTTAAACATAAGTCCATCAGCGGTCACACAGTTTTCGTTAGACTTAACCCAACTTAGCTTCAATGCGCGCTTTGGTGGTCAGCCAATGCAAGTTTATGTACCTCTAGGTGCTGTGCTTGCAATATACGCGCGTGAAAATGGCGAAGGAACAGTCTTTACCGCAGATGAGTTTTTAGAGGACGAAGACGATTTTGTGCCAGAGCTTGAAAGTGTTGATACATCAGCTGAGTTTATTGATGAAACGCCACCAGAAAAACCTGAGAAGAAAAAAGGCTCACATTTACGCGTTATTAAATAATAAGTAAATGCCAAAAAAAACCGCTTAATAAGCGGTTTTTTTATGTTTGTGTTTAACTTTACATATATTCAAACACTTTAATTACACGCTCTACGCCTGATACATTACGGGCAATATTTACCGCCTGGGTAGATTCAGAGTCAGACACTAAACCCATTAAAAATACTTCAGCGTTTTCTGTAACCACTTTAATATTATTACTGCTAATGTCTTTTGCTGTTAGTAATTGGGCCTTTACTTTAGAAGTAAGCCAAGAGTCGTGAGTTTGTGTAGTAATGCCAATATTTGAGCCAATACGAATTTGGTTATGTATTTTACGAATGCCTGCAACGCCCTCAATGGTGCGCTGCGCTTCGTTTCTCATTTCTTCATTAGCAACTTGGCCAACAAGTAAAACAATACCATTAACGCTTACAGCGCTTATATTGGCAAACTTTTCAAGGCGTTCTACTTCGCTAAGTGCAATACTGGCTTTTATTTCAATATTGTTGTCGTCAATTTGAGAGCCAATGGTACGGCGGTCGTTCGCTGCAGTTACTGCACTGGCTGTACCTGCAACAACAGCGGCTGCGCAGCCTTGCAGTAATACAACAGTACCTAAAACAATAAGAGAGCGTTTAAACATAATTTTCATCCTGAGGGAAAAGCGTTAAATCAACCAGTTCGCTTAAACAATGTAAGTTAACTAAATGGGATTCGATAATGCGGCTAGGGCGTTTAGATGGCGATCTAATTTCAACATCATTAGGCCCAAGTAGGCCAACCAACTCGCCACCATCATCACCAACCATCACTATGACCTTCATATCTTTAGTTAGTGCAGCTTCAACGGCAGAAATAACATGTTTTTCGTTACCGTTAATAGCCAGTACCAGCAATAAATCGCCTTGCTGGGCAAAAGCGCGGACTTGACGAGCAAATGTATCGTGATCGTCTACCTGAGTACTTTGTCCAAGGTTAACGTTTTCTTGCGATAGAGCAATTGCAGGTAAGCAGGGGCGTTCGGTTTCATAATGATTAACCAATACACCGGCCATATGCTGTGCGAGCATGTGGCAATTTGCAGTACCGCAGCAAATGAGTTTATTTCCGTTGATCAGACTTTGTGCAATAGTAAATGCAGCTGACTCAAGTGCACTCGGTAGTACTTCACCCGCAGCGATTTGAACTTGAATGCTCTCTGTAAAAATTTCTTTAATTGTATCTTGCATAGCCTACCAATAATTTATCTTTGTATTTGTGTTTAAAATACATTTTTCAGCCAATTAATATTAGGAGATGCTTCTCCTGTAATGGCTACATAATCAATTCTTAGTGCTTGGTTAGTCAAATTTTTAGCTGCTAAGTAATGATAAATACTACGTTTTAATCGAGCTTGCTTTTGTGGACTAAGCGCATAGTTAGCGCCGCCCCTTGCATTATTTTTGCGAAACTTAACCTCAATAAATACAAGGGTGTTGCCTTCTTTCATAATGACATCAAGCTCACCAAAGGGGCAGTAATAATTACGTTCAATAGGCGTTAACCCTTGAGTAACTAAGTATTTTTGCGCTTCAAGCTCATAATACTGGCCTTTTTCGCGACTATTGTGCCACAGCTCTTTAAACCACGACATGCCGCCCCCTCAACTTAATTAAGTTTAATTTATAGTTTGCATCTCACTTGCTGATTGCATAAACAATGGCACAGGACGCTGTGTTTTTAATTGCACGGGTTCAATACGGCGATTTGTGTATTGAGCCCAGTCAAGCATACGCTCTATATGACCGCTTGTATTAACTGATAATTTTCCGCTTAAACCACTGTATTGATTACCTGGCATTACGCTTAACTGCCTAATATCAGGTAATATAGAGACTGCATCGTATGCCATAGCAAATAAGCGTTGGCTAATATCTACTTGTTCTGGCCATAACGAATCATATTGCTGGCGTAAATTATGCTGTTTAATTTGCGAATCGAGCATCCACGGCAATTCAGTGAAGTATAGGCCGTCTAAGTCGCCTTTGTCAGTACTGTCAATCTGTTTGCTGTGGCTTTTAGAGCTGGCGTAAAGTGGAATGCGATCTGCAAATGTACTTACGTTTACATCAAGATAAGGTTTAATTAAGCGTGTTTCTATTGCATCACCTAAAATATAAATAACATCAATATCACTGCGTGAGCGCGTTTCATTTTCTACTTCTTGTTTAAATAATGCCTTAACCGTTTTTATGCGATCTTTTGATTTATCTACTTCCAGCAAGCTTGTAATCGTGTTTGGCATATCTTTTTTATCGTTATAAAAACCTATTTGCGGCTTAGTTTCGCTATAGCGTTGCCACTGCAAGTTAAAGTAATCAACAAGACGTTGCCCGTTAGCGTTATTAGGTGCAAGTAGCATCGGCTTTTGGTAACCCATTGCTAAAAAGTGCTCTAGGGCTTGTTCTACTTCGTGTTCAGGATTTAGTGCAAAGTAATAATGCTGAAGCGAAATGCGTTCACCATCAAAGGTGTTTAAATGTAGTACTGGCGTATCGATAAACGTTTGCGCATTAGCTAGTTTATCTATATTTGCTTTAAGTAGAGGGCCAATTACAAAATCAGGCTTTATTTCTTCAAGTTGTGCTGCAATTTCTTCTGTACTTAAGTTTTCATCAATAAAAATAGTGTCGTTGATATTTTGCGTATCAAGCGCAGCCAATACACCGGCTTTAAGCGCATCACCTAAACGTTCGTTAGGTCCTGACTGCGGGAACAATACAACTAAGCGCTCTATATTCAGAGGCGCAAATTCAGTAAGCATTTCATCTTGTTTAGGTAAAACACTAAAAGCGGGGTGCCCAATATAGCGTCTTCGCCAATTATTGATTGCTTGATCTAACTCTACACCGCTACCTGCATATACTTGATGGTATAACGCTAGGTTAGTCCAGCCTTGCTGAATAACCGAGCCACGGTTAAAGCGCTCAAGCGCATAAGAAGAGAGCTGTTTTAAGTTATCCCATAAACTTTGATTAAGCTGAGGGATTTCTATGTTGTTTTTTGCTGCTGTTTCAGAGGCTCTAAAAAAGTAGGGTGCTGCTTTTTTAGGAAAATTTTGTGATGCGTAAATAGTGGCAGTTAAAAACTGGTGCCATGCAAAATGCTCAGGTTGAGTAAGTTGTCCGTCTAGCGATTGTAAAATCACTAAGGCTTGGTCGTTTTTATTTTGTTGTTTTTGTGCAAATGCAATATAAAGACGGTTTTGAATTTGATCAACACTTGCGGTTAATTCAAGCTCATTCCCAATTATCTCTAATAAAGGCCAGTTTTGCTCACTAATTGCTGCATCACGGGCGCTATACAATAACTGTATTTTATCGGCACCTTGGCGGTTTTGCGCCAATTGATAGATAGATTGCGCACTGGTTGCCTGATTTTGCAGTGCATTAGTGCGGTTACTTACGTTATCGCTGTTTTTAGTTGGTTTTTCGGTTGTGCTACACGCCGATAACCCTGACAATATAATTAATAGACTAACTAGTTTAAGTCGCACAATGATTTCCCAATACGTTAACGCGATTTGCTTATATTACTGACTGACGCAGGAGACCTCAATGTTAAATGAGGAGAATTCACAGAAAATTGGCACTCTTTACATTGTTGCCACCCCAATTGGCAATTATGACGACTTAAGTCACCGTGCCATTGCGACATTATCGCAAGTTGACTTAATTGCTGCTGAAGACACTCGCCATACTGGCAAGCTACTTAGCCACTTTGGTATTAAGGCAAAAACGTTTGCATTACATGACCACAACGAAAAGCAAAAAGCACAGCAAATTATCGATCAACTAAATCAAGGTTTAAATATTGCTTTAGTATCCGACGCTGGTACACCGCTTATTAGTGACCCAGGTTATGCCGTTGTAAACTTATGCCGCGAACAAGGCGCTAATGTTACACCCGTACCCGGTGCATGTGCTGCAATTACAGCCGTATGTTGTTCAGGCTTGCCAACCGACCGCTTTCAGTTTATTGGTTTTACGCCCGCTAAAAGTAAAGCTCGCCAAGACTTTTTTACCGAAGCAGTTAACTCGGGCATTACTAGTATAATGTACGAAAGTACGCACCGTATTATGGCAAGCCTTGATGATTTAGCGCTAGCCCTTGGCGATGAGCAACAAGTTGTATTTGCTAAAGAGCTAACTAAAACGTTTGAAACATTTTTTAACGGTAGCGTAAGCGAGCTAAAACAGTTTTTGACGGATGATCCTACTAAGCAGCGCGGCGAAATAGTGCTGATGCTTCCAGGTAAACCAAAGCAGATAGACGATGTTCCGCCAGAAGCGCGCAAAATGCTGGCACTTCTTGAAAGTGAAATGCCAATGAAAAAGGCATGTGGCGTTGTAGCCGAATACTTTGGAATGAAGAAAAACGCTTTATATAAAACAATTATTGAAGAAAAAGAGTAAATTTTACTGCGCTTGGTATTAGCCTCATGTATACTGCGCGCCGAGTCAGCCAAGATGATCGCTGCCTGTGACGAAAATGATCAGGGGGAGGAAAGTCCGGGCTCCATAGGGCAGAGTGCCAGCTAACGGCTGGGGGGCGTGAGCCCACGACAAGTGCAGCAGAGAGGAGACCGCCAATCTTCGGGTTGGTAAGGGTGAAAGGGTGCGGTAAGAGCGCACCGGGCCGCTAGTAATAGTCGGTTGCAAGGTAAACTCCACTCGGAGCAAGACCAAATAGGGTTCCTTATGGCGTGGCCCACGTTGGAACCGGGTAGGTTGCTTGAGCCATAGAGCGATTTATGGCCTAGACGAATGATTATCACTTTCTTCGGAAAGGACAAAACCCGGCTTATACGGCTGACTCACTCATTCAATAAAAAGCCCGCAGTTAACGCTGCGGGCTTTTTTGTGTTTAAAAATTAAGGTAAGCCATTAGTTTTTGGCTATCTGTTGCAGTACTCGTTAGAATTTCAACAAAGAGTGATAACCGGGCAGTGAGAAATTATGATGTATGAAGTCAATATTTGACCCAATTGGCTCTAATGGGTGACCCTGACGAATCTCTTTGGTAGAAAAATTGGTTGTTCTCAGATACATCGCGCGGGAGTAATGCGAGTGCAATACTCTACAGCTTTGTTGAAACTGCCAAGGCCAATGGCTTGCTAGTAGATAGCTATTTGCAGTTCTGCTTAAATGAGCTAGCTAAAAAGCCAGAGTGCCTAGAGTATCTGTTGCCTTGGAATATCAAGCAAGGCTAGACGCCTTTCCCCAGACGCTTACTGTTGATGTGGGTAATATGAAATACGTCTGGATTCACTTCCTTCCCCTAACTATTCTTTTTATAGTGTTTAGCCTTAAGAATGTTAAGGAACGTATTATTTCGAGATTCTGCATCAAATGCCAAAGCTTTATAATCAATAAAATTGATTATTGTATTTGGTCTATCATGGTATTTATAACGAATCGGCCATCCACCTTGAACTGGTATCATGTTATAACTCTTATCATCTAATGCTAACTTAGCTTCATCATCAAAACTAATAAATGCGTATGTCCAGATCCGGATATTTGAATGGTCACTTGTTCTTACATAGCGTGAATATCTGAGAAGTTCAGACTCAGCAATAGCGACATCATTTTGTGCTTCAGGCCTTTTAAGTTCAATTATCACAACATCTGTAATTTCTTCTTTTTCAAAAGTGTTACTAGAAATAGTAAGTATATCTGGTTTATCCAAATGATCGTGAAGTTCGGGAAAGATCTCTTTAATTTGTTTATCACTGAAAACTTTGTCATAGGTCATAAACCTGTCATCAAACAACCACAAATTATTCGTTCTAAAGTCACAAACCTCATCTTTGGTGTATTGCTGCATAAACAAGTTATGGATTTCTTTTTCTAAAGCATTTGAGTTTTCAAGTGACTTTAACTTATTAATTGTTTTCTGGCGGTCAAATACGTATTCAGCTAATTCAGCTTGAACAACTCTATTTAGAATTATTTGAACTTCTGATGAGGGGAGTTTTGATTTTGTTGATCTAATTTTATCTTTATCATCATTGAACTCTTTTTGAGCTTGTTTTAATAAAGTATCTTCAGAGAGCATTAACTCATTTTTTTTAAAATAGTTTGATAGATATGGAGCTTTATCTACTGCTTTTCTTAGGTATTCGTCTGACTGTTCAGAGATGTTTATTCCATTTTCCAAACAGATGTTTTTTATTTCTTCACCGAGCGATGAGTGAATATCTTCCCATGAAAGAGCACTATGCCAATCTTTCTGCGATTTTCTTTTTGCATTAATAGTTAACTCGTCTCTTTCATCATTTAAGTTCTCATCAAAATATTTAGCTGATAATAAATAAAAAAAGTTTACCCCTTTGAACGCCTTGAAGCGTTTAATGCTCTCCATTTGGCTGTTAAAGCTAACAACACGCCCTCCAGCGCAATATGCTCCATCTCCACTAGTGTAATCAGGATCATTCAAAAGATAACTTATCTTGAATGTATGATCATGAATGTTGAACTCACTCTCTCTAAAGTCTGGAATGTCATCACTTCTGATTGTAGTAAACAGTTGTCCATTAAAATTAATTGTTATTTTAACCACTTCCTTTTCAGTATCATTATTTATTAGCTGGAAGAATGGAAGGAAATGAAGCTTTATACTTTGAACAAAATTGCGCTTATTAACTTGGTATCCATCTTTTGGGGTTTTTAAGTGCAATTGAGTTTTTTCAAAAAACTTTTTACTGTCTGAAATTGAAACGTCATTTTCAAGATCGAAATTTATTTCTTTTTTAAGTGATAATATATGTACTTTTTCAAATGATTTTAAATATAAAAACCTTCCAATACCTTTCGCACCTAAATGTTTTTTATGTAAGCTTCTATATCTTTGAAATGAAATTAAGTCTTTAGGGGTAAAGCCATGTCCATTATCTAAAACGTCAATTTCGCTTACGAATTGATTGTCAAAATCATCATAATCTTCATTTAGGCTATTTATCGAAAGCTCTATTAAGTTTGCTTTTGCATGTATTGAATTAGTAATGGCCTCAAAAACTACTTGGTTAACAGTAACTTTCTTTAAATCATTTACTATTGAGACTGTTTCCGCTTCCATTTAATAATCCTTTTCTTCGATATGACCTAGCGCTATTGATAGATATTCTGTGCCGTATAAGGTTTGTCTATTTGCTAGCTAGGAAATTAAACTAGACAATGACTTTAATTGCACAAACAAAGCAGAGCCACTAAATTTACTTTTTTGAGCCAAGTGTTCATTTTTTATCATTACTCGTACGTCACTCGTTAAATAAGTCATTACCACTGGTTAGACCTAAATAATTAAACTAGACAGCTACTCTAATTGAACAAACAAAGTTGTGCCACTAAATCTACTTTTTTGAGTCGAGCGCTCATCTTTTTTATATAATTACTCACGTTTCACCCATTAAGGTAAGTCATTAGCACCCTTAAAGCTAAATTACACGCATGAAAATGACTAAATAATTGCGGTTTTAATTTTTTAATGAATAGTTTTACTGAGTAGTTTAAGTTTTATGACAGTAGCTTTTCGAAGTTGCTGATATTTGCTCGCTGTTTTCTGTTTTAATTTTCACAGTAATGACCCCTCAAGGTCAAATCTTGACTTCATATATCAAAGGTCTAGATTTATAGTTTATTGCTGTAGTGGCCAATACAATTTACACTTCCTTAAATAATATTTTTACCTTGTTCTGGATCGCGAGACTGCTCTGCTTGTTCGCGTATTTCATCGGTATCACTGCTTACATCATCAAGTGTTTTAGCTTGCTTAACAGTTTCATTCTTTCCGCTTTGTATTTGCGATGGTTGTTTTTGCTCTAAGCTAGAAACACTTTCATTAGGGGCTGTGAGTATAATTCTTTCTCGTGCGTCATCGGGCATGCTGATATTTTGTGTTGTAAATTCATTGACCAGCTCTCGCATAAGTTGTGAGCCTACTTTTAATGGACTGTGCTGCTCGCTATTAACCCAAAAATACAAAACAAAGTTAATTGTTGATGAGCCTAAGTTTTTTATTAAAACCTGCGCAGGTGGGTCGCTAAGTACCGCATTTTGTTGATTGGCAATATCTAGCGCAAGAGTTTGTGCGCTGCGTATATCGTTATCGTAGCCAATACCAATTTCTACTTTGCCGCGCATTTTTGGATTGGCAGTCAGGTTTTTAATAGTATTTTTATATACAGTCGCATTGGGTATTTGAATATGATTGCCATCGTAATCAACAAGCGTGGTTGCTCTTGCGGTTACTTTTTTAACAATACCTAATCGGCCATCCACTTCAATTACATCGTCAATTTTAAAAGGTCTTTGTACGCTCAGTAATAAACTGGCAATAAAGTTCTCTGCTATGTCTCTAAAAGCAAAGCCGAGTATTAAACCTATTAACCCAGTCCCACTCATAATAGCAACAGCAAACTGAGTAAGCCCTGCTAAACGTAAAAATAAGTACACGCCAAATAAAATAATTAAAGTGCTTATACTGCGCCTTACAACTAAATGAACCAGTTTACTGTCAGTCATATAGTCAATGGGCTTTATAAGCAATCGAGAAAGTGGTCCTGAAATTAAGTAACTGAGTATTAAAAGCATTATGCCGAGTAAAAGAGTGGGTAATATTTGCGCTGTTACGTGAAGTAATTGCACGCCTTGCTCATAAAAGAAATTCCACGAAAGTGTATCAACTTTGAGCACTTCAGTTATTGGTGTTGTATTATTTAGCGATACACTGCTTTTTAGGGTACCGAGCATGGCTTATCTTCCGTGTTAGAGTCATTTGTAGATAAATATTAGCAAGTTTGGTACCAAATGCTTATAACTTGGCAAATATTTTGCTGTAGTAACGTAATACAAATATTGAGGTTTAGAATGAAAGAAGCTAAACGAGGACAGCAAGCAGAGCAGCCTGCACATATCCCTTTTATAGGTTGGTGGGATATTGTTAAACGTATTTTTAAGCAAATGAGTGAAGATAACTTATCTATAGTGGCAGCCGGTGTGGCATTTTATGCGTTACTTGCTATTTTTCCAGCCATTGCGGCGATGGTATCAGTGTATGCGTACTTTTCATCCCCAACAGATATAAGTGAGCACTTAAGTAAAATAGTTACTTTGCTTCCACCAAGCACCAGTGAACTGATTTTATCTCAGGTTTCTAGCCTTGCTAAAACATCAAGTGCAAGCTTGAGCTTAAGTGCAATTGGTACGCTCATACTTACTATTTGGAGTAGTTCAAAGGGCAGCCAAGCACTTATTACTGCATGTAATATTAGTTATCGTGAATATGAAAAACGCTCATTTTTTCAGGCTCAACTAGTGCGCTTTTTATTTTCGGTAGGAGCGATTGTAGTCGCAATTTTTGCGCTATTAATTATTGGTATTTTACCTATTGTACTTAATTTAGTGGGACTAAAAGAAAGTATAGATTTATTAATTAAACTCATTTCTTGGCCATTATTGGCTTTTACCTTTAATTTTGCATTGGTACTTTTATATCGTTATGCCCCACATCGTAAACCTGCTAAATGGCGTTGGATCACAATGGGGTCGTCTATTGCTACCGTGCTGTGGATTTTAGCATCTATAGGTTTTTCATTTTATGTGTCGCGTTTTTCTAGTTACAACGAAACGTATGGCTCACTAGGTGGTGTAGTGATCATGCTGATGTGGTTGTATATCAGCGCTTATATAATCACATTAGGTGCTGTAATTAATGCAGCTACTGAGCAGCAAACAGGTAAAGATAGCACTGTAGGCCCAGCTAAAGAGCGTGGGCAGCGAGGCGCCTATGTAGCAGATCACCTCGATGTAAAAAACGAATAAATTGCCGATTAGTTAGCTAAGTTAGTAAGTGCAGTAATTTGCTCTTTAAATTCTTGTGCAGCAGGACCAAGCCTGTCGTTATCGTTGCACATTAAATATAAGTTAAGAGTGCGGGTTGTACCTTGGTCTAAATTAAGTGCAATGAGGGTTTGATCTTCAATTAAGTGTGCAATTTGTGTTTTTGGCAGCCAAGCGTAACCTAAATTTTGACTAACCATATCAATAGAGTTGCGTAAGTGGCTTACTGTCCAGCGCATATCAGCACCTAGCCAGCCTTCATTGTGACTAGTGTGGGTTGCTGAATCGCGCACTACTATTTGCCTGTGCAGCTTTAAATCACGAAAATTGAGTTGTTCAGTATGCTGGTGTAAAACGTGGTCTTTATGCGCAACCGCTATAAACTCTATATTGCACAGCGTACTACAGCTAATTCCATAGATAGGAATTGACGAAATGGCTAAATCAACTACTGAGTTATGTAATAATTCGTTTGCACCTGTTAGCACGCTTTCAACTAAATCAATTTTTAAAAGGGGATAAAGTTCACTCGTTTTAGCAAGTGCTTGGTATAAAATAGCGTGTGGGAGCACTTCATCAACGGCTATTTTCAATGTGCTTTCTACGCCTTCGCTAAGAGTGCTGGCTACCGATTCTATTTTAGTCGCTTCTTCAATTAAAAATTCAGCTCTGCGTAAAATGAGCTTACCGCTATCGGTTAAAAATGCTTTACGACCTTTTACTTCAAGCAACTTAATTTGCAAGGCGGCTTCAAGTTTTTGCACAGCGTGGTGTACGGTTGACTGACTTTTATGTACAGCTGCGCTTGCGCCTGCAAACCCGCCATGATCCACAACCGCTTTAAACATTCGCCATTGCTCTAATGTTGCTTTTGCCATTTTAAATCCTGCTACTACTTTATATCTGATTGCTTAACTGACCGCATACACAGTATATTTATTGCATAACAGTTTATTTATTGTTTGAAATAACCACTTTTTTACTGCTAAGCAGTGCCATAAACTCATTTTTAGGAAGTGGCTTTGAAAATAAATAACCTTGCCCATAATCGCAACCTGCGTTTAGTAATAGCTCCATTTGCAGTGATGTCTCGATTCCCTCAGCAATCACTTTAAGCCCGAGTTGGTGAGCCATCACTATAATTGCCTCACAAAGGGCAAGCTCTTGACTACCTTGCTGGATGTTATCAACAAAGCGTTTATCTATTTTAAGGTAATCAGCATCCATTTCTTGTAAGTAGGCAAGTGATGAGTAACCAGTGCCGAAATCATCAAGTGCTAATTGCATACCCGACTGAACTAATTTTTTTAATCGGCTCTGCGTGAGTTTCTCTGGATTTACCATAAGGCCTTCAGTAATTTCTGCAACAATAGATGATGCTGGCAATTTTGCGGCACTGAGCATATCGCACCAATCATCTATTCCACTATCGACAGTGGATAGTTGTACAGGCGATACATTAACGCTTATTTGAAATTGCTCACCAGTAGTTGCTTTAATTTCTTTTAGGGTTTGTATTGCTTGAGTAAATACAAACTGACCTAATGAGTTAATTTGTCTTGTTTCCTCAGCAAGCGGAATAAACGAGGCGGGGGTTACTAAACCATTTTTAGGGTGATTCCAACGAATAAGCCCTTCTGCTTTGTGTATATGTAAATCGTCTAAAGCAACAATCGGTTGATAAAATAATTCAAATTGCTCAAGGTCTATGGCTATTCGTAAATCTTTCAATAACTGCATACGCGCTTGTGCGTGAATACGCATATCTTCTGAGAAAAATTCAAAACAGTTACGGCCGTTACTTTTTGCTTTGTACATTGCCTGATCGGCTGCTTTTAAAAGTTGCTCAGTACTTTCACCATCGGTTGGCGCACAGGCAATACCCATACTTGCACTAATAAATTGCTCTTCATTGTCTATGTGTAGTACTGATGAGATACTTTGTAAAATATTACTGGCAATTTGATTTGTATGGCGGGTACTTTTAATGTGATTAAATACAATAACAAATTCATCACCACCAATTCGGGCTACAAATGACGCATTTTTTGCCGACTGCACTATACGTTGCGATACGAGTTTTAATAAGTTGTCGCCATAGTGATGGCCCAATGTGTCATTAATATCTTTAAAGTGATCAATATCTAAAAGCATGACAACCAATTGATTATCAGGGGTACCTATATTTAAAAAGCGTTGATTTAAGCGCTCTTTTAATTCTAAACGATTGGGTAAGCTAGTCAGATGGTCAAAATGAGTTTGTCGCCATATGGTTTCATCAGCTTGTTTTTTTTCTGTTATGTCCGTAAAAATAGCCACGCGACGGGTTGGAATATTTTTCTCATCGTATACGGTATCTATTTTTAGCCACTCAGTATAAATATCACCGTTCTTTTTACGATTTACTATTTCACCTTGCCAACGGCCAGTATTTTTAAGTTCTGCCCACATTTTTTGATAAAATTCTTTAGTGTGCTTGCCGGATGACAAAATATGACTGGTTTTACCAATGACTTCTTCTTTACTGTATTGGGTTGTTGTACAAAAAGCGGGGTTTACATCGTAAATAATGCCGTTAGGGTCGGTTATCGTCATGCCTTCACTACTGTTGTTGTACACAAGCGATGCTAAGTGAAGTGCTTTTTCATTGGTTTTTTTCTGACTAATATCTCTAAGCACAACGATGTATTCATTATTGTTTTTAAGCGCATTAATACGAGCTTCAAAAAAATGCTCTGTTACACCTTCTCTTACCTTAAATTCAATAGTTTGCGAGCTGTCTAAATGTGCAAGGAGTAATTGGGTATTCGCTTTCGATAATAAGTCAGAGAGCTTTGAGGTTGATCCTGCTTCTATTTCAAATAGCGAATTAATATTACCACCGATATAAAGTATTTTTCCAAGCGCGTTTATACGTAAATAGGTGTCAGGTAGTGCATTGAGCAAGCTCATTAATTCATTGTGTTTATTTTTTAATTTAGCTTCTGCCGATAAGCGAGTCACAGCCATTACTTCAAAACGGTCGTAAAGTGTGTGTAATTCGGGGCTATTTGGTTTTTTTACGTGCTTAGGCATTGTGCCGCTAGCAAGTTCGTCGGTTGCATGTGACAAATCAGTGATAGGGTCAAATATGCTTATTTTAATAAGTCGTCTGGCAAGTAATACGAGTAATAGAATCGCGACTAAAAATGCGATGATTGTCTTGGCAAAATTAGCATTAACCTCGTTAATAAAATCGTCTACTGAGACCGCGATGTAGATATCTAAATTATTATTGTGTTTGTCGTTATAGATAACAGATCGGTGAAAAACTTGGTTTTCGCCGCTCGCATTTTTGAAAACAGCTAATGCACTATTGTCGTGAAGTAAATCTGTATCTGTGATTTTTTTACCCAATTCGATTGGGCGCTTAGGGTAATTAGCGAGTATTAAGCCGTTAGAGTCAGCAATAACCGCCTTAGCATTGTTAGGTAGCTCAGCTTGGCTTAACGCAATGTTCCACCAATTTAATGCAATTACAGTAACAAGTGCACCTTGTACTTGGTTATTACTATTTATTATAGGGTACGCAAAGTTAACGCTTTGAGCTTGAATACTTCTATCGTACTGAAAGTACCCAACAGAAAAGTTTTTATTATTAATGGCATTTTGAAAATAGTGTCTATCGCTTATATTAATATTATTACTACGGCCATTTGTTACGCATTTTAGGTCGCCGTTTTTATCAACAATACCTATATTTGCAATATTGCTGTAAAGAGCTTTTATTTCAAAAAAATAGCTAGGGCAGGTGGTCGGTAACTCTTCAGTGTTTGCCGCTTTATTTGCCAGAAAAATAGTTAACCGCTGTACATCATCGACCATTGTTTTTTGATGATGGGTCAAGTGCTTAGCGATATTAACTATTCTTTTTTCACTTTTTTCAATCGCAGCGTCGCGATCAAACCACAGTGTCAATACAGTCACGACTGCACCGGGGATACTGAGTAAAATTAACAACCTGTAAAGTTGGCTTTTAAGTGATGAAGTAAAAATAAGTTTTTCCCTAAGCTCAATTCCTAAAAAATGATTGTAGTCAATAATGATAAAAATAACCATACAATATATAGGGTTGTATTCAAGAGTTATTAATATTTAAGTGTTTATCTATAAATATGGCATTTTAAAAAAGGTAAATCATTGTCCTAAATACATAAATAATATGTGCAGTAGCTTTAAATTCTAAAAAATAGAATGGTTAGCTCGATTTAAAGACATAGTTGTTTTGTTTAATGAATGATTTAATAACTCTATCAACTTATTCTTTCGAGTGAATTAAAAAATGAAAATATCAAAAATACTTACAGCTTATGCAACTCAAGATGGCGACGGCGTAAGCATTAGTCGTATACCAGGGTTTGATGGTAAATATTTAGATCCCTTTTTAATGATTGATGAACTTAAGTCAGACGACAAAAAAGATTATATGGGAGGCTTTCCTGAACACCCGCACCGAGGAATTGAAACGTTTACTTATATTCTAAAAGGTGGCTTTGAACATCGTGACCAAATGGGCAACAGAGAGGCAATTAAAGCAGGCGATGTGCAATGGATGAGTACAGGGCGCGGTGTTATGCACAGTGAAATGCCACTCGCAGATGCTGTTGACGGTTTGCATGGCTTTCAAATTTGGATAAACATGCCAAGTGCAGAAAAAATGCGTGATTCACGTTATCAAGATACGACGAAAAATCCAGCTCCGAGTTTTACTAACACACAAGGTGTGACGTTAAAAGCACTGGCGGGATCGTGGCAGTTTGAAAGCGAAGCGCTTACAAGTAGTTTGCAAAGTTTAGCGGCTAATGCGGCGCTTGCTGATATTACTTTACCAGCCAGTAAAAGCATTTTTTTAGGGCCTCTTAGCCAACAAAAAATAATGCTCTATATTCATAGCGGCTCACTAATAATGAGCGACAATCAAACAATACCAGCGGGTAAGTTACTTATTTTGGAACCAGGGAGTGACATTAATATTAGCTCTGAGCACGGCGCTGGTGTTTTGGTTTTAGCTGGCGATCCACTTAATCAGCCGATTGCTCATATGGGGCCGTTTGTAATGACGACTCAAGCTGAAGTACAGCAAGCAGTGCGTGATTATCAAAACGGCGAGTTTGGCAAAATTTAACGGTATTTTTAGGAGAGTTTTATGGGATTATTAGTTAACGGTCAATGGCAAGATAAATGGTACGACACTGATTCAAGTAATGGTAAGTTTGAGCGCGAGGCGGCGCAGTTACGTCACTGGATAACTGTTGATGGTAGCGCTGGAATAACGGGCGAGGCCGGTTTTAAAGCTCAAGCGAACAGGTATCATTTATATGTGTCACTTGCGTGTCCTTGGGCGCATCGAACGCTTATATTTAGAGCATTAAAAGGGTTACAAGATTTAATTACGGTGTCGGTTGTTAGTCCTGATATGCTTAATAGTGGTTGGGCTTTTGATACGCAAAACCACAGTACTGGTGATGCTTTATTTAATAGTAACTACTTACATCAAGTTTATACAAAAAATAATCCAAAGTACTCCGGGCGAGTAACCGTTCCCGTATTGTGGGATAAAAAGCTCAATAAAATTGTCAGTAATGAGTCTGCCGATATTATACGTATGTTCAATAGTGCGTTTAATGAGTTAACAGGTAATAACGATGACTACTACCCTGAGGCGCTGCAACCAAAAATTGATGAATTAAACGCGTTGATTTATCCAAGTATAAATAATGGTGTTTATCGTACAGGGTTCGCAACAACTCAGGATGCGTATGAAGAGGCATTTAATGATGTATTTAAAGCACTCGATACAGTAGAGGGGATACTGAGAAAGCAGCGTTATTTAGCCACAAATGAACTCACAGAGGCAGATTGGCGATTATTCACCACTCTCATTCGGTTTGATAGTGTGTACGTTGGTCACTTTAAATGTAATTTACGCACAATTGAAAGCTATCCTGCACTGAGCGGATACCTCAGAGAGCTATACCAGGTTAAGGGAGTAGCACAGACAGTTGATTTTTATCATATTAAGCGTCATTACTACTTTAGTCACACAATGATCAACCCAACACAAGTTGTGCCAAGTGGTCCAAGTATTGATTACTTATCTGATCACGGTAGAAATGTTTAGCGTTTAAGCAAACAGCCTAACAAGCCAGCCGTATTTTCTTACCAAGCTGGTTTCGCCTTTCCCTGCTTGTACAGCTGCGCCGGCTAAAAAGGCACTTGTTAGTCCCACTTTAGTTGCGGCAAAACGCTTTAGTCTATATTGAAACGCTGCATGATGTTGGCGTTTTAACTCACTGCGCGTATCCATTTGCTTACTCAGAGCATCAACGTTTTCATTAGGTGCTTTAATTAAGTAGTTAACCAACATATTAATTTCCTTATAAGTTAAACAGTTGTTTTAAGCTTTTAAGTGTTTTACTAAAGCCAATTTTATTGCTTAGGTAAACCGTATTTTTCCAAAGCCATGCTAAACAAGCAACTTGCAGCAAAGTAGCTGTTGCAATACTTAGCCATACTGACCCAAAAAGATCATATACACCGTATCCAACAGCACCTAGAAATCCTGCCCACAACAAAACCAAACCACTGGCAAAACAGCCTAAAAATATAGTGATCAATGCAAGCGATCTAAGCGATAACCGCCATTCAGCTTTAGCAAGCTGATGGGTGATCTTTCCTTGAGTTTGGTAATCATCCTTGAGCTGCTTAGAGTACTCTAAAAGCTTTGCAATATGATCTTGCCAATCGTCCTTTTGGCTCTGCTGCTCAGTTGTTTGGTTTTGCGCTTCACCATCCTTGGCTGCGCTTGTTTGTGGGTTATTCATCACTGATTACTTACGACGAAATAGTGATGTAATCAGCATACCCGCAGCAAAAGCAATACCCGCGGTTGCTAATGGATTTTCAGAAGCAAATGCACGGGTTTTAGCTGTACATTCACTTAACTTTTCGCGTGCAATAAGTTGTTTTTCGCTTAGTGCTTCTGCTGAACTCGAAGCGCCTTTACGAACACTGCTTTCAGCTGTTGCTGCTTTGCTAGAAAGTGCATCTACCGCATCGTGCGCTGCTGATGTTGCTTTCTCTGTAAGAGGTGATTCAGTATTTGTTAGTTTAACGTCAGGCTTAACATCTGAAGTTGTGTTTGGTTTCGTATTTGTTGCAGTAGCCATAATCAATCCTTAATAAGTTAAAAATTTAAATAGTGATTTAGATGATGCAATGATTAAACCAAAACTGTTATTTATTTTAAGTTGTTGAGTTTATTGTCTTTTATTGTTTGTATGTAACTTTTCATATTTGGTAATTTAAAGTAAACAGTAACTATTACTACACGGTTAGGTAAATTTTACAAAGGGAGTAAAAATGCTTAAAAAGTTGTAAATATTCATTGGTTATTCAGTAAGCAAAGCGTGTAAACAGAAAGTTATAAAAAACAGAATAGATATTTTTTTCATCACAATCCCACTTTTTCCCACGTAATTCAAACGCTTCGCTTGAGCCCTTATTTTTTCTAGCTTTGGGACTTACTAAAGCTGGTCAGCTTACTTGACAAAATGGCTTGTCAAGCCCTAAACTGGAGCACTGTGGTAAAAAGTGGTTTTTAGTGGATCACACTGGATAAAAATAAACAAAAGTTGAATAAAACAATTTTAAAGTAGGTTTTTTATGTTTCGTGGCGCGAGTTCACTGAGTTTGGATGATAAGGGGCGTTTTGCGGTACCGACTAAGTACCGAGAATCTCTATTGTCTGAAGATCAGGGAACGGTTATTTGTACCGTCGCATTAAATGAGCCGTGTTTATGGTTGTATCCGCTGGCTGAGTGGCTAGAAATAGAAAGCCGTTTAGCTAAAATCTCCAATATGAACCCACGAGCCCGTCGAATGCAGCGTATGTTGCTCGGGAATGCTACTGAATATCAACTTGATAAAAATGGTCGAATTTTGCTTGCGCCGTCACTGAGGGCTCATGCATCACTTGGCAAAAAAATCATGCTAGTTGGTTTGATGAATAAATTTGAAATTTGGGATGAGGCGCGTTGGCACGAGCAAATGCAGCAAGATACTGAGCTTGAAAGGCTTGGTGATTTTGAACCTAACCAAGATTTAGATAATTTTACACTCTAACAGCACAAAAAAAGGCAAATAATAGCTAATGACAGCGCAATTTGAACACGTATCCGTATTAATGGACGAAACCATCGATGCCCTCGCAATTAAGCCAGACGGTATATACATGGATGGTACGTTTGGACGTGGCGGCCACTCTGGACAAATTTTAGCACGCCTAGGTGATGAAGGTCGCCTGCAAGCAATTGACCAAGATCCACAAGCGATACAATCAGCCGAAAAATTTGCTGATGATCCACGTTTTGCGATTGCACATACTCGTTTTTCAAATTTATACGAAGTAGCAGAGCAGAACGATCTAATTGGTAAAGTGGATGGCATTTTATTAGACATTGGTGTCTCGTCGCCACAACTGGATGACGCTGCGCGTGGTTTTAGTTTTATGAAAGATGGGCCACTTGATATGCGTATGGACCCAACAACAGGTCGCAGTGCTGCACAGTGGTTAGCAGAAGCCGAGTTAGATGATATTACCCACGTAATTAAAAAACTGGGCGAAGAAAAGTTTGGTAAACGCATTGCACACAAAGTACTCGAAGTTCGTGAGCACACGCCAATCACAACAACCAAGCAACTTGCTGACCTTGTTGATGAAGCAGTACCTGTAAAAGATAAGTTTAAGCACCCTGCAACACGTACTTTTCAGGCGATTCGTATTTACATTAATAGCGAGCTTGAAGAGATTCAAACAGCGCTACAGTCTGCAGTTAAAGTGCTAAAGCCAGGCGGACGTTTAGTGGTGATTTCGTTTCACTCACTAGAGGATCGTATTGTAAAACAGTTTATTAGAAAACAGAGTAGGGGAGAAGTGTTACCCAGAGGTCTGCCTTTAACTGATGCACAAATAAATAAAAACCTGACGTTAAAAGCAGTGGGTAAGGCTATTAAGCCAAGTACTGTTGAAGTAGAACGTAATCCACGTTCTCGTAGTTCTGTACTTAGGATTGCACAGAGGTTGGGATGAGTAAAAAAGCGAGCTATCGTCAACCCAATTTATTCTTTGAAATATTAAAAGGCCTAGGTGCTAACAAGCTAACCTCGGCCTTGTTGGTTGTGATATTCGCTTCTAGTTTAGCTGTTGTGCAAACAACACATTTAGCTCGTGGGCAACTTATAAAGCAAGATCAATTATTACAAGAACGTGATGAACTCGATTTAGAGTGGCGCTACTTACTTGTTGAAGAAGAATTTTATTCGCAACATGCACGCATTGAAGAAGTTGCTATATCACAATTAAAAATGAAACGACCTACGAGTCAAGATGAGCAGGTAATAATAGTACAATGAGAAATAGAGGCAAAAAACCAGTCACTAATTTAATCACATGGCGCTTTATGCTGGTGTGTACAGTTGTGTTTATGGTGTTTGTAACACTCGTATCTCGCGCTGCTTATTTACAAGTGATAGAACCTGATAAAGCACGTTCAGAAAGTGATAAACGCACGGTGCGTGTTGAAAAACTGCATGTGCAACGCGGAATGATTTTTGACCGTAATGGTAAAGAACTAGCGGTAAGTGTGCCGGTTGTGAGCGTATATGCAGACCCTAAAGCATTGCATAAGTCGCTTGTCACTAAAGTAATCAAACAAGCACGTAAAAGCGGCGAAGATCACTTATCTTTAACTGAAAACACTGCTGAACTTGATAAGCGTACTGCTCTTTATTATAAAAACGATTTACGCTGGCGCGAGCTTGCCGATGTGCTGCGTATTGATCCTAAAAAGATTAACTCTCGACTTTTAAACGATCCTTCGCGTCGCTTTGTGTATTTAAAACGCCAAGTTACTCCTGCTGTAGCAAATTATATTGGTGATTTACGCCTCCCTGGTATCCATTTACTAGATGAATCTAAACGCTACTACCCTGCAGGTGAAGTTACCGCGCATGTTATTGGTTTTACCAATATCGATGGCAAAGGCATTGAAGGCATTGAAAAGCTATACGAAAACGCTTTAACGGGCGAGGAAGGCCGCCGTACCATTCGTAAAGACGCACAAGGGCGTGAGGTAGAAGTACTTGACGAACGTGAACGTGTAGAGCCAGAAAGTATAGAGCTAAGCATTGATCAACGAATTCAAGCCATTGCGTACAAGGCCGTAAAATCAGCTGTACTGACTTATAAAGCCACATCGGGCTCAGCTATGGTAGTTGATGTTAAAACCGGTGAAGTACTGGCAATGGTAAATAGCCCTTCATTTAATCCAAATAACTTAAGCGATGCTGCACCTCATAAGCGTCGTAACCGCGCAATTACAGATTTGTTTGAACCAGGCTCAACTGTTAAGCCTCTAGCCATTTTGGCTGGGCTAGACTACGGCGCCATTCAGGCAGATGACACGATTGATACCTACCCAGGTTGGATGCGTTTAGGTGGTAGTTTAGTTAGAGATACTCGTAATCACGGCGAACTAACACTGCGCGAAATACTAAAGTACTCCTCAAACATGGGAGTTGCGAAGGTTACTCAGTTAGTGCCTAAAGATTACCTTGTTGGCTTATACCAAAAAGTAGGATTTGGCAGTGATACTGGTACTGGAATGGTAGGTGAAAGCAGCGGTTTGTTTTATCCAAATCGTCGTTGGTCTGACTTTGAAATTGCCACTTTATCATTTGGTTATGCGATTTCGGTAAGTACTGCGCAAATGGCGCGCTTTTATACCATGTTAGGCGCTGGTGGAGTTAACCGACCACTGACTATTTTAAAGCAAGACAATATACCTGAAGGCGAACGTATTTTTAAACAAAAAGACGTAGAAGCCGTAGTCCACATGATGGAAAGTGTATTTGAAAAAGACGGTACTGCTCGCAACATAAAAGTTGATGGGTATCGTGCAGCTGGTAAAACAGGTACATCTAAAAAAGCCGTAGCAGGTGGTTATGGTGATGAATATGTAGGTTATTTTGCAGGTGTAGCGCCGGCAAGTAATCCTCGTTTAGCCGTGGTAGTTATGATTAATGAACCAGGTGGTGATGTGTACTATGGAGGTGCCACCGCTGGCCCTGCATTTGCAGAAATCATCTCTAACGCATTAAGAATATTAAACGTAGCGCCTGACAAGGAAGAGGTTGCGTACGTAAAAGGTAAGGACAACGATGCGTGATTTAAAGGACATTTTAAAATACATCGAAATAGATGCGCCCTCGCAGCTGGTAAAACATTTACGCCTTGATAGTCGTGAAGTAACGCCAGGTGATGTATTTGTTGCTATTAAAGGCCATGCACTTGATGGCGGACAATTTATTAATAAAGCAATTGAAAATGGCGCAACAGCTATTATTGCTGACAGATTATGTGAATTTGAAACAAGTTTTGAGCCACTATATTTAGTTTCGGAGCTTGATAAAAAGCTTCCAGAATTAGCAAGTCGCTTTTATAGCCAGCCAAGTCAGGCTCTTGATTTAATTGGCGTGACAGGTACAAACGGTAAATCGACCACGACAGCAATGATTGCTCACTTGGCGCAATTTTGTAGTACAGAGTCGGCCATTATAGGGACTTTAGGTTACGGCCACCCTGATAATTTAATTCCACTGATTAATACCACGCCTTCTGCGGTTGATTTACAACATATTTTGAGTGATTTAAATTCGCAGCATAAAAAGCTAGTAGCCATGGAAGTATCATCTCATGGGTTAGTGCAGCAACGTGTTGCTAAATGCGCGTTTAAAGCGGCTGTATTTACTAATCTTTCGCGCGATCACTTAGATTACCATGGTGATATGGCAAGTTACGGTGATGCGAAACTAATGCTTTTCCGCGACTTTGAGCCGCAAGTTGTAGTGCTTAATCAAGATGATTCTCAAGCTGAGCAATGGCTCGAAAAGTATGATTTTAATAACCTAATTTGTTATGGGCGTAAAAACTTAGCCCCTAAAAACAGTCAATATGTTTACTTTTCTGATGTGAAATATTCCAGTGAAGGTATTTCGGCTCAGTTATCGACAAGTTGGGGTGATATTTCAATTAAATCGCCTCTGTATGGCGAATTCAACCTATATAACTTAACGGCAGCGCTCGCTACATTACTAGGGCTAGGTTATCCGCTTGAGCAATTAGTTGCAGGTTGTGCGCAGTTACAGCCAGTCGCTGGTCGAATGCAAGCATTTAGTCAAGCAGGTATGCCAACGTGTGTTGTTGATTACGCCCATACGCCCGATGCACTTGCCCTTGCGTTACAAGCATTGCAGCAGCATGTGCCAGGTGGTGTAAGTTGTGTATTTGGTTGCGGTGGTGACAGAGATAAAGGTAAGCGCGTATTAATGGCGCAAGCTGCAGAGCAAAATGCGAATAAAGTGATTATTACCAGTGATAATCCTCGCTCAGAAAATCCTGATGACATTATTGCAGATGTGGCAGCGGGTTTAACCCATCCACAAAACGCACATTTGGAAGCTGATAGAGCAACTGCAATTCGTTTTGCTATTGAAAACGCGACTGCAGATGACGTTATTTTGATTGCAGGCAAAGGCCACGAAGATTATCAAATTATAGGCGATAAGCGCATCGACTTTTGCGATCGCCGTTATGTACAAGAACAACTAAAAAAAGCAGTAAGAGGGATAACACAATGATCCCAATGGATTTTGATTGGTTAGCTAATGTGCTAACAACCGATTATCAAGGTGATAATCAACACGTGCTTAATATAAATACTGATACTCGCACAGTGTGTGAAGGCGAGGTGTTTTTAGCACTTAAAGGGCCAAATTTTGATGGCCATAAATTTATAGCTGAGGCTAAACAAAAAGGCGCTATTGGCGTTATTGTTCAGCACAAAGTAGATGTCGATATTCCACAATTTATAGTAAGCGATACACGTATTGCGCTAGGTGTAATTGGTACTGCTGTTATGGCGCAAGTGGCGCCTAAAACAATAGCAATTACAGGGAGTGTAGGCAAAACCACCGTAAAAGAAATGTGTGCAGCAATTTTGTCGGTTCACGGTGATGTATTAGCTACTAAAGGTAATTTTAATAATGATATTGGCGTACCACTTACGTTACTGCGTTTAGAGCCTCAACATCGCTTTGCGGTGATTGAGCTAGGTGCAAATCACTTAGGTGAAATTGCTTACACTACTGCAATGACAAAACCAGATGTAGCCGTTGTATGTAATGTTGCAGCAGCCCACTTAGAAGGTTTTGGTAGTTTAATGGGCGTCGCAAAAGCTAAAGGTGAGATTTTTGATGGCCTTAAAGATGATGGTGTTGCGATTGTTAACTGCGATAGTGAATTTAGCCAATATTGGTTAGATAAGCTTGAAGGGCGTAATGTTAAACGTTTTTCTACAACTGAAAAACTAGATATTTGGGCAGAGAACATCACGCTTGATGCCAATGCGCGTGCAAGCTTTACGCTTTGCACTAAAAACAAGCAAGTACCTGTTACTTTGGCACTTCCGGGTAAGCACAATATTAGTAATGCACTTATCGCTGCTGCACTGACCAGTGAATTTAACGTAACCCTTGAAGAAATAGCCAACGCACTTGCCACAATGGGTGATGTAAAAGGGCGCGTTAATTTAATTGAAGTGTCTGATTTACTGACCGTGGTTGATGATACCTATAATGCCAATGTTAAGTCGGTAAAGGCTGCAATCGACTTGTTAAGTGATATGCAAGGTCACCGCATTTTAGCACTCGGAGATATGGGTGAGCTAGGTGAAGACGCACGTAAGTACCATCAAGAAGTGGGCGAGTATGCACTTGAGCAAGGGATTGATGAGTTATTTACATTAGGTGTATTAAGTAAATACGCAAGTGATGTGTTTGAGCTACCTAATCGCCATTTTTCGAGCCGTGAACAGATGCAGCAAAAAATTCAAGACAGTATTAATAAAGTGAATACAAAAACAACAATAGTAGTGAAAGGATCGCGCAGTTCTCGCATGGAATTATTAATAACCGATTTAGTTAATGGCCAGCAACAAGCCATCAATGGAGTATCAAAATGTTAGTTTGGCTGGCAGAGTATTTAACACAGTATTTTAGTGGTTTTCATGTTTTTTCGTATTTAACGCTACGTGCCATTTTAGGTATTTTAACTGCGCTAATTATGTCTCTTTATTTAGGGCCTAAATTAATCCGTAGTTTGCAACGTATGCAAATAGGCCAAACAGTTCGAGACGACGGTCCGCAATCGCATTTATCTAAGTCGGGTACGCCGACTATGGGCGGCTTACTTATTTTAGCGGCCATTTTTACCAGCACGCTACTTTGGGCTGATTTATCAAATAAATACGTATGGGCAACACTGTTTGTAATTGGCTCTTTAGGTATTGTTGGCTTTGTTGATGATTACCGTAAAGTTATTCGTAAAGATCCAAAAGGTTTAATTGCTAAATGGAAGTACTTTTGGCAATCGGTCATTGCATTAGTTGTAGCCACTGCTTTGTATTTTACCAGTGCACAAGCATCTGAAACATCACTTGTTGTTCCATTTTTTAAAGACGTATTACCGCAATTAGGTTTGTTTTATATCGTGCTTACGTATTTTGCCATAGTAGGTACATCAAACGCGGTAAACCTGACCGATGGTTTAGATGGCTTGGCGATTGTGCCAATTATTTTAGTGGCTTCGGCATTGGCAATTATTGCTTACTTAACAGGTAATATTAACTTTTCGGCTTACTTACATATTCCACATTTACCGCTGGCGAGTGAGCTTGTGGTTGTATGTACTGCCATTGTGGGCGCAGGGCTTGGCTTTTTATGGTTTAACACTTACCCAGCACAAGTATTTATGGGCGATGTTGGCTCATTAGCACTTGGTGGCGCATTAGGTATTATTGCTGTTTTAGTACGCCAAGAGTTACTGCTTATTATTATGGGCGGTGTATTTGTAATGGAAGCACTATCGGTGATATTACAAGTGGGGTCGTATAAATTACGCGGACAACGCATTTTTAGAATGGCGCCAATTCATCATCATTATGAATTAAAAGGTTGGCCAGAACCTCGCGTTATTGTGCGCTTTTGGATTATTTCTGTTGTGCTAGTGCTTGCTGGCTTAGCTACTTTAAAGATTCGATAAATGCAGTATTTAAACGAGATAAAAAACAAACAAATAACAGTGCTCGGACTCGGTGTAACCGGTCTGGGCATTGTGCGTTTTCTATTATCTCATGGGCTAACACCAAAGGTCGTTGATAGCCGAGTAACCCCGCCGGGGATTGATTGGTTAAAAGAGCACGCGCCAACTCTAGATACCCACTTCGGTAATTTGGATGACGCAGAGCTTTGTTCAAGCGATATGATTATTATAAGCCCTGGGCTTAGCTTAAAAATACCAGCTGTTGCAAATGCAATTAACGCAGGTGTTGAAGTGATTGGCGACGTTGAGTTATTTGCACGTATTAATTCAAAACCTGTTGTTGCAGTAACGGGCTCTAACGGTAAATCAACCGTGGTTACGCTCGCTTATGAAGTGTTAAAAGAAGCCGGCTATAAAGTTGCTTTGGGTGGGAATATTGGCACAGCGGTACTTGATTTACTCAATGATGATTTTGATGTGTATGTGCTTGAGTTATCGAGTTTTCAGCTAGATACCACAACGAGTTTAAAACCAGTAAGTGCAACGGTATTAAATGTGTCTGAAGATCATCTTGACCGCTACGACAGTTACCAAGCTTATATAGACTCAAAGCTTAGTATTTATAATTTCGCAGAGCTTATTGTTGTCAATGCAGACGATAGTCAAACACATCCTGTTGAGCGTGGTACGGCTCCTCTAATTAGCTTTGGTGCTCAACAAGGTGATTACCATTTAGCGCAGCACAATGGCGAAACTCACTTTATGGTTAAAGGCGATGCCTTTTTACCTGTTGATACACTTGCGGTAGTGGGTAAGCACAATTATTTAAATACGCTTGCAGTAATGGCGCTCTTAAGTCCGTTTGAAGTAAGCAAAGAGCAATATAAAAATGCGTTAGGTCAATTTAATGGGTTGGCTCATCGCTGCCAATTTGTAGCTGAGCTTAACGGTGTAAAGTATTTTAACGATTCAAAGGCAACTAATGTTGGAGCGACCATTGCTGCAATAGATAGTTTAGCTAGTGACGGTGAAAATCTGATTGTTATTGCTGGTGGCGATGCCAAAGGCGCTGATTTAAATGCGCTTAAACCTTACATAGAACAGCATGTAAAAGCATTAATTTGTTTTGGTAAAGATGCAAGTGACTTAGCTGCGATTACCAATAAGAGTTATTTAACTAACAATATGGAAGAAGCCGTTACTTTGGCCAAAGTACTTAGTAGTACAGGCAATATTGTTTTATTAGCACCCGCATGTGCCAGTATTGATATGTATAACAACTATATGCAACGCGGTGATGACTTTGTTCAGTGTGTAATGGCAGGGGCGTTATGATTGCTTTTGCCGATATAAGAGACGCATTAACACCTAAGCCTTCGGCGCAGTTATACGATGTACCGCTATTGTACTGCGTAATAATGCTCATTGGTGTTGGTTTTATCATGGTGACCAGCGCATCAATGCCTACCGCAGAGCGGTTATTTGATGACCCGTACCATATTACCATTCGCCACAGCATGTTTTTGGCAATGGCTTTTGTGCTTTTTTGGATAAGTGTTTGTGTGCCAATGGAGTGGTGGAAACGATCAAACCCTTATCTATTAATACTAGGTATGGTGCTATTAATAGCGGTATTGATTATTGGGCGTGAAGTAAACGGCGCTAAACGATGGATACCTATTGGACCTGTTGGTTTTCAGGTGGCTGAGGCCGCTAAGTTGTACTTTTTTAGTTATATTGCGGGTTATTTGGTAAGAAAACGCGAAGAAGTACAAGAAAATATTAAAGGCTTTGCAAAGCCAATTGCTGTATTTGCAGTGTATGCACTGCTTATTCTGCTGCAGCCAGATTTAGGCACAGTGGTTGTTATGTTTGTAACAACGGTTGGTTTATTGTTTTTAGCTGGTGCTAAGTTATGGCAGTTTTTTGTACTTATTTTAACGGGCGTTGGTCTGGTTGTATTACTTATTATTGTTGAACCATATCGTATGGCGCGTGTTGTAGGCTTTTTAGACCCTTGGGATGATCCTTTTGGAAAGGGTTATCAGTTGGTGCAATCGCTAATGGCATATAGCCAGGGGGGTTGGTTTGGCCAAGGCTTAGGTAACAGTGTACAAAAGCTACAATATTTACCTGAAGCACATAACGATTTTATTTTTGCCGTTATAGGTGAAGAACTTGGCTTAATAGGCGTTGTAAGTATTTTAACTGTATTAGCTACTTTAGTATTTAGAGCCTTATTAATAGGCCAACAAGCCCTTAAGTGCGGCAAGGAATACGAAGGCTACTTTTCATTTGCTATTGGTATTTGGTTTGCATTTCAAACCATGGTGAATGTAGGTGCGAGCGCGGGTATTTTACCGACGAAGGGTTTAACCCTGCCGTTTATTTCTTATGGCGGCTCAAGCTTATTAATTATGACGATTGCCACGGGTATTTTATTACGCGTAGATTTTGAAACCAAAATGGCAACCAAACAAGCCACCTCACGCGGAGGTAAGCGATGAGTAAAAAATTAGTAGTAGTGGCTGGTGGAACTGGCGGACACATTTTTCCCGGTATTGCAGTAGCCGATTATTTAAAACAGCAGGGCTGGCAAGTTAGCTGGATCGGCACACCAGATCGAATGGAAGCGAGCGTTGTACCTAAGCACAATATAGATATTGATTTTATTAACGTTAAAGGTGTTCGTGGTAACGGATTAAAGCGTCTTATTAAAGCCCCATTCATGGTAATTAATGCAGTATTGCAGGCGCGTAAGGTATTGAAAGAACAGCGTCCTGATGTAGTACTTGCAATGGGCGGTTATGTTACGGGTCCAACGGGAATTGCCGCAAAAAGTTTAGGTATCCCGCTGGTTATTCACGAGCAAAACGCTGTAGCGGGTATGAGCAATAAACTGCTAGCTAAGGTGGCTACACGAGTATTAGCTGCATTTCCAAGTGCTTTTGCACAGGGTCAAGCCGAGCTAGTAGGTAACCCAGTTCGCCAAAGCGTTATGAATATAGCCAAACGCGATGTATCAAGCCCTATTAATATTTTAGTAGTGGGCGGCTCGCTTGGTGCACAAGTGCTTAATCAAACATTACCAGAAGCATTTAAAGCACTAAATAATACAGCTCCAATAAGTGTATGGCATCAAACAGGTAAGGGTCATTTAACTACCGTAGAAGCCGCTTATAAAATGCATGCTTTTACAGGCAGTAATGCAAAAATAGCTGAATTTATTGATGATATGGACGCAGCGTATAGCTGGGCCGACATTGTTGTTTGCCGTGCTGGTGCGTTAACTGTTAGCGAAATTGCAGCTGCAGGTAAAATGGCCGTTTTTGTTCCGTTTCCCCATGCTGTGGACGACCATCAAACAGCGAACGCACAATATTTAGTGATGGCTAATGGCGCATTATTAATGCCACAAGGGCAGTTTAATAAACAATCAATTTTTGAACTATTAAGCCCGTATTTAGCCCAACCTTCATTAATTACTGAAATGGCTACAAATGCAAAAAAACAAGCCATTTTAGATGCCACAGCAAGCGTAGCAACGCACTGTGAGCAAGTAACAAATAAGAGAAAATAAGTGAAAGAAACGTCAGTACAAGAAAAACACACACGTCCTGCAATGCGCCGAATAGAAACCATTCACTTTATTGGTATTGGTGGAGCAGGTATGGGCGGTATTGCTGAAGTACTCGCTTTTGAAGGCTACCGTATTACAGGTTCTGACATTGCCCATAGCGCTATGACAGATCGTTTAATTAAAGCCGGTGCAGAAGTATTTATTGGCCATCATGAAAATAACGTGAAAGATGCCAATGTAGTCGTTGTTTCAAGTGCGATTGATGAAACAAATCCTGAAATTATTGCAGCTAAAGCCGCAAGAGTCCCCGTTGTGCGCCGCGCAGAAATGTTGGCTGAATTAATGCGTTTTCGCCACGGTATAGCAATTGCGGGGACGCATGGTAAAACAACGACAACAAGCTTAATTGCGAGTATTTATGGACAAGCAGGGCTTGATCCAACCTTTATTATTGGTGGCTTGTTAAATAGCGCAGGTAGTAACGCAAAAGTAGGCAAAAGTGATTTTTTAATTGCAGAAGCTGATGAAAGCGATGCGTCGTTTTTACACTTACAGCCAATGGTATCGGTGATCACAAATATTGAAGAAGATCACATGGATACTTATGGCGGCAGTCTTGAAAAAATGAAAGACACGTATGTAGATTTCATTCATAACTTGCCGTTTTATGGTTTAGCTGTTGTATGTATTGATTCTGAAGTTGCAGCTGAGCTAATACCGCGTTTTGGTCGCCCAGTTATCACGTATGGTGAATCGAAGGATGCTGATTACCGCATGAGCGACTTTAGCCAATCAGCTAATACATGCACATTTACAGTAACTAACAAACAAGGTGAGTGTTTAACTGCCACGTTGAATATGCCAGGTAGACACAACGCACTTAATGCAACCGCTGCGATTGCTGTGGCAAAAGATCAAAACATTGCGAATCATGCAATTTTAGAAGCGCTGCAGAAGTTTGAAGGTATTGGTCGTCGTTTTCAACACTATGGTGAATTTGAAAACGAGCGTGGCAATGTGATGTTAGTTGATGATTACGGGCATCATCCCTCAGAAGTTGCAGCAACAATTGCAGCAGTACGTGAAGGTTGGCCTGATAAGCGTTTAGTAATGGTATATCAACCTCATAGATTTTCTCGTACACGCGACTTATACGAAGATTTTGTAAAAGTACTTGCTGATGTAGATCAGTTGCTATTGCTTGATGTGTATAGCGCTGGTGAAGATCCAATTGTTGGCGCAGATAGCAAAAGCTTATGCCGTAGCCTTCGTCAACGTGGCAAAGAGCCGCTACATGTAGCAACAAATGCAGAGCTTGCAGGCGTTTTGGCCGCAAATTTACAAAATAATGATTTAGTATTAACCCAAGGCGCTGGTAATATAGGTCAGTTAGTTAAAACATTAGCTGCGACGGGTATGTCGATAGAAAAACTTAAGCAAGGTGAAGTATGACTCAGGTAAACACACAATTTGGTAAAGTAGCGGTACTGCTAGGTGGTAACTCAGCAGAACGTGAAGTGTCTTTACGATCGGGTCAGGCTGTTTTAAATGCGCTGCAAAATAGTGGCATTGATGCTATTGCATTTGACCCGCAAAGTCGTTCTTTATGGGAGTTAAAAGAATTAAATGTAGAGCGCGTTTTTATTGCTTTGCATGGTCGTGGTGGCGAAGACGGAACTGTACAAGGTGCGCTTGAGTTTATGAACCTGCCTTACACGGGCAGTAATGTACTGGGTTCAGCACTTGCTATGGATAAAGTACGTTGTAAGCACTTATTTAAATCAGCGGGTTTAAGCACTGCACCTTATACCGTAGTTGACGCTAAAAAAGGCTTTGATGCTGCAGCTATTATGGGTGAGTTTAAAAAGGTAATGGTTAAGCCATCGCACGAAGGCTCAAGCATAGGTATGGCGCAAGCAAGTACAGCACAAGAACTTGAAGACGCACTAGCTAATGCATTTAAGTTTGATAATCAAGTGCTTGTAGAGCAGTGGATCACGGGACGTGAATTCACAGTTACAGTGCTTGGCGATGAAGTACAACCAGTCATCGAGATGACGACACCAAATGGTTTTTACGATTACCAAGCTAAGTATCAATCAAATACAACGCAGTATCATTGCCCTGCAGATTTATCAGAGCAAGATACTAAGTACTTACAAGCTATATCGCTAGATGCATTTGATTTAGTGGGCGCAAGTGGTTGGGGCCGTGTTGATGCGATGCAAGACGAGCAAGGTAACTTTTACCTGCTTGAAGTAAATACAGTACCTGGCATGACTGAAAAGTCGTTAGTGCCAATGGCAGCAAAAGCGAATGGGGCAACTTTTGAACAATTAGTTGTTCGCATTTTAGAGCAAACGCTTTAATATGCATCCCCTTTTAGAAAAAGCTCAGGAAATCAAACTGAAACTTAATTGGTCTCTGATTTTTGGTGTGAGCTTTTTTCTGATAGTTGTAATTGGCTTAGTGCAAATTACGACAGGTGTATCGGATTGGTTAGTTGAAAACAAAGATGCTCAAATTAAGCACCTTACAGTGCAAGGGCAGCCTAAATACACAGATGAAACGGCAATTATAAAAGCGATTAAAAAAGCCGATTTAAGTAGTTTTTTTGAACTTGATGTTAAGCATGTGCAGCAGCTAGTTCAAGACTTACCCTGGGTTGCTACCGCTTCGGTGCGTAAACAATGGCCTGATACTATACAAGTATATGTTGTTGAACATGAAGTAGTAGCACATTGGAATAGCGACTTATTGCTCAACCAAAGTGGTCAAGCATTTCAAGCCAGCAGCGATAAGTTAGATGATGACTTACCGCAGTTATACGGCCCAGAAGGCAGCGAAGAAGAAGCGTGGATTGCTTTTAAGCAATTTGATGAAATGCTAAAAGTTAACGGCTTAACGTTAACAAGTTTGGCATTGTCGGAGCGCTTTTCGTGGCAACTATGGTTAGATAACGGAATACGTTTAAATTTAGGACGTAAAGATAAAGCCAAGCGTGTACAACGTTTTATAGACGTTTATCCACGAATGGAACAACGTGCAGATGCACAAGTAGATACAATAGATTTACGGTATGATACCGGCCTTGCAGTCAGCTTTAAGCCAGTGCAAGAAGAACAATTACAAAATAAGAGTAAGGCATGACTAAGTCAGCAGAAAGAAACCTAGTAATAGGGTTAGACGTTGGCACCTCGAAAGTGGTTGCCACGGTAGGTGAAATCACCGCAGATAACAAGCTCAGCATTGTTGGTGTGGGCAGCCAAGTATCTCATGGTATGGATAAAGGCGGCGTTAACGATTTAAACTTAGTGTCTGAGTCTATTCGCCGAGCAATAGACGAAGCCGAGTTAATGGCTGATTGTCGTATTAGCTCTGTGTATTTGGGTATTTCTGGCAAGCATATACAATGTCAAAACGAAAGTGGCGTGGTGGCAATTAATAACACTGAAGTCACTGAAGAAGACATTGAAAATGTAATTCATATTGCGCGTTCTGTGCCTATTTCGGCAGAGCGTAAAATGCTGCATGCATTGCCGCAAGAATACAGTATCGACATGCAAGAGGGCATTAAAAACCCATTGGGCATGAGTGGTGTTCGTATGGAAGCGCGTGCACACATTATTACGTGCTCAAACGATATGGCAAAAAATATCGAGAAATGCGTAGAGCGCTGTGGTCTTGAAGTCGATCAACTTATCTTTACTGCATTAGCGTCATGTTATTCTGTACTAACAGATGACGAAAAAGAGCTTGGTGTTGCAGTACTTGATATTGGCGGCGGTACTATGGATATCACCATTTATATTAATGGTGCGCTTCGTCACTCTGCCGTTATACCTGTGGCTGGTAACCAAGTTACTGGTGATATTGCAAAAATATTTCGTACACCTATATCACATGCAGAGTCACTCAAAGTACAATACGCATGTGCTAGTAGTCAAATGGCTAGTAGTGAAGACACGATTGAAGTACCTAGTGTAGGCGGACGACCAGCAAGACTGATGTCGCGCCATACATTATCTGAGGTGGTAGAGCCTCGTTTTAGAGAATTATTTGAGCTTGCGATGGAAGAAATTCGTCGTTCAGGCTTAGAAGACCAAATTGCGGCAGGTCTCGTTATAACAGGCGGAACTGCTAAAATGACTGGCGCGATGGAAGTGGCAGAAGACATCTTCCAAATGCCAGTAAGGATAGGCAAACCAATCGGGATGGTTGGTTTGACAGACTACGTAGATGATCCTTCGTACGCAACCGCTGTTGGTTTGTTACAATACGGGCGTACCATGCAATCGATGAATGCACAAAAGTCGAAAGCAGAGGATAACAATAATTGGTGGAACCGCATTACTAAATGGTTCCAAGGCGAGTTTTAAGACTCAAGTCGGAGAGTAAACATGTTTGATATAATGGAACAACACAGCGAAGAAGCTGTAATAAAAGTAATCGGCGTGGGCGGTGGTGGCGGTAACGCTGTTGAGCACATGGTTAAACAACAAATAGAAGGCGTGCGTTTTATAGCCGCTAATACGGATGCGCAAGCATTACGTAACTCTGCTGCCGATATTACAGTTCAGCTAGGCACGCAAATAACCTCTGGGTTGGGTGCGGGCGCAAACCCTGAAGTAGGCCGTAAGTCGGCTGAAGAAGATGCAGATACAATTCGTGCCAGCCTTGAAGGCGCCGATATGGTATTTATTGCAGCCGGTATGGGCGGCGGTACAGGTACTGGTGCAGCACCGGTAGTTGCTAAAATTGCTAAAGAACTCGGTATTTTAACCGTTGCAGTTGTAACACGTCCTTTTGATTTTGAAGGTAAAAAACGTGCAGCAGCCGCTGAACAAGGCATTAACGAATTGTCAGAAATTGTAGATTCACTTATTACAATTCCGAACAATAAATTGCTTAAAGTTTTAGGAAAAGGGACTACACTTCTAGATGCCTTCGCTAAAGCTAATGACGTATTATTTGGTGCGGTACAAGGTATAGCAGAGCTAATTACACGTTCTGGTTTAATTAACGTGGATTTCGCCGATGTTAGAACTGTAATGTCTGCAATGGGTACTGCAATGATGGGAACTGCGTCTGCGTCAGGCCCTGATCGTGCACAAGAAGCAGCAGAAGCGGCTATCTCAAGCCCACTACTAGAAGACGTTGATTTAACAGGTGCTAAAGGTATCTTAGTTAATATCACCGCAGGTATGGACATTGCGATTGAAGAATTTGAAATTGTTGGTAATCACGTTAAAGCACTTGCGTCAGAAAACGCAACGGTTGTTGTTGGTGCGGTAATCGACCCAGAAATGACTGATGAGCTACGTGTAACGGTTGTTGCAACTGGGTTAGGCGGCGATCGTCGTCCACAGTTTGGTATTGTTGATAACGGCTTTAAAAAAGCATCAGGTTCTGATGTTGCAAGCACATCAAACCAAACGAGCAGTATGTACGTACCAAGCTTTGCAAGCCAAGATACAAACACTGAAGAAAACACTGCTAAAGCGCAAACGCAAAGCAAAGAAAAAGCGCCTACAACTAGTTCAAGCAGTGCATCAAGCTCTTCAGCACAAAATAGTAAAAAAGCGGATAAATCAGAAGGTGGTGATTATTTTGATATCCCCGCTTTTTTACGTAAGCAGGCTGATTAACATTTAATAATACTTTTGTTTGAAATATGTACGAATATTGAAAGGCAAAAGGATTTATGTTAAACTCCGCCATATAACTGTAACTGATTTAAAAGTGAGCATACCTATGATTAAACAGCGTACGATTGCAGAAGTAGTCAAAGCCATAGGAATTGGACTTCATAAAGGTGAGAAGGTCACAATAACTCTCCGACCTGCGAGCGCAAATACTGGGATTGTATTTCGTCGTGTCGACCTTGATCCGGTTGTTGATTTTGAAACAACACCTGAAGCCGTTGGTGATACGCAGTTGTGTACCTGTTTAATTAACAAAGATGGTGTTCGCTTATCGACTACTGAGCATCTTATTGCAGCTGTTGCTGCAATGGGCATTGATAATCTAATTGTAGAATTAGATAGCTCAGAAGTGCCGATTATGGATGGTAGTGCATTACCATTCATATATTTGTTACAAAAAGGCGGAATTGAAGAGCAAAACGTTGCTAAACGCTTTATCCGTATTAAAGAAAAAGTACGCATTGAAGAAGGTGATAAGTGGGCTGAAGTTGAACCATATGATGGTTTTCATATCGACTTTGAGATTGCATTTAACCACCCAGCTATCAATGAAAGTCGCCAACGTATTGGGTTGGATATAACAACGCAAAGCTTTATTGAAGAAATTAGCCGTGCGCGTACTTTTGGATTTATGAAAGATATTGAATACATGCATGCAAACAACTTAGCGCTAGGTGGTAGCATGGATAGTGCTGTGGTACTTGATGAGTTCAAAGTGTTAAATCCTAACGGTTTACGTTATAGCGACGAGTTTGTTAAGCACAAGATATTAGACTGTGTTGGTGACATGTTTATGACAGGCCATAACCTTTTAGGTAAAGTAACTGCATTTAAATCGGGTCATGATTTAAATAATAAATTACTTCGTAAAATTATGGCTACAGAGTCAGCATGGGAGTGGGCAACATTTGAAACGCCTGTGACGATGCCTGCACCCGGTCTTGAGTTAGCTCCAGCCTAAAAGCAGTAAAAGAGCAGCTCGAAAAACAGTTATAAAAAATGACGCTAATTAGCGTCATTTTTTTGTGTGAAATTTAATAGCTCTATACTTTATTATAGCTCCAAAAGAGCTTGTAACTGATTTAAACTAGCTACGGTATAGGTTGGCTTTATTCCGTCGGCTAATTGCTCACCAGGGTGCTGTAACCAGCAAGTATCAATACCTGCATTGTTGCCGCCAAGTATGTCACTTGCAGCAGTATCACCCACCATAAGTATCTCGCTTTTATCTGGGTTACCCATTAGCTCAAATGTGTGCTCGAAAATCGCTTTATTCGGTTTTGCTATACCTACAAGTTCAGATATAACTAACCATTCAAACATATCTTTTAAGCCAGTATGCTCAAGGCGTACGGTTTGTAAGCGGGCAAATCCGTTAGTAATAATACCTAATCTAGCATTTGGCTTAAGTTTATTTAAAAGCTCAATAGCACCAGGTAATGGCTCGCAAATTTGCGCCATAGAATCTAAAAAAGCATCGTTTAGCTCTTTTGCTGGCACATTAAGTTTTGAAGCCCACTCATTAAAGCGTGTTACTTGTAAATAATCAGCAGTTATAGAACCGTTTTGATAATCCACCCACAGCTGCTTATTGGTTTTTTGATAATGAATATAATCGTCTTGGCTAAAATTGACACCATAAGCTTTAAACATGCGAGTCATGCCCGCTAAAATATCAAACCTAAATAAGGTCTCGTCTGCATCAAACAATACATAATTGTATTTCATTAAACTTCCTAAATTAATTTGTTTGGCTGTAAAGCTCTGCGTGTAGAAAAGGTGACATTGCTAAAGTAAGTGCTTGTGTGTAAGTGCTTTCGCGCGTGGCATGATTGTTTGTAAGTAGACCAATAGCGCCCCCTTTTTGCTTAACGTTGATGGTATTAAATGCTTTATCCATTACATCACCAAGCTCTTCTCCTTTGAGTAATGCGTTATAGAGAACTTGGGGGAGGGGAAGATTGCTGCTGCGTCCTACAACTTGATTTAAGGCGTTATCAATAACAACATAAGCAAATGTTGCAGGCCCATAGCTAAATTGCTCTGCACCGCCCTCCATGGCTACATAATAGTCAGCCTGATGGTGAGTTTTACAGTAATTCACTCGATTTTGAGCGCCAGTTCGGGTTTCGTCTTCACCAATAGGTTGATCAGGAACATTAGAAGGGGCGTTAACACCCTCACAATCAATAATATGATCTGGAAAATACATGGTAAAAATATGCTTAGCTGCATTTATTTTTACAGGATTTTTAGAACCGACAATAATTTTTAATTGTTGTGGCATGCTGATCTCACCTTGAGCAAAATCAGCAGTGTACGTGAGTTAGCTTTAACAAAAAAGAGCAATACGACTAACTTAATATTAAATAGGCAAATCAAGCGGGGCTAAGTTTTCAAGTGCACGCTTTTTTAAAATAATATCTTTAATTAGTGGAGTGAGTACAAGCTCCATAGCTAAACCCATTTTACCGCCGGGTACAACAAGCGTATTAATACGTGACATGAAACTGCCTTCAATCATGCGCAAATAATAAGGAAAATCAACATCTTCAATTCCCCTAAAGCGGATAACAACAAAGCTTTCATCAAGCGATGGAATGTCTTTTGCGCTAAACGGATTTGATGTATCAACAGTCGGCACGCGTTGAAAATTAATATGGGTGCGAGAAAACTGCGGGGTAATATGATTTATATAATCATCCATACTGCGAACAATAGAGCCCATAACGGCTTCGCGAGAATGTCCGCGCTCTGAGGTGTCACGTATTAGTTTTTGTATCCACTCCAGATTAATAATAGGCACCATTCCTATTAATAAATCAACATGCTTTGCCACGTCCACATCTTGATCAACTACGCCACCATGCAGCCCTTCATAAAACAAAATATCGGTATTGTGATCAAGATCTTGCCAAGGGGTAAAGGTGCCAGGTAATTGATTGTAAGGTACGGCTTCATCAAAGGTGTGTAAGTATCGGCGTAACTTACCTTGGCCTGTTTCACTATAGTTTTCAAACAATGCTTTTAATGCACCAAAGTCATTGGCTTCTCGGCCAAAGTAACTAATGTGTTTACTTTCTTGTTGTGCTTCTCGTACTTTTTTATCCATTTCGGGGCGAGTGTAACGATGAAAGCTATCTCCTTCGACGAAAGCCGCTTGAATATTAAGGCTACGGAAAATATGTTTAATTGCATTCGTTGTCGTTGTTGTACCTGCACCAGACGAACCCGTAATTGCAATAATAGGATTTTTAGCTGACATGTTAATTCTCTTTTTTAGGACCCGATTTTATAACCAGACTAAACTTAACATTATTTTAAGTCGTTTGGGTATCTTAAGAGTTGACTGATTTAGCTCAAGTGACGCCATCAGCAAATAACGTTATCATGAGGTGCTTAAAATTAAAACGAGAGAAAGCATGAAACTTTTTAAACCATTACTTGGATTATTTTCTATAGCAGCGCTTAGCCCAATTATGGCGCAGGCTAGCATGCCAAAAAGCCAAGTATTACTTGCTGATTTAAATACGCCTTATGGGGTACAAGTTAGTATAGTGAGTGATAAAAACAGTTATAACAACCAACCGCACTTAACAAGTACAGGTTTATACTTTACTCATGAAATGATTACTGATGGGCAAAGCCAAACCGATATTGCTTATTATGACTTAACATCAAAGCAAGTTACCAATATAAGTAATTCTCCTGTAAGCGAATATTCACCAACGGTTATGCCAAGTGGTGATGCACTATCAGCTATTGTGGTTGAAGCGGACGGCAAGCAAAAATTGTGGCAATACCCACTTAACAGTGAAGATGCGCCAAGCCGTATTTTTGATTGGATTGAACCTGTTGGGTACCATGCATGGGGTGTTCAAAATGATTTAGTAATGTTTATTTTAGGCCAGCCACATACCCTACAATATACTTCTGTAGAAGCTGCTAAAGGGCAAGTGGTCGCAAGTAATATTGGCCGTACGCTTATTTATAATAGCTCAACAGCAACATTTTTATTTAGTTACACTAAAAACGATCAACACATTTTAGCGAGTTTTAATCCACAAAATAAACAAGTTGAAGACTTACTAAGATTACCGGTTCAAGTTCAAGATTTTATTTTGAAAGATGATGCAACTATCGCTTATGCTATTAAAAACCGCGTTTATCAGCGTAAACTTGATAGAAGTGATGAAGTATCGCAATGGCTTGATTTAAGCACCTACTGCGAAACAAATATAACAAGAATGAGCTACAACAATGAAAAGCTCGCTTTTGTATGTGATATAAAGAACTAAAGCAGACAAATAAATTCAGATTTTATTGTGTGTATACGTTAATCTAATGCGTAAATTTAACTAATAGGGATTACACGTGGCTTATAGTGCAGACGAGCTGACAGAGCAGCTTATTAAATTACAATGTAGAAGTAATTTTAAAATTAAAAACATTGCAGAGTACATGTTAGTAAACTCTAAAGAAGCATTTTATACCCATAGCGAAAGCGGCAAGGGTAAAATAGTTATTCGCCCGGCATTTGAAGTGTTTAGTGATGATTTTAGTGATATTGATGGCGTAACTCGTGCTCAAGGGTACTTTCATAGCAGCGAGATGACACGCTTTCCTACGCGCATTTTTAAAAGCGCCCAACCTATTCACTATGGTGTGGCATTTAAAATAAATTCTGAGCAAGCTGCAAAAGACTTTATAGCCAAACTTACAATGATTATTGGTAACTAATAAAGTAAAGCAAAACGTAAAAAGCCGCTGAATTTATATTCAGCGGCTTTTGTATTTTTATAGCTTAATAAACCTAAGGGTTACTTACTTTTTAAGAAGCTATTAACCGATTCTAGTTCACGTGTTTTAAGCGCGATACAATCATTAGTACTTTCTTCAAGCTTACTTAATGTACGAGCATAACCGGCTACATCAGCTACTTTTTCGTTAAAAAAGTCTTTTGTTTTAGCTAGGCTTTCTGCATTACAGCTTGCAGTTGTAAAGTACGGTAAGTTAGGAATAAAGAACGGCGGTAAGCTTGCGGTTACTTTATCGTAGTTACTGTAAACCCAATCAATAAATAACGCTTGGCGCTCGTCGGTGTAACTTTGACCAGATAAAATAGTGCGCATATCAGAGGCCGTTACTTCATCCGTTAAGCTATAAGCGAGTACGGCTTTTTGTAACTCAGGCTTACCAAAAAAGCCCATTGCAGCAAGCATGTTAGTGCGTACTTGTGGATCTTTAGTCGTTTTAAACGTAGTCATGAATTGATCAAGCAGTGCTTTATCACCATGATAAGCGGCAAGTGTTAAGTATGTTCCTGCTAAGTAAGGGTCTACTTTTTGTGGATCATTTAAATAAGCTTGTGTTTGTTCTTTCGCTTTTTTGATTACGTTTTGATCTTCACCATCAAAACCTAAGCGTGACACAACGGCCGCACGAAGTTGTGCAATAGCTCCGTCTTCTCCCGCTTTAGCTTCTAGTCCATATTTTTTAGCCGCAGGCGTTACCGCATTACGAATAAATTCAGGCCATAAATCTTTATTGCTATCGTCTTTAAAAGTACGTTGTTGCGATACTAAGTAACCAAGTGCGGTATTTGCTACGCGAGGGTGGCTATCGCTTACGAACACTTCAAGTGTTTGCATTAATTTAGCCGCAGATATAACACCTGCATCAAGTAGTGCATCAGTAGCCGATAATAACGCTAAGCGTTCACGGTCACTCAGTACGCTAGGCGCCTTTTTAACAAGCGCGCTAAATTGTGCATCATCCATTACCCAGCGATAGTAGCCTAGTGCACCTTGGTCAGGATAAATCCATTCTGGTTCAAAGTCTAAGTCTAGCGTTTGGCTTTGTTTATTAAGCAATACGTTTGCTGTTTTTACTTTATCGCCAGCACCATATTTAATTGCAACCGGTACATTCCATAACTGCTCTGGCGCATCAACGCCTGCATTTACAAAACGGCTTTGTGAAATTGTTACTTTACTACCTTGTTGGGCTACTTTAACTAGCGGGAAAGAAGACTGTTCAATAAACGATTTTAAAACACTCGCAACATCTTTGTTTGATGCTTTGCCAAGTGCTTCCCATAAATCTGCCGCTTCAGCATTTTTATACGAAAACTCTTTTAAGTAGCTTTGAATACCTTTTTGGAAAGCGTCTTCGCCAATCCAATTTTCGACCATAGCTAGTACTGAGCTACCTTTACTGTAAGCAAGACCTAAACCGTCCATAATGTCGGCTTCGGTTTTAATTGGCTTACGAATAGGCTTGGTGCTTAAACGTGCATCAAGTGCCATTACGTTGTTTTGTGGTAAGTCTAAGTGCGATTCAAACTCAGGGTTAAGCTGCTTAGTGATTTTTGCAGCCATCCAGCTAGCAAACGCTTCGTTTAACCATAAGTCGTTCCACCATTTCATGGTTACTAAGTTACCGTACCATTGGTGAGCCAGTTCGTGGGCAATAATAGATACATTACGCTGTTTTTTACTGCGTGTAGCGGCAGCTAAATCAACTAATAAAATATCTTCTCTGTAGGTTACTAAGCCTGAATTTTCCATTGCGCCGAATGGAAACTCTGGCACTGCTACTGAGTCTAATTTTTTGTAAACGTAAGGAATACCAAAATACGCTTCAAGTGCGCCCAGTACTTTTGGAATGTTTTCTTTTGCGTATTGGGCTAAGTGAATTTTACCTTGAGGGGTAATTACACGACCAGGAATTGGCATGCCTTTAATTTCTAATTCTTCAAACGGGCCAACAGCCATCGCTACTAGGTATGAAGGGATTGGCGGTGTTTTATCAAAAAAGTGTGTGGTCATATCGCCATTAACTGTTGTTTTTAACTCTGGCGTATTTGAATATACTTTTTGTGATGTAGGCGCAGTAATCGTTAACTGAAATGGAATTTTGTAACTTGGCTCGTCAAAAACAGGAAATGCACGGCGTGCATCACTCATTTCAAATTGAGTAAATAAGTAAGGAGTGCCTTGGTCTAATGTTTTGTATAAACCAACGCTTTGACGGTTATACGGCGCTGAAAAATCAACTTTAAGTGTGTATTTACCCGGTTGAATTTGCTCATCACAACTAAATTTAACTTTGCCCGTTTTAAGCATTTCGTTGTTTAAATCACAGTTTTCTTCACCAAGCAGTTGCGCCATTTTAACAGCGTAAGCTACGCCATTTAACTCAATGTATTTTGTTGGTTTTAGTACTTCTAGGGAAATCTCTGTCATCCCTGTAAATGTATCTTGGCTAGGGTCGAGTGTTAACGACACCTTTTGTGAACTTGGTTTTGCGAGTTTTTCAATAACGAATTCGTTAGCGTTTGCAGCACCCATTGCCAAAGCAACGCTCACTGTTAAGAGGCTTTTAAGAAACATAGTGATCCCTAGATTGTTGTTGTTAGAAACGACCCTAAATAGGCTTTTTTATGCTCATATAATTAGGGGGTTAGATATCCTAACAGTTTTTTTAAATAGAGTAATTGATTATAACGGTGACTTTAAGGGGAAATAGTAACAAAGTTTGTCAGTGGCTTTCGCGTGCTATAAAGCGTTGCCAATGCAAGTGTGAGTTAATAATACGTATTTGTTGGACAACGGTATTTAATAAGTGGGTATCGTTAAATACATCGTGTGGATACTCGTTAAAACCCATCAAGTAATTAAATGCGTCTTTAGAGTTGGCTTGTATGGCGTATATACGAACTTGTTGCTCAAAGTTAAGACGAAGACTGCTTATTGCTGTTTTCATACCAAGTTGATCAACGTTTGGTATATCACATTTTTGCAGATAACCGGCTCGCTCACCTTCCCCTGAAAACCAAATACGGACTTTTTCACTGTATCTGCCAGTTTTAGCAGGTAAGTCGAACATTAATCTGTATTGATTTTTTGATTTTATAAACGCTATATATTCATTAAATCCAGCATTTATAAGTGCCTGATGTACAGGGACTAAACGAGGTTTTATTTTACCGTGGGTATGAAAATTAAAACATAATACATTTTTTTCAAAAGACAGATCATCAAGCGTTAAGTAACCAACCTCATCGCTATAAGCACCACTGTAATAAGCAATTAACGGAAGCCAAAAATGCCAGTGTTTTGGTTGCTCTCGTGCAACTTTAAAATCACCGTATATATATCCATTATAAAGAGTATGCAGTTCCATGGCTGAAAAGGGCCGGCGACCAAGATGGGTTTTCAACGTAATACCTTGAAAATAATGATGTGTTTTATTTTATACCCAACTAGCAGTAGATGCTAGTCGGGTTTTATCCGCTTTTAGAGTAAAGCGTATAAAGTATTATTCACTTAATGCGCGAGCTAAACCTGTAGGTTCAATCTCTGCACATACTTGGTCGTCATTCCAATTGATGCCAACAAGTGCGTTATCTTCGTTTAAATCTTCAACCCATGCATCTAAAAATTCATCTAGGTTTATTTCTACTGGGCTGTAATCTTTCCACTCTTCTTTACACTGTGCTTTAGCTGCTGCTTCACTTTCCCACAGCAGTAACACGTCAGTTTCGTCAAATTGGTTAGAATCGCACACTACAAAGCCATTATCTTCTGCACCAAGTGCCCAAATTACTTCGCTAACACGTACTTTTTCTACGAAGCTAACTAGTTGTGATTCAATTTCGATATCGCTCATGTGTTTACCCTTTTAAATTAGTGACGAGGATTAGTGTCTATTGCTGCTTGACGCTCACCATATTGCTTATGAAAAGCAACAAGCTCTGAATACTGACTAAAGTCAGCTAATTCACGAAAGCAAATCCAATCAAGCAGGCAGTATAAACTGATGTTGAGGTATTCACAGCTTTTAAATTCTTCATCGCTTAAATGGGTATTTAAAAAGCTTAATGTTTGTTCAATACGTTCGTTTTGCAGGTTAAAAAATAATTTGTCGCTTTTGGTGTCAAACCCAGAGCGTTTACATAACACCATCTCTACTAGCGAATCGTTACAGGCATTTATAGTCGTAAGTAAGTGCTCTTGAGGCCAAGTCAGTTTTGGCTGACCTGTTTTTTCAAGTAAATAGCGTAATATGGAATTAGAGTCACTAAGTGTTAAGTCGCCATCTACCAAAATCGGGATTTTTCGGGCTGGGTTTTTACTGGCCATAGTGGGGCGGTCTTGATCTGAAAATATGTCTAAATTTACAAGTTCTAGCTTGCAGTCGTTTTCTTGCGCCCAAATTCTAATTCGACGTACGTAAGGTGAAGGTACAGAACCAATTAATTGCATAATTACTCCATAAAAAAGCCGCATAAGCGGCTTTTATAAAATGTTACTTACAGTACAGTTAAATTTATTCTGAACGGCTAGTAACTTCAAGTAAATGATAACCAAATTGAGTTTGTACAGGGCCTTGAACTTGGTTAATTGGCGCAGAAAACACAACTTTATCAAACTCTGGAACCATCATACCAGGGCCAAACTCACCAAGAGCACCGCCATCCTGACCTGAAGGACAATTAGAATGTGCTTTTGCTAATTCAGCAAAGTCTTCGCCTTGCTCAATTTTTGTTTTTAAGTCTAAGCATTGTGCTTCACTGTCTACAAGTATATGTCGTGCGCTTGCTACTGTCATAAAATCTCCCAAATATAGTGTGGTGTTTTTTTAACCGAATTGAAATGTCATTCTAGTTAGTTTCAACTAATTGTACCAGTATAAACTTATTTTTCAGAAAGCGCAGTTTCAATTGCTGCAATCATTTGCTCTGAATTAGGTGCCACTTTGCTGTTAAACCGTAAAACTGTTTTACGATCAGCAGACACTAAGTATTTATAAAAGTTCCAATTTGGAGAACTAGTTTGCTCGTTCAAATATTTAAAAATTGGGTTTGCTTCATTTCCACGAACTTCGCTTGTGGCAAACATGGGAAAAGTTACACCATAATTAACAAAGCATATTTTTGCAGTTTCTTTTTCACTATCTTCTTCTTGAAAAAAATCATCAGAAGGGAACCCCAATACTACTAAACCTTGGTTTTTGTATTGTTGATATAATGCTTCAAGGCCTTTAAATTGAGGCGTAAAGCCACAATTACTCGCCGTGTTTACTATTAATAAAGGCTTATTTTTGAATTTGCACAAGTTAATAGATTCTTTTGAGCGAAGCTTTCGTATATCTACATTAGTAAAATCTTGACAGTCTTGGGCAGAGGTTTGGTTAATAGTTGATGATGTTTCAGCTTGAAGGGGAGCATTAATAAATAAAGCCGTTAATCCTATTATAATTTTTTTTAGCATTACATTACCTAAACTTTACGATTGTTTGATTGGATAATCATACGCTAATATGGAACAAATTGATCAACCTTCTAATGACCTATGACAACGCGTTTAGCAACTATCGATGACCTTAATGAAATTGTAGCCATTTATAACGAAACCATTGCAGGGCGAATGGTCACTGCAGATACCGAAGAGGTAACCGTTGACGAAAAGCGTGACTGGTTTAATAGCCACAACGATAAAAGGCCTATTTACGTTTACTGCGAAAATAACCAAGTACTTGCTTGGGTAAGTTATAAGTCGTTTTATGGGCGCCCAGCTTACGACGGCACAGTAGAAATGAGCATTTACATTACCAGTAAAGCGCAAGGTAAAGGGCTTGGTAAAAAGCTAATGATATTTGCTCAAACACAAGCTAAGCAATTAAATATTAAAGTATTACTCGGCTTCATTTTTAGTCATAACTTACCGAGTGTTAAATTGTTTAAGCATTTTGATTTTGCAATATGGGGTGAGTTGCCAAGCGTTGCCATAATGGATGATAAGGCGTACAGCCTTACTATTTTTGGAAAACATCTGGAATAAATTATTTTTCATAATGTTGTAATATTTTTTTACAAAATAAGACGAAGGGTTTATGCCAATTAAATAAAAATAGTCTACGCTATTAACATATTAAGTTTATTAATTTGAAGTGTAGCTTGATGATTCGAAAAATATTAATTGTTGATAGTAGCAGTGTCATCGCAATGCGTGTGAAAGTGCTTTTAGAATTAATAGGATGTGAAGTCGAATTAATTCATTTCAGCATGCTAGACATGTATACCAATATAGGCGACTACGACTTAGTTGTTGTTTCCCATGGTGTGCCTGTTGAACCAATAAAACCACTTGTTAGTGAAATAGCGCAAGAGCGTTTTATGCTGCTTGCTCCAAAAGCACAAAGCGGTGAGCAACTAACTGCGTTTAGTGAATTAAATCATATTGCGCCTGACGCAACCGTGATCTACCCGTTTTTTTCTAATAAAGAAATTACTTCTCTTTTAGAGAGCCTACTAGAATTAGGCTCTAATCATATTTTGCAATTACCCACTATTTTACTCGTCGATCATGTTCCTGAGCGCCTCGAAAAAATGAAAAACAGCTTGATCGGTGCTCATATCGAGACCCATACAGCAACCACCTCTGCAGAAGCTTTAGAAATTACGAAAGAAAAGCAAATCGATATACTGATAAGTGATTTTGTTTTAGACGACGGAACCGGTTTAGAAATTTTTTCAAACTTAAAAATAATGCAACCACATTGCCGCTGCTTATTATTTACCTCACGCCCTGATCAAGTTTCAATGATTGACGCAATTCGTCAAGGCGTAGAAGACGTACTCATAAAACCACTAAACGATAGCTCACTATTACAATCAATACATAAACTGTGGCAAACAGAGTTATTAAAACGTCATAACGCAGAGCTTGTAGAAAGGCTACAAGATACGGTTGATGCCCTGATTGAAAAAGACAGCCTACTTCAGGTTATTTATAAGCATACGCCCGATGCAATTATGTTGTTTGAGAAATGCGGTAGAGTGATAGAAGCTAATGATGCTTGTTTAAAACTATTTAATTTACCGTTTAACGAACTTGAAGGTAAATCAGTATTTAATTTTTTAGATGATGATTCAACGTTAGGCATTAAAGATAAAATTTCGACACTAAACAGCAATCGCCAATTTAGCTGCGACTTACGTTTATCTAAAACAGCAGGGGGTTATATACCGCTAGTGGGATCTTTTAATGAGATAGATCACCATGGCGAAATAGCACTTGCCGTCATATTTAAAAATGTAACCCATCTTAAGCAAAAAGAAGATTTACTACTTGAAGCAAAAGATGTCCTTGAAGAGCAAGTTAGAGCACGTACTTCACAGCTTGAGCATGCTAAAAACGTGGCTGAGGCTGCAAACTTAAGTAAATCAGAGTTTTTAGCAAATATGTCGCATGAACTTCGCACGCCTATGCACTCAATTTTAAGCTTTTCTCGCTTTGGTCTAAATAAATTAGATGCTGGAGATTTTGCAAAAGAAAAACTCATAAAATACCTATCGCGAATAGAAAGTAGTGGTGAGCGTTTACTGTCGTTACTGAATAATTTACTCGATCTATCTAAGTTAGATGTGGGTAAGTTTCCATTTAATCCTCGTCCGTATAATTTAGCTAACATCATTAAAACAAGTATTGATGATGTATCTGGTACGGCAATGGAAAAAGAAATTGAGATTGTATTCACCGCGCAGCCGTTACCTGTAATTGCGCAATGTGATGAAGAGCAAATAAATCAGTTACTTCGAAACGTACTGGGTAATGCACTTAAATTTAGTGAACCCAAAAGTAAAATACAGGTAAATTTAGAGTCAGATAATAAACTTGCCACCATAAAGGTTACCGATAATGGGATCGGCATCCCAGAAGATGAGCTGGAGCATATTTTTACTAAGTTTGTACAAAGCAGTAAAACAAATAGCGGTGCCGGTGGTACAGGATTGGGCCTTGCATTGTGTAGAGAGTTTGTATCTTTACATCAAGGAGAGATCACTGCGCACAATAACGAAAATGGTGGCGCGACTATATCTATACAAGTGCCATTAGAAATAAACCTAGACGAGCATTTGGCTGAAGATCAATTAATACAGCACAGTAATTAATTGCTAACGGGCATACCAAATTGGAAATAAATCTAGATGAGCATTTGGCTGAAGATCAATTAATACAACACAGTAATTAATTGTTTTTTGGCAAGCCAAGTAACTTTTTGAGAATTGAATGGATGATAAATTATGGCCTTAACTAAAATACTTGCCGTTGATGACGAACCCTTTAACCTTGAAATTATTGAGGAGATTTTAGAGGAGCTTGATTTTGAATTACAAGTAGCAGCGAGTGGGCCTGAATGTTTAAGCATGGTTGAAGGTTATATGCCTCAGGTTATATTACTTGACGTAAGTATGCCGCAAATGAATGGCTATGAAGTATGTAAGGCACTTAAAGCAAACCCAAATACGGCACATATAATTGTTATGTTTGTATCTGCTCGTGGCACTGTTGAGGAGCGCATGGAAGGCTACTCAGTTGGCGCAGAAGACTACATTGTAAAACCCTTTGGCCATGATGAACTTAAATCAAAGCTTAAAAATTTAAATCAAGTACTCGTTGAAAAACAAAGCCTTGAAAAGCAAGTTGAAGATGCAACATCAACTGCATTTAATGCCATGGCTAACAGCAGCGAAATGGGGCAAATAGTTAACTACGTTGAAAACATAGGTTTTATTAATGACCCTCAAGAACTAGGTAAAGCGCTTATAGATTGTCTGCAGTCTTTTGATTTACAAAGTAATGTAGAGTTTAGAGAAAGCGATGAAATTAGCCACTTTGCACTAAACGGCGTGTGTTCACCTATTGTGGTGGAACTATTCGAAATGCTTAAAAACAAAGGGCGCTTACATGAATTTTCGCACCGAATTTTAGTTAACTATGAATTGATTAGCTTACTTATTTTAAATATGCCTGATCACGATCCAGATAAACACGGGCGTATACGCGACCACGTATGTTTTATTGTCAGTGTTACCGAGCAGCAGCTACGCGCCATCATGACTAAGAAAATGCTTGAATCGCAACAAGCAAAACTTAATGCCGTAGCAAGTACGGTTCACAGTAAGTTTCATGGCTTAATTAGCTTGTTGAATGACAACCGTCAAAACAACGAAAAAGTTTTTAAACAGTTACAAGAAGAGCTTGAAGAGCGTATCCCAACAATGGGGTTAGATGAAGATCAGGAGGTGTTTATTTATAAAAAAGTAGATGAAACTATCCAAAAATCAGTAGCAAGAGAGGAGTCTGTTAAACAAGTGAAAGCAGCCTTTACAGAAATAGAGCAAGATCTATCGTTACTTTTGAAAAGTTAAATATATTTAACTAAATAATGTTACTTCAAAGGCTTACACCAATCGCATTATGCGTCTCTGGGTAAGCCTTTTTCTACAATTCTGATTAACCTAGCCGTTTTACGAATTTGTAATCGTTGCTTATCGTTTTGTTGAGCAAGGGCCCATTCAATATGTTCTAAAACAAGCTCGCTGCATACTTGAGATTTATCTTCTAGGGCATGAATAATAGCGGGGCTAAATTCTGCATTACCTAAACCGACCGCTATATTACGTAACCAACGTTCGTGACCAATGCGGCGAATAGGGCTGCCTTCGGTATTTTTTAAAAATGTAGTCTCATCCCAAGCAAATAGCTCAAGTAAGTCTTTATCTTTTAATTGAGTACGAGGATGAAAATCATTTTCGTCAGTTATTTGCCCATAACGATTCCAAGGGCATACTAACTGGCAATCATCGCAGCCATAAATGCGGTTGCCTAATAAAGTTCGGTACTGCTCTGGAATAGGACCTTGGTGCTCTATTGTTAAGTACGATATACATTTACGTGCATCAACAACGTAAGGCTCTACAATTGCTCCTGTTGGGCAAAGCGTAATACAAGCAACACATTTTCCACAGCCTTCAAACGTGTTTTCTGTATCTATTGGCAGGGGTAAATCAATAAATAGCTCGCCTAAAAAAAACCACGATCCTGCTTCTTGATTAATTAATAACGAATGCTTACCACGCCACCCTAAACCGGCTTTTTCTGCGAGTTGACGCTCAAGTACCGGGGCTGAATCTACAAAGGGCCTAAAGCCATACTCGCCAATTTCTTGCTCTATTTTTTGGCCAAGTTTTTTTAAACGATTACGCATTAATTTATGGTAATCACGACCCAGTGCATAACGACTTATGTATGCTTTTTCTTTATTTTTTAAGGTTTTTGCAAAGCCTGCATCAGGTGGGAGGTAGTTCATTTTTACAGATATAACACGTTGTGTACCAGGTACTAATTCAGCAGGGCGAGCACGTTTCATGCCATGCGCAGCCATATAATCCATCGAGCCGTGATAGCCCGCATCAAGCCAGCGTTGTAATTGGGCTTCGTGCTTAGATAGGTCAATATCAGTAATACCTACTTCGCTAAAGCCAAGCTCTTGCCCCCAGGTTTTTATTTGCAGGGCTAATTTTTCATAGTCTGGGGTAGGGTTGCTCACACGCTTTACACACTTAAATTAATAGCTGCGTAATTTACCATATTTCTCTAAGCCCGAAAACGCTTCTTAGTGCACAAAGCGTTTTAACTGTTGTTGAGTTTGTATACTTAGCTGCTGGGATTGTTGGCAATCACTAAGGGCTGTATCTATTTGCTGTTTAGCGTGCTCACCTAGCGCTACAATTTGTTCTACCGATTGGTGAGTATGGGTTTGAGTATCCTCGAGCATATGCACCGCGTTGGCTATTTGTTGTAACTGCTGTTGGTTGTGCTCAAATTCACTCAGCATTTTAGTAAAACCATCTGAGGTGGCGCTAATTGAGCTTTGTGCATTATTAGAGTGAGTTATTAATTGCTCTGACTCTTCATTTGTTTCGTTCACCAAATCATTCATTTGATTTATGAAGTCGCTTATTTGCCTGGTTGCGCCACTGACCTTTATTGAAAGCGTGCGTACTTCATCTGCAACTACGGCAAACCCTCTGCCAGCTTCACCCGCTCTAGCTGCTTCTATTGCGGCGTTAAGGGCTAACAAATTAGTTTGATCAGAAAACTCTTCAACCATTTTTAAAATACTACGAATATTTTCACTGTTCTCTTTCAGTCCCGCAATTGTATTTGAAAAGCTACCCAGCATATTAGTAATTAGCTTAACTTGTTCCACTAAAGCAGCGAGCTCGGATGCAGAGAGTTTTACAAAGTTAAGATGTTCATTATTAACGTTATGCACGCTATCTGTATTATTTACTATGTTTTGTAGGCTTTGGGTTATTTGCATACTGGCATTAATAATACTGTGGCTTAACTGTATTTGTTGCTCGCTAGATTGCTCAGTGTTTTGCATTGATTGAGTGACTTGCGTATTACTGTGTGCACTAGCTTGAGCACTATTATATGTTGTGCTGAGTAATTCACTTAAATGAGCAGTAAACATATTGTACTGGGTACTTAAATCTTTAAATTCGTCATACGAAAAGTGGGGAAGTTTTGCTGCTAAATTTGCATCTTGTTGGTTTATTTGTATCAAAGTATCGCGCATAGCAGTAACAGGGCGAACAATTAAAAAGCGCATATAAAAAAGAGTAAAAATAAAACCAGATATAATAACAAGCGTAAGCAGCCAAAATAGCCCTGTACTTTGCTGTTGTTCGCTTAAGCTCTGATGCAGCCAAAATAACGTAATTGCTTGCAACAATAATACAAAGCTTAAGTTGCCAACTATTTTACGCGTTAACGTAAAAAAGAATGTTTGCTCTATATAGTTATAAATTTTCATAAAACCACTCATTATGCTTAAGCCCTGTAATTATAATTTTAGTTAGGGAGGTGTAAGTTAGCTTTTTTGTAACGATAACAAGTAAGCTTTAGTTCGCGCTGGGTAATTTGTAAAAATTCCGTCTATACCGTACTCAAGCATTAACGCTATATCTTGTTCTCTATCGACCGTATAAGCATAAATCTTTAGACCTCTTTTTTTTGCATCATCTGCAAAAGCCTTATTTATAAAGGTTTTATCTACATGCACGCTAAAAGCGTTTAAATCACTTGCAAACTTTGCATAGTTAATTGGAATAGAAGACGTCAGGGCACCTATTTTAAGCCATGGTAGTCTGTTTTTGAGCCACTGTAGTTGATGATGATCAAACGATGACACTAAAATATTTGCTTTCGATATTTTGTTAGCCTCAATATTTTTTTCAAGTTGAGCCACAAACCTTTCCAGCTCAAAAGTATGTTTAAGCTCAATATTTAATAAAGATTTATTATTATTCCAATCAAATAACTGCTGAAGAGTGGGAATTTTCTCGCCATTTCCAGCATCAAGTTTAGAGAGTTCATGTGCAGTAAAATCACTCACCCGACCTTTACCGCTGGTGGTTCTATCGAGCCACGAGTCGTGTATTAACATGTAATCATCGAAGGAACTTTGAATATCTACTTCAATACCATCAACACCTACTTTTAACGCTTCTAAAATAGCGCTTTTGGTGTTTTCAGGAAAATCCCCACTGGCACCACGGTGTGCAAATACTTTCATTGTTGAGCCTTTTTAGTGATTGACCACGTTTCAAAACAAGCGGCACTAACAATAAGTGCTCCACCAACTAACGTCATAACAGTAGGACGTTCATGAATAATTACTATAGCCAGTATGGTGCCATAAAGTGGTTGTAAGCAAGAAATTAACCCCGCAGTTGCCGCCGATAAATGCTTTAAACTTGCTGCAAATAACGAGTGCGGTGTAGCTGTAAATATAACACCCGCTACAGCAATTAAAATTAGGTCGTGATTACTAACTTCATATACCGGCACTTCTATAAATGCGCACAGCATAATGCTTGCCACTAAGGTTTGATAAAACATCGTTTGCGGGCCACCATATTGGCTAAAGTAGCGTTTATGGGTAATGTTTCTGATTGAAAAAAACAATGCCGATATAACACCTGTTATTACACCGAGGGTCACATCGTCGCCTAAATTTGCACTTGGGACTAATAAGTAAATACCTAAAACAACCACGGCCGCACTTATTATATCTTTTGCTTTTGGCCTACTTTTATTAAATAAGGGCTCTAAAAATACCGTCATAACGGGGTAGCTAAAAAATGCCAACATTCCAATTGTTATACCGGCCATTTGCATACCTGCAAAATAGGTTACCCAGTGTATACCCACCGCAACACCTAAAAATAACGCAATAAAGTAGTCTTTAGGTTTATTTAGCTTAATTTGTTTTTTTTGAAAATACAGCATGGCTAAAATAGCCATTCCTGCAATTGCAGTTCTGTAAACGGTAATATCTAAAGCATTTAAACCAATAAGCTTGGCAAATAGAGCGGTTCCGCCAAAAAGTAATACAGCTATGTGTAAGTAAATCAGGCTTTGCTGTTGTGGTTGCATTAAAACGTTATCTCCTTTTTTCAATATCTTATCATTGAGGCCACGTTTACAAGATGAAATTTTCCTAATATGACAAATGTCATTAAAGTTAATGACACTTCACACTCTTATTATTTTTGTACGCAGGCATAGTTATCTTACTCAACAGGAGATAATTATGAATTCTTTAATTCTAATCAGCTTAGCTATTAATGAAGTACTAGAGACGTTAAGTTTCACGATCACTTATGCAGATTGCTTTATGCTGCTCTGCATTTTTGTGTTATTTATATTTACCAATAAAAATAGTGCTATAAATAAAAATAATATGGCAGAGGTATTAATATGAGTTCGCTCAACACCTTCTCTCAACAAAGTGATAAAGGTTTTTGGAAATACGGTCATTTAATTTTTACCGGCTTTTATTTACTCCCTCTCATAATTAATTATTCTAGTTTTACGGCTAACCAAATCACGATGTCTTTAGCTTTTTATATTGCCTTTATTCTTTTGTATGTAAAAGCAATAAACTGCAAAAGCACAGGTGTGACCAAGTTGTTTGTAGCCATGCTATTAATTTGTTTCTGCGCTACTTTTTACAGCTCGGGCACTCCTACTTTATTTGGCTTTACAGCTTATGTAGCGGGCTACGCATATAGCTATCATCAAAGAATTTATGCTGCACTCGCGATTATATCTACGGTTTTATTAAGCGCATATATTGGTGATATAGGGAAGATTCAATACTTTTTAGCTGTTGCTTTGATTTTATGCGCCGCGTTATTTAGTTACGGTATTGCAGCAAAAAGAGAAAGCTTATATAAAAAGCGTGAGCAAGAAAGTGCTAACCAATTAGAGCAACTAGCTGCTATTGCTGAGCGCGAGCGCATTGCCCGCGATTTACATGACATTTTAGGGCATTCATTGTCATCTATTGCTTTAAAGGCTGAGCTTGCTAATAAATTAAACCAAGGTGAGCGTTACGCTCAAGCAAATAACGAAATTGCACAAGTAGCAGAGCTTGCAAGGCAATTGCTTAGCGATGTAAGAAACGCAGTAAGTGATTTAAAACAGCTTAACCTTGTCAGTCAAATAGCACAGCTAAAACAAAGATTAATAGAGCAAGGTTTTAACGTAAAAGTGAGCGTAAATTTAGATACTCTGCCCGCTAAGGTAGAAGGGTTCGCTGGTCTGATAATTAAAGAAGCTGTGACTAATTTATTACGCCATAGCAGCACAAAAAATTGCGAAATAAGCATAGATCAAACAGCGCAACAGCTTCTTATTAAAGTGATTGATAACGCGCCATGCAATACATTAAAAGTAGGTAATGGTTTAAATGGCATTACAGAGCGAGCAGAGCAATTAAAGGGCAGTGCTAAATTTACTTGTGGTGATACTTTTACGCTAAATGTGATATTGCCAATCACAGCTAAGGATTTACAATGATTAAAGTTTATTTAGTGGAAGATCAAGCGCTTGTTCGTGATGCAATCGCAGCACTATTAAGTCTCGATTTTAATATAGAGATAATTGGGCAAGCAAGTAATGGGCAAGATGCACTTAATGCAATTGAGGCGCTTGATAGTGATTTACTGCCAGATATAATTTTAACCGATATAGAAATGCCAACCATGAATGGTATAGAGCTCAGCGAAAAAATGGCCGCTAAGTTTCCCGCTATAAAAATGGTTATTATGACCACGTTTTCTCGCGCTGGTTACATAAGGCGCTCATTAAGTGCGGGTGTTAAAGGGTTTATACTAAAAGAAGCGCCGAGTGAAGAGCTAATAAATGCGCTTAAAAAAGTAATGCAGGGGCAAAAGGTAATTGATCCAGAGCTTGCTATTAATGCATTAGACGACGCAGATCCACTTACCGATAAAGAACGCAAAGCACTTAAACTTGCAAGCGATGGCCTTAAAACAAGCGAAATAGCCAAGCAGTTATTTATAAGCGAAGGCACCACACGTAATTATCTATCAGACGCCATTGCTAAATTAAATGCCACAAATCGAATAGATGCAGCGCGTATTGCAAAGCAAAAAGGGTGGCTTTAAATAGTGGGTTTATAAATTATAAACAAAGTATTACTATGTTATACCAATCTGCTTATATATGGGGTCTATTTAACGTTAAGAAAATTACGCTAGAACTAGGCAAAAATTTTTGTATCTAGTTGTTCTAAATAAAAATTTTTTAACGACGTTATAGTGAAATTTAATTCGTTAAATTGATCAAAGATTTATGCAGGTTGGTATTACTTATAAAAGTAACGAACAGCGCTTAAAGTTAGCTTAAAAAGCGCTAAAAGAGGGTTTAATGGCAAATTTAATAGAACTAACAACTAAAAATAGTACTGCAATACTCACTATGAATACCGCTGAAAACCGCCACAACCCAGCATTTTTGACTGAGTTTAATTTACATCTTGACCATATTGAAGCAGATCAAAACATTAAGTCTGTTATTTTAACCTCTTCGAGTGATAAAAACTGGTCATTGGGTATCGACCTTCAATGGATGTCTAATCCCAGTATTTTACCTGCAGCAATTTCTGACTTTATGATTCAAATAAGTGACTTGTTCAAACGTATTGTTACGTTTCCTATGCCCATTATTGCGGCATTAAACGGCCATACTTACGGTAATGGTTCTGTGCTTGCATGTGCGTGTGATTTTAGATTTATGAAGTCAGACAAAGGCTTCTTTTGTTTTCCTGAAGTTGATGTAATGGTGCCTTTTGTACCGTCGATGTTTCCTATAATTAATAAAGCTATCGCGCAAACATTCTTTAATCGTTTAGCTATGTCAGGAGAGCGTGTTGGTGCACAGCAGTTGCTAGACAATAAAGTGGTTGAAGCTGTGTTTGCAAATAACGACGAACTACAAGCCGGTGTACTTGAGTTTGCCCAGCAGTTTAATAAAAACCGTTGGATTTACGCTCAAAACAAAACACAAATGAATAAACAAATTTTGCTTACAATGAAAGAAGAAGATCCAAGCTTTATTGATAATATAAGTAAATTGCTCTGGAAAAACCTACAAAAAAAATAGTATAAATAACCTGAACTCTGGTTAAGAGATTTACTGACGTATTGAATCATGTTGATATTTAAATTTATTTTCTCTAGCCAGAGATTTTCGGTGAAAACAAGGCGAATTTACGCGTCAATAGCTGGCCTATTGTAAGTATATTCAACGCTGTTAGCGCTGAAAATAGCTGCTCGAGATAGATTTATTATCCAGAGCTCAGGTTATAAATAAATATTTAGCGCGAAAGGGTTTTAGCATTGCTACGAGATGATTAAACACTTTGCAGTTAAGGGGTCGTTAAGCCCCATTGCGCTAGATTTTTAAACTATACAGCAAGGTAAACAGCAGGGTAAAAGCGCTTTCTTAAAAGTTTAATCGCTTTTACCTGTCTCATTATAACTATATGGGTTAAAATACCTACATAACCAACTAACAAGATAGTGAATGTCAAACCAAGATCCAAATCTCAGTCGAGAACAAGAAAAGTACGAAAACCCAGTCCCTAGTCGTGAGTTTATACTTACTCACCTTCAAGAGCGTTCAAAGCCTGCTAACTACGCGCAATTATGTGAAGAACTAGCAGTAAACGATGACGAACGCCAAATAGCATTTAAACGCCGCCTTCGCGCTATGGAGCGTGACGGACAGCTGTATTTTAATAAATTTAAATGCTATGCCCTAATTGACGAAGCCGGTTTAACCAAAGGCAAAGTAATAGGCCACAGAGACGGTTTTGGCTTTTTAGAAGTTGAAGGCGAGAGTAAAGATTGGTTTATTGCTAAGCACCAAATGAATATGGTGTTACATGGCGACATTGTACTAGCTAAAGGCACTAAACGTGGCTCTGGCTCAAAATGCGATGCACGTATTATAAAAGTGCTTACTAACGAGCGCGCGCCAATTGTTGGCCGTTACTTTGTAGAGCATGGTGTTGCTGTTGTAGTAGCTGAAGACCCGCGCATAACGCAAGACATAATGATTTTACCAGGCAACGAAAACGGTGCCCGCCATAACCAAATGGTGCAGGTTAAAATCACTCAAAATCCAAGCCGCAACATGAACGCGGTAGGTAAAATTATTGATGTACTTGGTGAGCATTTAGCCCCAGGTATGGAAATTGAAGTCGCACTGCGCAATCACGATATTCCACATGTATGGCCAGAAGAAGTTGAAGCACAAGTTGCTCACCTAGGTGAGTTTGTTGAAGACGCTGACAAACAAGGCCGCGTAGATTTACGTGACTTACCACTTGTAACTATTGATGGCGAAGACGCTCGCGACTTTGATGACGCCGTATACTGTGAACCTAAAAAATCGGGTGGCTGGCGCTTATGGGTTGCCATTGCCGATGTATCGCATTACGTAGGAATGAACACGCCGCTTAACAAAGAAGCAATTTTGCGTGGTAACTCAGTGTATTTTCCTGAGCAAGTTATTCCGATGCTACCAAAAGTGCTTTCTAACGGATTATGTTCGCTTAATCCAAAAGTAGATCGCTTATGTATGGTTGCCGAAATGACCGTGTCGAGCGCGGGTAAACTTTCGGGTTATAAGTTTTACGAAGCGATAATGAACTCGCATGCACGTTTAACTTACACCAAAGTAAATGCCATTTTACAAAACGACGAAAAACTACGCGAAGAATACTCAGCCGTTGTGCCACATTTAACTGATTTACAGCAAATGTACATGGCACTTAAAGCAGCACGTCAAGAGCGTGGTGCCATTGAGTTTGAAACCCTAGAAACACGTTTTGTATTTAACGCTCAGCGTAAAATAGAATCAATAGTGCCTGTTATTCGTAACGATGCGCATAAACTGATTGAAGAATGTATGATTTTAGCCAACGTATCAGCGGCTAAAATTCTTGAAAAGCACGAAGCAAGCGCGCTTTATCGTGTACATGACGAACCAGACAGTGAAAAACTAGGTAACTTTACTAAGTTTTTAGGCGAGTTAGGTATTGAAAGCACATTAAGCGACGAGCCAACACCAAAAGAAATAACGCAAGTACTAGCGCGACTAGGTGACCGCCCAGAAGCCGAGCTTATTCAAACTATGCTACTGCGTTCAATGAAACAAGCTGTATATCAGCCAGATAACATTGGTCACTTTGGTTTAGCGTTATCGGCTTATGCGCACTTTACATCGCCAATACGTCGTTACCCAGATTTAGTAGTACATCGTGCTATTAAAGCAGTAATAAAAGCACAAGGTCAGCAAACGTCTGGCGAATACGCTTATACCGACGACGAAGTTGATCAACTTGGTGAGCAGTGTTCTACCACAGAGCGCCGCGCCGATGATGCAACTCGCGAAGTAGCGGATTGGCTTAAATGTGAGTTTATGCAAGATCACGTAGGTGACGAGTTTGACGGTGTTATTTCATCGGTCACTAACTTTGGTTTGTTTATTCGTTTAGACGATTTACAAATTGATGGGCTTGTTCACGTTACTAATTTAGGCGACGAGTTTTTTGCACATGACGCTGCAAAACATACCCTAATAGGTGAGCACTCTCACAAAGTTTATCGCCTTGGCGATAAAGTAACAGTAAAAGTTACGTCGGTTAGTTTAGACGACCGTCGTATAAATTTAACGCTTAAAGGCGATGTAGCACAAGACAGATACTCACGTCGTCGTGCACCAAAAAAAGGTTCAGGTAAATCTGAGCATGCGCCAGCAAGTGTGCGTTCGCAATTAAAAGCAGGCAAAGTACCGGGTAAAAAGTCGCACAGCGATGACAAGCCAAAAGGTAAAAAAAAGCCAGCGAATAAAGACAAAGGTAAACCGGCAAATAAGTCTGCAACTAAACCCGCAGATAAAAAAGTAACAGACACTGCCGTAAAGAAAAAGCCGAAAAAGAAGGCAGTTAAAAAGCCTAAAAGAGCTGGCAAAAATGCCCGTAAAAGTACTAGCCCAGGAGCAGATAATACGTGAGTAATGAATTAATTTTTGGCTTTCACTCTGTTGAAGCAATTTTAGAAAGCGAGCCAGAGCGCTTTGTAGAAATTTACGCCCTTAAAGGCCGTGACGACAAACGCTCAACTCCGATTATTGATGAAGCACGTAAATTTGGCATTTCAGTACAGTTTATGCAGCGTAAAGCTCTTGATAGCAAATCAAAAGGTGAGCAGCATCAAGGTATTATTGCCAACGTAAAAGCTGCTCCTACATTTAATGAAAAAGATCTTGATGTGATTATTGCCCGTGAAGACACACCGTTTTTACTTGTGCTTGATGGTATTACCGATCCGCATAACTTAGGCGCATGCTTACGTAGTGCAGATGCTGCCGGTGTTCACGCTATCATTGTACCTAAAGATCGCTCTGCAAAGCTTAACGGTACAGCACGTAAAGTTGCTTGTGGCGCAGCCGAAACAGTACCGCTAATTCAAGTGACTAACCTTGCACGCACGCTTCGCGAAATTAAAGATGCAGGCGTATGGGTTGTAGGTACTGCTGGTGAAACTGATAACCACGTATTTGATGCAAGCTTAACAGGCCCAATGGCTATTGTTATGGGCGCAGAAGGCGAAGGCATGCGACGCTTAACGCGTGAGCATTGCGATATGCTCGTTAAAATTCCAATGGCGGGTACAGTTTCAAGCTTAAACGTATCGGTAGCCACGGGTATTTGTTTGTTTGAAGTATTACGCCAACGTAACGCAAATAACTAATATATAAACTATAAGTTTTATGTATTAAAAAAGCCGAGATTGAAATTCAATCTCGGCTTTTTTGTATCTGTAACTTACGCTTTTAACTTTACATCAATTGATGCTCTATCATAGCGATAGGAAAATAACCCTATAGCAAGGCAAAAATAACGAAATATAGTTGTTCTTATATGAGTTATTTTTAACGTAGCTAGTGAACCATTTCTCCTATACAAAGCGCAGGTAAACGGTTTAATAACAAGGCAATAATTTAGATGTGTAGTGCTTTTACATAAAAAATTATTAACGCTGTTAGTGAACCGTTTATCTCATACAAAGCGCAGGTAAACGGTTTAATAACAAGGCAATAATTTAGATGTGTAGTGTTCTTACATAAAAAATTATCAACGCTGTTAGTGAACCACTTATCCTATACAAAGCGCAGGGAAACGGTTTAATAACAAGGCAATAATTTAGATGTGTAGTGTTCTTACATAAAAAATTATTAACGTAGTTAGTGAACCGTTTAACCAGCTTTTAATTTAGAATGAGTAAGTGTAGCCCATTTGTACAGTACGTGGCTTACCTGGTTGAATGCCACCGTTTGAACGGTTAGCAACGTATGTTTTATCAAACAAATTATCAACGCTTAGGTATACTTTTTGATTCTCATCGATTAAGTATTTAGCAGCTAAATCCCATACTACGCGGCTATCAATTGCGTTTAAGCCCGACTGCGTTAAGTTAGCATGCGCATCAGATACGTAACGTATTTGGCTGTTAACTACAAACGCAGAAAACTCAGCACCTAACGATAACGCTACTTGGTTTTCTGGTACGTAAGGCATTGCATCGCCTTTTTCTACCGTGCCCCAAATTTCTGAATCAAAATCGTTTTTAAACTCAGAGTCTGTGTAGGTATACGTTAATTTAACTGGGAACATAGCTGTATCAGTTGCAAACGTACGTGCTGCACTAAATTCAAAGCCCGCTACTTCTACTTCACCGTAGTTGTATTGGTCGCCAATGTTGTCGTCGCTACAACCAACCGCTGCAGTACAGTTACCGTGCATGTTGCTGTAGTCAGAGTAAAACGCAATTACTTCACCGCTAAAGCCATCCATATTAAAGCGAGAGCCAAACTCAATGTTTACACTTTCTTCTTCTTCTTGGTCAGCATTACCAGGTGCTGCTGGTGCATAACCTTTTTGAATGCCCGCAAGTAGCGTTACGTTTTCGTTAAGCGTGTAAGTAGCACCTAACGACGGAACTAAAATTTCAGTGTCGTTCGACACATCTTTAGTTAAACCGTTGCTGCGTGTTGGATCTGATTTAGACCACTCTTCACGCGTAATAGTAATGTCTTCATAACGAAGACCTGCACTTACTACTAATGCATCAATTGTCCACTCGTCTTGAATAAACAAGGTACTTGCTTCTGCGCTATCTACACGGTTGCTGTCAGAGCCCGGAACGCCTTGCTCTGTAAGCGTTAAGCTTAGGTCTTGATTAAGTGTGTATTTGTCTTCCCATTGAAAACGATCCATTTCGTCTTCGTGGTAACGTACCCCAACAGTCACATAGTGATCGCCTGCAGGAATATGCAATTCAGACTGAATACCTTTAGCTTGGTAATCGCGGTTATTAGCTTTAATACCAATACCTTCAATGCCTTCGCTTGTAGGGTTTGCTTCAAATTCACTGTATTGTTCAAGGTAGCTTTCGCTTACTTTGCTGGCTTTATACCAGTTACGATGAAAATCGTTTAAGTAAGCCGTAGCTAAAAATTCATAGCCATCACCAAAACGGTACGCGTAGTTAAGTTGGTATGCGTTATGGCGAGTATTCATTTCATCGTTTTGCGATGCAGCATAACGACGGTAAGGACTTTCTTGATAGTCTTCGTCAGTTAAGCCCATGTATGTTTCGTCTGATGTTTCGTCAGAGTACTTAATTTTTAGCTCAAGATTATGCGCATCGTTTTGACCAAACGTATGACCAAACTTTAATAGTAAATCTGTTTTTTCAAAGCCGGTGTTGTCATTACCTACTGGCAGCTCTTTAAAGCCGTCTGCGCCGTAAGTAAATACTTCAATTAAGCCTGCTGTGTTGTTTTTTTCTTTACCGAAGTAAGCGTGACCTTTGTAGTAACCATCACCACCAAGGGCTGCATCTACCATACCTTTTGAGCTATTTGGCTCAGTAGGTAAGCTGCGCGAAAGTAAGTTTAAAACACCGCCCGTAGTACGCGGGCCGTACTTAACTGATGCCGCGCCTTTTAATACTTCAATAGACTCCATACGACCCGTAGTAGGGAAGTAGTAAGCAGATGGTGCTGAATAGGGTGCTGGCGCAACTAATACACCGTCTTCCATTACCGATATTTTATCGTTACGGCCAGTACCTGTACCGCGCATACCAATATTAGGGCGAAGGCCGTAGCCGTCTTCTTCTTGCACGTAAACGCCTGGAACAGACGCTAAAACGCGAGAAATATCGGTAAACTGGAATTTTTGAAGCTCTTCTTCAGAAATAAACGTAGCCGAACCCGGAATATCGTTAATTGCTTGCTGAGAGCCAATAACAGTAATTTGTTCAAAGCGTTGTTCTTTATCGCTGGTGTCTTTTGCTATTGCAGTAGCACTAAAAGACAAAGCAACCGCAGTTGCCAGGGTAGATACTAAAAACTTAGGGTTCATTGTGTTCCTAATCATGTCAATTATCTAAATTGGCGTAATTTGAACACGTTAACGAATACGAATCAATGTTATTAAGTATTTAATTATTCAGTTTAATAGAATTAAAAACAACAACCTATGCAACTTTGTTAACTAAATTGTTTCTTTTGTATTGCTTCATAACTTATAAACTAGTTATAAAGTTTTGATTAGCTATAACCTAAGCGTAGCGCTATAAACTCCGCGAGTTTATCTACAGCATGGTCAGATTCACCCGAACTTTTAATTAAACTAATACCAATATTACCAAGAGTGGGTAAATGTTTGGTTTGAACTTGGTAGTTAAGCTCACTCGGTACTGTGCTTTTAGCAAGTACCGTAATACCTAAGCCTTCTTTTAATGCCGCAATAAGGCCGGTTAAATCGGCGTTGCTGTATACGATACGGTATTTTATGCCCGCATTTTTTAATGCATCAATTGCACGGCGACGATAAATACACCCCTCTGGTGCGGTAACTAGCGTAACCACATCGTTTTGCGCAAGTGATAGGTCGCCCACCCACACTAATTCGTCTTGCATAAAAATAGGAAACTTATCAGAGTTGAGTCGCTCATTGAGTGCAAGTACTAAATCGAACTGATCTTGCCTAGAGGCCGAAAGTAAATGCTTACTTAAACGCGATTTAACTTCTAACGACACCTCAGGGTAGAGCGCCACAAAGTCGCCAATAATAGAAGGTAAAATACGCGCAGCAAATTCGCTCGGAATACCCAAGCGCACTTTACCTGCAATGTTCTCTGAGGTGAACTGCTGCAAAATAGCATCGTTGTGTTGCATCATTTGTTTTGCCATAGGCAATAATAGCTCGCCGTACTGGTTTAATACTTGGCGCTGTCCTTGTTTTTTAAATAGTTTATATCCGAGCACGTCTTCTAAGCGCTTTATTTGCAAACTTACAGCAGGTTGCGAAAGGCCAAGTAAATCGCCTGCTTTAGCAAAGCCACCTATTTCAACTACCATCACAAAAGTACGTAAACCGTCGGTTGATATGTTTTTCATATTTAAAATTACAATTTATATAGCTATATATATAAGTATTATTTATCAATTGATAAAAAATTACAATTTGTTGTTGGTAGGCGTGGGCAATATACTTTTGTAATCGAAAATACACAGGTGTTTGTTATGACTTTTAACCCAATAATGTTTGCCCGCCACAGCAACGCAAGTAGTGCGGTTACTAACGCTTTGCAAACTAACAACAATCACGTTGTAATGGATTTTAGCGGCACCGAAACCAGTGTATTTTTAAGCACTATTTTAGGCCTTGATTTAACTAAGCTTACCGCCAGCGGTTTAGGCTTAAAAGGCACGCTTGATGGCGACTATAATTCTGACTACAGCTTTGCTGTTTATTACTTTAGCGAAACCGCCTTTAGATTTGTACTGCCACACAACGCAAGCCTTCAACTACAAGCACTTATAAACGAGCAACAGCTACGTTTTGATATTGATTATGTAGTACGCACCGACCTAGCAAGCTTTATTTTAAGTGGCGACAACGCGTTTGATACTCTAGTAAATGCTTTTAAATTAACACCCGGTTTGCGCCTTTCTGACGCGCAACTATGCTACGGTGCGCAAAGTGGTGATGTATTTATTACCGCCATTGATAAAAACGACGAACAACACTTTGTATTAGTAGCTAAACAACAAGAATTACAAAAATGGCAAAGCTACATGCAAGCGCAAGGTTTTGCACTTATGCATAGTGAAGCCGCATAACGAATACAAACAACAGGTGAACATAACAATGTTTACCTGTTTTTAATTGCGATTAAGCAATTAAAGTCTATTTAAGCCACGCCCTAAACAGGGTTAATTTAAACGTGAAGGAATGTTATGACTTCTAAAACTGTACTACATGCTAAGCACCTAGAAGCGGGCGCTAAAATGGTTGATTTTCATGGCTGGGAAATGCCAATCAACTACGGCTCACAAATAGAAGAACACAATGCCGTTCGCACCGACGCAGGCATGTTTGATGTATCACACATGACTATTGTTGATATTGAAGGGCCTCAAGCACAAGCATTTTTACGTAAGCTAGTAGCTAACGACGTTGCAAAATTAACCGTACCAGGTAAAGCGCTTTACACTGGCATGCTTAACGAGCAAGGCGGTGTAATAGACGACTTAATTATTTATTTCTTTAGCGAAACCTTTTACCGCCTAGTTGTTAACTCAGCAACGCGCGAAAAAGACCTAGCACATTTAGCTAACGTATCGAGCGACTTTGACGTAACTGTTACAGAGCGCCCAGAGTTTGCAATGATTGCAGTACAAGGCCCTAACGCTAAAGCAAAAACAGCCACACTTTTAAATGCTGAGCAACAAGCAGCCGTTGAAGGTATGAAGCCGTTTTTTGGCGTTCAAGTAGGTGATTTATTTATTGCCACAACGGGTTATACTGGCGAAGACGGTTACGAAATAGTAGTACCGAACGACCAAGCAGCCGATTTATGGCAACAACTGTTAGATGCAGGTGTAGCGCCAGCTGGTTTAGGTGCACGCGACACGTTACGTTTAGAAGCAGGTATGAACCTTTACGGCCTAGATATGGACGAAAGTGTATCACCACTTGCTGCTAACATGGCATGGACCATTGCATGGGAACCAGAAGATCGCGATTTTATTGGTCGTGACGTACTTGTTAAGCAACGCGCAGAAAAAAGCACTGACAAACTAGTTGGCTTAGTGTTTGAAGAAAAAGGCGTTTTGCGTAGCGGTTCTAAAGTAATTGTTGACGGTGGGATAGGTATCATTACTTCTGGTACTTTTTCACCAACACTTGGTTTTAGTGTAGCCCTTGCACGTGTACCACGTTCAACAGGCGATACAGCTCAAGTAGAAATGCGTAAAAAATTAGTAAACGTTAAAGTAGTAAAGCCTAGCTTTGTACGTAACGGTAAATCAATAATTTAAATAATTTGGTTATACCAATCACAATAATTATTGCGATTGGTATCCTCCCAATATAAACCAAAGGACAAATAAAATGAGCAACATTCCTAGCGAGTTAAAATACGCACCTTCACACGAGTGGGTTCGCAGTGAAGGCGACGGTACATTTACTGTTGGTATTTCTGAGCATGCACAAGAGCTTCTTGGCGACATGGTATTTGTTGAATTACCAGAAGTTGGCGACGAAGTAGACGCTGGCGAAGACTGTGCAGTAGCAGAGTCGGTTAAAGCAGCATCAGACATTTACGCACCTATCAGTGGCGAAATTGTTGCTATTAACGAAGAGCTAGAAGATTCACCTGAAACAGTAAACAGCGACGCTTACGGCGACGGTTGGTTATTCCGTATTAAAGCATCTGACGAGTCTGAGCTAGACAACTTATTAGACGCTGAAGGTTACTCGCACACTATCGACGAAGAATAATCATTTTTTGTAGATAACTAAAAGCCCCGTTTAATGTATAAAAATGGGGCTTTTATGATTTTACAGCTCACCACCCCATACTGAGTGAACTGTTAAATCGTCAAATATTTTAATTAATGCTAGTTACCCATTAGCATTTAGGATCATAGGAATCTGGATTCATGTCAAACGCCAAATCTCTTGAAGAACTAGAGCAAAAGCAAGATTTTATTCGCCGCCATATTGGGCCAAGCCCAGCACAAGTAAGCGATATGCTAAGTGCTTTAGAAGTATCGAGTGTGCAAGAGCTCATTGACCAAACTGTACCGGCTAGCATTCGTCTAGAGCAACCGCTAACAGTTGGCGAAAGCCGTACTGAAGTTGAAACACTAAGCTACCTAAAATCAGTAGCAAGCAAAAATAAAGTTTTCAAATCGTACATTGGCCAAGGCTACCACCCAACTAACGTACCGCACGTAATTTTACGTAACGTACTAGAAAATCCAGGTTGGTATACAGCGTACACACCGTATCAGCCAGAGATTGCTCAAGGGCGTTTAGAATCATTATTAAACTTCCAAACTATGACCCTAGATTTAACCGGTCTTGATTTAGCAAGCGCATCACTGCTTGACGAATCAACAGCGGCTGCAGAAGCTATGGGCCTTGCAAAACGCGTATCAAAAGCTAAAAAAGCCAATGCATTTTTTATCGCCGACGACGTACACACACAAACAATCGACGTAGTAACAACGCGTGCCGAGCAGTTTGGTTTTGAAATAATTGTAGGTAAAGCAGAAGATGCCGTTAACCACGACATTTTTGGCGCATTGTTCCAATACCCAACTACATCAGGCGAAGTGGTAGACATAACTGACCTAATTGCTGGCGTACAAAGCAAAAAGGCCATTGCCTGTGTTGCTGCCGACATAATGAGTTTATTACTATTAAAAGCACCGGGTAAACTAGGCGCAGATGTAGTACTTGGTTCGGCTCAGCGTTTTGGCGTACCTATGGGTTACGGCGGTCCTCATGCTGCATTTTTTGCAACACGTGACGCATACAAACGTTCATTACCTGGTCGTATTATTGGTGTATCTAAAGACCGTTTAGGTAACGACGCACTACGTATGGCAATGCAAACGCGCGAACAACACATTCGCCGCGACAAAGCCAATTCAAACATTTGTACAGCGCAAGTATTACTTGCCAACATGGCAGCGTTTTACGCTGTGTATCACGGCCCACAAGGCTTAAAAACTATCGCGCAGCGTATACATCGCTTTGCTGATATTTTAGCAACTGGCCTAAAAGCTAAAGGCATCGCACTTAAGCACAGCACTTGGTTTGATACGCTAACAGTAGTAAGCGACAGCAAAGACGACATAATAGCGCGTGCAATTGCAAAAGGCGTAAACTTTGCAACAAACCACGAAGGCGAGTACTCAATTTCGGTATCAGAGACAACAACACGTGCCAATGTAGCTGAGTTATTCGATATTATTTTAGGCGAAGGCCATGGCCTAAGTGTTGACGCTATTGCAGCCGACGTTGAAGCAAATGGCAGCGAGTCAATTCCTGCAAGTTTAGTACGTGACGACGAAGTACTAACGCATCCAAACTTTAACAGCTACCACAGCGAAACAGACATGCTTCGCTACATTAAGCGACTAGAAAGCAAAGACTTATCGCTTAATCACTCAATGATCTCGTTAGGCTCATGTACCATGAAACTAAACGCGACCGCAGAGATGATCCCAATTACGTGGCCTGAATTTGCAAACCTTCACCCATTCTGCCCGCTAGATCAAGCAGAGGGTTACCAAATAATGATTGGCGAGCTACACGACTGGCTAGTAAACATTACCGGTTACGATGCAGTATCACTTCAGCCAAACTCTGGTGCGCAAGGTGAATACGCAGGCTTAATCGCGATTCGTAAATACCACGAGTCACGAGGGGATGCACACCGTAATGTATGTTTAATTCCAAGCTCTGCGCACGGTACTAACCCTGCATCAGCGCAAATGGCGAGCATGAAAATTGTGGTAGTTAACTGCGACAAAAACGGTAACGTAGACATGGCCGACCTTAAAGCGAAAGCTGAAGAAGTTGCTGAAAACTTATCGTGCATCATGATCACATACCCGTCTACGCACGGCGTATACGAAGAAACAATTCGCGAAATTTGTGACATTATTCATGAGCACGGCGGCCAAGTTTACATGGACGGCGCAAACATGAACGCGCAAGTTGGCGTAACAAGCCCAGGCTTTATTGGCTCAGATGTATCGCACTTAAACTTGCATAAAACGTTTTGTATTCCACACGGTGGCGGTGGTCCAGGTGTTGGCCCAATTGGTGTTAAATCGCACCTTGCGCCATTTATGCCAAACCACAGCGTAATTAACGTACCAGGTACTAACATTGGTAATGGTGCGGTATCGGCCGCGCCTTACGGCTCAGCCGCTATTTTACCTATTTCATGGGCTTACATCACCATGATGGGTTCAGAGGGCTTAAAACAAGCCACTGAAATGGCAATTGTTAATGCTAACTACTTAACGCATGAGCTAAGCAAGCACTTCCCAATTTTATACCGTGGTCGTAACAACCGTGTTGCTCACGAATGTATTGTTGACTTGCGCCCGCTAAAAGAGCAATCAGGCATTACTGAAATGGACGTAGCTAAGCGCTTGCAAGATTACGGCTTTCATTCACCAACGATGTCGTTCCCAGTAGCTGGTACATTAATGATTGAGCCAACTGAGTCTGAATCTAAAGGTGAGATTGACCGCTTTATCGAAGCAATGGTGTCAATTAAAGGCGAAATTGAAAAAGTAATCTCTGGCGAATGGTCAATCGAAAACAACCCGCTAGTATTTGCACCGCATACACAAGGCGACGTGTTAGGTAACGAATGGGACCGCGCGTACGACCGTTTTTACGCTGCATTCCCAGTGCCTGCAGTAGCTAAAAACAAGTTTTGGCCAACCGTTACACGTATAGATGACGTATACGGCGACCGTAACTTAGTGTGTGCTTGCCCACCGGTTGAGACATACCGCGATTAAGAGCTGAGATGATCAAAGTCATTATAGTTTGGGAATGAAATTATAGATTGGGAATTTTATTATAGATTGGGAATCCAACCTCTATTCCCAAACTATAATTATTGAAAAAGGTGAGCAAATTAGCTCACCTTTTTTGTATGTGAATACGCAGCATGAGGTTTTTTCCTATTATTCAATACTATGAGCGTTTAGCTTTATTGAGATGCTGGTAATTAAGATATTAATGCTATATTTAACTTTTAAGTAAGAAAATGTTTAGAGTTGAATATTTGTCTTGATGCTATATTCTCTCAATAAAAATAATAAATAGTATTACATTTGGAAGATTTATATAGATGGAACTAGAAACGGAGATCCCCTCCCCAAAAAGCGCCCATGTTCCTTTATCGGCAGTATCAGCTTTAGCTGGCGAAGTCATATCGCCATTAAAGCGTTTACAGCAAATGGACGCAGACGATTGGGAAGAGTTTACTTGTGAACTAGCAACATATTGGAAAACACAGTATTCGCGAGTCAATCGGGTTGGTGGGGCTGGTGATATGGGGCGTGATGTTATTGCTTATACCCCAGATGAAAATTGGGAAAATTTTCAGTGCAAATACTACAGCTCACCATTAAATTTGTCAGATGTTCTTTTAGAAATTGGTAAGCTTTGTTACCACTCACATCAAGGGCATTTTTCAATGCCTGTAAAATATTATTTTGTTGCTAAAAGTGGCTTAAATGGTGCTAGCCTTAATGCCCTTAAAGATTCTAATAAGCTGAAAGCAGACCTTATTTCTGGTTGGGATAAAAAGTGTAAAGACAAAATCACCAAAAAGAAGAGTGTAAGTCTAGAAGGTGATTTTCTTAAATTTGTTGAGCATAATGTTGATTTCACTATTTTTGATCAAATCCCATCGTTGAAGCTAATCGAATTACATAAAAACCATACTCCTTATTACATAAGAAGATTTGGAATATTAGAATTTGATAGACCATACCGTGCAACACCCCCTAAAGATACCCCCTGTGTCAGGATAGTTGTCGCCTCAATTAATTTACAAATAAACAGGGCGCGGTAAGTTAAAGTAAGTGAAT
>NZ_WTLB01000039.1 GCF_011378855.1 Pseudoalteromonas sp. Z1A8 | reverse complement strand
GAAAAAAGAAGCAGCCTAGCATTCAAAAGCTAGACTGTAGAAGCCCATTGATCGACACGTAGTGGCGTCGATGGGTAGTTCACAAAATGCTTACGAACTTTCTATCATTCAATTTTTGTCAAGTGTTTTAGGGCAATACAAAACACCATTTTTGTACTAAATGCTCTTTACACGGCAGCTAGTGAGTCCGTATAATACGCCACACATTTGACTCAGTGTTGTGTTATTTGTGTTTAAATTGTGTTTAAAAGATTCGCTGAAGGATTAGCATGAAAAAATGGTATTTAGTATTTTGCAAGCCTCGGCAAGAAGAACGAGCTAAAACAAACTTATTTAATCAAGGAATTGAAGCTTTTTACCCAAAATTAACCACCGAAACATTGGTTAGAGGTCGTAGGGTCGTCAAAAGCGCTGCTTTATTTCCAAACTACTTATTTGTTTGCCTAGATTCACAAAATGATAATTTTTCTTTTGTGAAAAATACACGCGGAATCAGTGGGTTTGTGTCTTATGGTGCAATATATCAGGTAGCTTCGGTAAAATTAATAAATATTTTAAAGACCAATTGTTCTCATACCAGCGAATCAAACATGCCAAAAGCAGGTGATGTAGTAAATATAAATAACAACTCATTTAACAGTATAGACGCCATATATAAAGAACCCGATGGTGACATGCGCAGTATTTTGTTAGTTAACTTACTTAATACACAAATAGAAATGAGCGTAGACAACAAAGAAATAAAAATAAAAAGTTAAACTGCTAAATAACAGTTAGCACAACATTAGCACAATCAAATTTGATATACGTAAGGTTACACCTTACCTAAAAGAGCATTAAAGCATAAAACCAGTACGTAGGAACTGCAACCTAGGGGCGGTAGCGTGCCTAAAACACTTGTAAACGCGCAGCTTGCCGGCGTGACGAGCAAAGCTCGTAATTTCTGCTTTTGAGTGTTTACTCACTTACTCGCATTAATTTTTTATGTAAAATATTTTAATTACATTTTTTATAAATATCTTAATGAAAATACTGATATAATTTAAGTGTTAATTAAAGCTCAGTAACAAAGCTTTTACAAAGCAAAGCCTATTGCTTCACAATGGTGCACATGTTTCAATTAACCTGTTAAAATACAAGTGCTCACCAAGGTAGGTGAGTAAGTGCAATATTTAAAAATAATTTTGGGATTCTACAATGGCGTTGAGCTATAAATCACTCGTTACTTCACTCGCATTTTTATCTATAACTGGGTGTACTATTATACCAGGTAGCCATTTTGAGGGGATTGACTCTGGCGAGCAAACACAAAATCTTGACAACGATCTCGAAAAAGTAAACATACAAATTATTGACTCATCACTAATAAGCCAACAAAAATTAACGCGTAAAGCGGCTAAACCATTATTAAATGCTAAAGAGTTAGACGTTAATGGTTACGAATATAAACTAGGCGTAGGTGACGTACTCACAATAGGCGTATGGGACCACCCAGAGCTAACTATTCCTGCGGCTGTACAACGTACGGCAGAATTTGATGGTTTCCGTGTTCAAAAAAATGGCACAATCACTTATGCATACGCTCCAAATATTGCTGCTGCAGGCAAAACGGTAGGGCAAGTACGCGAAGAGCTAGTTAAGCGCCTTGCACGAGTAATCGAAGACCCACAGGTAGACATAAAAGTAGTTGGTTTTAAAAGCCAAAAAGCTTACGTTACAGGTGAAGTAAACCAACCTGGTGTTTACCCTGTAACCGAGATCCCGCTAACACTTATTGATGCACTTAATCAAGCAGGTGGCCTAACGGCTGCCGCAGACTGGCGTACAGTTACATTTACTCGCGGTAATAAAACTGAAGTAATACAGCTAGAAGACTTTTATGCACACGGTGATATTTCGCAAAATCGTTTATTACAAAATGGCGATATAGTGCATGTAAATCGTAACGATCAACAAAAAGTATTTGTACTGGGCGATGTAAAAAAAGCAGGCTCAGTTACATTAACGCGTTATGGTTTAAATTTAGCTGAAGCATTAAGCGATACCGGTGGCTTAAATGAAGCAACTGCAGACGCCAACGGCGTATTTGTACTTCGTAAACGTAATTACGAACAAACAGGTATTTTAGCCGATGTATACCAACTACATGCAAAAAGTATTGCAGCACTCGTGTTAGCTGAGCAGTTTGAACTGCAACCACACGACATAGTTTATGTAACATCTGCACCACTAGCGCGTTGGAACCGTGTAATAAGCTTATTACTGCCTTCTATTGCTACTGTTGATAGCCTTGACGATATAAGCACTAATTAAGGGTTACAAGATGTTTGATGCTGTATTAGTGGTTTGTGCAGGTAATATTTGCCGTAGCCCAACGGGTGAGTATGTTTTAAAGCAAAAGCTTGATGGTAAAAATGTTAAAGTATCGTCTGCGGGGTTAACAGCACTTGAAGGTAAACCAGCTGACGCGACAGCAAAAAAAATTGCTCAGTTACATGGTATAAATATGGATGCCCACCAAGGGCAGCAGCTTACATCGAGTTTGGTAGCACAAAACAGCGTAATACTCGTAATGGAGCAACGCCATTTAAACGACGTACACGCTCGCTACCCAGAAGCACGCGGCAAAACTTTTTTATTAGGTAAATGGATTAATAACACAGAAATACCTGATCCCTACCGCCAAAGCCAAGAGGCTTTTGAACACGTTTACACATTAATCGACAGCGCCTGCAGCGCTTGGCAAAAGTATTTATAAGGAATGGCTAATTTAATGAATACCCAGCCGGATAACAGTTCTAATAGCGCTAGTAATAACAAAAATACAGCACAACTAACACAAGAAATCGATTTAATGGCGCTATTTGGCGCATTGCTCGATCGTAAATATTTTATAGTCGCAATTACCGCATTATTTATGTTTATAGGTATTGTATATGCCGTACTAAGCACACCTGTTTACCAAGCAACCGCGATGATACAGGTTGAAGACGGGAGTACCTCTGTACCAGGCTTTGATGATATGGCCGGCATGTTCGAAAGCACATCGGCTGCAGTAACCGAAATAGAGCTACTTAAATCACGCAGCATAATTGGCGAAGCAGTTGACACGCTAAATCTTGATGTAACAGCCGAACCTAAATTATACCCATTTATTGGTAGCCGAGCATTTCGTAAATTTGCCCCAACTGAAAACGGTGAGCTAGCAGAGCCAAGCTTTGGTGCTAGCAGCTATGCATGGGGTGGCGAAAGCATAAATGTATTTAGATTTGACGTACCGCGTTCAGCAATTAATCAAACATTTACTCTTGTAGTGCAAGTTAACAATAGCCTTGCACTTTTAAATGCAGACGGCGAGAAAGTGTTAGTCGGTAAAGTAGGTGAAGAACTTACAAACGGTAAGTTTAGTTTAACTATTCGTACTTTAAACGCGCGGCCTGGCACAGAGTTTACAATTACCCGAAGAGACCGCCTTAATACTATTTTAGATTTGCAAACGGCTATTAGCGCAAGTGAAAAGGGTAAAGATTCAGGTATTATAAACCTTAGCTTACAAAGCACTAACCCAAACTACGCTGAAAAAGTACTCGACAAAGTAGCCGCTATTTATGTACGCCGTAATGTAGAGCGTAATAGCGCTGAAGCTCAAAAGTCACTCGAGTTTTTAGAAGTACAATTACCTGAAATTAAAAAACAACTTGAGTACGCAGAAGAGCGCTTTAATAACTATCAAATAAAGCGCCAGTCAATAAACATAACGCTCGAAACCCAGGGTGTGCTTGAACAAGTAGTAAAGCTCGAAACCAAACTACAAGAGCTAAATTTAAAACGCCTAGAACTTGGCCGTAAGTTTAAAAAAGACCACCCAACATACCAAGGTATTTTAGAACAAATAGAAGCGGTTGAAAGCCAAAAACAAGAGCTTGTTGGTGAGGTAGGCAACCTACCCGAAACCCAACAAGAGCTACTGCGTTTGAAGCGTGACGTAGAAGTAAGTAACCAAATTTACACACTACTACTAAGTAAAACACAAGAGCTTGATATAGTTCGCGCAGGTACGGTAGGTAACGTGCGTATTATTGACTTCGCTGAGGTAAATACGAGTAAGCCAGTAAAACCTAAAAAAGCATTAATTGTAGTAATGGCAACTATGTTAGGTGGAATGTTAGCTGTAGCTATAGTGCTAGTACAAAAAGCAATGCACAAAGGGGTGGAAGATCCAGCCGAAATTGAAGCGTTAGGCCTACCTGTTTATGCAAGTATCCCGCACTCAGATTACCAAGATAAACTAAGTGGCTTTGCCGAACGAGCTCGTAAAAGCAAAACAAATAAACCTAAAAGTATACTCGCGATCGATAACCCAGCCGACTTAGCAATAGAGGCACTGCGTAGCTTACGTACCAGCTTACACTTTGCGATGATGGAAGCAAAAAATAACATTATTGCAATATCGGGCCCAAGCCCAAGTGTGGGTAAATCGTTTGTGTCGGTTAACTTGGCAAGTGTACTTGCACAAAGCGGTAAAAAAGTACTAATTATAGATGCCGATATGCGTAAAGGCTATTTACAAACTCAGTTTAATTTAAAGTCGGATGATGGCTTAAGTGACTACCTATCTGGTCGTTTAAACTTAGAGCAAGTTACAAAAACAACTAAAGTTGATGGTCTAAGCGTTATTACACGTGGACAAATACCGCCAAATCCTTCAGAACTACTAATGAACAGCAACTTTAGCAAATTAGTTGAAGAAGTAAGCGCCGCTTACGACATTATAATTATAGATACCCCCCCAATTTTAGCTGTAACCGACCCCGTAATAGTTAGTGCACAAACAGGTACTACATTACTTGTTGCACGTTTTGGCCAAAACCATATACGTGAAATAGAACTAACCCGTAATCGCTTTGAGCAAAATGGCATAGACGTAAAAGGTGTGGTTTTTAACGGTGTTGTTAAAAAAGCCAGTAATGCTTATGGGTATTATGGTTACTATAATTACGAATATAAAAGCGATAAATAGTATCCAATATATTTAAGGGCCTATTGGGCACTTTTTATAAAAAGTACAAAAACAAGCAATTACAATGAGATAGTTAAAACTGACTGTCTCAATTTAGAAAAAAGTGTCTCAGTGGGATATTAAATCACTGAGGTACTAAATTGCAAAAATGCAATTTTTTATAAATATTTAAGCTCAATTAAACGACATTTTAGGGTGTTATTTTGGCTAAAAAATGGATAATACGCCCCTTAATAGAACGGAAATGGATTTAGGATTCTATGTATCACATGCTCACATTGAGCCTTGCCTTACGTGCCTAATCATAGAACCAACTTCAATATTTAATTTGATAAGAAGCTTGAAGCTTTATCACTAACCAAAGAGAGTACATATATGCACGATTCATTAACGGACCTAAAAATTGGCATTATAGGTTTGGGCTATGTTGGCCTTCCATTAGCAGTTGAATTTGGTAAAAAATATCCAGTATTAGGGTTCGACATAAATAAAAATCGTGTTGATGCATTACAAAATGGTCATGATGCAACCTTAGAAGTGAGCGATAGCGAGCTTGCTGATGTGAAAAACTTAACATTCTCTTGTGATAAGCAAGAACTCGCTGAATGTAATATTTATATTGTTACTGTACCCACTCCTATTGATGACGGTAATGCGCCAGATTTAACACCACTTCGTAAAGCATCTGAATTGCTTGGTGAGTTTGTGAAAAAGGGTGACGTTGTTATTTATGAATCAACAGTATACCCCGGTGCAACAGAAGAAGTTTGCTTACCTATTATTGAAAAAGTATCAGGACTTATATTCAATCAAGATTTTTTTGCAGGTTATTCACCAGAGCGAATTAATCCGGGCGACAAAGTAAATACATTAACAAAAATAATGAAAATCACTTCAGGATCTACTCCAGAAGTTGGTCAGTTTGTAAATAATTTATATGGTTCAATAATTACTGCTGGTACACACTTAGCAGGATCTATAAAAGTGGCAGAAGCTGCAAAAGTAATTGAAAATACCCAGCGAGATTTAAATATTGCTATTGTTAATGAGTTTGCAAAAATATTTAATCGATTAGGTATCGACACAGAAGAAGTTTTGAATGCAGCCGGTACAAAGTGGAATTTCCTCAAATTTAAGCCTGGCCTAGTTGGCGGACATTGTATAAGTGTTGATCCATACTATTTAACTCATAAAGCACAAGAGGTTGGTTACCGCCCAGAAGTAATTTTAGCCGGTCGTCGTATTAACGATGGTATGGGTGAGTATGTTGCCACTCAATTAGTTAAAAAAATATCAAGCCAAAAAATACATGTGGATGAAGCAAAAATACTCGTACTCGGCTTTACTTTTAAAGGTGATTGCCCAGACGTACGTAATACAAAAATTATCGATATTGTTAAAGAACTGAAAGATTTCAACATGAGTGTTGATGTGTACGACGGTTGGGCAAATCCTGCTGAAGTTGAGCATGAATATGGATTATCATTAATTCACTCTCTTAAAGAGAACTATTACGACGGTATCGTTTTAGCGGTTGATCACAGTGAGTTTAAAAACATGGGTGTTGAAGAAATTCGAAAGCTCGGTAAACAAAAACATGTACTTTACGATGTGAAGCACGTATTTGGCCCTAAAGATTCAGACATTAGATTGTAATAAAGGATTTAAAATGAAAAACTTCGCACTTATAGGCGCCTCTGGTTACATTGCGCCACGTCACTTAAAAGCAATTAAAGAGACAGGCCATAATCTGTTAGTCGCAATGGATATTAATGATTCTGTTGGGATTATGGATAGCCACTTCCCCGACGCCGAATTTTTTACCGAGTTTGAAGACTTTACTGCCTTTGTTGAAGATTGTGCGATGAAAGGCCAGAAGTTAGATTATATTGCCATTTGTAGCCCTAATTATTTACACGCTCCACACATGAAGTACGCCCTGAAAAATGGCATAGACGTAATCTGTGAAAAACCATTAGTTTTGCATTCAGAAGATATGGATATTTTAAAAGAATATGAAGCCAAGTATGGCGCAAGTGTAAATTCAATACTGCAATTAAGATTACATCCTTCAATTATCGCTTTAAAAGAAAAAGTAGCAGCTGCTCCTGCCGATAAAGTGTTTGATGTTGATCTAACGTATATGACATCTCGTGGTAAATGGTACATGAAATCGTGGAAAGGGTTTGACCATAAGTCTGGTGGTATAGCGACTAATATCGGTGTACATTTTTACGATATGCTGCATTTTATTTTTGGTGATCTTAAGCATAATGAAGTCCACTTTAGAGATGAAAAAACCTCTAGCGGCTACCTTGAGTATGAACGTGCGCGCGTTAAGTGGTTTTTATCTATTGACTCTAACAACCTGCCTGAAAATGCGGTTAAAGGTGAAAAACTTACCTATCGTAGTATTATTATTAATGACGGTTCTAATACTGAAGAGCTAGAGTTTTCAGGTGGTTTTACTGACTTACACACTCAGAGCTATCAAAATATTTTAGCTGGCAACGGTTTTGGTATTGATGAAAACCGTGTAGCAATTGAGACAGTCGAAAAAATCCGTGAGATGCCTTTAGCTCAAGCGGGTAGCAAAACCCATCCATTACTTTCAAAGGTATTATAACCATGAATTATCATGTGCATGAAAGCGCTATTGTTGATGACGGCGCAAAAATAGGCTCTGACACACGTGTTTGGCATTTTGTGCATGTGTGTAGTGGTGCGCAAATTGGTGAAGGTTGCTCGTTAGGGCAAAATGTATTTGTCGGTAATAAAGTGACAATCGGTAATAACGTTAAGATACAAAATAACGTATCAGTTTACGATAACGTGCATATTGAAGATGATGTGTTTTGTGGGCCAAGTATGGTATTTACCAATGTATATAACCCGCGCTCATTCATTGAGCGAAAAACAGAATACCGCGACACATTAGTAAAGAAAGGCGCAACACTGGGTGCTAATTGTACTATTGTGTGCGGTGTAACTATAGGTGAGTATTCATTAGTAGGTGCTGGTGCCGTTATAAATAAAAATGTACCAGCATTTGCATTGATGGTTGGTGTACCTGCCAAGCAAATCGGTTGGATAAGTAAATATGGCGAACAACTGAATTTACCATTAGCTGGCAATGCCAGTACCACGTGTGAACACACCGGTGAAGAATATGTTTTAGAAGGGAATGTGTTACTTATTAAGTGACACACTTTTTTAAACATTGCCAATTATTAATTGTAGCTTGGGCTTTAGCCCATATTAAGCCATTAAATCTTTAGTGTTCAATGCTATAATTTAATAAGCTTATACAAATCAGCAATATTCCCTAATTTAAAGAATTTAAAATGACGATACAATTTATAGATTTAGCTGCGCAATACCAGCACTTAAAAACAAAAATAGATGCGCGCATTAAAACAGTTTTAGACCACGGTCACTATATCATGGGGCCAGAAGTACAAGAGCTTGAAGATGAACTTGCTAAATATGTGGGTGTTAAACATGCCATTACCTGTGGAAATGGTACTGATGCACTTACACTTGCCATGATGGTACTTGATATTAAGCCAGGCGACGCTGTTTTCTGTCCCACTTTTACTTTTTTTGCAACGGCAGAAGTAATCGCGTTTGAAGGTGCGACGCCAGTGTTTGTTGATTCAGATGAAGCAACATTTAACATTTGTCCAATTGACCTAGAAAAACGTATTCAAGCAACCATTACGGAAGGTAAATTAATCCCTAAAGCAATTATAGCTGTTGATTTATTTGGCTTGCCCGCGAACTACCCCGAAATTCAAAAAATTGCAGATAAGTACAATCTAAAATTGGTTGAAGATGCAGCGCAAGGGTTTGGTGGTAGCATCGATGGAAAGCGTGCTGGTAGTTTTGGTGATATAGCCACAACCAGTTTTTTCCCAGCAAAGCCACTAGGTTGTTACGGTGATGGCGGCGCAATTTTCACAGATAATGACGAGTATGCTGAACTACTAAAATCCTACCGTGTCCACGGCAAAGGTAAAGATAAATACGATAATGTACGCATAGGCATGAACAGTCGTTTAGATACCATTCAAGCTGCAATACTACTTGAAAAGCTCGCTGAGTTTCCAACAGAGCTTATTAATCGCAATAAAGCGGCGGACAACTACGAGCAAGCTTTATCTGCTAAATTTCAAACACCACAAGTGCCAGAAGGTTATATAAGCTCATGGGCACAATACACACTGGTATCAACAAATCGTGATGCAGTAATGGCAAAGTACAAAGAAGAAGGCATACCCACCATGATTTATTATGGAACGTGTATGCATGAACAGACCGCGTTTAGTTATTTAGGTCATCATGTTGGAGATTTTTTAATTGCCGAAAAGTTGGCTAAGTCGGTATTTAGTTTACCAATGCATGGATATATTTCGGAGTATGAAAAGCTTTGACTTATTGTGTGCCATTAAAAAGTAAGTATTGTTAAATGATCATAAAGAAGCTGCGTGAACTAAGAGATATCAAATTTGTTCGAAGTATTGGTATTCTTGTTGGAGGTACTGCTTTTTCTCAATTATTAGCATTAATCGTTTTACCATTATTAACTCGTATTTATACACCTGAAGATTTTACTATTTTAGCTACTTATGCTTCTCTTTTGGCCATTTTAACATCCATTGCATGCTTAAGGTTTGAAATAGGTATACCAATACCCGAAGAAAATGAGTCTGCAATTTATCTTTTTTTCTTATCTATAATTAGCGTAATTATTATATCTTCACTTACATTTTTTATTGTAGCCATTGGTGCTAATTGGATTAATAGTGTTACAAATAATCTCCTTAATGGCTATTTGTGGTTGTTACCATTAGGTGCTTTTTTTAGTGGGTCTTATAATGCTCTACAATATTGGATGACAAGAGATAGAGCATTTTCATTAATAGCAAAGACTCGTGTAAAACAAGCACTTGCTAGCAGTTCTGTGCAGTTAGGGGCTGGGTGGGTTGGTATAATGCCACTTGGGTTATTGCTGGGCCACCTCTTAAGTTCCTGCGCTGGTATAATAAGCTTACTAAATGTATTTTTAAAAGAGTTTAAATCATTATCTTTTAAGTTTAAATTTTCAAAACTTATAGATACGCTTAAAACCTATGATCGTTTCCCGAAGTATTCGACATGGGAAGCTTTAACAAATAGTGCTGGTGCTCAGGTGCCTATACTTATTATTGCAACATATGCTTTAGGTCCTGAAGCTGGTTTTTTGATGCTTGCTATGCGTTTAATTTCAGCACCAATGACTCTAGTTGGTAGAGCCGTAGGTCAAGTCTATTTAGCTGAAGCTGCACAAAAATATCATAAAGGCGAATTGAGGTTATTTACAACGAAGACTATCGTTATGTTGGCTAAAGTAGGTTTTATTCCACTGTTACTCGCTTGTGTTACCGCGCCTACTCTTGTTCCGATAGTATTCGGTTCAGGGTGGGAGCGCACAGGTGTTTTAATTTCTTGGATGGCACCTTGGTTTTTTATACAATTTATCACATCTCCTGTTTCTATGTCATTACACATTACTAATAACCAACATGTCGCTATGATGCTCCAAATCTCAGGCGTTTTAATACGCTGCATATCTATATGGATTGCAGTTAATTTTTTTAATGAATTTGTAGGTGAAATCTATGCTATTTCAGGGTTTATCTTTTATCTGTTATATTTGGGTGTTGTGTTTTTTACTGTGAAGGATAACTCCAGAAGTAGAAATTTATAATTAAGACTTTTACTGAATGTTAATAATTTTTCCGTACTGTAGTTGTGATTTATATTTGAGTTTCGAAACTAATTACATGTACCTATTGTTTTGATTTTGAAATAGGTATTCGATTTACTGTATATCTTAGGTGTTCTAAATTAAATGCAAAAATCAAATTTTAAAATTAATGATAAATTGTTTTTTATTTTTTTATTTTTTCAAATATTTTCTTTATTATATTATTTTTCCGTAAACATAAAAAACATCGGCGAAGGTGCCATATTAAATCAGGTTTTAATAGGGTACTTTTTATGTTCATCTTTAATTTTTATCTATATTTTAATAAAAAGTCGCTTGTTTTTTAATTTCAATTCTTTCTGTTTGTTTGTTTTTCTTATCTGGTTGACATTTAAAATTGTTTTTGATAGGCAAGATCTAGTCTATTTAAAAGAACATTTACTTGGTACTGGCGGTGGGATATTCTTTTTTCTTGCCTTAGGGTTTTCTTTATCTTTTAGTTTTGCAGAGCTTTTAAGAAGAGCAAGTTCAAAACCTAAATTCGTAGTGAGTTTTCTTCTATTTCTTTTTATACTAATTATTGCTGCCTATGTAGATATATTTTCTGCATTGATAAGTCGAAAAATCGAAGATCGTTTTATTATTAGCGGTCTAAACAATATGTATCAAAGACCCGGTGACTTTTCAACAGTCTTATTTATTATTTTTACCTCTATAACTTTTATAATAAATTTAATCTGTTTTTATATTTTTAATTTCAGGGCTGTAAGGTTGGTTGTTAACTATATATATCTATTTATGGCTCTAATGGTTGCTTTTATAGCTCAAATTATGGGGTCAAATAACTCATTTGTTATGGTTGCCGGGATTTCATTTATATTTTATTTAGTTAAAGGTTTTTTATGTACACAACAGTTGAAAGAATCTTTTACTAAAGATAATAATATACCGTTTCATTTTCTAATCATAAGAAAGTTTTTTAAATCTTTAGCGAAATTTACTTTCTTTTCAGTGATTTTTGTAAGCCTTGTTATTGCTTTGAGCGGTTTTGATTATACTAAGTCTAGATTTTTTAGCAGTAATAATAAAAGCTCAATAGAATCGAGGGTTGAAATTGTCAGGAATAACTTTTTGATACAATTATCTGATTCGCCATTAATTGGAAATTACAATGTGGATGTAGAAACCACAGGAGAGGGAACTTATACTCATAGTGTACTACTATTTGCACTTACACATACTGGTATTATTGGATTTATCTTAATATTTACCCTTCTATTTGGAGTGCTTAAAGGGCTCATAAAGAAAGATACTAAGCTTTACATTAATCAGGTTTTTATATTAGAGAGGCCCTTGTGCATATTTTATTTTTTTATATTATTATATGTAATTTTAATAGCAAATTTAGCCACAGCTTTACTTTGGTCTGTTTTGTGGTTTTCTATAGGTTTTCTTACATTTACAATAAGGTTTAAAAATAGTGAAGATAGCTAATGTCGTCTTGAATGATTTTACCAATGATAGTCGGGTTTTAAAAACATCAAAAACTCTAGGGCAATCCGGCTTTGATGTTACAGTATTTGCAATGCATAATATCGAGCTTCCCATATTTGAAAAATTATCATACTTTAATGTTGAGCGTATTCAGCTAACAACACGATATTGGATGAAATTCAAAATAATTCAGGTATTAAAGTATCTTGAATTTTTGATTAGAGCTGCTTTTAAAGTAAGAGGATATGATTTTGTCCATTGTAATGATTTATCGGCTCTGCCAATTGGTGTCATTGTAAAGTTGATGAGTAAAAAAACAAAAGTTATCTATGACGCACATGAATATCAAACGGAAATGAATGGTATCCATGGAATTGAAAAGTTTATCATAAAAATCATGGAGAAGTTTTTAATAAAATTCACTGATGATGTTATCACCGTTAGTGATTCAATTTCTAATGCCTATGTATCATTATATGGTATTGAAAAACCCAGTTTGATTCTTAATTGCCCTAACTACAATCAGGTAAGTAAGCAGAACATATTCAGGGAACAGTTAGGTATCAGTAAAGAACAGACAATTTTTCTTTACCAAGGAGCCCTAAATACTGGTCGTGGTATTGAACTATTAATTGAAGCATTTAATTCATTAGAGGGGAGCTCTAACGTTCTTGTTATTATGGGTTATGGTCGGCTAGAGTCATTAGTAAAAAATGCAGTAGCCAAATCGAATAATATTTTCTTTTTTCCAGCCGTAACTCCTAACGTCCTCCTTGACCATACATCCTCTGCTGATTTTGGAATATCTTTTATAGAAGACTCATGTCTCAGCTATAGATATTGTTTACCAAATAAAATGTTCGAATACTTAATGGCGGGCTTACCTGTGGTAGTTTCTAATCTAGTGGAAATGAGGAGTTTTGTTAATGAAAATCATGTTGGAGTTGTTGCCGATAACAATACTGTATCGGGTTTTATTCATGCGATAAATGATATTATAAAGAATGACTACTTATCGATGGAAGCCAATGTGAAAAAGGCTCGTTCAATTTACTCTTGGGAAAATCAAGAAAGTGTATTGTTAAATGTTTATAATAAATACAAATGAAAATTTTATTTTATTAAACCTTAAGGTTTTACATGATTAAAATATCCGTTTTAATGCCAGTGTACAATGAATCTAAATTTGTTAAGGCCGCTGTTAACAGCTTACTATCTCAAAGTGGAAATTTATTCATTGAGATAATTATAGTAGATGATTTTTCTACTGATGATACATTTGATTTAATTAGTAAATTTTCTTTAAATTACGATTGCGTAAAAGTGTTTAGGAATACTTCTAAAGGAAAAAACAATGCTTTCAATTTAGCTTATGAGAAATCAACAGGTGATTATTTTATTTTATTTGCTGGAGATGACTTACTCCCACAAAACAGTGTCTCCTTAAGGCTCGAGCCCATTATAAATCATAAAGGTCCTGCAGTCTCACTTTGTAAATTAAAGATGTTTTCTGAGGAAAAAAAATACGATGGAATAGTTTTGCCAAAAGACCCGAATAAAGGAAATGTTTCGGGTGGTACAATGTTATTTAACATTGAGTTTTCTCGTTTAGTTTTTCCTTTGCCAAATCATTTGGCTAACGAAGATATGTGGATACTTTGCGGGTTAAAATATTTCGATGGTATTACTTGCTTTCATATCCCCATGATCGGCATAAATTATAGAATACATGAAAATAACTCAGTTTCTTTTATGGATAATTTCGATAAAAAAAATATTAATATGCATAAACGAAATATTGTTTATTCCTGTTTCTTAGAGAAATACAGACTTATACTGAATGATGAAAAAATAAGAGAGCTATCAAACTTGGCAGCAATTGAGTCATTAAGGTATCAGGGGAACTTTTTAAGCATAGTATTCATGAAAAACTTAAGTTTTACTGATAAAGCAAGGTGTTTAGTACATAGTTCTAAATTTTTGTATTTTGTTCGGACTGTTTTTTTTAAACTTTTTAGTGGGAGAGGTTGATATGTCTGGTTTTTTACCAGTTTCAGTATTGATGTCATTATATCATGCAGAATGCCCTCTTAATTTAGATAAGTCGATGAGTAGTTTATATACTCAAACTCAGCTGCCTCATGAAGTCTTACTTGTGATAGATGGACCTATAGGTGATAAACTAGAGCTAATAGTTACGAAATGGAAGGCTTTTTTACCGATAAAATGTCTCTACTTACCAGAAAATGTTGGGCTGTCCTCCGCATTAAATATTGGCCTTAACGAGTGTGAAAATGAATTAATTGCTAGGTTTGACACCGATGATGTATGTTTTCCAGAAAGATTTCACACTCAATCTCTATTTATGACAAATAATCCAACGATAGATATTTGCGGTGGTTTTGCAAAGTTTATAGATTCGAATGGTTCCGAGTATTCTCAGAGGACTTTGCCAACAGAGCATGAAAAAATAAAAAAATTAATTTGGGCGTGCCCTATGATACATCCATCAGTCATGTTTCGTAAAAGTAGTATACTAGGTATTGGAAGCTATTCTTTAAGCGCACCTTATAGACAAGACGATTACGAATTGTGGATAAGAGCTATAGATTCAGGCCTCATATTTCATAATTTACCAGAATACCTTATACAGTACAGATATAATATTGATGATTTTAAAAAGAATACGTTTAGCGTAGGTTGGAATCGTTTTAAAATAGGGCTCAAGCCTTGGTTTAGGTACGATAGAGGAGGGATAGCTTTCCTTGGCCTTCTTTACCCGCTGATAAGGGCTTCTTTACCGAATATTATTGCTGTTAAACTGAGTACTTTAGTTAGAAACTATGATCCAAGAGTAAAAGGTTAATTTATGTTACTAATAACTGGCTATTCTGGTTTTGTAGGTTCACTCCTAGTTCAGGTATTGAAAAATGAATATTCTCTTAATTTGTTAGGTCGCGAAGACTCGCAATTGGGAACTTTTTTTAAGCACGATATTGATGGTGTATCAAATTATTCGAGCGCTTTAAATATGGTGAATACAGTAATTCATATTGCTGCTCGAGTTCACGTAATGAATGAGAACTCAAAAAAATCTTTAGAACAATTCAGAGCAGTAAATACTGAGGGTACTTTAAATTTAGCGCGTCAAGCGGCCGCCGCAGGAGTCAAGCGCTTTATATTTGTAAGTTCAATAAAAGTTAATGGAGAATCGACTTCAGATGAAGATCCATTTACATCTGCTAACTTAGCTAAACCCGTTGATTCTTATGGTTTGTCTAAAGCTGAGGCAGAACTACTGTTACTGGAACTTGGTGCGAAAACTGGGATGGAAATTATTATCATAAGGCCACCACTTATCTACGGCCAAGGAGTAAAAGCAAATTTTGCATCCCTAATGGGATTAGTTGGAAAGGGCTTACCTTTGCCCTTTAGATCAATAAAACAAAACAGACGTAGTTTAGTCTCAGTTTATAATCTTATTGATTTAATAAAAGTATGTATTGGACACCCAAATGCCGCTAATCAGATATTTTTAGTCTCTGATGACTATGATTTATCAACAGCTGAAATGGTGGCATTAATGGCAAAAGTGCAAGGCAAGAAAAACCTAGCTTTTCCGATTCCTGTTTGGTGCTTTAAATTAGTAGGAAAGTTACTAAATAAAACGGAGGTGATAGATCGACTTACAGGTTCTCTCCAATTAGATATTACTCATACAAAAAATACTCTTAATTGGATACCACCATACTCAGTCGAGCATGGTTTTACACTTGCTGCTAAAAAGCCGTCAATAAAATAATTACTGGATTTATAGATGATACGTTTATTAGATTTTTTGTTTTCACTTTTTGGTTTGCTATTTGCTATGCCATTTTTAGTAGTTTTATATATTATAGGTTTGTTTGACACAGGTTCGCCGATATTCAAGCAAGAGCGTATTGGGCGAAATAAAAAACCATTCACATTAGTTAAGTTTAGAACTATGACTGTTGATACAGCATCGGTCGCAAGTCACTTAGCAAGTACAGCATCTATTACCTCATTTGGTGGGTTTTTACGTAAGACGAAGCTAGATGAAATTCCACAGTTGTGGAATGTTTTAAAAGGTGAAATGAGTTTAGTTGGCCCTCGACCAGGTTTGTTTAACCAAGAGGAGTTAACTCAAGCACGTGAAGCTAAAAATATTTTTGCAGTGCGCCCTGGGATTACTGGTTTAGCTCAAGTAAACGAGATTGATATGTCTACCCCTGAACTACTTGCTAAAACAGACCGTGAAATGATTGATACACTCACAATTAGTAATTATTTTAAATACATACTAATGACAATTACTGGCAGTGGTAGTGGAGATAGGGTTAAATAGCACATACTGTTTATAATGCTAGATTATGCCAATCGTATGGACTATTAGGCCTATTTTTTTCGCTATTTTAACACACTAATTTTTAACCTTTTTTCTTAAAAAGTGTCTCAGGGTGAGACAGTATTGAGACACTTTTTTCGTCACTTTTCCCGCCCCAATAGCCGTATTCCTTCTTCATTTCAATTAACTTAATTAAATGTGCATCCAAATTCCTTAGCAAATAGGGATTGCACATACTCATTAAATATTTGCATAATTAATTTCTTTTTTAACTACTTACAGTCGTCTATTCTTTGTTATAATCTGAGCTTACATTAATATAAAAATACAATATTGGACTTACCCAATATTAGAACCGCAAAGGAACTTGCCGTGGATAGTTTCATCCGTTCTGTTTTGAGTGCTTCTAGGGCTAGAAAACGCCTTATTACGCTTTTTATTGACTCGCTTTTTATTTTTATCGCTTTTTGGTTGGCCCTTATCGTACGGCTTGATAGCCTAACCCCCCTAAATAATAAAGAAAATTGGTTTTTACTAGCCTTACTTATCCCTATTAGCTTATTCACGTTTATTAATTTAGGGTTGTACCGAGCGGTCCTCAGATACATGAATTCGCAAGCAGTGTGGGCTATTGTGCTCGGTACTGTGATCACGACTGCGTCGTTGGTGATTATTGCTTTTTTTACTGGCGTAGAGATACCTCGCACTATGCCATTTATATTTGCATGGCTATGCTTATTGACCGTCGGTGGCGCACGTATCCTAGTGCGAGCCATTATTAGTAAAATGACGATGCATAAAAAGGAATCTGTCATTATTTATGGCGCTGGCTCAGCTGGGCGACAATTGGCCACCGCCTTAGGTGCAGGCCCGAATTACTACGTGCGTGCTTTTATAGATGATGATACGACTAAAAATAACTCTGTCATACAGGGTATCCCGGTTATCAGATTTGAAGATATTTATGCCTTAATTGCTAAGGGTCAAGTGACTAAAGTACTGCTTGCTGTCCCTAGCGCTCCGCGTTCGCGCAGAAAAGAAATACTTGCCCAATTAGAGCCTCTCACTGTCAAAGTACTCTCTATACCGGGTATGGCCGATGTTGTTGAAGGTAAAGCCAAGCTAGCTGAAATGACTGAGGTTGGCGTTGAAGATCTATTAGGGCGCGACCCAGTTACACCAAAAGCTGATTTAATGGCGGCTAATATCGCAGACAAAATAGTGATGGTAACAGGGGCGGGGGGCTCAATTGGCTCAGAGCTGTGCAGACAAATAATTAAACAAAAGCCAAAGAAACTTGTGTTATTTGAGCAAAGTGAATATGGCTTATATATCTTAGAAAAAGAGCTTTCAGAGTATATTGAGCATAATAGCTTGGCTATTAAGCTGGTACCGATAATGGGCTCTGTTCAACGCATTAACAGACTCGAAACCGTAATGGTCACGTTTGGTGTACAAACTGTTTATCATGCAGCGGCTTATAAGCATGTACCTTTAGTTGAGCATAACGTAGTCGAAGGCGTGCGTAATAATGTATTTGGTACTTATTATGCTGCGAAAGCTGCCGTTAACGCAGGCGTTGAAAAGTTCGTACTGATTTCAACGGATAAAGCAGTGCGCCCTACTAATGTTATGGGCGCAACCAAACGTATGGCGGAGCTTGTGTTACAAGGTTTAGCACAAGAGCAAGGTAGCAAGCACAAGACGCGTTTTTGTATGGTGCGTTTTGGTAATGTTCTGGGTTCTAGTGGCTCTGTAGTTCCCTTATTCCGTAGACAAATTAAAGAGGGTGGACCCATAACACTTACTCACCCTGATATAACACGTTTTTTTATGACTATTCCTGAAGCTGCCCAATTAGTGATACAAGCGGGAGCGATGGGGAAAGGCGGGGATGTGTTTGTGCTCGATATGGGCGATCCTGTTAAAATTAAAGACTTAGCCACGAAAATGGTTAGGCTTTCAGGGTTAAGCGTTAAAAGCGATACGAATCCACATGGTGATATCGAAATAAAATGCACCGGATTACGTCCCGGTGAAAAACTTTTTGAAGAACTACTTATTGGCGATAACGTTGGTGAAACAACGCATGAACGTATTATGACGGCAAAGGAGGTGATGCTCCCTTTACCTGAACTAAATGTTTTCATTGAGGCGTTAGATATTGCGTGTCATAATTTTGATAATGAAACAATTCGTCAACTACTGCTCGATGCCCCAACAGCGTTTAACCCTACAGATGGTATATGTGACTTAGTGTGGAAAGCAAAAACGAAAAAAATGAGTGATGAAAAGCTTGTTGATAATATTATTAATTTAAAGCGCTAAGTTCAGATCAGAAGTTAACTCTAAGTTTAGAGATTTACGCTATGGGCTTATGTTAACGTTATTCTTATTTTTAGGCGCGGCTCAAAAGCCGCGCTTTTTTTCATTTTGTAATATAGTTTTTTTATAGTAATCGAGAAAAATAAATTATAAGGATTGCTCATGTTACGTAAGTATTTCGGTACCGATGGTGTTAGGGGAAAGTGGGTACGTTTCCTATCACGCCTGATTTTGCAATGAAATTAGGCTGGGCAGCATGAACCGCTTTAGCCTCAAGTGGCAAGAAATCGGAGTTTTTCAGATAAGTTGTGGCATTTTTAAGTTTTGTTAGGGGCAGGTATTGTTACTTTATACACTATAAATTTGCTCTATTCGCAGATAATATCAATAGTGAAGGTGTATACGCTGAAGGAAAAAGTTTAAAAAGTGGGGCTACCCTGTGAAATATATGATCTCTACGCCATCTGCATCCAGAGAATACACAACGAGTAAATAACCATCCTAATGAAATATACTGGTTAATTATAAAAAACATAGACTAATGGGTTGGTTTTTGTAATATTGAATGAACTTATCAAGGAATGATTAAGGGTAGTAATACTATTTAAAACATTTATTGATGAGAAAATACGTTTAGGCTGTGAAAGATTTAGCTTAAATTTAAAATATTCTATAACAACAATAAGTGCTAGATATTAAATAAGGAAATAAAATGAAGAAATTAATATTAACTACTGCAATCGCATCAATCATGTTAGCAAGTGGTTGTACTTCAATACCAGCAGAACAAAAAGACTCTGCTGGATATAATGAAATTCTGCAATTCACTCCTCTGGAAGACAAAGCTGTACTGTATGTTTATAGAAGAATCGATTCAGATCATCGTGGTCAAATCACGACTATTGACATTGGAAAAGAGGAGTTACCTACAGTGAGCGATTGCGTGATTAGGCATATCGTCGACGGAGGAGAGTTCAATATTGAGCCAAATGGGAATGGCTTATTTGCTATTGAAAAAGAACTCGATCTATCATCTCCGAATGGCAGTGTTAGTGTCATCGAGTTGAAACACAGTTTTCGCATCGGTATACCAAATGTTAGTGAGCTCTTTTTAAGAAGTAAAGATGAGCTGCGACGCGCTATCGAAGAAGACAACTTATGTGTAATAGATGGAGTGAACTTATAAGGGGCTGTTTGTGAGCTTAATTGTAGGTGATAGTTACAGTGATTAAAGAGATAGTTTCACTTTTGAAAACATGCCGTATTGAATAGGGATATGAAGCCTTTTAAACTCAAAAGGCTTCATAGAATGATTAACAGATTTTACGCTCAAGCAATCCCACGCTCTACCATCATTTCACTAAACGCAAACCCATCTTGTCTAGAGGCATTCGCAATATAAGGCGCATAAACCTCGAATAATAATCGAGTATCACTGTGTCCGAGCATATGCGAGATATATAACGGGTTTTCATGCGCAGCGATATGCAATACAGCAGCTGTATGGCGAGTCTCATAAGGACGCCTATGTGATAGCCCCGCATTTTTCAATGATGGATACCAAAGCTGTTTACTCACAAAGTGGTTATCGAGTGGGTTGCCATTGTAGGTAAACACAAATTCAGTATCAGCTAGGTCTTTTAAGCGGTTAAATAGCGCGTATAAAGTATCGCACATTTTTAGTTCGCGCCGTGATTTAGGGGTTTTTACATCACAAAGCTCACCATTAACCCAGTTATGGCGAATACGAATAAGGCGATGATTAAAATCCACATCACCCCAACGCAAGCCATGAACTTCACAGCTACGCATCCCAGTCCAAAAGCGCAGTTTAAAGTAATCTTTCCATTCAGTGGGTGCTGCATCTAAAAAGCGCTGTACCTCATCAGCGGTTAGCGGGTTTGAGTCAGCACGTTCTTCTTTGAGTGTTTTATAACGACGCATAGGGTAGGGGAAATTATGCTCTTCGGCGGCTAAACTCAAAATAGCGATGAGCGGCCATAATATTCCATTGATGCGTTTATTTGTAAGCTTTCGACGGCCATTCTTTTTTATCAACGTTAGGCTTTCACGAAAAAAATCTACATTTGCCAATGTGATTTCGCTGACGAGTATATTTCCAAATTCAGGTGTCAAATAAGTATCGAGTATATTGCGCACTACACTTTGATAGCTATTTTTCCATTTTGCTTTTTGACGGTCAAACCATTCATTCGCGTAATCATTGAAAAACGGATACAGGCGATCGGGATCTTTGGTACGTTGTAGCGTCTCAAACTTCGCCACCTTCTTACTCTCAGGGAAATAATCACGATACTGAAAGGTTTCTAAAGCAATTTCTGCATTGATTTTTTTAAGCGTCGCATGGGCTTTTTTTAAATTAACAGGGGTCGCCATGAGCTTAGTGCCTTCACGAAAGCGCTGCCCGTAAAGGTGTAAATCATATTGAATACGTCCGTTAGGACGAATGCGAATGTGAGCCATAATGGCCTCCATCAGTTAGTGGATCTATAAATAGATCTATCCCTCACCAATGGAATTCGTTAGAATTAAGCCATCGGCTGGGGTGGTTTAAACGTCGCGCAGCCGATACGGGGTAGAGAGGTTCCAGCCTCTTTACCCCAACTGCTTATCTTATTTCTCAATTGTGCTGATACTATATACTAAGTATTAAAACGCGCCACTATCAAAATAATTACTCATAAATATAGCAAGCACTGTTTATTTGTCCAGTATATTTCAGGATTAATACTCTTCCTCTTTACCCATAATGTACCCGAATAAATCTTTTTGTACTTCCTGCTTTTTGTTCAGTGTATTTGTATCAGCTTGACTTTGATTTAACTCTTCAAGTAGCGCTACAACTTTAGGAAGCTGGCTCTCATCTTTCTCAATCGAAATAGTGCGATGTGGTAGTGTGTTCTCAAGTGAAAAATACACACCTAATTTACGTTCGTCGTTTTCGTACTTAAGAATGTCGACGCGCGTACTTGCCGCTTGGGTTAAGTCGCTAATGTTAATGCCCAATAGTGCTTTTAGTGAAAAGCGATATAATGACTCACTATTTTTTGTTTCGCTACACGTTTCAGTTACCGTGATTGGGTGCACAAATTCAAATGGGGGCATAATAAATGCTATAGCGGCTTTATCACCGCTTAAGTATAACAATGCATCATCCGCCTTTTTAATGGTTTTATACTCAGATGAGCAGTGTCGAACTTCATTTTTAACTGCAAGGAAATCTACTACAACATGTTTTTCGTTAATGAATTTAAGAGGCTTCTTTGCGAAAAACTCTTCAACGCCGGCCAATGAATAAGTGAGTGTGGTTTCAGGTGTTTTAAAAGTGAGTAATTCACCCTGCTGGACGAATTCGATTACATCGCTCTCGGTATTCTTACATAAATAATTAAGCTTACGGCTAATCTCCTCTGTTAAAACCATAGAATCGTGTAATTCTAGGTTGTCAGGTAAGTGCACTTCTTCAACATCGCCATCTCGCTGTATTCGACAATGCTGTTTATCTACGTTTATTTCTAAAAATTCAAAAGGCATTAGTTCAGATGACTCGTATATCACGCGCTCTAAAGAGGCTTTAGGAACGGGATTAGTTGGGCGTTGTGAACTTTCTTTAATGTAAGTTAAATGCCCTTCATATACATCGACACACTCACATCGACGCAGTGCATTTTCGTTGCTTTTCATGTCATTATGGATTAATTCAATTGAAGCCGCACTTGAGGGTAAGGTATTAATACTTAATTTAATGTCTTCATTTGAACTAAAGTAATTTGGCAGCTGCTTTGCAAAACTGCCGTCAATTGAAAACTGAGCGTCTTCTAAATGTGTAGAGGACGTATCCAGTATAAGTGTACAATATGAACATAAAGGAGGTTTACCAGCTATGAATGTCATGGAGCCTTCCTTTTTACTTATTAATACGGTTACTAGGCTGTCTGCATAGCGGGTATCAATATTCTCAGTTATGCTCTTAAGCGGTGCTGTTTTGTTACTAGAAATATTAATTTTCATGATTTTACCTTATTGCATTGAAATAATTGAATAAATTCTTTTGCGAATTTGAGTGTTTTAGATGATAGTGTTGTTTTTGGTGTTAAATTAATCGTTAATAGTGATTCTCCTTTAGCATGTTTAGCAATTTGAATGGCTTCATCTTTTTTAGAAAATAATGTTTTAAGTAATACTACTTGCCGTTCGCCGTTGATTTTCTGATTAACAGAAAGGGTAAATGCAATACTCAACCAGTCCCAGTCGGTATGCCTAAACACAGTGGTAAATGCCCGTGCATTTTTGCTGTTACAGGCAAGCGAGATTTGTAATGACTGTTCATCATCAGAAAGTAGAATGGGAGGTAAGTTGTTTAGTGCTGTGCGCTGCTTTTTACTAATTGGTTTAATGTGATGCTTACTACCATTATCCCATATAAAGCTCAGCGCACTTAAGTCAAGTGCTTTATGTTCAAACATGGCTTCAAAAATAAAACTCAGTAACGAGTGTTCGCTACTATGAATTGATTTTTTCCACATTAAGGCAAGGTCAACAGTTGTACTCGTTTTTTCCGCTTCATTCTTTTTGCCAAGTACGACCTCTCTGAGCTGCTTATCGCTCAGTTTTACTGGTTGACTGCGTTTTTGTCCCAGTGTTTTATTGGCGTATTCAGGGCTAAGCCTAAGTAGTATTCTAGATAGATCGTTAGATTTAGGGCTTAGTCTTAATAAATAGCGCAGCTCACTGTGAGTATGTTCATGAAGTACATAAGGTGCATGGGCACGACTAATGATAGGAAGTAGCCATTCAATATCATGTAAATACGACCAACGTGTTGTGTCATAGTAGATGTGACCAATTTGCAAACCCATTTCATCTAAAAAAGCAGCATCATTCACTTCGTGAACAGCTCTACCTTCAAACCAATAATCGAAACGAGTAGTCACCGAGTTGTTTGAAAGCACTTCTTGCTCTAATGGGGTTTTTCCTCGTTGTTCATCTGGTGTAACGCTCACGAAATACAGTGTTTGCAGCATAAATAGATGTACACCACTGTGGCGAAGGTGATGAAAGTTAAGATGCTTACCAAATAAACACCTCAAAGCACGCGACACAGGTAATAAATAATAAAGCTGCCGCGAATGATACTTTTCACCTTCAAACCCCAATAAAGGTTGCTCGCGAGGTATGTTCTTTTTTATTTCAAATAGATATATAAATAACTGGCGGTACTGCACAGGAAGTGTGGTGTACACCGTGCGAGTGGTGTTGCTTTTGGTGTTGCCTTCTGGTGTATTAGTTACCGTGATTGTTATAAGGCCATTACTTGGCTTAAATCGAATATCTTTACGGCGTAACCTTAGGACTTCACCACGGCGCAGCATAGCGTAAAACCCTAATAACGCTGCAATCGCACCAAATAAACTACGAAAAGGGTTGTTAGTTTTACTTGATAAAAGCACTTCAAGTAGACGGTCAAATTCGTCAACAGTTAATCGACCAGGACTCACCGATGGCGCTACCAGAGGCGAGCTAAAGCTAGATAAATCGAGTGTATCTGTTTGTTCTTGGTAGCTTAAAAAGCGTAAAAAGTTATAAAAGGTGCCTTTTACTATATCGGAGTCTATCGAGTCATAGACAGTTTGGGCCCACCCATTAATAGCCTCTTCGCTAATAGCATCTGCGTAACACAGAGGGTAGGGCTCAAGTTTACTTTTAAGTGAGGTGTAGTTTTTAATCGATCCTAGTGCAAGGGACGCTTTTTTTACTCCCCCATACACAAGCAGCTGTTTTGTGTAATCAAATAACAAGCGCGGTAGAATATTATTAGCATCCCACGGCGGTGTTTCGACAGTGCTGAAATCTTTTGAGTGTTTGAGTAAGGCTTCATGAGGCCAACGCACTTTTTTTTGTAATTTAGTTAATGAATCAAACCACTTGGTATCCCAATCGATAGCATAAATCCCGGCCTCTTTTATTTTTGGTAGTGAAATGGGTTTTGACAAGCCAACATGCCGCTCTGGATTAGCTAAATCCTTAATGAAGATAGGCGGTAGTTGAAAGCGAAGGTACCAACTTATCTGAAATCGTTTCGGCCATGTCTGCTTTATACTACAGGCAGGTAACCCATTTTTTTCCACCCAACTTGATAAGTCTACATACAAACATTTGGAGCTTATTCTTGGAGGTGATTGTGCATAATAATCCTCTAAGAAACGATAGCTTTCGATTGATAAATAATAATGAGTTGCTCTTAATTCATCTGTCCCATACCCCATGTGAGTAATAGCAAGGCGTGGATTATCTTCTTTATCTATAATCGAATTCGGATTATTTAAAATAGCGCTGATATGCTCAAGCGATAAGGGGGCTACCTCAAACCCTATTATTAATGCCATAAAGCACGGTGTTAATGGCTCCCTTGTATCAAAAAAATACGTTTTTTGTTGTTGGTAACATGCAAAAATTTTATGCGCATGCGCTGCACCTTTTGCAAGCTCTTCAAAATATTGATGGTTGGTGTCACTGATTGTGTTTTTTATAAGTTCTGGTAATTGCCAATGACACGCTTCTCCTAAATAAAAAAGAATTCCCTCAAGCGCCTGCTTATATGCTCGTTGCTTCCCAGACGGAATAGCATTGATCTGCTGAGTGATTTTCCTTAGAACGGTATTATCGACAATACGCGTTTTCTTTTCTGTTATTTGCCAATACGTTAATACCCAGGAAATATCATCTTCTGTGGTCTTTAATGACCAAAATTGGGTCAAATAATCAGAGATTTGTTTTGTATGCTGATGTATTAATTTTTCAGACATAAGTTAAATCCTTGAGTCCTAGGCGCTTCGGTAGTGTATTTAAAAAGCTTTTGATTACTTCGAATCGAGCTGGAAAAAGCATATCGCTTCCGAGGCGCTCTCCCAGATTTTCATGCCCCATCAGCCGATCAATATCGTTGTCATATAGCTTGTCTGAAAACATATGGCTATTAGCACAGTGACTAAAAAAGTGGCGCAATTGATAAGGCACTACATTGGGCCAAATTTGATGCATGAATAAACGAAGTTCGCGACTTGTTAGGGCTTTCGGGATGTTTTTCTCACTACACGTATACCAAAGATCATCTAATTCAGTATGTATGCTGAGCTGTGTACGAATAACTGATTGTAAGGATAAGTACTGTTTAATTTCTTGCTGCAAATAATCACAGAGTATGAGTTGCCTAAGAACACCTTTATCTTTGATAAATACAACACCAGAACCTGAGTAATAAATCGATAAAATACTGATGCTATGTGTAGGCCTTGCGCCAGTAAGAACAATAAACAACAATGCAATTCGATAGGTTGCTTTATTATAGTAATCTCGCAGCGCCGATTGATTTGCTAAATATGCTTTTGAATGAGAGCCTTTAACCAAGACTTTTTCTTTAGCATTTACAACTAACGTATGTACCTTTTGGAAAAAGTGACTGACGTGGTTATCTTCAAGTGACCGAACACTGCCTATTAAAATAGCTGGAATGCGCTTTTTATCACTACTGTTTTGTGTGGTATCGAGTTCAAACTGACTTATCCCATCAGATTGCAATAAATAGCCGGCCTTTCTTATTGACGCCTTAATAAGGTTTGCAGAATACTTTTTTAGAAAGAGCTCAAAATATACGTGGAGTTCAGCCTTTCTTGCTGCGTTAATAAGGCGTGATAAGTAGCGGTTATGCGCATCAAATATTTTGCTGCGGATACGATCAGTATTTAACTGTTGGTAATATATCGCGCTAGAATGATGTGCTCTATCATCAGTTATTAGCTGCGATCGAACAATTGCACCTAGAGTGTTATCCGCCTGAGCACAATTAATAAAATAATGCTGGAAGGTATTTTTGTTAACGCGAGGGTTATTTTTTAATGTATTCGGTGTTTTCCATGCTGCCTTCATTAGCTCGAATAAATGTGCTTTATTTTTGAGATTTAAAAAAGGCGTACCGTAAGTTTGATCGCTAATAAATTTTTGAAAAAATGCATTTAAATAGGTCGGCATAGGTTGCCATAAATACACAATACGGTTTTTGTATTTACAGGGTCTCGCATACTCAGCCCATGATATTGTGCCATCATAAAAAGTGCGAAAAGTGTGTTTTTTACAAGGTTTCGTAGCAGATATTTTTATAAAATCAGGAATATCACTTGCCGAAATAATGTGCTTCCAGCCTCTTATTAACCACATGAATAGTGCTACTACAGTCATAGCAGGGCGTGCTTTAGCATCAACTCTAGCTAGCTTTATCAACATAATAGCTAATGTTGTGCCGTGCGCTAATGCATTAGGGTAGCGACCACCGGCATTACTCAAACGGTTACTTCTCGCAATATGCTCTGATATGCCCATGTTTAGCACTCCATTACCGAAAAGTAGAGGGAGATGTATTAGCTAGATTTGCCAATACATATTGTTTAGGTGTCGCTATTCCTTGCTCTTTAATGCAATTAAGACGGTGTTTAATATTTGTACTTAAATTAGTTTTTGAAAAAAGCGTTAATGCACCGTCAAAGAGTAGGGTTGTCAGAAGAACTTGCTCGGTAACTTCTTGCGGGTAAATAAGCAGTCTTAAGTTTAATTTCGCTTTCAGTGGATGTGCTTTAAAGCGTTCAAGTATGCTGCTTGTTGTAAGCGTTAAATAACTATTATCGTCAGTATCAATAATCGCGGCTAATGGGTGCAAGTCTAATAATAACTGTACTACTTCTATAGGTAAGCCATCAATGCTTTGGTTCGCTCTTAGCTGTATCACATCATTTTTGGTTGATTCAATCAGTAGCGGATGAGGTTTTAATTTAGCCTTTATAAGTGGAATCGATTTCTGTTTGTATTTCATAATTACTCTCCTAAATTCATTAAACTAACAACCTGTGTTAGGTTGCTGCTTCGTTTTACTCTCATTGAAGATTCACTTAACAACCCTTTCTTGAAAAAAGCTTACGTTTGTCCATTAATATGAGTATGTGTTTATTTGTACCTTTTTCATGGTGTAAATACAGATGTAGTTTTGCATTGCCTAATATGTAATTGCTGCGGTAAAGATCTGAATTCGGGTGCAAGTAGTGCCGGCTTTATTAACACAAGGGTAGAAATTACTGGCTCAGCTTCATCATAAATAATGAGGTATGCATTTAGCTTATGTGATACGTCATGACTGCGAATAATCTCAATCAGAGGCATAGCTGCTAATAAAATATACAGCCCTTCTTCTTCCGTTTTAAGTACGGGGATGGGACAAGAATCAAGCATACATTGAAGTTGCTCAATTGAGAGAAACTGAATGTTTGGAAGTGTTGACTGCGTAAACTTATCATCTGAGTGTAAAGTCATCAGCGTTGGATGTTGTTGCAATTGAAGTGAGTTTAACGGCAACTTTTTTGTCTTTTGCATAATCGTAATTTCCTAAAAATATAACTTTAAGATGATAAATAAATTTTTCTATCATCAAATGGAATTGCTCTTTTGTTTATTAAATCACGGGAATTAAGGGGTCACTGTCAAAAAAAAACGCTAAAATCGACATTTTTTGTCCACTTACCACTTTTTTGCTGTTTATTTCGAAATTAAACGCCAATTTCTGTTTTTCAAATCTAATTAACATCACCTTGATGCCCACCTTATTTCTCCGCAGGAAATCAAGCGGATGCTTCAAAAGAAAGGCTAATGAAAGAAGCTGCATATTTGGAAGTTCTGACTGCGTTAACTCATCGTCTGAGTGCAAAGTCATCATTGTTGGGTGTTGTTGCAATTGAAGTGAGTTTAACGGCAACTTTTTTGTCTTTTGCATAATCGTAATTTCCTAAAAATATAACTTTAAGATGATAAATAAATTTTTATATCATCTAATGGAATTGCTCTTTTAGTTATTAAATCACGAGAATTGAGGGGGCACTGTCAAAAAAAAACGCTAAAATCGACATTTTTTGTCCACTTACCACTTTTTTTGTTATTAAAATGTAAAAATATATCTTTTTCTAGTGCGCACCACATTTATGATAAAAAGGATAAATGATGAATAACGTTAAAAAGATGGGTACTTTTTCAAAGTGATTCAGCTGTAAAAGACACGTCAATTGACAAGATACTTATGTTTTTCAATTTAAGAATTGATCAGGTTAACAATGTTGTGGGTAGACATATTAAATTTGATTTTAAAAAAGTAGATTTACGCCGTGATATGTATTTTGCTTTTGTGCTTAATTAAAGTGGAAAAGACTAATTGTATGCAGGGTAGGTGTTGCGAAATATTATATTAAATAATGGCACATCTAGATTCGCAATTTGCGTGACAAATAGCGCTAATATATCCCTATAGTTAATGTTTACTCGACATATTAGGGGGAGGGTAATCATTCCCAGCAGGATCCTATTAAGCTTAATAATCTAAATTGACAATCATCTAGCGTCGATTAACTTGCCTAGCTACCGGTATTAAAATTCAAACGGATAGATGATATGAAATGTATTTTGTTTTATGATAGTCGGGAATTAGTAAAATTCTTTAAAAATCATATGAGTTCAAAGGGAAGTTGGATGTTTGACCACTACTAGTGGCAAAATGTATAGCTTAATTGATTATTCAACTTGTCCATTACTTCCTTAGATCTAATATTGATTATTTTAGGCACCATGTGCCTTATTCCAGCGTTAAATTTATAAGCTAAAAAATTAGGGAAGTATCAATGAAAAAAATAATTGCAGGATCAATCATTGCGGGTGTTTTAACTTTAGCGGGTTGTGCATCTTCAAGTCCATGGGATGGCATGCCTTATCAAGAAGCGAGTGCTTGGCAGGGGATTGGCGTCCAGGCTTATGATGCTAGAATTTTGCGAAGCAATGGCTTCACACCAACAGACACTAAAGAGTGGGTACAAGCTGGGATCAAATCACCACAGACAATAGTTGATTGGAAAATGGCCGGTTTTACGCCTCGAAATGCATCAAAGTGGATAAGTAAAAATTTCACATTAGAAAAAGCAATCGAGTTTAAAAAACAAGGTCTGACAGTACAGTAATAAGTCGCTATTCGAATTGTAATTAAAATGCCTTGCTGTGTTAACACAGCAAGGCATTTTTTGTTTGTAGATAGAAGTAAGCGGGTAATAACGTTAATGCATAGAAATATCACTAGTGTAAACCTCTATTTATACTAGCTATCGTTATGTTAAATAGAGCATTAAATTAAATCCCGTATGGAATAACCTGAAATATTGACTATATTTTCTTATATTGAAACTAAAATAAAAGGAAATAATATGGCTGGCTTAAAGGTCCTTGTATTAGAACCTGCAATTTACTTACCATCAGATACCCATAATTTTAAGCAAGATAAAACAGTCAAGCTAATGGGACTTTGGATAGAACACGCTAGTTTTATAGAAGAGGTTGATTTAAATAAATATAATTATAGCCAGAGGTATATTGAGGGAGTTGATAATTTACTAATGTTTTCTGCTGTGGATTCGACACCGGTCTGCGTTGATGTAGGTCGATTCGTTGATAAAGATACAGCGATTGTCATTAAAACTCAATTTATCGTACCTTTTAAAGGTAAGGAAATAGAGGTGCTACATGAGCATGCAATTTCATTCACTTCAGGGATGAAATGCGTTTCAGATAATTTATTTTTTACTACATCTCTCGCTGTACCAGCACTCTTTCGCTCTCATGGCAAAGAAATCGCTGATTTAATAAATAAGCCTTATAATGAAACTAAAGAGGACTTAACAACTTATAGCAATTATCCTAATGAATATGTGGAAACGCTAGCTTTAGTAAGTGAAGATGAGAAATTTGAAATGTGGTACAGCACCACATATACCGCACTTACGCCTAATCGGACAGGCTCCGTTATAGCGTTTAAATAATTAATTTCAGTACTTGTATGAGTTATAGAGTGAACCATGTTTTAATAAACTTGCTACGGTAATCCCCCTGAAAAATAATAGAAGCCAAACGTAGAATTTTCTCTTATTGTAAACACAAGATAAAATTATAAAAAAGCACATTTTACAGAATATGAGGTCATACTTTTAAGTTAAGGTAAAGTTCGTGATCTAAAAATCCCTTTTCTATATTAAAAATGACCTAATATTATTAAAACTTAGGTCATATATTTTTAAGGAATTATCATATCATTTTTATATAAATGATATTACCACCTTCTTTTACTTCGTATATTTCCTTATGTTTTCTATATTTTTCATGCTCTAATGTTATTTTATACTTCCCTACTGGCACTTCCATGCCATAAGTATAATTTTCGAAACCTTCAACACTAACTTTAACTCTGAATTTATAACTAGGCAGTATAAGTAAACTACCTTTCCCTGTGCCAGTTAATCTTTTATCATCTTCTACTTTCTTTTTTGTTGGGTCATAACGAGCTGAAATTATTTCTTGAGAATAATAAGTAAAACCTTTTTCGTTCATACTCATCTCTTTATACCGTTCTTCTCTTAATTTATTTCTTTTTTTATTTTGTATAATTTCTTCTTTTTCTTTTCTAATATCCTCTTTTTTCTGTTCAATATTTTTTTGAACTTCTTGATATTGCATATAAGGAGGAATAGAACCTAATAAAAAAGCAAAAATAACAGCAAATATAGAATAACTATTTTTATCTTTTAATGTTAAAAAAATAGATGTTAAAGAAACCATTATAGGTAATATGTAACCAGAAAAGATAAATAAAGGAACAAAAAACAATGAAAAAATACCATCTTTAATATTTTTACTATCTCCCATTTCTAAGAAGTCAATTTTGTATAAATATACCGTTATAGCTATAGAAATGGCTAAACCAACAAATGATACAATAACAAATGGCAGTGATGATTTGTTATTATTTAAATGTTTTTTAAAGCTTTCACTAAATAATAATGATGCTGTGCCAGCAATACAAAGTGGTAGAAGAAAAATAACACCTGTTTCTAAACTAGCATGAAATACTTTAATACAGGCTTCTATACCTTTATATATAAAATATATGCCTGCTCCTGCTATAAAAATACGTATCAAATTACCTGATTTATATGTACTTGAAAGCCCTGTTTTATGTATGCCATTTTCAGAATACCTAACATATGTTTTATCTCTACTATCTTCCTCCCCAAGAGAAAAAATAAAAGACATTAAAAGTTTCATAACAAACCAAAAAAAATACAAAGAAGAAAGTATAGGTATAGTAAAAAATATATACCATTTGGAATAGGTGTCTTCTGAAAAATCCTGTTCTTCAGTAATTTTTTCTTCTTTCATTGTAGCTCCTAGTAAAGATTGATTTTGAATTTATTTTTATTTTAAAAAATGTTTAATTGATAATTGTTTTTATTAAAAAACATAAAGATCTTCAAGGGAGATACCATTCCTTTATATGGTTTTCATCGCTTTTAGATATAATATTATAGTTAAATTTTGATTGGTATAAATTAATTTTTAATGTGTTATTACAAATGTAATACTCTTTAATTAATTGATATGTTTGATATCATAATTGATTGTACTTTTGAATGAATTAAATATTTATTCGAAAATAACTTCAACTTTTTCTTTGTAGCTTGAACAGTTTTTTATTTAAAGTGGATTATTCAAGTGCAACTTATTTGTCAAGAAAATATTTCATTAAATGTATACCAGTTTTTATATTCTTTTGTTTTTTGAAATGTTTTCAATATTATTTAATGTCCATCTGTAATCTTCTGATAATGATTCTTTAGAACTCAGGGCAAAAGCATTAAAAAGCTATGCGTAGTACAGCCTACCTTGAAAAGGTATTGAACTAATAGACTTTTTTCATGTTCTTGCCTTGTATTTTAAGGTAGATACGCAGTAAATAATTAATCTATCCTTTTAAGCTCGTCCTCGCAGCGCAGAAATACAACTGGCAAGAATTACAAACCCTAGTGACACTGTAAACGCCAATGAAATCGTACTCATTAATGCGTGGCCATTTTGTGCTGAAAAGGTGCTGTCACCAAGGTAATAATGCACAATTAAGTTGATTATGCTCATACCAAATAAATTACCAATAGTGCGCGATAAGTTCATTGAGGAAGATGCGACGCCTAGCTCACTTTTATCTATAGCACCCATAATGGCATTATTGTTTGGGGTCGAAAATAAGCCAAACCCAACCCCTAATAATAACAACGAGCCGCTAATGTAAACTGTGCTTGAACTAATGGATAACCGGGATAGCAGAAAAAAGCCAACGAGAACAATTATACACCCTAATGTGGCAAGTAAGCGTGGCTGTACTCTATCGGCAAGTCTACCTGCCAGTGGTGCCATGATAGCCATTGAAACCGCTTGGAGTAATATTATTTGGCCAGCATGAGCAGGGCTTAATCCTTTGATATATTGCAAATACAAACTTAACAAAAAGGCGAGTGAAAAATTACTAGCATACATTAGAAATGAAGTCGTCAACGATAAGCTGAACACACGACTTTCTAAAAACATTTGTACTCTAATTAAGGGGCGCCGACTGCGACTTTGGTGAACAATAAATAGCATTAAGCAGGTGATTGAAAGCACTGTTAAAAGCCACCCAGCTATATCAGGCAAATCACTTAATCCTAATACTAAGAACAGTGCAAAGAGCGAGAAAATAATCGTGCCCCACCAGTCAAACGGCGATTTTTTATCATTTTTCCACTCTCCATGTAAAAACAGTTTAATGGCAGCTAGTAGCAAAAGCACAAGAGGGATTTGTGAGTAAAACACGGCCCGCCATCCCCACATTTCAGTCAGCCAGCCACCGACCGCAGGTGCAGCGCTCAGCCCTATGTACACACACGCCGCAGAGGTCCCGAGTGCCATCCCGCGCTTATTATCAGGCGTGACAGAAGTAATGATGGCAACACCAATACCAAAAATCATGGCACCAGCAGCCCCTTGTATAAAACGCCAAAAAAGGACCCATTCAATAGAGGTCGCTAACGCACACATCAGCGAGGCCACTGCATTTAAACCTAAACCAAAAGCATACACACGTTTACGGCCATAATTGTCTGCCATTTTCCCGCACGGAAGCATAAACATTACGCTGCTGAGTAAATACAATGTAGGCATCCACGCGATCATTTTGGCATTAGCGTGTAAATCTTCGGCAAGATTTGGAATAGCGATATTAACGCCTGCCATACCAAGCGGTCCTATAATAGATCCGCTGCAAATGATAATAAGTGCAATAGTAGTAGTGGGAAGTTTAAACAAGCTGAATCCTTCTATTTCCGAGCCTTAAAATGATACGTGAAGATACTTGGTTGTACAGGGTTTTAAGTTGCTGAGGATGTCCAAAGACTACATGAACTTGAGTATATATAAATGTCGTTAATTTAAGAAATAACCTTAGCCACAACTTTCAATATCACAAAAAATCCACAAGGCTCTAGCACCTTTTTAATGGGTGGCCAAATTAACTATGCCACTACAATCTACAATGCCGAGGGGTGGGTTTTAATGGTCAAGAGCAATATTCGGCTGTAGTTGGCAATAATGCTAAAACACTAGGTGAAGCATGCAAGAACGTTTTTTTTCGTGCTGTCCGCATGACTGAATATCAAATAAATATAGCGTCTAACTTTACAATAGAAGCTGAGTTTTCTGATTTAGATGGTTATGTCGCTATTACACGTGGGACAAGCTTTACCAGCTTTATTGAAGGTTAATCAAATCTATATGGGATTTTAGAAGTTGGTCGGCAGTACCCTATAAACTTACTTTACTCATTCTTGAATGGCTAACCTAATCCCCGTGAATAGAAGGAAGTGATGTCACGGGGAAGCTTACTCGAGATCGCCAATGAGATAATCAAGCATATCTACTGTCTCTTGAGAATATTGTTTTTGCGCCTTTATTGCACTAGCGAAAAAACTTTTAGTATCATCAACCTTGCCATTATCAGGGTTAAGCAGTAACCAAATTTTATGAAGCCTGTCACGCTGCTCTTCACTGGATATAACGGCTATCATGTCTATGATTGGCGTAATACTCGTCATTTTAGTGTCACCTAAATATAAAGTTTGACGAAATTGGATGCGCGAATGCTCTTTAGTTAAACACCAATACCCTGAAGAATAGGTCTCATTTTCCTGTAACATATACTTTAATAGGGTGACGATGTCGGGCTCTTGGTAAGTAACACCCGTATATTCAAAAAAGTCACATTTATAATCCGCGACGACATGTAAAATTGTGCCGCCTTTCTCTAGGTATATGCTTATCGTATATACATTACTTTTTTCAGGACTTATGAATACATCGTCTTCCTCTGAGTATACGTAAGATAAGTAATAGATGTTGAGATATTGAGCAAGCTCATCGTGCGTCATTGCCATTACGCATCCCCTAATAGTGTTAAAATTTGGTGGCCCATCAAGGACTCTTCATCAATCAACTTTTCAGCAACGACTTCGAGTAATGAATAGTGTTTAATAAGTAACACTTCCACTTCTTTTTCTGCCGTTTCAATCCATCTTTTTACTGCATTTTGCGCATTCGCAAGTAAGTCACTCTCTTCAAAACGTGTGAGTAGGCCAACATTTAATGGCCCTACAGATGGCTCTATTCCCCCTTGATAAACTGCATGCATCGCTAATTGTGTGGCTTTTTCAATATCGTTACTTGCACCCGTGCTTATTTCATCTGCAGAGCCTGTGCACAGTTTTTCTGCAATTCTTCCGGCAAGGAGCATTTGTAGTTTGCGCATTATAGTAATTTTTGAGTAGCTCTCATATTCATCAGGCTGTCGTGTGGCGACAAATCCAAGGGCTTGATTACGAGGCTCTATAGTAATGAAGTCAATATGTTGTTTAGGGAATAAAAGGTGGTGCGCTACTAAATGACCGGCTTCGTGATAGGCTGTTTTACGTTTTTCGTCTCCGCTTAAAAATAAATGTTCAGAAGGGGAGCCATACCTCACTCTGATCATTGTTTTTTCAATAATCTCTTTAGTCAGCTGAACATCATTTGATACCGCAAACTGTATCGCTTCTTTTAATACCTGCTGAATTTCAGCAGGAGACATCCCTTGTGAAAGTGCAACCAGATTAAGTAGTTCAGCATCAGTCCAGTTTAAATTATGCTGTGAGGCGTATTGAGTGAAAAAGAGAGTACGTGCTTCTTTATTGGGTAAATCACAATATATAGTCTCGTCAAACCGCCCAGGGCGGGTAATTGCACGGTCGAGTTTTTCTGGGTGATTTGTTGCAGCTAATACAAAAATTTGGCATTTATCATCAAAACCATCCATTTCGGTTAATAATGCATTGACTGTTTGGTTTGCATCTTGAGCGGCTCCTGAAGTGCCTGCGGTTCTCGCTGCAGCAATAGCATCTATCTCATCAATAAAAACAATAGCGGGTGCATATTTCCTTGCGGTGGAGAATAGTTTTTTAATATTTTGTGTTGTTCCACCATGATGTGAAGCTGAAAGTTCAGCGGCTGATACACTGAAAAAAGGTAAATCACATTCACCGGCGACAGCCCTTGCTAGAAGTGTTTTACCTGTCCCAGGGGGACCTGCAAATAAGTAACCTGCGGGTACTGATATGCCAAAGTTATTCAGTTTTGATGGTTGTTTTAACCATCCAATAACATCATTAAGGCGATTCTTAGCACGCTCGAGTCCAATTACATCGGATAGTTTGTCAGTGGGAGCTGATTGAGAGAAAAAATCACTTTCACGTAGATCATTGGAATAAATAAGTTGTTGGGTATTTAAGTCATGAAAGGTCACTTCAATACCATCTGACGACTTCTCAACAGAGATGTTATATTTGAGCATTTGATTTTGATTACACATGCGAGTTAGCGAATATTCAGTATCAATGTAGAAATTAATCCGTTTAAACATATCTACCAACGCTTGTGTGACAGATACCGCATCTAAACTAAAGTGCTCTCTGACTTCTTCGTGATTAGCACTGTATCTTTTTTTCGAATCACTTATTAATTGATAAGAAAATAAAATTAGCTCAGGGTTTTTACTAGACATCTCATCAACTAGTTCAGCAAATCTATTTGCATCCAGTGAATCAACATCAATTAACAGGCTCTGAGGTCTTAGCTTTTCAAGAAGGTGGGGTATGTCGTTTTTATTAGCGCACAGGGTGATGCTTTCACTACTTAATGATTGGTTTATAGCGTCATAAACACGCTTATCATCATCTAACACTAAAAAAACATTTTGACTCGCTTGGGCTAAATCATCACTGACATTCACATTAATAAAAATATTACTTTGTTCTTCGTCTAAGTATGAAATTGATTTTTGTAATATGTTTGCTTGTATTTCAGGGAGTGAGTGCTCTATTTGTCGCATGGTAATTTCAGGCGCTAAACTTTTAAGTAAGAAACGTGGAAAACTCTCTGGCCATTTAAACGTTATGCCACCCATGCCGAGGGTGTCATGAATCAATACTTTTTCGGCAGCCTTAATAAAGTGATTTACTTTTAAACCAGAAAATAAAGCCGAATAACCTTTTGATAGTCGGTTCACAAATTCAGGCGCTAGACTTTGTCCCGTCTGACCATTCTTAGATGTACGAAGTACATCAAATACGTTTACTTGATGATGTTGGTTATTTTTATTGAATAACTCTTGCCCTAAGTTCGTCGTAAAAATAATAATAGACTGAGTAAAGTCAATTTCTTCTAAGCTGGTCGCATCTTCTGTATACCCAGAGTCTAGAATGGTTAACAACGATTGAATTACATTAGGGTGTGCTTTTTCAACTTCGTCAAAAAGTAATACTTGGCGAGGATTTATCCTCACTAAATTGGTAAGTAACCCAAGCGAAGCATCAGTATATTGGTTACCCGCGCCAACTAATTTTTTTGGATCGTGCTCATGGGTAAAATGTTCCATATTAAATACATTAAACCCGTAGCCTGAGCTTTCAACATCATTGAGTAATTCAGCAAAACGAGTGGCAGAGTATGTTTTACCCACGCCAGAGGGACCAGCGAATGTATAAATCATTCGAGGACCTTCACTACGATGCAGGCATGATGATAAATATCCTTGAGCGATGCCTTCCATTGCCTTTTTTTGACCAATGATGCGATCACTTAACGCGTCTTGTATTCTTTTTGATGTTTTTAATGATTTTACTGAGCGATTCTTACTGTTATTAATTGCTTTGAGCTCGTTAATAAACTCATCGTCTATCTCAAGTATTGATTTAATTAACAGGTTAGTATCGAGGGCATTACCATCAAACGCTTTATTTAAAGATGATTCAATCGAAGAATTGAATCTAAGGTTAAATACAGGGCGCTTAGCTTCGGCATACCAGTTTGTTGTACTGCCCTTTTCAGAATCGAAAGTGCGCACATCGACTACATCCTCGATGTTCTCACGGTAATCATAAGCTTGCTGTGGAAAAATAACTTGATAATGAAAGCAATTTAGCTCTGCCGCTAAGGTTTCGAGCATGAAAGGGACGCTTAATATGGCTGAAAAAAAGATATCTGGCGAGACGCTATCTAGCTTTAATCGGGCATATTCATTATTCGAAATACTCAAATCTGAGTTTTTTAAGAGATGGTTCGCCGTTGAAACAATGGTTATTTCATCAAATAATTCTCTAGTCTGTTTTGATAGTGAAGAGTAATGCTTTTTTATATCAAAAGGAGGCGGGGGGGTGTGTTTGATTGTTTCAATAGCACTCGCCGTGTGTGTCTCTTTGTCAAATAACCGAATTGTTTCATAAAGAGCAGGGACAGGGGCTTTTCCATCGTATTCCTCAGAGAAAAAACATTTCATCACCTGTTCAACAGATATAGTGTCTCCCTCTTCGGCGGCGAGTTTACTTTCATATCGATGAGTAGTAACAAACTTAGTTATGCATAAACTATCATTCGGTTGTAATGACGTCATAACTTTATACATAGGGAAGCCAGTTAACAATGAGTTAACACAATTAGGATGATGAAAAATGATGTTTTTAGCTTCGAATCCGAATAATGAATCTTCCTGTAAAATGAGTTCAAACGTCACAATTTTATTTTCTAGAACGGTGTCTTTCAATGACCAGTTCAACATGGTTAAAATAAAAGGTATTAAGCTGTCTGTACCAGACAAATGATCATAGTCTAAAATCTGTTCGTTATATGTTACTTTTTTACCGTGAAAGAAATCGCCTACTACATTATTAAAAGACATAACCACATTCCATTTTAGTTAAATTAAAGTAAGTTTAAGGTGATTTACTACCACTGTGTATTTATAACGGAATGAAAAATATAATGAAACCTTTATTTTTCAATATTTTTTATAAACTAGATTCAAGTTGAAAAATATAATCACCTGAACTCGGAAGAAAAATATGAGAAGCTCAATTTTCATTTAATTGATAAACACGTAGAGGTAGTAGTCTTTTAAAAAGTCAGTGTATTTAAAAATGATGATGGGATTGAGTCCAGATTATTTGGTGGGTGATTAGTGGTGAATTTTTATAGATAGCGCTCTGGATATATACAAATGTTGACGCATTTTTATATACACTCATAACACGAATAACGTTATTACAAATAGTATGATAACCACGGTTGAATTTAGAGTCTAATTCACCGTGGTCAAATTTAAGCGTTATTCGCCCTGATTAGGCTCTGCAAAATACTGAACAAACAATTGATATTTTTCGCTATCAAGTGGTTTGTTAGATTTTGATAACTCAATATAAGCAGAGAAATCCTCATTTCCGTGTAATAAGATATCTATTTGTTTTTTATACTGACTCGCAAATTTCTGCAGCATTATTGTATTGAAATCATTTGCGGCTTTATCGAAATCAAAAGGTATTGGTTGTGATGAATGATTTGATGCTTGAGCATACTTAACAAAAGGATAAATAAACTCAGCGCATTGCTCAACCTCTTCGATAGAGTCTAGAATAAACAACTTAAAGTATTGATTCAAATGTTCATGCACGGCTTGATATTGCTCTAAGCGTAATTGATAAGTCGCTATTGAATGTAATGTGTTTAAGTATCCTTGTAAGCCAGAAACGTGGTTAGCTTTATATAATTCAGTCGTAATAGTTAATTCTTTTTCACTAAGTTCAATGGCTGCTGTTAACTGGTTATTGTCGCTATAACTTACAGCTAAGTTATTTAGGCTGGTAGTGTAATCCTCGGCCCACGCGGCCTTATTTTCAAGGTAAAGGGCTTCACGGATCGCTAATGCCTTTTCCTCAAGCTCAATCGCCTGTAATAGCTGGTTATTAGCGTAATAGCTCGATGCTAAGTTGTTTAGGCTGCTGGTGTATTTTTCGGCCCACGCGGCGTTGTTTTCAAGGTAAAGGGCTTCACGGATCGCTAATGCCTTTTCTTCAAGCTCAATCGTCTGTGGTAGCTGGTTATTAGCGTAATAGCTCGATGCTAAGTTATTTAGGCTG
>NZ_WTLB01000038.1 GCF_011378855.1 Pseudoalteromonas sp. Z1A8 | reverse complement strand
TTGATAATTCACTTACTTTAACTTACCGCGCCCTGTTTATTTGTAAATTAATTGAGGCGACAACTATCCTGACACAGGGGGTTTAGAGTAAACTTAGAAGGTTGGAGCGATTATAACAAACAACTGCGTGAAGTTTACGATAGCTTTTTTACGTCTGTTTTAGAGCATTAAGAGACACCACCCCAAATTCCAGGCTTGTTAAATTATCTTCTTTAGTTTAAATTTAAGCCATTAGTTACAGCACTTAGGATTAAGTGTAATGTGTAAAATAAATACTATATACAAGGATTGAAATCATGGTAGAAATTAATAGAAACAATCAAATTTCAACTTACCCACAATCAAGTCGAACTGAACAACAAGCGCTTGTTAAATCTCTCAAAACAGTAACGCCTGAGCGATCTCAACCACCTAGCCAAGAAAAAATATCGCTTAATATTGATAAAGGGATCTCTGCTGAATTATCGAGGTATATTGATGAATATGCATTGGAGAATTCGTTAAAAATGGATGAAGAAATGGCGACAATCCAGTCTTCACTCAATACTAGCTTAGAAGAGTTTGCAGCTTTTAAGAACATGCAAACAGCTCAAAATCCAGAGTTAGATTTAAGCAAACTCGATTTATCTTTGGATAAAGAGGGTAATTTGAAACTCATAGACTCGAATTTATCTGACTTTAAGTTGTCAGAACTAGAAGAAGAAATTGCGAAAAATGATAAGCTGGTAGACGCTTTTTCTCAAGTACATACAAGTACTGTCGAAGCGATTAAGCTTAGGAGTTCTTCATTTGAAGATCTTCAACCCGATCACTTTAATGGTTCATTTATGCTTAATGAGTTAACGGAGCGCTATAGTAATCAATTCCCCCCAGAGACATATGCTATTGGTCGAGACTATAATACAATGGAAAAAAGGCTAAATGATACTGACCCGATTACTTTCGGGGGCTTTTACTTGGATTCACTGAGCATTGACTTTAGAGCTTGATTGTACTGGTTCTATATGACTTTTGCGTAATTAGGGTTAAATTGAAATTACTGTTCTCATTCTATAGCTTTAAATATGTGTGTTAATTAAGAGTTATGAATAAATAAACAAAAATAGCACCCACTCTAATTATTCTCAATTCGTCAAAGTATAAAATTTAGAATGGGTGATGAAATTGATGCTCCCCAATACGGCGTCAATTTGCCAAACTGCTTAAGTAAACTAAGTACGATAAAGTACTTTAATTACATGCCAGCCGAATTTTGTTTTAACTAGGTGGGGCTCTAAAATTGCACCTTTAAATGCAATTTTATCAAACTGTGGGACCATTTGCCCGCGTCCAAATTCACCTAAGTCTCCGCCTTTTTTGCCCGACGGGCATGACGAATACTTTTTAGCTAAGGTTTGAAACTTTGCACCTTTACTTAATTGCTTAATAATATCTTCTGCAATTTCTTTGTGCTTAACCAAAATGTGAAGTGCATGTGCTGTGTTTGCCATGAAAAAAGCCTTTTATACCGTTAGCTAAAATTAAACGCGGCGATTTTAACACAACCTCATAAACCTAGCATCTACTTATACTGCAGTGTATTAACCACTAATTTATAAATAATGTTTAGCATCATCTGGGTTGGGAATTCTGCAGTACTGATATTTTCCAAATAAGGTATAGCGGTTTAAAGCAACCCTATCGTATAACCAATTATTAAACCTATTTGGGAAAACACTAAATACGTTTGCTAGTTTATATGGGTAACCTAGCTGCTTAACAACGTTAAAAAAAGCATGGCTTTGAGTATGCACTTTGCCATTTTCAACAAGTACCATTGAAGCGTACTCAATTGTTGAAAAACCAAAGTATGTTAACAACCGCTCTCCTTTTGGAGATTGCACGCTGCATAATTTAAAAATAGTATTAGTGTCGTGAGCAATAATAAAATTACACCACGCGCTGCAAAGCTTACATTGCGCATCAAATAATATAATTTTTTGATTAAGCATTATTGTAGCTGCATCATTACTCATAACACCTTCCTTAAATTAAGTACTAAACTACTGCTGCACCGGCTTTTTTTGTAACTTGCGCTGTAACGTGCGCCTGTGCATATTAAGTTGCCTTGCGGTAACCGACACATTGCCATTATTACTGTGCAATACTTGTTGAATATGCTCCCACTCTAAGCGCTCTGGCGACATAACTGCATCATCAATAACATTCGATGCCGATGCCACAGGCTCGGTGTTAAGCGCTTTTAATAATGTTGCCATATCAACCGGCTTAGTAAGGTAGTCGTTTGCGCCTAAGCGCATTGCCTCTACTGCGGTTGCTATACTTGCAAATCCGGTTAGTAAAACAATATGTGCTTGGGGGAGCAAACTACGCAGCGGCTTTATGAGTGCAAGTCCGTTATCGTCGCCTAGTTTCATGTCCAATAAAACAAAGTCAGGTAATAATTTGCGCGCAACAAGTAACGCATCACTTTGGTTATGTGCCACTTCGCAGGTAAAGCCCTGTTTAGTTAAGCGCCTTGCCAGTGTGCTGGCTAAATTAATGTCGTCTTCAATTATAAGTAACTTCATGAGGCTGTTTTCTCGGTGTTTACAATAGCAAGTTTCACTTTGGCAACAGCGCCGCCATCTGCATGGTTAAACAAGGTAAGTGAGCCATTTAAACGCTCAAAAGTAACGTTTGATAAAAGCACAGCAAGCCCCATTCCTTGATCGCTTGGCATAAGTTGCCCGCCCAGCTCTGCTAACTGCGATGATGAAAAGCCACGGCCAAAATCACGAATTAACAAGTAAACGCATTCGCTATGTAAGTTATCTTGCTGCCAACTCAGCTCTAATTGAGTTTGACCTTGCTTTTGATTGGCGAGCGCGGCGTTTTGCAATAAATTTAAAATAGCAGGCAATAACATCGCATCACTCAATAGCGTTGCTGCAATTGGTGGCGTAATCCATTTAATGTGCTGATCCGGGTATTGCAGTAAAAGTGTATCTGTAATTTGTGTTTGCAGCTGCTTTACCGTTGTATGCTCTTGCGAATTTTTAAGGCGTAATTGCTCTGAGAGTTTTCTAAAGCTGTTAAGTTGCGTACTGCACTGAGTAAGCGGTGCTTGCATGTGCTTAACAATAGGGTTGTTTGGTTGATCTTCTAATAACTCTTCAAAAAGTAACTGTAAATTTGCAATTGGAGTCGCTAGTTGATGGGTTATTTGTGCAGCAGCGCCATCTAAGGTAACAAGCTGTTCGTTACGTAATTGTTTTTCACGCACGTTTGCAATAATACGCTCTCGCTCTTTAAGCGCCCTGTTCATTGCGCCAATAACAAGTGCGATTACGCTGGCACTTAAAACAAAATTGACCCACATGCCAATAAAGTGACCACTCATATTCATTTGATGCATACTGTGTTCGGGCATCTTAATCAGTAGCAAACTGTATGCGGCAATGGCTAATACTGCAATATAAGCTAATCCTTTTTCTCGCAGCGTAACAGCAGCGATCATTATTGGGAGCAATAACAGTGATACAAATGCATTGGTTGCACCACCGCTTAGAGAGAGCAAAACCGTTAAAAATAATACATCAGCGGTTAACTGCATCAACATACCCAAAGGTTTAGCGCGGCTTACATTACGATAGGCAAACAGGCTAATAAGCTGAAACACAGCCTCAACGGCAATAACAATCAGTAAAGGCAGTAATGCAATTTGATGTTCTAGTAAAAAATAAACGCTAAGCACCGCGATTAATTGCACCGCAATAGCGCCGCTTCGCAGCATTAATAGTCGACTAATGGTGGGGTCGGTACGCATTAACAAGAGGTAATTGCCCAATCAAATGTTTAATAAGGTTATTTTAACGGTTATATTGTTTTTAATCATCATCCATCGAAATTGAAAACGGAGCACAAGGCGTTCCTTGGTGAAACACCATTTGCCATTGCTCACCTTGCTTACGGCAAAGCGACATACGCAATGAATAATTAAATTCACTGCGAGCAGAGCGCCTATAAGCTGCTTGATAACTAAGTTGCACTACATCATCGCTCAGCATTCGGCCCTTAAAATGCTGATTATAAAACTGTGGCACAACCTCGGTAGGTAAGCGGGTAAGTACTTGGTATTTATTAAATGTAGTGCCGTTGGCAGCAATTTCGATAAATTCATCATCGAGTAAAGCATCTAATGCGCGCTCAGATTGGCGAACTTCTGGGTCTAGTAACTGGCGCTCAGCGTCAATCAAATGATTAAACAACGACACTTTTATTTTGCTGCTCATAACCTTCCCTATTGTTTATAAATCGACTCTGTTTTTATAACTCATGACGCTCTAAAATACGGTAGCATTTCGACAATAATTTATTGAATTAATACTATCTGCTTGCATACCAACACTCAAGCCACTAATTTTTATTATAAGGAGAGCGATCAGCCTGAACACTAAGATTATACTTAGGCTTGCTCTTTTTTAAATCAACTTATATATAATTCTCTTTTAATTATCAGTAATTACACGCCAAAACACCTCATAAACTAGTCTTGAAAGCCATTTTTTGATATAACGTCTTCATAAGTAATACATGTCAGACCACCTTAAGAGAGCATACTATGCCTTACGCACATATCACTGGTTGGGGTAAATGCATTCCACCAGCAAGCATTAGCAACGATGAGATTAGTGAAATAGTTGATACTACCGACGAGTGGATAACCACGCGTACTGGCATTAAATCTCGCCGAGTGAGCCATGTAAGTACCGCCGAGCTGGCAACCGTTGCAGCTAAGCATGCTATTGCGTGCGCAGGCGTTGACCCTAAAGATATTGATTTAGTTATATTAGCCACTTGTACACCTTCTACTGTTGTGGCAAATACCGCCTCACAAGTGCAAAAAAATATTGGTGCAACCGGCGCTGCCGCAATGGATACAAACGCGGCATGTTCTGGCTTTTTATATGCATTGCAAGCCGCTACAGCACAAATTCAAGCGGGTATGATCAAAAAAGCAGTAGTAATAGCTGCAGAGCGCATGACGTGGTACGTAAACTGGTCACGTCGCGATAGCGCTGTTTTATTTGGCGATGGTTCAGGTGCAGTCGTACTTGAAGCTGCAGAAACACCAGCTGGTTTACTGGCAACCAAAACAGGTTGTGACAGTGAAGACCGCGATATTTTACACATCACTAACTTTGGTAGCGATTTAAATAAGTATGAGCCAATTGGCCCATCTGATTTATTATTTGAAGGTCGTGAAATATTTAAACGTGCTGTTAAAGGTATGAGTGAAGCGTGTGACGATGTACTTAAACAAGCCGATTTGAGCCTTGATGACATTAATGTACTCGTTCCACACCAAGCTAACTTACGCATTATTCAGGCTATTCAGCATCGTTTAAAAGTACCTGACGAAAAAGTAATGGTTAACATTGGTGAGTATGGTAATACCTCTGCTGCGACTATTGCTATTGCGTTATGTGAAGCGGTTGAGCAAGGGTTAATTAAACCGCATTCAAACATTATGTCTGCTGCATTTGGTGCAGGCCTTACGTGGGCTGCAAGTTACATAAAATGGGGCGAACGTGTAACGCCTATTAGTGTAAGCGATGCCGCTTTACCGCCATGTGATAAAACAGGCTTAGAACTTGTAGCACCGGCCGTTAAAGCATGTAAAGAAGCTGAGCCAAGCTAAAAACACATGTAATAAGCTATACATAAAACGCACTTTATAAGTGCGTTTTTGCTTTTTAAGGAATTAAATTTGAAACTTTTAGGTATTCATCACGCTGCTATTATTTGCAGTGACTACGTACGCTCTAAACACTTCTATAGCAACGTACTTAAACTTAACGTTATTAATGAGCACTTTAGAGCAGAGCGTAATTCATATAAATTAGATTTAGCCATGCCCGATGGCAGTCAAATAGAGCTATTTTCGTTTGATGGCGCACCTGTAAGACCAAGCTATCCAGAAGCACAAGGCCTAAGACATTTAGCTTTTAAGGTAGCTGATGTACAGATTGCAAAAACGTATTTAGAATCGTGCGAAGTAAACGTTGAGGATATTAGAGTGGATGAAATAACCGGCAAAAAGTTTACCTTTTTTGCCGATCCAGATAACTTGCCACTTGAGCTATATGAGGTTTAACACTCATAAGCTCAAGTTATTCACTTACTATAGAATCAAAAACTTACTTATTAAAACGGTTTTGTAAGTAAGTAAACACTGCACGAATACCTAATGCCTCGCCACCTGTTGGGCGACCTGGTAAAGCACGTAAGTTCCATGCCATTACATCAAAGTGTACCCATGGTGTTGTTGGTTCAATAAATTCTTTTAAGTAAAGCGCTGCAGTAATAGCACCACCAAATGGTGTGCTTGCACAGTTAGCCATATCGGCTACATCGCTTTTTAGTAAGCTTTTGTATTGCTCAAACAACGGAAGTTGCCAAACAGGGTCGTGTACACTTAAACCTGCATCAATAATACCGTTTGCTACATCGCGCTCTGTTGAGAAAAAGCCCGGAAGCTCTGTGCCTAATGCAACACGACATGCGCCCGTAAGAGTAGCAAAATCAATAATTAGTTCAGGGTTATCGTTTTGTGCTTCACTTAGCGCATCACACAAGACTAAGCGCCCTTCAGCGTCGGTATTATCAATTTCAACCATAATGCCTTTGCGGGTTTTAATTACATCGCCTGGGCGAAATGCATTACGCGATACTGCATTTTCAACAGCAGGTACAAGCACTCGTAATCTAATTGGTAAGTTAGCTGCCATAATAAGTTGTGCTAGTGCAATAACATGTGCTGCGCCGCCCATGTCTTTTTTCATGTTACGCATGCCAGAGCTTGGTTTTAAATCAAGTCCGCCTGAGTCAAAACATACGCCCTTACCTACTAGTGTAATTAATGGAGCATCTGTCGCGCCCCATTTTAAATCAAGTAAACGCGGTTTATTTTCGCTTGCACGACCCACCATGTGAATAGTCGGGTAGTTTTGCTCTAGTAACTCATCGCCAATCCACTGTGAAAATTCGCCATTGTAAGTTGCAGCTAAATCTTCCATTACTTGCGATAAATGTTGCGGCATCATATCTACCGCTGGCGTATTAACTAAATCACGCGCAAGTGTAATGGCATCAGCTTGTTGGCTAATACGCTCAAACAACGCTTTATCGCTAATGGCTAATTGCGCTTTTGCTGTTGGTTTTTCTTTGTATTCACTAAATTCATAACCACCAAGCACAAACCCTAAAGCAACTTGCTCTACAAAAGCGCTCTCGCCTTGAATTTGATAAGTACCAGTAGGCAGTGTATTTGCTAAGTTACCCGCAGCCCAAAAATCATCGCTACTTTGCATTAAACAAAATACGTGGCTTAACTCGCCCGTTTTAGCATCAGGGATTAAAGCAACACCTTGCTTTTCAAAACCTGTATTAGTTAACCAATTTTGTATAAATGCAGGCTGCTGTGCTTGCCAGTCAGATAATTCGTTTTTAAGAATAAAAGATAAAGGAATACCAGAAGATGTATGACGTAGTAATGCACTCATTAAAAAGCTCATATAATATAAAAATGGTACTTAAGAGCATATCAATAAGCGCACCTAAAAGGTATCGCTAATTTGAAGGGATTTTAGTTACTTTTTTAAGCTATTTTTGGATTCTTGCTTTTGATTTTCTTGATCTATTTTAGCATCAAGTTCTTTAATAGATTTGTTCATATTAAACGAACTTGGCAGTACATCAACTCCCACTAAACTCCCTAATTTAACAACTAAAGGAATTGTAAGCGGGGCAAAAGGTAATACTGCAAACACACCGAGCCCTAACCCTTTCAAAATATCAACAAACTGTTCATTAGCGCGTTTTAATTCTTCTTTACTAGTTTGGCCTTGGGTATAGCGCCTATAAATAGAAAGCATCTCTTTGGTTTCTTGTTTTTCTTGCGCAAGTGCAATTTTAAGCGCCACCATAGCACGACGAAAACGCAGCTGTTGGCGTTTCTTACTAATTTTAACTACCCGCCAAGGTGCACGGTGAATAACTTTATATAATCGCATAACTTTTATTTTCACACAGCAGCACGGGTTCACAAAGAATAATTTACTTACAACATCCTTTAACTTATCCTTTGCACCAAATTAGTATTAAATACATACAACAACACTGAATATGACAAACCAATTACCGCAAAAACCTGAAAAACCAAAATCTGATGAATGCTGCGGTGGAGGCAGTTGCTGCCCCTGCGTGTGGGATGAATACAAAGAAAAATTAGCAGCTTGGCGATGCGAACAAAACATTGAAACCTCCACAAAAAAGAAACAAATAAATAACATTTAAACACTGCCAGCGCATTAACACTCCCCTAAAAAGCCCTATCTGCACCTATTTAGTTCATTTTGCCTTTACTTTGCACCACTGTTGCATTTTTTCTTAAATTGAATCTTTTTGTTATCAAATAGTTAATTAGTAATTGCCCTTCCTGTTTTTTATCTATAGTCTGTAGATAGGACTTCACGAAAAGTAAGCTTAATTGATTAGGCTTTTGAGCTAAAACCTCAAACTTATGTGAAACAAAAAATTAAGTAAAAAATAAATGATGTGAAATTAGCATCAAAGATAAGAATTATTCTAACTGGGGAAAATTAGAATGAAATTAAAAAGTAATGCGCTAAACCAAGCAATTAAATTTGCTTTAGCTACAACCACTGCAGGGTTGTTTATTTCAGGTTCTGCTATTGCAGCAGACGAGCAACAACAAACTAAAGTAAATAAAAACGTAGAGAAAATTGCCGTAGTAGGTACGCGCTCTGCTCCACGTTCAATAGGTGACTCACCCGTGCCAATCGATATTATTGGCGGCGAAGAATTAGAAAGATCAGGCAATACCGACATGCTTGAGCTTTTAAAAGGTGCTGTGCCATCTTTTAACGTACATCAAAATCCTATTAGTGATGCGGCCTCTCTTGTTCGCCCAGCTAACTTACGTGGTTTACCATCAGACAGCACATTGGTTCTTTTAAACGGCAAACGCCGTCACCGTGCTTCTGTAATTGCATTTTTAGGCGGTGGTATTAACGATGGCGCACAAGGCGCTGACATTTCAGTTATCCCAAGCATTGCTATTAAACAAGTAGAAGTACTTCGTGATGGCGCAGCTGCACAGTATGGTTCTGATGCAATTGCGGGTGTAATGAACTTCCAACTAAAAGACGCTTCAGAAGGTGGTAAATTAGAAATCCGCCATGGTCAATTTTATGAAGGCGACGGCGATACAACACAAGTGTCGGGTAACGTGGGTTTACCGTTTACCGATAATGGCTTTGCTAATTTAAGCTTTCAATATAAAACAGCTGATGCAACAAGCCGTTCAGTTCAACGTGCCGATGCCGCAGCACTTTCAGCTGCCGGTGTTCCTGATGTATCTTCTCTTGCACAAGTATGGGGCGCACCAGAAGTAAACGACGATATTACAATTTTTGGTAATGTAGGTTTAGAGCTAACAAACGACTCTGAATTTTATATGTTTGGTAACTATTCAGAACGCGATGTACGCGGCGGCTTTTACTACCGTAACCCACAAACACGCTCTGGTGTTTACTCAAATGATGGTGGTGAAACACTACTCGTTGCCGACACAACACCTGATATGAGTGCTAACTGTCCTACTATTGCAATAACAGATGGCAACGTACTAGATGATCCTGCTTATATAAATGGTGTAGCAAACAACCCAGATTGTTTTGCCTTTAATGAGATGCTTCCAGGTGGTTTTACACCTAACTTTGGCGGCAACATTACTGATACTTCTTTAACTATTGGTACTAAAGGTCGATTCACTGGTGGTTTCTTAAAAGATACATACTATGACTTAAGTGGTACTGTGGGTTTAAATGAATCACGTTACTTTATTTACGATACGGTTAATGCCTCTTTAGGTGCAGATACACCACGTGATTTCAGCCCAGGTAAATATGAGCAACTAGAGAAAAACTTTAACTTTGATTTATCAAAGGGTGTCAACTTTGGTTTAGCTTATGATGTAAACATTGCCGGTGGTTTTGAATGGCATGAAGAAACATTCACAATCATCTCTGGTGATGAAGCATCTTACACAGCTGGCCCTTTAACAGCACAAGGTTTTGGTATTGGCTCTAACGGCTTCCCAGGTTTTAAACCATCACAAGCTGGTGAGTTTTCTCGTCGTAACTATGCAGCATATGTTGATGTTGAAGCACCATTTACTGAAGACTTCTTAATGGGCTTAGCGCTTCGCTTTGAAGACTACGACAGCTTTGGTACAACAACAAACTATAAAGTAATGGCTCAATACCATTTAACTGAAGATTTAAATATACGTGGTTCTGTAAGTAGCGGTTTCCGTGCACCAACGGTTGGCCAAGCTAACGTAAGTAATGTACAAACAAATTTAGACGGCGGCGTATTACAAGATTCAGCGCTTCTTCCACCAACAAACCCAATTGCAGTGCAATTAGGTGGTACAGAGCTTGAGCCGGAAGAATCACAAAGCTATACGCTTGGTGCTGTATACACAATCGGCGAATTATTTTTAACGCTTGATTACTACAACATTCAAGTTGATGACCGTATTAGCCAATCAGATAAAATCAACTTAAGCCAAGCAGATAAAGATACGCTTACAGCGGCTGGCGTGCCTAATGTACAAGGTCTTGCTCAAGTAAGCTTTTTTACAAATGACTTTGATACAACAACTCAAGGTATTGATTTAGTCGCAAACTATACTGCTGAACTAATGGGCGGTAGCTCTACTTTTAGCCTTGCTTATAACTGGAATGATACTGAAGTAACTCAATTTAGTGAGATTACCGGTGCGTTTAAAGTTAAGCGCCTAGAAGAAGACTTACCTAATCATCGTGCAACGTTCACATTGTCTCAACAATGGGAATCAGTTTCTGCATTTGCTCGTGCAAACTACTACGGTGAATACCAAGGTGTTCACGTTGATTATGATGCAACAGCTAAAACAGCAGATGCTGCAGTCACTATTGATGCTGAAGTAACTTACTTCTTAAATGAATCAGTTAGCTTTTCTGTAGGCGCTCAAAACTTGTTTGACCAAGATGCTGAAAAACTTGATTTTGCAGAAGCCGCAGGCGCACCAAATAATAACTGGGGTGGTAAATATTACGAAACATCTCCATTTGGTATTAACGGTGGCTTTTACTACGCTAAAGCAACATATACTTTTTAAACTATTTTCATGAAGAACCAAAGGCGAAATGTTAAAGACATTTCGCCTTTTTAATTTTATAGTTAATAAAAATAATAATGAACAATACCAATTGCATTGAATAAGTGTTCTATTATAGCGCTCAGAAAATAGCGTAATAACAAGGCGAAAACTATGGTATATAGTTGCTCTATATGAATAATTTTTAACGCAGTGAGTACGCTATTTAATGCGATAGAATGATTATTTTTTTAATAAAATTGGTATAACTATGCTACTTGAAAAAGCTAACCAACTACTGCAACAAAATAAACTCAAAGAAGCTGAGTTTCATTTTAAAACGCTATTAAATAGTAATCCCGAAAATGGTGAAGCTTTATTTGGCTTAGGCAGAATTGCCCTACGACTAGAGCGTTATGACGCTGCCGTATACTTACTCCAAAAAGCGTGTGAGCGCATGCCTCATATGCTTGAGCCATTACATGCCCTTGCTGATGCATTTAACGGTGTTAATTCGCCAAACGATGCGTTAACCGTACTTGAATACGCAAAAAAATTAGCAAGTCATAACCCAGAGCCTCATTATTACTTAGCTCAACACTACTTAACACATGGCGAGTTAGATAAAGCGCATACAACCTTTGCCCATGCACTCAGCATTGGTGTATACCCTGTAACAGCCTATATTTTATTCGAACTTGTGCAGTTAGGTCGCTTTAATAAAGAACATAATTATGTAAGTAATTTACATCACTTATTAACTCAAACGAGCAATTTACGTTTAAAAATGGTGTGTTACTACGCATTAGCAAACAGTTACGATAAACTTGAGGACACCGAGCAAGCATTTAATTATTTTATATTGGCGAATAAATTACAAAGAAAATTAAGTGAATTTAATACTAAAGATTTAATCCCTTTTTACGATGAAATAATAAAATACAACACCGAGGAATTTATTGCCTCTGCCGATAAAAAATTTACAGGTAATATTACACCTGTATTTATTATTGGCATGCCTCGTAGTGGCTCTACCCTCCTGGAGCAAATATTGGCAAGCCATAGTCAGTTTTCAAGCCTGGGGGAGAGTACGAGTATTAGCAATAATGCGGTTGCTTTTATTGAACAAAAAACAGGAGTTACTTACCCGCAATGTTTAGCGCATTTAACGCCTGACTTAATCAAAAAAGCCCGCGAGCTTTATATCACAACATTAAAAACAGCATCGCCTATCAAGCCTTTTATAATAAATAAACTGCCGAGTAATTATCAGTCGCTCGGGCTTATATATATCCTATTTCCAAATGCCAAATTTATAAATTTAAGTCGTGATTTTAATGCTACCGCGTTTTCTATTTTCACTAATTACTTTGCCGAAAACGAACCTTACTTTTGCTCACTACCTGAGTTTAAGCTTTACTATAGTGTGTATGAAAAACTGATGAGCCATTGGCACTCCTTCAACGATATGCCAATTTATGATGTCAGTTACGAAGATTTAGTGAGTAACCCAAAAGAGCAGCTAACGCAGTTACTTGGTTTTTTAAACTGCCATTTTGAAGAGCGCTGTTTAGCGTTTTATAAGCATAAAAAACCAGTAACCACGTTGAGTAAGCATGCTATTCGCCAACCTATTAATAACGCCGCAATCGCTAAGTGGGAGCGCTACAAAACACCTCTTCTAAAGTTACTTAATGAGAATTAGAATGCGCTTTAAACCAATTAAGTAAATCTATAAATTGATCGTCACGCGCACTTGGGTGGGTAAGCATATTAATATGGTCGTAATCAAAATTATGTCCGTGTTTACGACCGTAAATTTGCATTTTTTGAATGCCAGGCCCAGATTCGTCCATAAATTTTTGAATATCGATTGGCTGTGCTAATGCTTTATCTTTTACTGCAGCAATATGAAGCGTTGGCGGTAAATGCAGGCTGTTTAGCGCTTTTGCATAATTAAAATGATCATCAGAGTCTATCCATGGCTTCTTTTTAGCCCATTGCATACTTTGATAATGCGACTTTTGAGTTTCGTTATCGCTTCCCCACTTATAGCCTTTTGCATTTAAATAACCGTGTTTTTTAGCGAGCAAAGGCGCCATAAAGTACCAAATCAAATTGGCTTGTAATAATTTTTGAGGATGGTTATTAAATAAAGAGCGTTTAGAGCCAAAATACACACATGCTTTTACATCGTTAATATATTCAGGAAAACGTGCAAACGCACTATTCATTAATACCCCGCCCCAAGAATGAGCGACCCAATAATCGGGCTTTTTACCTTCAATCAACTCTATTTGATTAATAAAAGCAGGGATATCTTCTAAAATAGCCTCCGTTTGCCCGTACTTAGCGTCACTTGAAATAACCGGTTTACTATCACCTCGGCCCCGTAAATCAGCAACATAACAACAATATCCATGCTCAGCTAAAAATGGTGCGAGCCCTTTATTAGAGTGCGTGTAAAAAATTTTACCGTTTTCTATAGCCCCATGCATAAAAAATACAACAGGCCCTTGCTGATTATCATCGCTAATACGGCGTAAATGGAGGGTTTGTTGATCAGCTAAAGTAATAATTATTGATTGCTGAGAAATGGCCACTGCGGTTCCTTTTTATTATTTTCAACTCATCCTACCAGTAATATTCGATATACCAAAGGAAATGTCTGCACTTTACCCACCTGCATTTGTTACAATCACCACATTATATCTGTTGTTAAAATGAAGCCATGAAAGAAAATAATACACGTTCAAAATTACATCCTCGTAACCTACATAAAAATGGATACGACTTCGATTTATTAACAACAGAGCACCCTGCTCTACTGCCTTTTGTTATAACCACACCTGCAGGCACTAAAAGCATTGATTTTAGTGACAACAAAGCGGTAAAAACACTTAATCAGGCGCTTTTAAAAGCGCACTACAATATTAATTTTTGGGATATTCCTGAGCATAATTTATGCCCACCTATACCAGGGCGTGTTGACTACATTCATTACTTAGCCGATTTATTAAGTGACGATAATCAACAACAAATACCTTTAGGTAAGCAAATTAAAGTGCTTGATATTGGCACTGGCGCTAACTTAGTTTATCCACTTACGGGCACAAGTGAATATAAGTGGCATTTTACAGGGACTGATATTGATGCAGCTTCGGTAAAAATAGCAAAGCAAATTGCGCAGTTTAATGGTTTAAAAATAACCCTAAAACAACAAAAAAACGCATCACATATTTTTAAAGGCGTTGTAAATCAAAAAGATTTATTTCATTTAACACTTTGTAATCCTCCGTTTCATGCCAGTGAAGAAGAAGCGACTAAAGGCAGTGAACGTAAATGGAAAAACTTAGGAAAAACACCCAGTAGCGCACTTAATTTTGGTGGTCATAATAATGAATTATGGTGTGAAGGTGGTGAAGTTCAGTTTATCTCTAACATGATTAAAGAGAGCGAAGACTTTGCAGAGCAAGTACTGTGGTTTACGTCGTTAGTCTCTAAAAAAGACAATATTGCATCCCTTGAGGAAGTATTAAAAGCTCATCCAATAGCACAATATAAAATAGTTGATATGGCACAAGGTCAAAAAATCAGCCGCTTTATTGCATGGACTTACTTTGATAAAGAAACTCGTGAACAAATTTGTAGCGAGCTGGCTTAGTACCAATTTTATTAAAAACAATAAAAAGGATAAGGCAATCATGATAGATTTTCGCTCTGATACAGTTACAAAACCAACAAACACAATGCGCGATGTTATGTACAGCGCACCGGTTGGTGACGATGTATATGGTGATGATGAAAGCGTTAACCAACTAGAAGCCTATGCGTGTAAGCGTTTTAACTTTAAAGCCGCACTTTATTGTAGCTCAGGTACACAAGCCAACTTACTTGCGTTAATGGCGCACTGTGAGCGAGGTGATGAATACATTTGTGGCCAAAATGCGCATAACTATAAATTTGAGGGCGGAGGCGCAGCCGTTTTAGGATCTGTTCAACCTCAACCTATCGAAAACGAAGCTGATGGCAGCATCCCTTTTAGTAAAATAGCGGCGGCTATAAAACCAGACGATTGCCATTTTGCAAAAACACGATTACTTAGCCTCGAAAACACCATTGGCGGAAAAGTACTCCCGCTTGAATACTTAGCCCAAGCTCGCGACTTTGTTAATACGCATAATTTAGCGCTGCACTTAGACGGCGCGCGTGCATTTAATGCCGCTGTTGAGCTAAATGTTGATATAACTGAGATTACAAAACACTTTGACTCAGTTTCTATTTGTTTATCTAAAGGTTTGGGTGCACCCGTTGGCTCTTTATTATTAGGTTCACCAGCACTTATTAATAAAGCAAGACGATGGAGAAAAGTACTTGGTGGCGGTATGCGCCAAGCCGGAATGCTTGCAGCCGCTGGGCAGTACGCACTTGAGCACAATGTAAATCGCTTAAAAGACGATCATGCAAATGCACGTTATTTGGCTCAAAAATTAAGTGAGATAAGTGGTTTTACTGTTGATATGAGCAACACCACTAATATGGTTTATGCAACGTACACTAGTAGTATAAATATTGAAGAAATTGCTGAGGCGCTTAAACAACAAGGTATATTATTTAGCCCAAGCAAGCAGCTTAGGCTAGTAACGCATTTAGATATTACGCGCGAAGATATTGATACATTTTTAAATGCTTTGTCGGCCCATATTTAACGCGGCTTTATAATGTTTGCGGCATACCGAAACATATCGGTCATTGCCGCCAATTTCTACTTGGTTACCATCGGCTATTGCATCACCATTTTCATCGGTACGCAGTACATGGTTAGCTTTACGCCCGCAGTGGCATACAGTTTTAAGCTCAACTAACTTATCAGCCCACGCAAGCAAATATTGCGACCCTATAAATAACTCGCCTCTAAAGTCGTTACGCAAGCCATAACACAGTACCGGTATACCTAACTCATCAACCACATCGGTTAATTGCATTACTTGTTCTTTTGATAAAAACTGGCATTCATCAACTAATACACAATGGCGTTTTTTGTCGTTGTTAAGCGATTGAATAAGATCAAATACATCTTTACTAGCATCAAATACATGCGCGTCAGCTTGTAAGCCTATACGAGACGATACTTTACCCACGCCTTGTCTATCATCAATGGCTGCAGTAAGGATCACAGGTTCCATGCCACGTTCTTTATAATTAAATGCAGATTGTAATAACGTGGTTGATTTACCTGCGTTCATTGCAGAGTAGTAAAAGTATAATTGAGCCATTGCAGTGCCATTTTATAAAAAGTGCCTTATGCTACCTTAATATTAAATTAATTTACATTAATCCTTCGTGTTTCAGTAACCAACGTTTTCTATCAAGCCCACCAGCATAACCCGTTAGCTTTGCATTTGCGCCAATGATCCTATGACAAGGCACGATTATGCTAATCGGGTTTTTACCATTCGCAGCGCCTACCGCTCTCACTGCTTTTGGGTTATTGAGTTGGTTTGCAATATAGCCGTATGTTTGCGACTGTCCAAAAGGTACCGTTAATAATGCTTGCCATACGCTTTGTTGAAATACTGTACCGTTTGTATCAAGTGGTACATTAAAAGTAGTGCGTTTTTTTGCAAAGTACTCGTTTAACTGCGCAGCGCAAATAAGCACCGCCTTGTTAGCGACTTGCTCAAATGGCGTATGAGGGTGCTCAACTGGAGGGTAAAACCCGACGTAACTCACGCCTTTATTGGTCGCTTGAATAATTATGTCGTCTATTGGGCTTGAGATTGATGTTTGAATTATCATTATAATTGCTGCCAAAGTTGAAAAGTTAAGTAAGACCGAAAGGGAGCGCAATTAGCGGGCTCAAACGGGTTTGCCGCCGCTTGTGCTTTTTTAACACCTAAATCGCCATCAAGTAATATATCGGGTTGGCTTTGTCCTCGCAGCTTTGCGTAATTTACCGTCCAAGGGCCAATTCCCTTTAAAATAAGCCATTCGTCTAAATCGTCATTCTCAGGGTTTAAAGCACAAAACTGCGCTAAATTATGCAGTGCATTTTTACGCGCTTGTGGCATTTTAAAAAATGCAAAGTCACTATTAGCAACAATGTTAGCCGTAGGAAAGTAAATAACATCGCCCTCTTTTTCGCCTAATTCATCAACTAACGTTGTTACTAAATTATGCGCAGCAGTAACACTCACTTGCTGCCCAAGTACTGCCCTTATACCAGCTTCAAAGCTTGACCAAATTCCCGGAAGCCTGAGCCCTTCACACACTGCAAACGCATTGTTTATATTGGCGCTTAAATGCATTTGAATTAAATTAATATCGGCATCTAAATCAAGTACACGACGTATATTATTTATAACCGATTGCAAATAAGCCGTATTATCTATATTGATAGATACACTAAAATGGTTTTTACTCGCTATAAATTCAGCGGTAAAGCTTCCTTTATATTCCTCACTTGCAAAAGTGCGCCCGTAACTCGTTTGCGTTATCCACTCCATTGGTTTTATCAAACGCCTTTGTAAAAAGCTCTGCAAAGCAGGCCAATTATAAGGCGGCCTAAATGGTAGTGTTAAAGTGAGTGTTGATGCTGGTTTTTTATCGCCACTGCGCAGCTTTGAGGGAGCTATATTTAACTGCTGTAAAAAAGCATCATTAAAACGCCTAATACTTTTAAAGCCAGCGGTAAATGCTATTTCGGTAAGGGGTAAGTGTGTTTCTTGAATCAGTTTTTTAGCAAAGTGACACTGGTTAAATAATCGGTATTGCGTAATCGACACGCCAAAATACTGCTTAAATAACTGTCTTAAATAACGACTACTTACACCTAAACGAGCGGCTAGTTTTTCGCAGTCGTGCTCATCATTTTGATCTATTAACTGTTTTGCTCTAAGTGCAGTTGTTTTTGTACCCTGCCATGCTGCGCTGCCTGGGGCACTATCGGGCCTGCAACGAATGCAGGGTCTAAAACCATCTTGCGCCGCATTATGTGCACACTGATAATACGTGACGTTTTTTTCATGAGCCGTTGGCGCAGGGCAAATAGGTCTGCAATAAATACCGGTACTTTTAACAGCAACATAAAAAAGCCCGTCAAAACGTGGATCGCGGCTCTGACGTGCTTTTTGCCAATGTAAAATGTCCATAAGCGACTCTATAAAATAACCTAATAGAGTCTAGCTTATAGAAAATAAACTGTATTACTAGCCATATTCGGAACTCAACTAATAGAAGCTAAGTAGCGCTTTTCAACTTCAGTCCAATTAATTACATTATAAAAAGCAGCGATATACTCAGGGCGCTTATTTTGATATTTCAAGTAATAGGCATGTTCCCATACATCAAGTCCCAAAATAGGGATATTCCCTTGCATTAAAGGGCAATCTTGATTAGCGCTATTTTGTACAATCAGCTTTTCATCTGGAGTGACGCATAACCACGCCCAGCCACTACCAAATTGGCTAATTGCAGCGGCTGTAAATTCCTCTTTAAATTCATCAAAACCGCCGAGTTGCTCATTTATAGCTTGGGCCACAATACCTTCAGGTTTACCACCTCCTTGCAGGCTCATTACTTGCCAAAACAAACTGTGATTAAAGTGCCCACCTACGTGTTCTTGAACCGCTTTTTGCAATTGAGTGGGCAGCTTACTTATATTAATAAGTAACTCCTCAGCATTTACGTTGGCATATTCAGTGTTCTCTAATGCTGTATTAGCCTTATTTATGTAGGTTTGATGATGTAAAGTATGATGAATATACATTGTTTTACTGTCTATATGAGGCTCAAGCGCATCGTATTCATAATTAAGTGCTGGCAAGGTAAACGCCATAAATTACTCCTTTATTTTAATGTAGCAGGCTGTTTGTTGAGTCTTTAGAGCATAAGCAAAAATTCACTTGCTCAATCAGTTCTGGAAAAGAAGGATAACGCTGTGCAAATGCAATAAGTTCAGCAGAGGTTTTGAGGTAATGATGCTTACTCACTTTTTGTATATCGTAATGAGTATGCTTAATTAATGAAGAGAGTGTTAAGTGTACTTCGCATAACCATTTACATGCATTTTCAGGCTGTTGCATAGCAATATAGGTATCAGCTAAATTATGTGAAGCAACAACAAGTGCGGGTATACAATGCTCAATAGCATGAATGGCATTATTATTAATCTGAGCGTATAAAAACTGCTGAAGGAGATGATCTGCGAGTGTTTTGGCTAATAAGTATTTATCGCGTGCTTCGAGTAAAGCACCTTGTTCAAATGCATAATTACCTTGCATTATGTTCGACTGCCAAGGGCTTAATGCTTGTTCAAGATAGAGTAGATCTGGCTGGGGCTGTTTTTGACTTGAGATCATATAATCATCTGCACATTTAATTATTGAGTGTGTATTTAACTTACACACCCAACAACGCAAATGCAAATGATTTTCATTAACTATTTAGCGAAATCTAATAATTCCTGCCCTGTTAAGCGATATATAATCCATTCGTTTTGTGGCTTTGCACCAATGCTATTGTAAAAATCGATAGCGGGTTTATTCCAATCAAGGACCACCCATTCAAAACGGCCACAGTTATTACTAATCGCATTATTAGCTAAGTGCTTCATAATGGCTTTGCCTGCACCATTGCCACGACTATCAGGGCTTACATATAAATCTTCTAGGTACAGGCCATTTTTACCTAACCAGGTAGAGTAATTATAAAAATATACTGCAAAACCAATTGGCTCATCGCCTTCTAAACAAATTATGCTGTGCGCGGTTGATCCTTCGCTAAACAAAGTATCTAGAATTGCTTGTTCATCTGTTTTTACCGCATCAGGTTCTTTTTCGTATATGGCAAGTTCGGTAATAAAGTGCAAAATTGTTTTTGCGTCACTTGGTTTTGCATCACGTATTATAACGGGTTTACTCATTGTATTTTGACCTTAAATATACAGCTCTAATTTATCTTTTAAAATATCTAATTGAATAGGCTTACTCAAGTAATCATCCATTCCAGCAGTTATACAGCGCTCTTTATCGGAGTCCATTGCATTAGCAGTGATAGCAATAATTTTTATATTTTTGTGCTGCTCACCCGCGACCCCTTCGCGTATAGCTGCAGTTGCCCCAAAGCCATCCAAAACTGGCATTTGGCAATCCATAAGTACAAGCTTAAAGAATCCTGAATCATGCGCTTTTAATATATCAATTGCCAATTGACCATTCCCGGCAATCGTAACGTCACAATTAAGCTTTTTGAGCATTAATTTAGCCACCTGTTGGTTAATGGGATTATCTTCTACAAGTAGTATTTGGGCAGATTCCTGCACCTTTTCTTTTTTAAGTGACGAAATATAGCCTGACGTAACAAGTGGAAGTGTCTCGCCTGCATCATTACTCGTTATAACCGACAGTGCAGAAATTAAATCGGCAGTGGTCACAGGTTTAGGAAAATATGCCTGAAAGCCAGCGTCAGAATAACGCTGAGCGCCTTCCATACCAGCAATACTGGTCATCATTACAAGTGGCATTGATTTATAATGTGCATGTGCTTTTAGTGCTTTACAAAGCTCTATGCCGTCCATTCCTGGCATTTGCATATCAAGCACTGCAATATCGTACATACAATTTTTGCTTTCATATTGCTGCGCGCACATATCAAGTGCTTGATGTGCATCGCATGCAAGCGCAACCTTAGCGCCCCAATGCTCAAGCTGTTGTAAAATTACAATTCGATTTGTTTCGTTATCATCAACAACTAAAACCGTTAACTCTTTCATATTAATATTAGGAATATAACGCTCTTTTTGATCGCCAGGGGTCAGCATTATAGTGGCAGTAAAGGTACTTCCTTCGCCGGCTTCACTACTAAGAGAAATTGCCCCACCCATTAGCTCACAAAGCTGCTTACAAATAGCCAGCCCTAAGCCACTGCCCCCGTATTCACGCGTTGTTGATGCATCTACTTGAGAAAACGGAGTAAATAATTGCTGCTGTTTTTCTAAACTGATCCCTATACCTGAGTCTTTTATACTGACAATAAATTCTAAGCCTTGAGCCACTTTATTAATTTTCGCACTTACAACAACCTCGCCTTTACTCGTAAACTTAACGGCGTTACTTAGTAAATTAGTAAGTACTTGGCGAATTCGCCCAGGATCACCGCATAACTGCGAAGGCTCAAGTGCAACCAAATCCAAAATTATTTCAATCCCTTTGTCTTGAGCTGTAAATGCTTGCGCGGCAGCAACTTCACCAATTAAATCGCGGGCATTAAAGTTAATTTCTTCAAGCTCAATTTTACCCGCTTCGGCTTTAGAAAAGTCCAAAATATCGTTAATGACACCCAATAAAGAGTGTGCACTTGTTTTGGCTATATCGACTTTTGTTTCTATTGGTTTAGGAAGTGACTCTAATTGAACAAGCTCTAGCATACCGAGTACACCATTCATTGGCGTTCTTATTTCATGGCTCATAGTGGCTAAAAATTGGCTCTTAGCAATAGCTGCATCCTCTGCTTTTACAAGCGCAATTTTAAGCTCTTCACTAATTACTTTTCGTTTTTGAGAAACCAACGTACTGCCCACTAAAGTAGCTAATGATCGAAGATAGGTTTCTTCACTTTGCGTCCAATAGTGGTGCTCGCCAACAGTTTCAGCACATAAAACACCTAAATTACCATCGCCTGTTGCTATAACAGCATCAAGTATTGATTTAATATCGAGTGGTTTTGCATACGCTTCTATAAAATCAACAGTGGCCGGGTGAGTATAAACATCATCAATAGCCACTAAGTTTTGCTCATAAATGGCGTTATAATATGCAGGATAGTCTTTAGCAGTTAAAACAGCATCTGTATCTACAAACCCTTGCCCATCTATATATAAGCTATGACACGCCATTGCGTCTCGTTGTTCGTTAAAAATCCATACCGACGCACGTGCAATATTTAGCACTTCACACATAGATTTAACCGCTAGCTTTTTAACTTGCTCTACATCACTATTTTGTACTTCAGGTGCAACCGTAAGCGCGGCTAAGTTTTTGTTATATCTGTTGGCTTTTTCGCTTTCAAGTTCAAGGCGTTTATGTGCGTCAATACTTTGAAATGAGCCAAAAACACGCACACATTTACCACCTTTAAACTCTGTTTGCCCCATCGATTTAACCCAGCGTTCTTGCCCAGCATAGGTTAAAATAATAAGTTCAACACTCCAGCTTTCGCCTAATGTCACTGCGCATTCAAACAAAGTATTTATAGTATCTCGGTGCACTCCTGGTTTATAAAAATCAATTGCGGTATCTATGCTAGGCTCAAAACCCTCTGGTACTTCGTGGATAACTTTAACTTCATCAGACCAATAAAGCGTATGTGCTTCTAAGTCAATTTCCCATGCCCCAATCTGCCCTTGCTTACTCATTGACTCTAGCAAGCTTTGCTGACGATTTATTTTTAATTGCGTATTGTATCGCTCTGTAATATCTAAAATAAATCCATCTAAATACAAAACGTTACCAGTTTCATCGTAAATCGCTTGGCCTTTTTCATTTACCCAATGCAAAGAGCCATCGCGAGCTGTAATTCTATACTCAACAGACCATGACTGCTTAGCACTGGCACAGCGTAAAATTTCAGCTTTTATTTTTTTAGAATCGTCTTCGCATATTAAATCAAAAAAGCTTAGAGCATCATTGCCTATCAACTCATCAGGTGAATAGCCTGTTATCTCACTTGCTTGCTCACTCATATAAAGCGTGCTTAATTTATCATCAAATTTACACCGATAAATAATACCCGGTATATTTGATACCAAAGATGCAAATCTATCTCGGCTTCCTTGCAGTTCAAGTTCAGTTGCTTTTTTATCTGAGATATCTAAGTGAGTACCTATCATTCGCTTAGGCGAACCATCACTATTCCATTCAACCACTTTAGCTGTATCAAGCACCCACACCCAGTGGCCATTTTTATGCTTCATACGCGCTTCACTTTCGTAGTAATCTGTTTCGCCTGCAAAGTGCGCTTTTAGCTTTAAGTCTGATTCAATTAAATCCTCTGGGTGAATAAATTTATACCAAGTTTGTATTGTACAAGGCTCTATTTCGCTGAGTTTATACCCTATAATTTCAGCCCAACGGTTATTTAAAACAGCTACGTTAGTATCAATATACCAATCCCAAATACCTACAGCAGTTGTATCTATCACTAACTGCAACTGTGTTTTATGCTGCTCAAGTTCTAGTTCTTGCAGTTTAAGAAATGTCATATCGGTACGAATAGCAATATAGCTTTGCGGTTTACCGCTTTCATCTAAAAATGGCGCAATGGTCGTATCTACCCAATAAAAACCACCATGCTTCGCTTTATTGCATATTTGCCCGTTCCATACATCTCCGCGTTTAAGCGTTTGATACATATTTTTAAAAAATTCTTTTTCGTGCTTTCCTGAATTTAAAATACGGTGGTTTTGACCTATTAATTCATGCTCATCATAGCCACTAATTTCACAAAATTTCTTATTTACAAAAGTAATGGTGCCATGCAAATCAGTTACTGCAACAATGGCATGTTCATCTAATGCGCTTTTTTGTTCAGCTAATTGTTTTAATGCAATTTGAAGCGCAGAGCGTTGTTTTTGCAGTATGCTTTGCTGTTCTGCTTTTACGGCCACTAACTTACGCAGGCCTAATGAAAGCTGATTAAACTCTATGCTGTCGTTTATTATTGGCACTTTAACCACATCACCTTTGGTAATGTTTTCAACAATTTTAGCTAAGTTAATTAAAGGACGAGAAAGCCGACGACCAAACCACCACGACGACGTTAATATAAGTAGTAATGCCCCCATATTTGTTAATATAGCGAGCTGCTTATAATAATTAGATCCTTGCAATGCAACGTCTTTTGGTTTTGATACAAGTAATTGCCAACCAGATTCATTTAAAAACTCTAAAGAATTAATATACCCATATAAAGTGGCTTCATCTTTATTACTATAAGAAAAAACACGTTGTGTTGGTGAGCCATTCTGAGAGAAAAATAGTGGTTGGGCATCGTTTGTATTATTACTTTTTTGAATTTTATTATTGTGCATAACATAAAATGTTATGTCTTTATTAGCTGTGTGTATTTTACTTAGATTATTCAATAAGCCGTTTAAATTTATATCTGCGAGCAATATGGTTTGTAACTTATTTTCGTCATTTAATACCGGTAAACCAATAATATGATACTCACGCCCTGAGACAGTCATTGACTGAAATTGAATTTCTCCTGTATTTTTAATACCAGAACGAATGTCGTTAAAACGTTGGTCTTTAATAACATTAAAAAAGGGGGATTTAGGGAGTGAATTAACGAGGTCTACATCAATAAGCTCTACATTATTAACAAAGTCGTACTGCTCAACAAATTGACTGATTAATTTTTGCTTTTTAGCAGGGCTAATATCAAGCTGTGTCCTAAGCAAATATAGGTCTGTAACATGGTCCGCAAACCAAATATCAGCAAATTGCTTACCTATATTATTTAGCTCGTTTAGTTCAGTGTCTGCATTTTGTTTAAGGGTGCGATTTACGTGTTCAAGACTAAACCAAGTAAGTATACAAAGTGGCCCTAAGGCTATAATTATAAAGGTTATAATTAACTTACTTCGAACAGATTGTCCTTTACCTGTTAATTCACCAAAGTTTAAACCTTTGTCCATGCTTAATACCCAGCAGCTTTTAATCATTTAATATTACTTACATTAATGCACTAAATATATAAAGACGCAAGTTTTGAGCTGTAAACTCCTTAAAAAATCGACATTTAGCGTTACAATCTTAAATTCGCGCATTCAAAAAAAGTACGTCTTTATTACTAACTTACAATTGCGTTCATTTTCACTATAACTCCTGTAGCTGTTTTAAATCACCCATGATATAAGCAATATTAAATCAAAGCATTTGAGAGCATTATGGCGCACGATCACTCACATAGTCATGTAGACGAAAACCAAAGCAATAAACAACTCACCGTTGCTGTGGTTATTAATGTATTGCTAACCGTAGCCCAAGTTATTGGCGGGATATTTTCGGGCAGTTTGTCACTTATAGCCGATGCCCTTCATAATTTAAGTGATGCTGCCGCTATATTTATAGCCTTGGTTGCACGTAAAGTTGGTAATAAACCTGCTGACGGCACTCATCACTTTGGCTATAAACGCGCAGAAATACTCGCCACACTTTTTAATAGCAGTACATTAATATTAATTGGCGTGTATTTAATTTTTGAAGCCATTTCGAGCTATTTAAACCCTCAACCAATTAATGGCTGGATAGTTGTGTGGGTGGCAGCAATAGCATTGGTAATCGATTTAGCAACCGCATTTTTAACCTACCGAGCAGGTGCAAATCACAGCATAAATATAAAGGCGGCTTTTATCCATAACGTATCTGATGCAATGGCGTCTATTGTGGTAATTATTGCGGGCACCTTAATTATTTTATACCAATGGTACATTGTCGATTTAATTGCCACTGTACTTATTTCTATCTATGTAATTTATCATGGCATTTTACTATTAAAGCAAAGCTGCAAAATTTTAATGCAAGCAGCACCCAATAACATCGACACACATGCTATATCACATGCTATTGGTAGTGAATTTAATATCGAGTCTGTAACCAGTATTAAGCTTTGGCAACTAGACGATAAAGAAAACTACTGCGAGCTTGTTATTAGCACTCAGCAAGCAATTGATTTGCCAACCTTAAAAAGCTTTTTACACGACAATTTTAATATCGAAAACTGCATAATAGAAATCCAACCAAATACACAACTATTTAATTGAAAACAGCTCGTATTATCATTTACAATGTTGCCATTAACTCATAATGAGATACCGTTTTTGAAACTTTGGTTACGTAGAATTCATTTAGGCCTTGCCCTTATTAGCGGACTATTTTTATTAATAGTGAGCTTAACCGGTGCTGTTATGATTTATGCAAAAGACATACAGCACTTAATAGAACCCGCAAAATGGCAAGTAACACCACAAGCAAATTTAATGCCTTACGATGAGCTTATACAAAATGTACAAGCTCAAACTAAGCAAAAAATCACCTTTTTTATGCCCGAGCAAGCACCAGAAACAGCATGGCAATTTAGGTTAGCTAATAAATACTACGCCAGTGTTGATCCCTACTCAGGGAGAGTGCTAAACGTCTATGAATCAACCGATACGATTTATGGGTTTGCTATGGGATTACATCGTTGGCTGTTGTTTGAAGACAGTGAGGGTGAAAAAACCTTTAGAAATTGGATGTCGGTGTGTGCATTGCTACTTTTAATAAATGTATTACTCGGCTTTTATTTATGGGTAAAACCTAAAAACAGAATTAAGCGTTTAGCTATAAAACCAAAAGCCAAATTTAGAGTGCTCATGTATCAATTACATACCGTACTGGGTGTTTACTTTTTTATACCGCTGGTACTTATTGCCTTCACTGGCATGGCATTTAATTGGAAAACACAAACTCAATCGGTATTAGAATTTGTAACGTTTAATAAAGTAGAACAAAGGCCTAAAGCACCGAAAATAATACAGCCCTCTCAGGCTACTTTAGACTATAACAAAGCAATTAAAAATGCAGAGAACGTATTTCCAGATGGCAAAGTATATAGAATTTATTTACCTAAAAAAGCCGACGAAGCAATAGCACTGAGAATGCAAAACCCTGGCGAAAGCCACGCTTACAGTTGGGTGTGGACCAACCCATTTACTGGTAAAGTATTAAACTCATTTGACGCCAGTAAAACTAACTTCACAACACAAGCATGGAACTTTAAGTATAAGTTTCACATTGGTGATTTTGCAGGTCCTATAGTGCAGTTTTTATGGTTATTAATAGCCCTTTCACTCGCGTTTTTTATTGTAAGCGGTGTGTATTTTTGGTTAAAACGCCATAAATGGAAATAAATCTCATTAACACTTGCGTCATTAGTTGATAATAATTACCATTACGGAAATTATTATCAACTAAGACACCCCATGTTAAAAACTTCGCTTTGCCTTATTGCTGTTGCAATAAGTGCTAACACGTTAGCAAATGAAAATAATAAAAATGAATACACTTCTGATCAGTTAGAGCACGTGATTGTATCTGGCAGCCGCATATCAGAAAGCATAGACGAAGTACCCGCCTCTATTACCGTTATTAATCAGCAACAAATACAACAGCATTTAAAAGTAAGTTCAGAACTAAGTAGTTTACTCGCGCAAATGGTTCCTGGCCTTGCCCCAGATACTGGCAGTTCAAGCAATTCTGGGCAAACACTACGCGGCCGTGCGCCTTTAATAATGATTGATGGTGTACCGCAATCAACCCCTCTTCGTAATGGTTCTTTAGGCGTAAAAACGCTTGATGCAAGTGCCATAGCGCGCATTGAAGTCATAAAAGGCGCAACGTCTATTTATGGTAATGGTGCCTCAGGTGGCATTATTAACTACATAACAAAACAGGCTCGCAGTGATGGTAAGCCTGAAGGCGAAATAAGTATTTCAAGTCGCTTTAGTGCGGTTAAATTAGCAGAAAGTGGCGGCGGTAGAATATCGGCAGCGGTAAACGGTAAGCTCGATAAACTAAGCTATCTGTTAACAGCAAGCTATGAAGAAAACGGCGTACAACGCGATGCAGAAGGCGATATTTTAGGTTTACAATATGGTTTATCCGACTCTGAAACTCAAAACTATTTTACCAAACTAACTTATGATTTTGACGACGAAAAGCAACTGCAGTTTAGCTATAACTTTTATAGTTCACAGCAAAAAACTGATTTAGGCGATGTTACTGGCGATGTCAATATAGGGGAAAAAACATACGCTATACACGTCCCCTTAGCGCTTCAAAAACAAGGTAAACCGCAAGGCCCAGAAGGCAACGAAAATATAACCCTAAAATATGTTGATTACGCGTTGTTTGAAAACACACAAATGACCCTCGATCTGTATAAACAAAATATAGAAAACGTGTTCTTTTTCTCAACCGCTTTAGCCAATCTTGATGAAGGTTATAGCGGTGGTCAATCGGTTATTAAGTCAGATAAACAAGGGGCAAGAGCCACATTTAACAGCCAGTTTGATTTTGAAAACGTAACCGCTACTTTAATTTATGGAATTGATGCTTTAAACGATAAAACATCGCAACCTTTAGTGGATGGTCGTGTTTGGGTGCCAGAAATGGACATGGAAAGTGTTGCTGGCTTTTTACAAACCAAATGGGTAATAAACGACAACATTATTGTAAAAGCGGGTGTAAGAAACGAAAGCATTGATTTGAGCGTAAGTGATTATCAAACACTAAAGCTGTGCAGAACCGCATCACAATGTTCAGTGCCATTAAGTGTTCGTGGCGACACCATTAATTACGATGCAACAACCTATAATGCAGGCATTAAATATAATTTAACAGATACCTTTAGCCCGTTCTTTAGCTACTCACAAGGCTCTGACATTTCTGATATTGGTCGCTTACTTCGCGCAGCGACCGTTGACGATATTGCGCTAATTCAAACACAAGCTTCAATAATCGATAATTACGAAGTTGGTTTTACCTCACAGTTTGAAAACGTGCGTTTTGAATTTGCACTTTACAGAAGTACCTCAGAGCTTGGTACAAGTAATGAGTATAATGAAGTAACGGGTGTTTACGAACCTGTACGTGCACCACAAGAAATATGGGGTTACGAAGGGTTAGTTAACTACACTATTACCCAAGACCTTAAATTAAGTGCCACATACAGTTACGTAGAAGGTAAAAACACCGAAGCTGATGACTATCTAGGCGCAAGCCAAATTAGCCCACCTAAAGCCACTGCTAATTTAACATGGCAAACAAATGACGAACTATCACTTGCTATGAGCTTTTTATATGTAGGCGACAGAAAGCGTTTTGATAAAAATGCGCAAAGCCAATACTCTGGCGATCAGGGCCCTGTTAGTAGCTACAATACATTTAACTTAAGTGGCCTATACAATGTTAACACTCAATGGAGTGGGTATTTTGGAATAGAAAACCTATTCAATAGTGATTACTACCCTGCCCGCGCACAGGCTTACACCTACGGTGGATATAACATTAAAGGCTTAGGCACAACCGCAACGCTGGGTGCTAAATATCAATTTTAACAAATAAACACACGTTATAGGCATGCCCTGCATGCCTATATGCTTAACAAATCCCGCATAAATAAACGTCTCAATTTTTATCTAGCAGTCATGATCTTGTATTAGATGCTAATACAAATAAAAAACTGTCCATAAACCAAGCAGTAACGCAAACTTAAATAAGAATCAAAACCAATAGTAACACAATGATTTTTATAGAGAAAACTTGCAATGTAGGCTATTTGTACTACACTGCATACAATTGAAATAGTTAAGGCGATTTATCATGAAAGGTAATCAAAAAGTAATCGATGCGTTTAATACATTGTTAGCTAACGAATTAGCAGCAATCGATCAGTATTTTATACACTCGCGCATGTATGACGACTGGGGTTTAAACAAGCTATACGAGCGCCTTAACCACGAAATGGAAGAAGAAAAAGATCACGCAGACTGGCTTATTAAGCGCATCTTGTTTTTAGAAGGTGTACCAAATATGACTAAGCGCCGTGATTTACTTATCGGTAACGATGTAAAAAGCATGATGCAAAACGATTTAACACTAGAGCTTGAAGTAGTTGCGTGTGTTAAAGATGTAATCGCAATATGTGAAGAACAACAAGATTATCAATCTCGTAGCATTTTAGAAAAACTGTTATTTGATACCGAAGAAGACCATGTTTACTGGTTAGAGCAGCAACTTGGCTTAATTGATAAGATTGGTTCTGAAAACTATCATCAAGCACAAATGGCTTAGTAGGAGCATATTATGAAAGGCGATAAAGACGTTATTGCAGCGCTTAATAAAGTACTCGCTAATGAGCTTGTTGGTATTAACCAATACTTTTTACATGCACGCATGTTTAAAGATTTTGGTTTCACTCAACTAGACAAAGCAGATTACAAAGTATCAATTCAAAAAATGAAAAATGCTGATCGTTTAATCGAACGTATTTTGTTTTTAGAAGGCTTACCAAATCTTCAAGACTTAGGCCGATTACGTATTGGTGAAAACAGCGAAGAAATGATTGCAGCTAATATGAGTTTTGAACTTGATACTATTTGCGAGTTGCAAAGCGCAGTAAAACTGGCTGAAAGCAAAAAAGATTACATTACCCGCGAAGCCCTTGATCACATTTTAAATGAGCAAGAAGAGCAAATTGACTGGTTAGAAACTCAACAATTGCTTATTAAAAATACGGGTATTAAAAACTACTTGCAGTCTCAACTGTAAATAGTAACAAGCATAAAAAAAGCAGCTAAAAAGCTGCTTTTTTTATATCTAAATTTTATATGTAATTAAGCAACTTGATCCGTTACATCCGCAATTTGAATAAGTCTGCGATTAAGGATCTTTTTAGTACAACCACAACACTTACCGCATTGGCTGCCTACTTTAAGCTCTTTAGTTAATTCACGCATGGTCGTTGCACCATCGTCAATTGTTTGCTCAATTTTTTTATCAGTCACACCGTGACATAGACAAATATACATGAATACAAACCACTCTCAATTTCATTTAGTAGGTGCATACTAATCTAAACAGAAATGGTTATCAATTGTTATTTGAAAAAATGTGTATTTTTTGATTTTTTTTTGGCCAGCGCCACTTAAATTGAGAATTCGCGGCAACTTGAGAATAGTTTAAGTGTTAAGCAAGGTGTGGCACACAGATTGAGATTTATTAATTAGAGCTCACTTAAAATGTGAGTAAAATTAGGTTTAGTTGAATGGTTGAAAGTTAATTACATTAAGGCTTTAAAAACCTTAATGTATAAATACGGAATTTATGGATGGGTGATTTCCGGTTTGTGCCAGTGTAGGTCGGATAAGCGAAGCGCCATCCGACACAGTAAAATACCTTGTCGCTTATTATCAACATCTTATGTTGTCGAGTGGCCGGAGATGGATGGTCGCAACCTTAGACTCTTATAAGCAGTATATTAGTCAGTGTTAGTAAATTTTGCATAATTAGTAGTGATTTTCGTTCCTTTTTCAGTTTTTGTTATTATTGCTTTTTCAATAAAAACAACTGAGTTACCCAAATAGATCCTTACACTACCACTGGCTATTTCCGGTGTAGCCGTTTCCCACTTTGAATCAACTAACACTTCATAAGTAAGAGTTTTTGGCAAGAAAATCTCTACATTATTACTGTAAACTCGATAATCATTATTTTTAGATGTTGTAACTTTATCTGAGTGTATCTTAATATCTGATGCCATTGTAGATGGCACTAGAAATAAAACACTACTGAAAATGGCTGCAATCATTGAAGATAGCATTGCTATTTTGGATTTAGAGTGATTTTTCTTTAATGGGATTTCAGGCTGGAATAACTTAGTAACATCTAACTCAAAACAGGAAGCTAATGCTTTAACAGTTTCCAATGAACCTGAACCATTATTTTCTACTCTTTGAATGGTTCTTAAACTTACAGCACTAACATCAGCTAAATGTTGCTGACTCCAAGCTCTAACTTTACGTTCTTCTATAATTTTTTTAGCGTTTAGTTTCATTTCCATTTGTATTTCTCACATGAATATATTGAAGCTATATCCTGTTCAAAAACTCCTTTTTTGTATACGACACATTTGCGTCACCTTAACGACAGGTCAATGCCATACTGCTAACAGCTTTATCAGAGGACACTTCCCTATTTTAGCGCGAAGACATCCTTATTTTGTGAACTTATATTAATAGCAAATACTATAAGTTATTGCCAGCTACAAATATTATTCTTACTGTAGCTTATATAAATATGTAAAAAGGAGATAGTTTCCTTTTATTCTTACTAAGTTAATGACAACTCACCTGAGTGACGGCTTATAGCTCTTTCCTGACTATCAACTAATTGCCAAAAGCTAACTTTATTACTCCCGAATAAATTAACTATGTTCTATTCTTAATATTTACCGCTTAAAAGTTTTGTGGAATAATGCCCACCTCTTAGGGGAGTAGCCCGCTCAGTAATGAGTAAACTTATCAACATAATTGCACCTCAGTGCATGGTAAGTTTGTAATGTTGTAGCAAGCGTTATCGGCGAGACCTAGGTAGACACTATCCTCATGGCGGGAGATAGTTGTTTGCCTTGGTTTAGTATTCCCGCCTGTAAGAATCAATAATGGAAGTTTTTTTAACCTCAACCGTCACTGTCACACTTGCCGAAATAGGCGATAAAACTCAGCTTTTATCACTCCTATTAGCAGCCCGTTTTCGTAATAAAAGCGCGCTTATTCTTGGTATTTTAGCCGCAACCTTACTGAATCATGGCCTATCAGCGTGGTTTGGTCAGTGGTTAAGTAATAGTTTTTCTTCTGAGTATTTACCTTGGCTTGTAAACATCAGCTTTATTGTTGTTGGCCTTTGGCTATTAGTTCCAGACAAAGACGAAGCTGTAAGTAGTAAATACGATAGCTACGGGGCTTTTTTAGTCGCTTTTGTATTATTTTTTATTGCAGAAATTGGTGATAAAACACAAATAGCGACGGTGTTATTAGGCGCGCAATATCAGTCTGTGTTTTGGGTAACGGTAGGAACCACATTAGGTATGCTAATTGCTAACGTACCTGTTATATACGCTGGTAATGCATTACTAAAAAAAATATCTCTAAACACCGTACGTGCTATTGCTGCTTGTGTGTTTGTGTTATTGGGTATTTATGGGTTAGTGACAATTTAATCAATATTAAAGCTCGCAGCTGTTGATTTAAGTGCGAGCTTTAGTTTTTCCTGCACGTTATTTATGCATTATTTACACAGTAACATCCCTTGGTTTGTGTAATTAAGAGGTTTGAGTTAAAACCTGCGGCTAGATTAGTGACCACAGTTTCAACAAAACCACTTCCCTGAGCACACGCTAATCCTTCAGAGAGCGGCCCAGCATAAACAAACTCACCGTTTTTATTAATAATAACGGCGGCAGGCGTTGCCGGAATAACGTGTTTAAGCTTTGGTGTTAATTCAACTTGTACAACCTTCATAGCTTTATTGGCAGCAAAAGAGGTTAACGATGAAATATGCGGTTTAGCCTGTATAGTACACCCGCAGTTTTTTTCTGTTATGAGTACTAACGTCGGCTCACCAGTGTCATCCCAATCCAATTGCTTTTTAAAGTTACTAAACCACTGCTTTTGCAATAAAACTTTTGAGCTATCAAATGGTTTAAGCTGCTCTAATTGAAAATAAATTAACCCTGCAACAACGCAAATTAGCCATGCAGATATGAGCAAAAATACGAAAGTGTTAGATTTATTTAAACTTGGCAATGCTTTGCTCTAGTACATCTATACTTACATCTATTAGCTGCACTTTAGCGGTTAACTGCTGCACTATTTGCGTATCTTGGTATTGATTTTGTCGCATATTATCGGTACTACTTGCTATTAACTCAGTATTACCTGCTTGCTCAGCTACCACTTGTGCAACTGAGTCAGAGCTTGAAGACACAGCGGCTATTTGCTCGCTCATTGCTGAAATATTCTCTTTCATTGCGGTACTGATACTTGTTAAATCAACTACAAAATTTACACACTGACTCATTGATTGTGTTGACGTTTTACTATTATTAACTAGATCTTTGAGTGTTACGCCTATTTTGTCGGTGGTTGCTTTACTGTGGTTCGCCAACGATCTCACTTCAGATGCGACAACTGCAAAACCTCGTCCATGTTCACCTGCACGGGCAGCCTCAATAGCCGCATTTAAAGCAAGTAAATTTGTTTGCTCAGCGATACCCGATATTTCATTAAGAAGACCAGAAATAACCCCCCCAGCTGCAACTAAATGACTTATTTGCTCTTCTGTATGATTAAGTAACGTTAATAACTCTCTACTTTTCGAATCTGTTTGATGAACATCTTCTAATGCATTACTGACAGTTTTAGTAATATGGTCGACTTGACTCTTAAGCGCTTCACTTTCTTCTTCAACAAGCTTAAAGCCATGTGCAACTTGTGAGCCTGAATTTGCTATATCATCCGTTTGCTGTGTACGATGCACAGCTCCATCTGCAAGCTGGTCATGAACTTCGATAAGCTCTCGCGAGTTTTTTTGCAGTGATTCTGATTGCGCTTGAACTTGCTTAATAACATCAGATATATAGTCTAGCAATGTATTAAATCCAACCACAGCATCGCTTTTAGTATCATCAGCACGTAGGGAGAGTTTAATATTTTCAGGGTCTTCCATTATTTGCTCTGTCGCATAACTTAATGACAAGCCTGCACGGCGCTCGCGTTGCAATGTTTTAGCTATATAACCTGCAACTAGCACTTCAACAATCGCATATCCTGCATGTATAAGTACTGTAGTAAAAGCGAGTCTATCTGGATCAAATACATAGAAACCTGTATTTTGAGTTTGAAGATAATAAAAAGATAAATGATGAACAGCAACAAATATAATTGCCGTTATAAAAACACGCCACTGTACAAACATTATAAGTACAGCCATTAAAATGAATATCTCAAAGTGGACTTCTATTAGCCCGAATGTTTGTTGGATGTGCAAAAAGGAGAACATCATAATAGCGGCTGCAACTACGTGTGCGGTTACAGCGTTTTCTGGATGCGTTCTGAGTAACCAAATTGGGAGTAAGCAAAGTGGCAAACCAATAATAAAAGCTTGAGTTAACGTACCAAAATACAGACCAACACCAATAGACTCAATAAATAAAAGACTAAAAATAATGGTGAATAACCGAGCGACACTAGACATAAAACCCTTAAATATATTGTAGGTTACTAAACACACAGCATTATACGTAATAAAACTTAAACTAGAGCACTTATTCGAATAAAACTTCAAACTATTGAGACGGACTCAAATAGGCTTATTTTATTATAGGTAATATTTTTTTAAACGTTGGTGTTGCAGCTTGTTTTGTCCACTGAAAAATAACAATTTCAGCACATGAAATTACAGCCCCAGCTTGTCGTAACTGATCAATTGCTAGCCTTTTATGTTCAGGATTTCGAGAGCCGATAGCGTCTTGAATAATAATGACCTCAAAACCTCTTTGAATTAAATCTAAGCATGTTTGCAACACACAGACATGTGCTTCAGTGCCTACAACTACAATTTGTTTTTTTCCATAGATTTTTAATTGCTCTAAAAACCCAGGCTCTTCGCATGCACTAAAATGAGTTTTATGAAAATACGCGGCATCGGGCAACATATTTTTGATTTGCTGATTAGTTTCGCCTAAACCCTTCACATATTGCTCTGTTATTAAGACTGGTATATCGTGAATAATAGCAGCCTGCGATAACTGCAACGTACTTTTTAAAATATTCGGAAAATCTTTAATTGCAGGGGCGAGCAACTCTTGTAAGTCTACAATTAATAACATGCTATTTTTTACATCAATATTAGATAAAACCACTATACTCTCCTCATAAGTAGTAACTGTTATCTTTATAGATTAGCTCACTATTTGAAAATAAAACTTTTAACTGAACGTATATTATTTGTAATTAAATAATAAAAACTTATGCTATATTTACTATCTAGCTAAGTACCAATCTATCTACCCCTGAGAGTGTTTATAAGTGCGTTTGAGTAAATTTTTTTATCATATTATCATTATTTTTTTACTATGCATTCAAAGCACTTTTGCATCACAAAACTATGCTCAGCAATTACAACGTATTTCTACTGATGAAGGCCTCTCGCAAAGCTACGTTTTGCAATCACAAGAAGATGAAATTGGCTACATATGGATAGCAACCCAACAGGGTTTAAATCGCTTTGACGGATATCAAGTCAAAACCTTTGATGGTGGCTTTGGGTTAGATAAACACTATATTTATGCTTTATTTAAAGCCGAAGATGGAAAAATCATTGTCTCAACTGATCTTTCCGGTGCATATATAATAGATCCCCTCACTTTAAAAACCGAAAAAATCTATTCTGGTCAAATAGATAAAGAAGAAAAGATGTTTTCTCCAATCTCCGCAATGACTCAGCAACAAGATACTTTTTACTTTGCTATAGATGGCCAAGTATATACATTTGATGAGACGAGCAAACGCTTTACACTTAAGGTTACCCTCCCCAATAAAGGTGACTACATTAGGTCGTTAACGGTATATAAAAGTACTTTATATATTGGTACAAATAATGGATTATACACTGCAAATATAGATAGTTCAGAACTTGTAAAAATACCTCTTCATCCCCCAGAAAAAAATACGTTAGATAATGTAAACGTAAAATTTTTAAGTGTTGATAGTGAATTAGGACTACTTGTTGGGACTGTTGAAGGCATGTATCAATTAGCATTTGATAATAACAAAAATATATCTGCAGTAAATATCACAACGCTAATTCCTGATTATAATATATGGGATTATGCCAATACTGATTACGGCGAGTTTGTTGCAACAGAAAGTGGATTATTTAGTTATCACCGCGAAACCAAAGAGTTAGAATTCATATTAAATTATGAAAAAAGTAAGTTTAATATTAATGAAAACTCAATCAACGATCTAATGATTGATAAGTCAGGCGTGCTTTGGCTCGCATCGAGAACCCAAGGTGTATTTACTTGGCCAATTAATACTCGACGGTTTAAACACATCTCCTTACCTGGCAACAACACTATTCATTCAACCTATCAAGACAATAATAATATTATATGGTTGGGAACCGAAGATGGAATTGCACGCTTCGATAAAACAGCAAACAAAAGCGATATATATTTAAGCTCGACCGACTCAAAAGCAATATACGGGGCATCTGCCGTTTATGATATATTTGCTTCTTCAATTGGAGAAGATCAATACCTTTGGCTTGTTACTTTTAACGGGTTGAAACTTTTTGATAAACAAACGGGTAAAATTATTGAGAATAAAGACACTGATAATAATGTAATTAACCAACCCAATTTATTTGGTTTTGCTCAATTAGCCGCAGACAAATATGCATTTATGTCTGATGATAACTTTTATGTTTTTAATGAAACAACCGGAAAAACAAGAATTATTAAAGGGCTTAAAGAACAAGTCGATCCTTTATTTTCTTACGCCTTTTATAAACCCCTTAAAACTAACCCTGACGAATTTTTACTTGGTACATCAAAAAGCTTCCTTAGGTACAACGAAAAAACTCAAAAATTAACAACTATATTTCAGTCATTTAACCCTAAAAAAGATATTTTTTATACGGTAGAAAATTTTTACTTAGACTCAAAGCGAAATATTTTATGGTTAGCAACCACCCACGAAGGCTTACTTGGTGTTGACCCAATTACTTATGAAAGAAAGCACTATATAGGATTAAAAAATTCATTTAATACTGATTCTATTTACTCACTACTTCCCGATGAAAATGGTTTTTTATGGGTAAGTACCGACAATGGTTTGTATCAAATAAACCTAGATACACTCAATGTAATGAGTTATTCAGTAAAAGACGGTTTAAATATAAATCAATTTACACCGATAGCAGCAGCAACATTAAGCGATGGTCGTCTTATATTTGGTAGTAATGCGGGAGCACTACTTTTTGACCCTTTAGACTTTAACGAAAAAGAACAACTTAAAAAAAGTAACCTAGCTATTACTGATATCAGTCTTTTTACTAAAGAGCTCAATTATTACCCTAATAAATACCTTAGCCAACCGCTTGATCTCGATTATGAAGACATGGGATTGACCGTTAGCTTTTCTAACTTTTCTTACCCTAATGTTGATAAAGCATATTATAAAGTAATTCTTTCAGGGCCTACATCTCTTACATACGAAGACTTACAATCTAACCAAGTGTTTTTTACAAAGCTTCAACCTGGCAATTACTCACTAAAAATATCAGCGCATAATCGTGATGGCATTGTTACAAGCGAACCGACTACGCTTAATATCAATGTAGCCTACGCGCCATGGAAGTCGCCCTTTGCTATTGCCGCTTATATAGTTTTAATACTTGGGGTTTTGTTTTTTATTTTTTGGCAGTATCGAAGCCGCCAAGTTGCAATTGAACAGGCACATAGAGCCACTATCCATTCGCAAAAACAAACAGAGCTAGCCCTTAAAAATAATAAAAGCGGTGTTTGGAATTATCGCTTTAAAGATAACTCTGTAAATACACTCAGAGGAATTGAACTTGGTTATTCAGATTTACCTGAACGTGTACATATAAAACAATTTTTAGCACTTATACACCCCGATGATCAACGCCACTTTGAAAGTCAGTGGGTAAACTATTTCAAATACAAAAAGCATCAAAACTGGCAAGCAACTTATCGCTTACAGCACAAAGGTGGGCATTGGCTGTGGTATCAAGATACAGGGCAAGTTATATATGATCCTCAAACAAATGAGCCGTTATATGTTTCTGGCATATATACCAATATCACCGAGCAACGGGCTAATGAGCAACAAGCAAAAATTTTAGGTGAAGCGTTTAGTCAAATAAACGACTGGTTACTTATACTCGATGAACATTTAATGCCATTTTCAGCAAATAACAGTTTTATTGAAACATTTTCAAATGAACAAGCTGTGACTAAAATTAGTCCGAAGTTATTTATTAAGGCCATTGGTAAAAATAAATGTAGAGAATTTGCTCATATTCTAAAAAAATTAAAACCGACAGAAAGCTGGCAAAGTGATACTTATATAAAAACAGCGAGAAATGACGAACATCCAATACATATAAGTGCTACAGCTGTAACAAAAGATACTGCTAGTTACTACGTAGTTGTTATTACAGATTTAACCGAACAAAAACGTGCTGAAAACGAGCTGCGCTATTTAGCTAATTTTGATCCTCTAACGCATTTACCAAATCGTAGTTTAATGTATCAAAACATCGAAAAAGCGATTAGATATGCCGATGAAAATAATACACAATGTGCATTACTATTTATTGATTTAGATAAATTTAAACCTGTTAACGACTCTTTTGGTCACGCAGTGGGTGATAAACTGCTGTGTAATATTACACAAAGAGTAAGCGGTATGCTTTGCGAAAATGCCAAACTTGGCCGCCAAAGTGGTGATGAATTTTTAGTGCTCATTCAAAATATAGAATCGCTGCAATCTCTTCGCAATACAGTAAAGAAAATTAGCAATGAATTAGCTAATAAAGTCATTATTGAAGACTTCTCTATTAATATTTCAGCCAGCATTGGCGTCGCTTTATATCCATTCGATGCTGTAACCACCGATATACTCATTCGTAATGCCGATATTGCGATGATGCACGCTAAACAAGACGGGAGAAACGACTTTAAGTTTTTTAGCGATGAAATGAATGAGCTGATAAAACAAAAGCTACTGCTTGAAAATGATTTAAAAGATGCAGTTAAAGACAACCGATTTTTTAATCACTATCAACCTATTATCGATATAGAAGAAAAAACAATAAATGGTGTTGAGTTACTTATGCGCTGGGAGAATAAAGGTCAGTTAGTATCGCCAGCTCTCTTTATTCCTGTCGCAGAGGAAACCGGTTTAATAGAACTCCTTACTGAGCAAGCCTTGCACCGAGCACTTATTGAACTTGCCCCTATACTCAACGAAAACCCATTGTTTTATATATCTTTAAACTTATCGCCTAAGCACATATTAAAAACAAATATAACGCAGCGATTGCTGTACATATTAGCTGAATCTCAAGTACACCCAAAACAGTTAAGGCTTGAAATAACAGAGAGCATTTTATTAGAAGATAAACTTAAAGCAGCCAAACAACTACAAAACTTAAAAGCGGCTGGGTTTAAATTATTACTTGACGACTTTGGTACGGGCTACTCATCACTCACCTATTTGAGCCAATTCCCTATTAATGTTATTAAAATAGATCAAAGCTTTGTAAATAGTATTGGTGTAGATAAAGGGGATGAGTCGATTATTAAAACCATTTTTTCGCTAGCAAAAAACTTAGATCTTTACTGCATTGCAGAAGGAGTGGAAACACGCGAACAGATGGCATTTTTAGCTGAAGTTGGGTGCAATGTATTGCAGGGTTATTACTTTGCAAGACCAATGAATGCTAAAGACCTACGCAAAAGCGATTGTTTTAGCAATATCATTGATTTGATTTGAAGCGTTAAAAGCGTGCCTATCAACTCTGCACGCTTTTAATAGTAACTAACTTGTATTAATGGATGTGATGGCATTCGTGGCTTTCTATTTGTAATACACTATTGTGTACATTAAATTTTTCAGCTAACAGTTGTTCTACCTTCAAACGACATGCTTCATCATGTTTTTCAATAGTACAATGCTGTTTAAGTACGACGTGCGCTCCTACTACAACACCGTTGTATTTACGCGTTACTGTGACGTTGTGAACATTGTGAACATGCTCCATATCTGTAATTACACTTTCAATATCAGTAACCTTAGGGAGTTTTGCTTTATTTAAACGCAAACCTTTTATACAACGAATAATAACCTTAATACCGGTGAATAATACGAAAGAAGCGATTAACATGCTCGATAAAATATCGATAACAACCCAGCCCGTAAAATATATAAGAATGCCGGCAACAAATGTTGATACGGTTGAAATTAAATCAAAGAATGAATGTAAAAATACCGCGTAAACATTAATACTCGCTTTACGGCCTTTATATAAAACCCATGCAGCTGCACCATGAAACAAAAAGCCAATTGCCGCAATAACCGACATCAAATAACTATTAATCGCCAGCTCATTACCTTCATGTTGATGAATAAACCGTTCACCACCTTCGTATAGAATAACTAAGCTGATTGCTAAGTATAAAAAGCCATTTATTAGCCCACCTATGAGTTCAGCTCGTTGATGACCATCGTTGTAGGTTTTAGCAAAGTGTATAGCCAGACTTGACGCAATGAGTGCAATGAATAACGAGCTATTATGAACAAACAAATGCCCAGCATCAGCAAGTACAGCAAGCGAGTTAGAGTAATAAGCACCTATTACCTGAATTATCATAAATGAACACGTAATTGCTAGCGCAATAAGTAACCGACGACGCGAGGCTTGGTGTGTAGTGATTTCTGTCATGAAATGCTTGAATAACCTATACTTAAAATGCAAATAAGCCAATGATGGCTTAGAATGGAAAAGGGTAATGATATACAGTATCAATTATAATACGTACAGCCCTCAAACGCACTAAAAACTTAGTATAATCAAAAAAATTGTGCTAATAGTTAGTAAGTGAGAACAATAAAAATACAAATAGAAAAATAACAAAATTATGGCTTAAGTACATGGAGAGTTGAGTGGATAACAACGAAGCAGATCAAGCATGGCAAAATATGGAGTTACTGCCGTTTTGCGTTTTATTCTATGATAGCAATACGAATATATTTAGAGTTAATAGCCAAGCGCAGAGTCTATTTGACTTAAAAGAACAACCACATTTTAAAAAAGCTGATTTTTCACATATTACGTTAACCAATCATCATAGTAAAAAAGAGCTCTTAATCGAGGAACTCTTCATTGATTATTTTATGGCAAATAACCAATGCCAGTTTGTTTTATCAAAACAAGCATGTAAATTACTACTCAATGTAAAATTTGCAAAATTACCTAACTCAAACTCTATTATCATCATCGATATATTAAATAACAATGTAGATGAACAGTATGATTTCGATAATATCATTTCGAACATTTCAACTGACTTAATTGATACCTAAATTCGGATAATAAGTGCAATTTCTCAGATTAGATGGCCAGCTGTTATAATTCGGCCATTTTCTCGCCAAAGGAAA
>NZ_WTLB01000037.1 GCF_011378855.1 Pseudoalteromonas sp. Z1A8 | reverse complement strand
AGACAGAAGTTAATATGACTAAAGTAGATATTACTTAGAAAGACTTAAAAAATATTATCAGATATTTTCCAAATTCAGTTAGTGCGTAGAAATACGAACTAACGCCCAAATTTGCTTGGTGACAATAGCGTTTTGGACCCACCTGATCCCATGTCGAACTCAGTAGTGAAACGAAACAGCGCCGATGATAGTGTAGCATTTGCTATGTGAAAGTAGGACATTACCAGGCTTCAAATTGTAGAGAGCCCGAATCTAACGATTCGGGCTTTTTTACGTCTGCAGAAAAGTGAAATGTGCGTAATTAACATCCACTCACAGCAACACCCATCATGTAGGTCGGGCGAGCGAAGCGACTCCCGACGTTAAAATCATGAAAAATCTCCGCTCAGCAATGAGTGCGCAGCATTTTCACTATGACTCTCCACCGCTGTGGGCACCACGACATTACCAGGCTTCAAATTGTAGAGAGCCCGAATCTAACGATTCGGGTTTTTTTACGTCTGCAGAAAGTGAAATGCGCGTAATTAATGCACATCCATCCAACACCTATCACGTAGGTCGGGCGAGCGTAGCGACTCCCGACGTTAAAATCACCGCAAGTACCCTCTTATAAAACTTTAACTTTAATTCGAACCTCACTGTATAGCTTCATATTTTCAATAAATCAGACCCTAATTACAGAGTCCCTCATTTCTTCTCACTTTGTTGCAATTTCATTCTTGGTTTAATAAGTGACCTGTGTAAAACTACCTGCGTTAATTTAGTAAATCAGGTGACATGAATGTCGAATATTAAAGCTTGGAAACTTATGAGCCTGTTTTGTTTGTTCGCAGTGCTTATGGGTTGTCAATCTAAAGAAGAGCAGCTGCAACAAACAATTCAAGAGTCTATTAAAAAGGTAGATACGGAGCTGTCTCAGCTTGGTACTGCACTCGATAATGGAAGTGTACGCAATGCTTTATTACTTAAAGAGTATGGTGAGCTTCTTAAAAAACAACAACCAGAACTTACAAAGGTTGTTGATGTAATTACCCTTGATGCAACGCGCCAAGGCGCACTTTATAGTGGCTTAACACAGCGACTTAAAGATATTAAAGGAACTTACTTAATTCCTCCTTACGAAGATACGTTACATAGCATTGATTTGTTGCGTGAAGCGGCAAAACCTACGTTATTTTCTGATGCGTTAACCGATCCTATTAATATGCTAGCTGATATGTCGAAAGGTGCTTTAGCACGTGTAGGCGCAATTAGTAAGCAAGCTGAAGGTGAGGGTGTTGGTAACCAAATGGTAGGTAATCCTAACTATGGTAACTGGCAATCGAATAGTAACGGTATTAGCTTTTGGCAATGGTACGGAATGTACCGTATTTTAGGTGATGTATTTGACCGTGTTGAATACGGAAGCTGGAGCAAACGCCGAAAGTATAGTTATTACAATGACTATGGCCGTACGCGTTATTCAAGCCCTAAACAAATTAAAACTCAAAGCGCGCTAGAAACACGCACGCGCCAAACATACCAACGCCAAGGTAAGCAGTTTACAAGCCCTTATGCGAGTAAAAAAACAGGTGCATCAGGTTTAAGCCGTAGCAGTTATACGCCACCAAAAAGCCGCAGTAGTTATTCTCGTTCGAGCAGTTATAGCAATAGCTCTGGATCGGTGCGTGATAGCGGTAGCAGAACCTCTCGTGGCGTGAGCCGTGGTAAGTAAAAGAATAAAGTTGGAGTTAGAATAATATGTATGAATTTAATGGAATAACTATGTGGTCGCTACAAGCGCTGGCGATCGATTTTGCAATTATTGTTTTATTATTTGTAAGCCTTAAATATATAAAAGGCTGGGTTTCAAACTTACACGCAAATGATGAAATAACAGAGCGTGATAACTTTGCTTTTGGTATTAGCTTTGCCGCTGGCTTAGTGGCACTGGCGATTGTATTAACGGGTGTAAGTAGCGGAGCTTTTGCTGCAACACTGCAACAAGAAGCGCTGCAAATGTTAGCTTACGGCGCATTAGCTATTGTACTTATTAAATTGGGTCACTTCTTTCAAGATAAAGTAGCACTTCGTAAAGTAAGTCTGCACGATGAAATCGTTAAAGGTAACGTTACAGCTTCAATAATTGATTTTGGTCATGTTGTTAGTGTCGCTATTGTTATTCGCTCAGCTCTTTTATGGGTGGCTACTGATGGCTGGCATGGTCTTCCAATTGTAATTGCCGCCTTTATTATAGGTAGCATTGTATTACTACTTGTTAGCCAGTACCGAGTGCAGTTATTTAAGCGTACAAATAAAAATGGCGACTGCCTACAACAAGCAATTGTTGATGGTAACTTAGCTGTGGGTATTCGTTACGCTGGATTTTTAGTAGGTAGTGCATTAGCTATCACGGCAGCAACTGGTGTTGCACCTTACGCTGCGGATAACATTAATGCGAGTTTACTATACTGGGCTATTAGCGCAGTAGTGAGCCTTGTCGCATTTATTATTTTACACTTAGTGACAATTAAAATAATTTTATCTGGTTGCGATATTTCAGATGAAGTTAATCGTCAAAAAAATGTAGGTGTAGCAACTATTTCTGCAGCAGTATCATTTGCGGTAGGTATCACTATGGCAACATTACTAGGCGCATAATCAGTGTCATCAACCAACACTCCCCCAAGTAAGTCTCGCTTACTTGGGCACGATATACTACTTATTACTGTTATGGCCGTGCTTGCTGGGTGCGGCCTTATTTATGAATACTTACTGTCTCATTATGCGGGCCGTGTACTTGGCTCAGTAGAGAGCGCTATTTACGCTATGATCGGTACTATGATTGTAGCAATGGGCTTAGGCGCTTTTTTAGCGCGTTGGTTTAAAGATGCATTTACCGCTTTTGCCTGGCTAGAAAGCATTATTGCTTTGGTTGGCATGGGCTGCATTTTAGCGATAGCGGGTGTAATAGCAGTTAGTTATTCTCTTCCTCATTTATTTTCGAGTATTTTTAACTTACCCCCTGATGTTGTACTTAATGGTTACGTATTTCAAAAGCTTCAAGAGTGGTCACGTTTTCTACCTTATGTTTTTGGTTTAATACTGGGTTTATTTATTGGTATGGAAATACCGCTTATAGCGCGTATTCGCCAACATGTTTATGGCCGATTTTTGGAGAACAATGCAGGGACTATTTATGGTGCCGATTATATTGGCGCCGGTATTGGTGCTGCCATTTGGGTAAGCATCATGCTCTCAATGCCTATAATGCAGGCTGCCGCGTGGACGGCATTATTTAATATCATTGCAGGGCTCGCGTTTTTATGGCGTTACCACACATATGTACGCTTTGCTAAGGCGCTTTTAGTTTGCCATATAGCATTGTTGGCATTATTTGGTTTTATTTTGGTATTTGGCAGTGGTTGGATGAACAATCTAAGCAATGTTTTATATAAAGATAAAGTGATTTACTCACAGGCAACTAAGTATCAGCACGTTGTTTTAACTGAGAGATTAAGTAAAAACCAGCCGCAACCGATCACCGATTTATATTTAAATGGGCGTTTGCAGTTCTCAAGTATTGATGAGCAAATATATCATTCAATGCTGGTTTATCCTGCAATGCTTGCCTCTAACAGGCACGACCGTGTATTAATAATTGGTGGTGGTGACGGGCTTGCACTTAGAGATGTTTTAAAATGGCCAGTGAGTGAAGTAACGCTTATAGATTTAGACGCGCAGCTTCTCAATTTATTTGGTCATAAAGACGGTGACTTTACGTCACCAGAGCATATTAGTGAGCGATTGCTGCAGCTAAATAATAAATCGATGCAAGACTCGCGCGCCAACATAATTGTGGGTGATGCATTTTTAGAAGTTGAAAAGCTGCTCGATCAATCTAAGCAGTTCGACACTATTTTAATTGATTTACCCGATCCTAATCATCCTGACCTAAATAAAATGTACAGTGATTATTTTTATAATCATGTACGCCAGTTATTAGCTCCCGATGGCGCAATGGCAGTTCAATCGACCTCTCCTTATCATGCTAAAAAAGCATTTTTGAGTATAGGCAAAACGGTTAAAGCTGCAGGGTTTGGGTATGTTGAGCAATATCAGCAAAATATACCTTCGTTTGGACAGTGGGGCTGGACTATAGCGACTAAAATGGGTCAGTCGGCCAGTGGTCGTATTAACGATATAGCGACTATGCCAGTACCATCAAGATGGATCAGTAAAGAATATTTATTGGCAAGTTTTGTATTTCCTAATCATTACTTTGAAAAAGTTAAAAGTATTGAGGTCAATAGGTTAGGCTCTGGTCAGTTGTATGATTACTATCGCACAGCATGGCAAATAGAAAGCGAATTGTATAAAAACTAATAAAACATGGTTGACATAATATGTCGACCATGAGAATCTTAACTCAGACATAATATGTCAAACGACAAAAGGCAGAGACATGGAATTAAATGAACTTTCAATAAAATTAGCTTCTTTTGAAACTGAAGGCGCTAACTTTGAGTCTTTCTTGATTGCCAACCCTGGCGAGCAAGATGTTTTACAAGTCATTGTTGATGGAAATGATGAACTTCCAATTTTTGTTACTCAAACACAAGAGCAGTTGTTATGTATTAGCTACTTGTTTGACGAAGATGAAGTTAAGAGTGAATTACGCAACGAGTTAAACGAAACATTACTACGTTTAAACGTGCCGATTCCACTGAGTGCATTTGCTAAAATCGATAATAAATACGCGATTTTTGGTGCACTGTCGGTAAATTCATCATTAGATGACGTTACCCACGAACTAGTGACATTAGCTGATAACGCTATAGACGCACTAGAAGCCGTGACCTTGTATTTAAACGATTAATAGCTAGTTAGTGGAGTTAAGATTATGAGTATTTTAAAAAAATTATTTACAGCAGTACGTGGCGGCGCTCGTGAAGCAGGCGAAGCAATTGTAGACAAAAACGGCATCCGTATTTTTGAGCAAGAAATTGCAGACGCACAAAATGCACTTCACCGCGCTAAAAAAAGTCTTACAGAAGTAATGGCTAAAGAAATGCAAACTAAGCGTAAAATTAGCGCAGTAGATGCTTCAATCGCTGAACACGAAGCGTATGCAGGCCAAGCTCTTGAAAAGGGTAACGAAGCGCTAGCATTAGAAATTGCAGAAAAAATTGGTGACTTTGAAGCTGAAAAAGCTGAAAACGAGCAAGTATTATCTGGTTTTAGCAATCACATTGTTGCGCTTAAGCAGCAAGTTAAAGATGCTGAAAAATCGATTAAAGAGAATCAGCGTCAGCTTACTATGGTTAAAACCACTGAAAGCGTACAGCAGGCAACAATGGCTGTTAACAGCACGCTTAATACAAATAGCTCGTCTATGACATCGGCTCGTCAATCGCTTGAACGCATTAAACAGCGTCAACAAGATCGTAGTGACCAGCTTGGTGCTGCAAAGCAACTTGAGTCAGACGTAAATGGCGATGACTTAAAAGCTAAAATGGCTGAAGCCGGTATTGGTGACACAAGTCCAAAAAGTGCTGATATTTTAGCTCGCATTAAAGCGAAGCAAAATAGCTAACCATTACGTTTATACTTTAAAAAGGTAACTGAGTTTTGCTCAGTTGCCTTTTTTGCTTAGAAGGCAACCTTCCTATGTTTAATTTTTTCAAATCTAAAAAAGAGCCAGAGCGTCAGCTTAATCATCCAAGCGATCTTAAAGTAGGCGACATGTTTAGCGTTATAGACTCATTTGCTTATCCAACATGGTTAAAAGGTGAAACGTTACGCGTTACTGGTATTCAAACTTACCAATACCAGCACAGTAGTGATACTGAATTTGTACTTGAGACAAATAGCGGGCAAGTTGTATTTTTACAAATTGAGCAAGATGACGGTGAAGAGTGGGCAAACTTTTCTATTAAAATTCAACGAAACGAAGTTGAAGAAATTTTTAGCCTTGATGAGTTTGCGCGTATTTTTGATGAAGAGTCCTTAACCCACATTACAGTGCAAAATACACCAGAGCGCTTTATGCAGTTTTTAGCTAAAAGCTATCAACAAAGCGAGTCGCCTTATGTGTGTTATTTCCATAATAAAGACTACCGCAACCAAGCTTTGCCTCGTTATGAGCAAGAAGGTGGCGAGCCATGTGAAATGATTTGCTTAGCGTCAGATAATGAAGGCTTTGGTTTAAATATCGAAATTTGGGATGGCGGCGAAACCGAAGTATCGCTAACGCTGACGCGTCCAATGACAGATATCGTAGACTTGTTTCCTGGAGATGCTAAGTGAGTGATGCTAAAGACAAGTGGTTACGTCAGGAACAAGCTGTACGTGCCACGCAGATGGCATTTGATCTAAGCAGCGAAGTTCAAAAGCTGATAAAAAAGCAGGCAATTGATCAAGAGCTAACGCCGTCAGATATGATCCGAAAAATACTTGGCTTAGACGTAAAGTCTAAAAAAACGCGTCAACGTTTATCGTTTAACTTAAATGATGATGAAATAGCGCAACTAGCCAGTCGCTTTGATGTACAAAGCGATGATAAGCGAGCCGTAAAGCAACAAGTAGCTGATTTATTAATAGCTCACACTAAAAATAAAAAAGTGAAATAATTTAATTAGGTTTTTATGAATATTGTTTTAATTGCTTACTTAATTATTTTTGCGTTGTTTGGTACTGCGGCGAGTTATTTTGTACGTTTTATTTATGCATATTGGGTGCTTAAAACAATGCCCATGAAATACATTATTAAAGCGGGTATTTGCGTGGTACTGGTGGTAGTAATTTCAGCGTTAATTCCGTATTTAAGTTAACGCTGAAATTAGCTTATACGCGGCCGTTTTTATTTTATATCAAACGACTGGCATTGGTGGTTAATACACAGCGATTGCACTTCAAGTACAGGAGAACAATCAGCTAAGCCTTGTGCTTTATTTTGTATGTTTTCTTGTTTTGTTATTTGTTGAGCAAGCTGTTCTGCTTCTTCTTGAGATGTGTTTAGCGTTGAATAAACAGCATATTTACTCGGTCCGCCGCATGCGCGGGCGCCCACTTCAAGTACTTTGCACTGAAAGCTTGCAGTGCAGCTGTTATTACTCACCATGTTATTCAGATCATAGTTTAAGTCAGATAAGTTTTTACTTTGCTCATTTGACGTCACAGTACTAGCACAACCACTTAGTAATAAAATGCTGCTAGCAATGCTTAAAATTGATAGTTTAATTGCCGATGGTAAACAACTCATAACGTTATCCTTAAAATGCACTTACCGCTGAGCTTTCAAGTTTAACACATTTATTTTCAACACACTGCGTGCTTGGCGTTGTTAAATGCTGACAAATGCTCATCATCCCTTTTTGTGAATTATAACTACTTTCAAGCTTAGTAATTTTGTCGCTAAGGGTAGCTACTTGTTCCTCAGATGCTGCGTTTGTTGAGTACACAACAAAGCTGCTTGGCCCGCCACATGCGCGACTACCTACTGCATTTACTCTACATTGAGTGCTTGTATCACATTGTTTATCTGCAATTAGTGTATTTAATTGGGTTTTGGCTGCTTTTATATCGTCTATTGAAACGTTTTTTAAATCAGCTTTTGGTATTTTTTCAGCAACTACGTTCTTTTTAGTATTTTCTTGTAATTGAGTATTTTCTTTTAGCTTTTGTAGCTCTTGCTTTGGTGCTTCAGTTTCTGAGGTGATTGTTACTTGCTGCGTTTCAGTGGGTGCTTTATCTAAGCATGCAGTTAAACAAAGTGGTAAAAGTATGGCTAACAATGGGGTACGCATAACAAACCTTGATAGTGATGAAATATTCATCACTATCATACACGGTGCATTTTTTACGGCAATAAAAACTATATTATCAAGTAATTAAAGCAGTGAAAAATATCGTTTATTAAAGTCCACCCTGCGTTAGTTTGGTGGGGTTAAGTAGTTTTTCGAGTTCACTGCGTGGTAAATCGGTTTCTTGTTCGGCTACATCAATAATAGGGCGGGCTTCTTTATAAGCCTGCTTTGCTATTTTTGCTGCTTTTTCATAACCGATCACCGGATTAAGCGCAGTTACCAAAATTGGATTTTTAGCGAGTGCTTTATCTATATTTGGCTGATTCACCTTAAAACTGGCAATCGCTTTATCGCCCAGCGCTTGTGCGCTATTTGCAAGTAATTCTATGCTTTGCAAAATATTATACGCAATGACTGGGAGCATAACGTTTAGCTCAAAATTACCCGCTTGACCTGCTACGGTAATAGTGGCGTCGTTGCCAATAACTTGTGCGCTTACCATGGCTGCGGCTTCTGGTATTACTGGGTTTACCTTACCTGGCATAATAGATGAGCCAGGTTGAAGCGCTTCAAGCTCTATTTCACCTAAACCTGCAAGTGGTCCTGAGTTCATCCAGCGTAGGTCATTCGCTATTTTCATTTGTGCTACAGCGAGTACTTTTAATTGCCCCGAAAGCGCGACGATGGCGTCTTGTGAACCTATATTATAAAAAAAGTTACTACTAGGCGTAAATCTAATGCCTACATTGGCACTCAGATTTTCTGCAAATTTGGCTGCAAACTTAGGGTCTGCATTTATTCCTGTTCCAACAGCTGTACCGCCTTGTGCAAGTTCGCATACACGCTCTAAGCTATGTCTAATTCCTGCTGCGGCATGATTAACTTGTGACTGCCATGCACTGAGTGTTTGATCAAACGTTACAGGCATTGCATCCATTAAATGCGTACGGCCCGTTTTAACTATATGGCCTACTTCAGCTTTTTTCTTTTCCAGGCTTTGCGATAAATTTTCAAGCGAAGGAAGTAATTCGTATACTACATTTATTGCGCTACTGAGTGCGATAGCAGTAGGGACTACATCGTTAGAGCTTTGCCCCATGTTTACATCATCATTAGGGTGAATGCTTTCATTGCCTATCCGGCTAGCAAGCGTTGCAATAACTTCATTGGCATTCATATTTGAGCTTGTGCCAGAACCTGTTTGAAAAATATCAACGGGAAAATGCTCAACATGTTCACCATCAATAATACTTTGACAAGCTTGCTCAATTGCATCGGCTTTAGCTTTGCTTAAATGGCCTAGCTCACAGTTACTTTGTGCAGCGGCTTGTTTTATATAAGCCAGTGCAGTTATAAATTGCTTTGGCATAGGTAAGCCACTAATGGCAAAATTATTAACCGCTCGCTGTGTTTGCGCTTGATAGAGCGCATCAGTAGGTACTTTTAGTTCGCCCATGCTGTCTGATTCTGTTCTAAAGTTGCTCATAAGTGTGCTCCTTAAAAAGGGTTGAATTCGTGACTAAGAATACGAGCTTCACGCTCAAGTATTAAAAATTGTGCAGTATTGTTATGCACTTTATAAAACCGTTTTAGTGCTAATAAAGGTTTGTATAACTGCTCTAAACATTGTTTACGAATAGCATTATGTATAAGAGGGTCGCACATTTTGTTCATAATTTCATGGTGTGTGCGTCTAAGATAAAACTCTTGAAGCAAGGGATTACGTTGTTGCTCAAATTTTTTAGCGACGTTAAGGGCGGTTTCTATGTAATCGGCAACGAGCATGGGTGCATGCAGGCCAGGTCTTAAGCAATGGCAAGAGAGTTCTTGATGGTAACGATGCTGGGCATAATTTGAAGACATAAAAAAACCGACTTAAGTTAACGATAATAGTTATCATTACATTTAATCGGTTTCAGTGTAAACAGTTATTATAAAAATTATCTGCGATACTAATTTGAGTATTAATTGTAGCCAAGAATAAATATCTGATCTGTTTCATGTTTGGTCATCGCCTGTTGATTATGTTTAGGGTGCGAAAGTAAATCGATTACTGTAGCTCTCATATCAACGGCGTAACTATGATCGTCGGTGGTTTTTTCGGTTATAGCAATAGCTGCGTCTACAGCGGTATAAGGGGGTATATGCATAATTTTATCCTTTGAAATTTAATATAAGTTAAACCCTTTAGTGGGTTAGTTATATAAAAGCATATTACGTACCAATCATAATAAATTAGCTCAACCATATGATAGTTATAGTGTTTAAAAATTATCTTTTTTTCATCACGACAAAATAAGCTAAATTTGCTTTACTGTTGTGCATTAACCGACAATTTTGGTGCACAGAAATGACAAAGCCATTTTCACAAGCGTGTGAAAACAATAAAGCTCCTATTTTAAAGCAATTAAAAACCGTATTAAAAAACACTAAAACAGTGCTCGAAGTTGGCTCAGGTACTGGCCAACATAGTGTGTTTTTTGCAGAGCAATTGCCTCATTTGCAGTGGCATACAAGTGATCGCGCTATAAACCACGAAGGGATTAATTTATGGCATCGCGAAGCTGATTTAACTAATTTACACGCGCCGCTTGAGCTTGATTTAAATAATGAGTGGCCAGTAGATAAGGTTGACGCTATTTATACGGCAAATATATTTCATATTGTTAGTTGGCAATTAGTTGAACGTTTTTTTGACGGTGTTAAACGCCACTTAAATAGCGGTGGTATATTGTGTATTTATGGGCCATTCAAATACCAAGGTGAATTTACCAGCCCAAGTAATGATGACTTTAGTGCCTTTTTAACAGAGCGCGATCCGTTAAGTGGAATAAGAGATTTTGAAGCAGTTGAACAACTAGCTAAGCAAGCAGGGCTTACGCTTATTAGCGATACAGCCATGCCTGCAAATAATCAGTTACTCGTTTTTAAACGGCAGTAATGAGCTACATTGCTCTTTATATATATCAATATGGCCGCGTTCACGCTTTAAGTAGTCGCTTATTGCATTACTAAAGTCGCCATCAACAATATGGTGAGCAGAGTAGGTAAGTACTGGTTCAAATCCGCGTGCTATTTTGTGCTCACCTTGTGCACCCGAATGAAAACAGTTGAGTTTATGCTTTATTGCAAACTCAATACCTTGGTAATAACACAATTCAAAGTGCAGCGAATCTACTTCCTCACTTGCTCCCCAGTAGCGCCCATAAAGCGTATTTTTACCTACTAAACTAAGTGTTGCAGCAATCACGTTATCGTCTTTTTTGGCCAGCATAATAACGAGAGTATTAGCCATTAAGGCATGTAAAAGCGTAAAAAACTCCATATTTAAATAGCCCAAATGACCAGAGCGCTTTAAATAGGTACGCTGATAAAACTCACAAAACAATTGCATTATCTCGGGCGTAATTTGCGCCCCTTGCAGCCATTCAATATCAATGTTCTGTTGCGCTATTTTAGCTCGCTCTTTTTTAAGTGACTTACGTTTTCGTGAGCTAAGCATCTGCAAAAAGTCGTCAAAGGATTCATAACCTTTATTAAACCACTGAAATTGCACACCCACTCTTAACATGGCGTGTTGCTCAGTTAATGATGTGGCTTGAACTTGGTCGCAAAAATTAACATGCCATCCCGACCAACCTTGCTGAGCACTGTGTATGCTCAGTTGCTCTGTAATGTATTGATACACCGCATTTGGATTGATGTGATCGATAGCAATGCGCTTACCCTCAATAGGGCTAAAGGGAATGCCAGATAGCCATTTTGGATAATACGCTAAACCGTGTTTTTCGTATGCCTCAGCCCATGCCCAGTCAAATACGTACTCGCCGTATGAATGACTTTTTAAATATCCGGGTGCAAGTGCAACGAGTGTATCACCTTCAAAAATAGCGAGGTGATGGGGCTGCCAACCGCTTTTTTGTGTTACGCATTGGCTTTGTTCAAGGGCATATAAAAAAGCATGTTGAGTAAATGGTTCATTACCAAATAAACGTTGCCACTGCGCCTGATCAATCTCATTAATACTGCTAAACCATTGGTGCGAAAACGTTCCCATGACTACTTACCTTGTAGTTGTTCTAAGCTGTTCTACGTTTTTAATAAACGTACTAATTTGCATTTTAAGCTCGGCAAAATGAGGATTATAAGTTAAGCGCTGTAAAGCCGGATAGTCTTTTAAGTTTGCGCTTGTACGCTCTCCTAGTTGTGGTTTTTTTGTTGTTTTACATGTTTTGTACAGTAAGTCGTCGTTAATAAAGCTGCCACAATTACGATAAGTTGCATTAATTCCATAATGTGGATTTTGCGGTGAGTTAACAACCGCAATATGCGATATACCGTGAATTTTTTTACACTGCAGTGTTGTGCATTGCGGGTTACTTACTATGTAGTCACTAGTAAAGTCTGGCGGTAAAATATCAGTGTTGCCATAAAGTACTAAAGTATCGAGCGGCTTATATTTTACTGAATTACCTTGGTGTAATGTACTTAATAATTTTAGTGTGGTACGCGTATCTATTGTTGTATCAATATCACTAAGTACGCTAAAAATAGGTAATTTAAGTGCGGGGCGTTTGTTTAAGCTACTTATGCTTGCAAGTGACATTGCATCGTATGAGGCCGCAGCTGCATTTAAAGGAAATGACTCATACTTAGCAAAGTCTACATCGGCGTCTTTATCTATCCAATTAACAAACGGTATAGCGTCAATCCATTTTGCTATCCAGCCGTATTTATTATGTGGCTCGGAGCCTGGCGAATAAAGCATAAGCGCTTTAATTTTAGGTGAGACAGTTTGCTTGGTTGCGTAATCAATAAGTAACGCTGCACCGGTAGAGTAACCTGCGAGTATCACCTCATCAAAGTCTTGCACCGAGCGTTCAACCCCGTACTTTATTGCCTGTTGCCACTGGCTAACCTCTACATTGAGTAAAGCACTTGCAGCGCTTCCATGTCCTGGTAATAAAATAGTACGCACGGTATAGCCTTGCTGATAATACACTTGTGCTAAATCGTGGTACGTAAAGGGTGAGTCAGTTAGCCCGTGGATTAGTAGTGCAACTTTATTACTGTTTGGGTACGTAAGCTCAAAAGGGGCAATAATATCTGCAATAGTAGGGTCAGGTTTTCGCTTACCCTGTGTTACCAACTGCCGATACGTTTGTGTAATAACGGGGCATGGCATGTTTGCATGGGGCTTAGCTTTATTTATATGTTTATATTCGTAATCTAAGTAATCGCTAAATGGTAAAAGGGCTTGATAATTAAAGCGCTGGTGGGTGTACTCATTTTCAAAACGTAATAGGCCTTGCTGCTTACTTTTTATTATAAATTTAAAGTCACTCGCCTGCGATATACAGTTTTGAGCTACTGCAATATGCGAAAAAACACTTAAAACAAAACCAAAAAATACTCTTAAAAATACTCTTAAAGCTACTTTTAAAGTTAAACCATTATTGTTCATTAACTTCTGCATATTGGACAAGACACTCGGTTAGCTTAATGAGTTCAAGCGGTTTTGCAAGATGTTGATTAAATCCAACGGCTTGTGCATGTGCTTTATCCTCTGGCATTACGTCGGCAGTTAAAGCAATAATCGGGAGTTCTTGTTCGGTTTTAAACTGCCGAATCAGGGCCGTTGCTCTATAGCCATCCATTATAGGCATTTGGCAATCCATAAGGACTAAATCAAAATGTTGTTTTTTCACTATATCGACCGCCAACTCACCGTTTTCTACTATATACGGCACAATCCCTAACGAGCCAAGCATCGCTTTAATAACCATTTGATTTACTGGGTTATCCTCTGCGACCAAAATGTCTAGCGAAGTAATATTAGTATTATCAAATGTAATAACATGTTCTTTTTTAGGCTCTGTTGTTTCTAATCGCATTGAAAATGTAAAAGTAGAGCCTTTATCTACTTCACTTTTAAGGGCTATTTCTCCCCCCATTAATTGGCTTAGCTCTTTTGCTATTGTTAAGCCAAGTCCTGTACCGCCAAACTGCCTTGAGGTAGAACTATCAGCTTGGGTAAATGCGTTAAATAATTTTTTATGCTGGCTTGGTTTTATACCTATTCCGGTATCACTAACGTTTATAACAAGCTGTACTTTATTGGCGGCAGTAAACTCTGTTTCTATGTTTAAAGTAACGCTGCCTTGGCTTGTAAATTTAATCGCGTTACTACATAAATTAAGTAATACCTGCTCAATTCGCATAGGATCACCAATAAACCAGGTATTTAAAGGTAGTTTTGAGTTAACTTGCCAGTTAATACCTTTGTTAACTGCGCTTTGTTCAAACATATTGTCTATTCGTGTTATTAAAGCACCTAAGTCGAATGCAATAGATTCAATAACTAACTTTTGGGATTCTATTTTTGATATATCAAGAATGTCATTAATTAAATTTAATAAACTTTTAGATGATGAGTTTATTTTATCTAAATAGCCAATGAGTGTACTTGCGCTATCGGTTTCTCGAGCAAGTGAAGAAAAACCAATAACGGCGTTTAATGGTGTACGTATTTCGTGGCTCATATTCGCTAAAAATTGGCTTTTAGCCTGATTAGCTAAATCAGACTGCTGCTTTGCTTGTGCGAGTGAGTGTGTACGCTCGGCAACTTGACGTGTAAGTGCAATTTGTTGCTGATTAAACAGCAGTAAAACCATTAAAATTAAAGAACATACGGCAACCTGAAGTATGAGTAATAATAACGCTAGTTGACTATTATGTTGTGTTAAAAAGCTTTCTTTAAGGGCTAGTTTTACAATCCATTTTTGGCCTGCAAAGCTCACATCAAACGACATTAGGCGGCTGCCTTTGGCTTGCTGAACATCTTGAGAGTAATTACTATAAAACGGCGGTGTGTTTGTATCTTCGTATATACCAATCGAAAACATATCAGACTGTTCTTTAGAAATGGCCTGCTCAATAATACTACGCACTAAAAATATACCAGTGGCATAGCCTTTAATTGTTTTTTCATCGTTATATTGGGAGTACACAGGGGCAAATAATAAATAGGCTGGTTTAGGTTGTTTGGTTTGCACCAACTGAATTATTTTAGTTCCGACTGGCATGTACTTTATAGCGGGGTTAAGCAGAGAGTTTTTTCGATCAGGGTTTGAAAATACATTAAAGCCAATAGCTTTTTGATTACCATTAAAAGGAGCTATGTATTTTACTATAACAAGGGGATCGTTAATTTCAAGAGGTTCGCCAACTATATCAATATCTAAATGGTAAATATTTGATATTTCTTGAGCAAAGACTTCGCGTTGATCTTGAGGTATTTTTGCATTCCACGATAAAGCGTTAATAAACTCGTATTGAGTTAGTAACTGACTAGCATAAGAATAAAAATCTTGCTGGCTCAGCATGGGAGATGATTGAACCTGACTTGCTAAGCTCTGCACTGCAATAATACTGCGATTTGTATATCTATAAAGGCTGTTTTCTATAACGTGGACTTCACGTTCGGCAATTTTAATAGTGCTTATACGATTTTCCTGATCGTATAATTGTGTTGTTACCGCGACTGATAAAAATAAAACTGAGCATACTGCAATTGTCGGAAATGCCGATATAGTATGTTGATTAGACTTTTGTGGTAATAAAGAAAGTAAAAATGGAGTTGCAATTAATACCCCTAATGTATCGCCAAGCCACCAGTAAATAACATTATTCCAATGATTATCAATACTGTAAATCGAGTTAAATTGACTCAGTGCGAATACGCCAAAGTTAGCTGAAATTAAGCTGACCAATATGGCTATGACTAAAATAAAGTAAATTATATTCTTGCGCTTTTTAAAGCGCAGCGGGTGACCAAGCCAATACTTTAAAAGAGCTGCGCCGACCATTGCCTGTATAACAACACCAAAGGCGATATACATTGCCTCGTTGAATGAGTTGCCGACCAAGACTAGCTCATGAGCTGAACTGTCAAAAATATTAAGGTTAAATGCAATTGCAGCTACAAATAAAGGCGGGATAAAGCGCCACCACCAAATATAACAACCGACTAGAGCTATGCCGGCAGGTAACCAAATTGGAATTATTTGCGAGTTAAAAGCAAGTTTAGTGAGTGCTATGCCGACTAAAAAATATGCTAAAGCAAACATGATGTAAAAAATAATGGAATGATTTTTAGAGTTAAAATTTTTCACATAAGGTCCAAGCAATTATTATTATCGTTTTGAAATATCAGTATAGCTAACAGTAAGTTATTTTGGTTATTTTTATAATGGTAACTGTTTTTTGCTAAATGACTGCTTTAACACGACTGTTGATTCTATATTTGCAATACAACTTAAACTACCTAGCTGATGTTTTACAAATGTTTCGTAGCTCTCAAGATCATGTGCAATGATTTTTAATAAATAATCATAGCTTCCTGATATTACACAACACTCTAATACATGTGGTAATTTTTCTACATGTTGCTCAAATTGCTCTGCAGCACTCACCGAGTTTTGGCTTAATCGTACGAATGCATATACCAACACATTAAGGTTAAGTGCTTTAGGATTTATGGCGGCGTGGTAGCCGGTAATAATATTCTCTTGCTCTAACTTTTTTATACGCCTTAGGCAAGGTGTATCCGATAGGTTGATACTGCTGGCCAAATCTGAAACCGACATACGAGCTTGGCTTTGCAGTGCAATGAGTAATTGCTGATCTTTTTTATCTAACATAGTTGTCGGCTTTTATTAATTATTTTTATATTTGTAGTGATTATTGCTAAGTATTGCAATTTTTACTAATTTTTTTGACGTTTTACCCTCATTGAACTCTGTTAGCATTTAACTATAAAAATAATAGAGCACACCAATGAACACACATACTGCTATTTTCGATCACTGGATACGAACAGAGTTTGTCACTTTAAATAGTGAATTAGAGCAGCTTTATTGGCAGCAAACCGATAAAGCAAATGTAGAAGGAATAGGCGAGGCCTTAAAGCAACAATTAGAAAAAGAAGGCAACGTATTAATTAGTAATTTATTAGCCGAGGGAAACACAGATCAAGGCTTTGATAGCGCTTTTGACTTACTCGGTAACGTAGGATTATTTATGGCAGCGTGTAGGCGCCATGAAATTACCGAACCAAGCAGAGAAACCAGCTCCCCACTAATAGATGCTTCAGCGCTTGCTATGCATATTGGCGCATCGATTGGCGTAACCCCTCGCTTTGCTACCGCCCACTTAACTACTCATAACAAAGCACTTAACGGTATTTATAAACGATTTACTAATTTACCTGATGAAAAGCTGTTTCTTGATTATAACACTCAAGGCATTTTGGCCTACAAACGGGCAAGTGATGCATTATTAAAAATATTACCACTGGGGATTTCGCATCCTTTATGTGGTGAGTTATTAGAAGTAGCTAAACAGGCACTTATAGATGTAATTGAGTCAAACAATGCACTTTATTCTGAGCTCGATACAGATTGCTTTTTTAACTGTGTTCGCCCTTATTATAAACCGTACCGTGTAGGTAAAGAGGTTTACAGAGGTGCAAATGCTGGTGACTTTGCAGGTATTAACGTGATTGATATGCTGTTAGGACTGTGTAGTGCAAACGAGCCTAGTTACTCGCAAATGCTGGTGGATAAGTTTTTATATATGATGCCAGAGGATCAACAAATACTACGAGAAGCCATGCGTATGCAAAGCTTTATGGATGACTTTTTACAAGCGAAGCAATATAAAAATACAAATTGGTTTAAAAGTCACGCAAAGCTATTTATCCAAGTGTGTAAATTACATGGTGACACCGCAGTCGGTCATCATAATCAACTGGTTGAAAAGTTTATTGCTCAGCCCTCAAAAAATATGCAACAGCAGCATATGAGCAAGGTAACAGCAAGTGGTCCGCCGCTTCATGTGTTACTTGATTCGCTCGAAAAATTAAGAGATAAGCGGGCCAGTGCCAAACGCGACGATATAAAAACACGTTTTGACGATCTAAATACACTTAAAAAATGGGTTAAATAGTATGCTTAAAAATGATTTTTGTATGGCTGATGGCTGTTATTTATTAAACCACTCGGTAGGGCGTCCTCTTAAAAATACACAGCAATATTTAGCCCAGCATTACTTCCTTCCATGGGAGGGATCAAATAAAGAGCCTTGGCAGCAATGGTTACCGGCAGTTGAGCAGTTTACTGCCGCACTTGGTAAGTTATTTAATACGGCTAGTTCGCAGTTTTGTCCTCAAGCTAATTTATCAAGTGGCTTAACAAAGTTACTTATGTCGCATCCACGGTTACAACAAAAAAATTGTAAAGTGCTTATGGCGCAAAGTGATTTTCCGAGCATGGGTTTTGCAATGCAAAAAGCATTACCAGAGTGCGCGCAAATCATTTTTATACCTGAGCACGAAGATTTAAGTGATATTAGAGTTTGGCAGCGTTATATAACCGCCGATATCGATTTAGTTTTTATAAGCCACGTATATTCAAATACAGGTGTGCAGGCACCTGTATACGATATTGTAGCTATAAGTAAATTAACCAAGAGTTTATCAATAGTTGACGTTGCTCAGTCTGCGGGTGTTATACCGCTTGATTTAAGCATACTCGATGCTGACTTTATGATTGGCTCGAGCGTTAAGTGGCTATGTGGGGGCCCTGGTGCAGCATACTTGTGGGTTAACAAACACCAAATAACATATTGTGAACCTAAAGATGTGGGTTGGTTTTCGCATCAAAACCCATTTGAGTTCGATATTAACCACTTTGAATATAACGCCAGTGCGCTCAAATTTTGGGGAGGCACTCCTTCTGTAGCGCCTTATATTATTGCCGCCAATAGCATTGCTTACTTTGCAGAGCTAACTGCTCACAAGGTAAGGGAGCATAATTTAGCTATGCTTACGCTTATTCATGAGCAACTAAGCGAATATGTTGTATCACCTATGAGTAGTGATAAATGCAGCGGGACTGTTATTTTGTTTTTTGCCGGGCAGCAAGAATATGTACTTACAGAGCTTGATAAAGCGAAAGTCAGTGTAGATGCTCGTAAATTTGGAATACGAGTATCGCCACATATTTATAATAACCGAGAAGATGTTGAGCAGTTTATATCGATAGTAAAACAAGCGCTTAAGGATTTTGGCTAAGCTGCTGCTTTCTTTGTTTTAATGACTCTATTTTTTGCTGCGTTTGATTGATTGATGCGTCGTAAGTTTGTTTTAACGCATTTGTTTTAGTTGCGATAGCATCAGCAATAGATGAAGCGCCTAAACGATTGGCTTTATCTTGAGTCATGTAATCTATCTGCTGTTTTTTAGCCGCGTATTCTTTTTGGCTTTGTGCAATAGATAGCTCAAGGCGTTTTATTTCACGATCTATTTGTTGAACCTCTAAGTAATCATCCACAGAGGAGTCGGTAATACCTTTACCGGGCGTAGAGCTTTTGTACGCTTCAATTACGTTTATATCTTTGAGAGTAATAACTTGTGCATCTTTAGCGCAAGGCGTTTGGCTAAAGGTAGGAACGCCCTTAATGACACACTTATACACTGTTGTACTTTGTGCCAAGGTAAAAAATGGTGCTGCCGCGCAAACTGATAGCAATATGAACCGGATCATAGCTAAACCTAAAGTGGCTAAAGTTGTGTTAATAATGCCCTAAGTTATTACTAGGTACAATTTGTTTAGTTTTTATAAATTTTAGGCACAAAAAAACCACAATCAAGTGGTTTAAATTAAGTATGGTGGAGAGGGAGGGATAGACTTGCTTACATCCATGTAATCAATCGCTGCGCGACGCTCGCAGCGGCCCAAAATGTTCCAGACATTTTGTCGAACCCTGTCGAGGGTTCTCACCCTCCCCATTTTGTACTGGTGTTAAATTTTAGGCACAAAAAAACCACAATTAAGTGGTTTAAATTAAGTATGGTGGAGAGGGAGGGATTCGAACCCTCGATAGAGCTACAAACTCTATACTCCCTTAGCAGGGGAGCTCCTTCGGCCACTCGGACACCTCTCCAACGCATAACCGTTTGTATTGATGGAAGTAAAAAAAGCCACCAATTAAAATATGGTGGAGAGATAGGGATTTGAACCCTAGATGGGCTATAAACCCATGCCGGTTTTCAAGACCGGTGCATTCGACCACTCTGCCATCTCTCCGTGACGCAGAATAATACTTAGGTGATACCGCTGTGTAAATAGCAAAATGACTGTTTGCCTAAAAAACGTACGTAAATGAGGTTTTTTTTGTAAATAAGGGGAAATTAAGGCAATTTTTAATAAAATAAATAGGTTGCAGCAAACAAAGGGGAGCTAAATAAGTGACTTCATTTAGTGGTTAGGTGTTTGCTGCACCGCAAAAATAATCATGGTTGAGTGATTATTTATATTGAGCTGCGCCGCTAAGTGCTAGTCTTTTACCAATTGTGTTAAGTTTAGCTAACATTCTTGCTTTACGGTTAGTTGGTTTAACGGCTACTTGAGCTGCTGCAGTTTGATTTAATGTGTTAATTGGTTTCATTATTTTGCTCCGGGTTGTATATGTTGAAATCGCGTGCATTTTGCACGTTGTTTGATTAAAAATACAACGATAAAAATTGAGCCGAGGGATTAGATAAACTAATCCGATTTGATTTTATTAACGTGCGATTCAGTAAGCTGTATTATTATTTTTGCATATGTATTTACGTGCGAATAGGCTTTTCCTGCTTTAATGCTGGGGTTCTTTATTTTTTGTATTTAGTTATATGCATTTTACATAGCCTTTTTTGACTAGTTATTCAGATTAAAAAAATTCAATTAAACGCCTATTATTTTATCCTTAAACAGATTGATGGATACAAAAGCTTGTCACTACTGATAATTATTAAACCAAGTATTAAAAAACAGAGTGAAAAATCACTAATGTGGCTTAAAAACACCTGTAAAAAACGTAGTTTCTCTTATTGTATATTTACTACAACAGGAAACTTTGAGAATGACTGTGCTCAAATAAGCTTATTACTAGGTAAATTTACCAAAGCAGTCGTACTCGGTGGAGACGGCACATTAAACTTAGCGGTTAATGCATTAATAGGGAGCAATTGTTCGCTAGCGTTGTTGCCCTGCGGCACAGGTAACGATTTCTCTAGGGGATTTGGCTGCAAAGAAGATGATTGGCGAAAGGCATTATTTAATACACCGACAGCAATTGATGTGGGGAAAATTAATAGCCGCTATTTTATTAATATTGCAGGGGTAGGGTTTGATGCCCATGTAGTTAAAGCAATTGAGGCTAAAGCTAGTTTTTCATCTTTTGATTACAGTTGGATGAGCGTAAAAGAGCTATTTTACTATCAAGCTCAGCAGTTACACGGCACGTTTAATAACGATGCTAGGCAGTATCAAAATTTAATTACCGTATTTGCTAATCATAAATTTTTTGGTGGTGGTTTAGAAATAGCGCCAAATGCTGATTTAACAGATGGAAAGCTTGAGTGTTATCAAATGCGATCGGGTGGGCTTTTTTATAATGTAATAAGTTTTATTAAATTATTTTTTAAGCGCCATCAACATATAAAAAATCTTACCTATAGCCGTTTAAGTACAGCTTTCATAAATACTGAAGGGTTATTGATTGAAGCAGATGGTGAGTTGTTAGGCAAAACACCTGCGGTTATTAGTGTGCATGGACACGCTTTACTATTTCATATGCCAATAAAAAAGCGCCTACAGTAAAGTAGGCGCTTTGTGTTAGTTGCGTTAATAACGCGTCTAACTGGGGATGGAGCCACTTTTAGCTATTGCTCTATTTGCTAAAAAGGCATTAATTCGTTTTGTTGGGGTAAGCACAATGGCGTTACCTAATAGCACTAGGCTAAATCCTGCAAAGGTATTTGCGTGCCATTCAAACCCTTCAAAAAAGCTACTTAGCGTTACTGCCACTAATGGAAATAAAACAATAACGTAGCTGGCTTTTTCGGGGCCAATATTTTTTAGTAGTGCAAAGTAGCAACCAAAAGCGATTACGGTGCCAAATATTGATAAGTAAAGTAATGACAACCAGTAACTCGGTGGTGCGTTTACACTAAATTGCACATCATTCATTAATACGTATAGCGCTAAGCCTACGGCGCTATATAACATGCCCCATGCATTGCCTTGTAATACACCAATTTGCTTACGAGAATTTCGAACGCTTACCATATTACCTAATGAAGCCACAAAGGTGCCACCAAGGGCAAGTAGTAACCCGACCAACGCACCATTACTTAAGTCGAACTGCTGTAACTGCGGCCAAAATAGGCATGTAATACCTAATACAGCGAGTACTGCGCCGGTATAAATTCGCTTTGAGATTGGCTTACCAAAAAATAATCGGGTGTTAACTATGTTCATAACCAGCAGCATTGAAAAGGCAATAGAGCTCATGGCTGAGGTTAGGTAATTTTGTGCCCAGTAAAGCATTAAGTAATTTAAACCAAAGTTAAACAGAGCTAATAAAGCAAAAAAGCCATGATCGACTAATGAGAAACGCATGTCGGGTTTTTTGTACGCTACATACAACCACATTAAAAGCGCTGCAATAGCAAAGCGATAAAATAACGATAACTCGACTGCAATATCGCCTAACTGAAATTCTATGGCTAACCAAGTAGAACCCCAAATTAAAACGGTTGTAATGTATAACGCTGCACTTTTCATGGTTAGTCCTCAAAGCCCGATTGAATGGCTATTTTAAGACCTATCTGTATACTTACCATATACAGAAAAGTAAAAATGTAACCTATACAGATTTGGTGTGTGATGATAAGACAAAAAAATAGCCAAGGGCACGATTTTTTATATCAACAAGTTATTCAGTTAATTAGAGATATGAGCGCTCAACAAGTTTTACTCCCCGGCGAAAAACTTCCATCACTGCGTAAAATGGCAGATAACTTAAATATAAGTATTCCCACTGTAAAACAAGCGTATCAAGCACTTGAGGATCAAGGGCTAGTAGAGGCACGCGAAAAGTCAGGCTACTTTTTAAAAGCGGTTAACGCCGCGCATAACTTACCTAAGCGAGTTAAGTTAAGTCGAGAGCCTGTTGTGGTAAATAAACAAGCCTTAATAGAGCAGGTATACAGCGCCATTCATCAAGCTAACGTAGTCCCTTTTGGTATCGCTAACCCTATAGCCGCTGCACCTACCGATAAAGCACTTGCCAGAAATATGCGCCGCGTAATGACAATTGCCGGCAGTAAAGCCATTAACTATGGGCCAACAGATGGATTTGTACCGCTGAAAAAGCAACTAGTGCATCGCTATCTAGATTTTGGCATTGGTATTGATATGGACGAGCTTGTGATCACCAATGGTGCACAGGAAGCCATGGCTATTGCGCTTAAATGTGTGACAAAGCCAGGCGATATAGTGGCCATAGAAACGCCCTGTTATCACGGTATTATAGAGCTAATAGAGAGCTTAGGCCTCAAAGCGCTCGAAATACCACTGTGTCCAGATAACGGCATTTGGTTAAACGATTTAGAACGGGCTTTAAACGAGCATGATATAAAAGCCTGTTTATTCTCAACTGCTATTAGTAACCCCGTGGGCAGTTTTATGCCAGATACAAACAGACAGCAGCTGGTGGAGCTACTTGAAAGCCACGACGTAGTGCTTATTGAAGATGACGTATACGGCGATTTATATTTTACGGCAAAACGAGGCACTCCTGCTTTAGCGTATTCTAAAAAAGGATTAGTGATCAGTTGCTCATCTTTTTCTAAAACGGCAGCGCCAAGCTATCGTGTAGGTTGGTTAGTTGCCGGTAAATTTGCAACGCAAGCAAGGCGATATAAAAGAGCACTAAGTTGCTCTGCGTCGTTAATAAATCAATGGGCGTTATCAGAATTTATTGCCAGCGGCGAGTACGATCGAAACCTAAAAGTACTCAGGCAGCGCCTACGTGATAACAAAGAGCGTATGCGATGGTGCTTACAACAAGCGATGCCAAAAAACACACGTATAAGCGACCCTAAGGGAGGCTGCGTAATGTGGCTTGATTTAGGAGGCGAATACGATAGCCAAAAGTTATTTTTACTTGCGCTTGAAGTGGGTATTAGCATAACCCCGGGGCTTATTTTTTCAGCCTCTAATAAATATAAAAGCTGTGTAAGATTAAGTTATGGTGTGCAGTGGAGCGAGCAGATAGAGCAAGCAATTATTACTCTGGGTAAGCTTACTTTATTAGCTAAAAAGTAAGTTCGTGAAACACAAAAAAGCAGCATTTAAGTAAACTTAAGTGCTGCCAAAGGGATGTTAAATAACGTTTGCTGTATTAATTGAGTTTAAAGCTAAATAACTGGTAACCTTTAAGTTCTGGCACTTGCATTACTAATTGCTCTTCTTGTTCTGCAATATCAGCAAAGTTTTCACATAAAGAGTTAGCGCGTTCTTCAAGTGCGCTTGCATGAAGCTCTACTTTTTCTTCTATTTGAGCGCCCATATTTTCCATGCGTTGCTCAAAGGCATCCATATCGCCACCAGAACCAAGTAATTCAGAGCCTAAAGCCACTAAAATACTGCCCATAGATTGCATTACGGCAGACTCAACAGCCGTTTCTATTTGCTCTTCAAATTGTTGCTCAAAGTTTTCACCAAATTGGTTAAAGCTTTGTTGACCCATTACAAATGTACCTTGTTGGTAAAATGTGTTTTCTACCTCAATTTTAATGTCGTCCATAAGCTCAGACATATTATCAAGGCCGTCTATATTAAATGCATTGCCTACTTCTTCTAATGCCACACCGGCAATTTTAACACCTTCTAGCGCTATATTAGCTACTTCAGGTAATTGTGTGCGTAAACTATCAGAGTACTTATTCAGTGCTTCGCGCTGCGAATTATTCAGCGCTACAAATTCGCCATCTACGGTTAAGTCACCATGGGTATTAAATTGCATGGTTTTATTGTTAGCGGTAAAAATTTCTAATTCGTTTGGCTTAATGCGTACGTCATTTTTAAATTCGACGTTACATTCATCATTACTAAATGAAATTGCAGAATCGTTGTCGTTGTGAGCCATTGCAGCAGGTGTACAAATTAATGCGCTAACTAATAGTAATTTTTTCATGTTTATTCTCTACTTTTTGTTGATGACGATTAATTAATAACAAGTTTGGTGCCAGTTTTATTTTTTAATATAAAACAGATGGTTAACTGTTTTTGTTTGTTTTTTAGTAAGTGAAATTAATTAATAAACAACCATTTTTTAGTCAAATTGGCTAACTAATAAAAATTAATAAATTTTATTTATCGATACGATAAAAAACTCTCACTTTCCTCAATTCAAATTTAGCGCTATTTATTCACATTACTGACATGAAGACTATTTACAGTAGTCACGTGGCTTTATTTTGATGTTAATTTGCAGAGCACTTTAGCGTTGAACATTTTTTAATTTTACCGACTATTGCGATAATAAAATCCTTGGTTGGTCTCAAACACTTTATGGAGTGGGTTGTGGGTAAGACATTTAGTTACGATGCGCTAGATGACGATTTTGTTGAAGACGAGTACGAAATGCTCGGACGTAATCAACACGATAAGAACAAGCAAAAGGTTAAGAAGAAGTTGGAAGACTACCTTGAGCAAAAACGCTTGCGTAAAAATCTAGGCGAAGACGATTTAAGCGATTACACCGATTAAATTTCGCTAGTATAAATAGATACCAATTAATATTGAGAGTTTAAATGTACAGTTATACGTATGTTTTAGTTTTAATAGTATTGGCAATAAAGAGGCCTTGCGCCTCTTTATTACTTTTTAAAGCATATTTTTAGCCTGCGTTAATGCTTTTTGAATTGTAAGCTCTAGCTTTTCGGGTTTAGTAAAAGGTGCATAGCGCTTAATTGGCGTACCATCTGCGGCAATTAAAAATTTAGTAAAATTCCATTTTATTTTACGTGTTAAAAAACCAGGTAAGGCTGATTTTAAGTGACGAAATACCGGATGTGCATGCTGACCGTTGACATCTACTTTGGCTGCCATTAAAAAGCTAACGCCGTAGTTAATTAAACATTCTTGCTTAATTTGTTCTGCACTCCCTGGTTCTTGCTGACCAAATTGGTTACATGGGAATCCCAAAATAACTAAACCTTGGCTGGCATACTTATCGTGCAAAGCTTGCAGTGACTCGTACTGGTAGGTAAATCCACATTTACTTGCGGTATTAACAATAAGCACAACCCTACCTTCAAAATCTTTAAAGTTGATAGGTTGACCCTGCAAGCTTGTTGCGCTTAATTGATGAAATTTGTGCATATTGACGTCTTTTTATTGTTGTTAGCCGCATTTTAACCTGAGTGAACTCTTTCATAAAGTATAAAGAACGCACTAATTTAATATTAAAAATAGTCCCATGCCGGCAAGCGTTGTGTAATAAATATTATGTGTTTTGTAGGCAACAATAATAGCAACTATCGCGGCGCTTAAATAAGGGTTTTGCCAGTTTAAATTAATGCCATCTTCATTTAAAAACACAATAGGCACCCAAATAGCGGTAAGCACTGCGGGGGCGCTAAAGCTTAAAAACTGCTGCATTTTAGGTCCCACTTTAAACGGTAAAGCACGATGCAAAAATAAATAACGTGTAAAAAATGTAATACACGCCATGAGTAAAATAGTCGTCATCATGGCGTTACTTCCTTTTTAGCGGTTAGCCTGGCTATAGTATAACCTGCGCTCATTGCCAGTAGTGCAGAGCAAACAAGCCATAACTCAAATCCTGTGCTTTTTAAAAGCGTTGCGCTAATACCCGCTACAATTACCGTAACAAGTGAGGCCAAATTTTTAATCCCCGGAATAACCAAAGCGATAAACGTCGCAGCAATTGCAAAGTCGAGCCCTAAATTAGTTAAGTCGGGCAGCATTGTGCCCGCTACAATGCCAATTAATGTCCAAATATTCCATGCAATATAAAAACTAAAACCAGCGCTTAATGCGTATATTAAACGTGTTTTTGTTCTGTATGCTTTTCGGTGATGAGAAAATGCAAATAGCTCATCGGTTAATACAAAACTTACTGGTAAGCGCCAACGCATAGGTTGATCAATCACCTTATGACGCACGGCTAATCCGTATAAAAAATGCCGAGAGCTAATAATAAATGTTGTGAATAGAATGGTTAGCAAGGGAGTGTTGCCCGCCATAAGTTCAATCGCCACAAGCTGTGCAGAGCCTGCAAAAACTAATAACGACATTGCTTGGGTTTCAAAGGCGCTAAAGCCATTTTGTATGGCTAAAGAGCCACATAAAATACCCCAAGGAACAACGGCTAAACACAGTGGTAGCATATCTAAAAAGCCTTTTAAAATAGCTTTTTTAACTGGTTGCATGATTTTTACTCTGTTGGTGAGTAGAATAGCGCATAAGGATACCTTAATATTATGATGTTAAAGTAGTTAACGAATTAGATAATACTGTTTTTTTAAGGATAGGCGCAATGACGACGTTAAAAGTGTGGGATGGGTTTATTAGATGCTTTCATTGGTTTTTGGTTGTAAGTATTGCGGTGCTTTATTTTAGTATTGAAGAGGGCATGATTGAGCTTCATTTTGTTGCTGGCTTTTTTACTGTAGCGCTTATCGTAACACGTTTAATATGGGGCGTTATTGGTAGTAAAACCGCAAGGTTAAGTGCGTTACTACATTCTCCTAAATCTATTTTTAAGGCATTAAAATCACCAAGCGACTCGCTAGGCCATTCAGCGCCCGGTAGTTGTATGGTGATAGTGTTTTTTATATTAATTATAACGCAACTCGTTAGCGGCCTAATGAGTAGCGATGGCATTTTAACTGATGGCCCGCTGACTCAATATGTGTCGAGCGATGTGATTGATTTTTCAAACTGGTTACATGAGCTGAATTTTGACATTTTACTTTATGCTATTGGTTTACATGTATTAGCTATTATTGTTTATAGAATAAAAGGTAAACCGCTAGTTAAAGCGATGATCACAGGCTCAAAAGAATTAAAAGGGAATGACTCTGAGGCTAAAGTAACAAAAGCGTCTTGGCCTGCGTGGCTAATATTTATATCTTTACTGGTGTTGCTGGTATTTACGTGGGCGAAAGAGCCTTTAACTTATTTGTTTAGTTAAAACATAAAACCAACCTTAAAGGGTTGGTTTTTATTTTTGGTTACGTTCTTTTGTTTGATTGTTGTGCGAGGCCGAATTATAATCGCCACATTACTGGCAAACCAACTGCATAAAGACTAAAGAGTTATGTATCGCTTGCCGTCAGTGTATTTTTTGTGTATCCATAGTATATGGATAAGATTTTGTAACTCTTAAGGTGTTGCTGTGTTTATGCATACGTCGTTGGCCTGTGGAAAGTGGTCAACAATAGGTTGCTTAAATCATCATACCCAATTATTTATTGGTGATGTGGTGAGTGTAACCTTTTACGACATGCAAGGAGTGCTAGTTAGTTTATCATTTGATTACAAAATCACCTCGCTTGAACAAGGTGAACCTCACGCATGGCCACGATTAGTTGCCGAGCACATTAATGTGCATGTACCTCTTGTTAGCGCAGGTAAAATGACCGAACAAGGTTTAATTGTAGCCTATCGAAATAATGAAATTTTTGCTTTGCAAAGCAGTGGTATATGTAAAGCGCATGTCGATTTTCATTGTATTGCAAAATGCGATGAGCGTGTTGTTAATAACCTTGATACTTATGATTACGTGTACCCTGAAAATTGTGAAAACTATAATGCGGGTACAAAGGTATTGCAGCCAAAAACAGGGCATGTTTATCAATGTAAGCCTTGGCCATTTAATGAGTTTTGCCGCGCGAGTGACGATAAAAAGTTTATGTTCGAGCCCGGTGTTGGACAAAGTTGGGCTATGGCTTGGCAGCAAATATAAGGCTTAAGTGAATTATCTTCCCAAAGGTATAGCTGTTTTAGTAATGAAGCGTTTACCGTTTTAGCCCATCCAACTATTGGATGGGCTTTTTTATTTTTATGATAAACTGCAAATCACATTATTTTTTTAATTGGTTTTGTTGTGTCTCGTCCTGACTATTCTTTAAGTTTATTACCTAATTTCCCGATTGCTAAACAGCAAGCCCATACATTAAGTACTCATAATAAAATACGTACTGATAATTACTATTGGATGCGTGATGACGATCGTCAGGATGAGCAAGTACTTGCACATTTACATGCTGAAAATGCATATTGCGATGAACAGTTAGCTGCAATGAAGCCACTCCAAAATACACTTTTTGAAGAGCTAAAAGCACGCATTGTAAAAGACGATAACTCGGTACCCGTTAAAGACGGGAAATACTGGTATCACTCAGAAGTTCGTGGTGATGATGAGTACTCTCGCCACTATAGAAGCACGAGCATACAAGCTGATAATAAAGAGCTTTTACTCGATGTGAATGTATTAGCTGAGGGATTTGAGTTTTATGAGCTAGGAGAAGTTGCTCTAAGCCCATGCGAGCAGCTTATGGCTTACTCAGAAGATACTGAAGGTCGCCGTATTTATAATGTTCGCTTTAAAAGCTTAGAGACAGATGAAATGCTACCCGACGTACTTGAAAATACAGAAGGGCAAGTTGTTTGGGCTAACGACAATAAAACTGTTTTTTATGTAAAAAAAGATTTAAAAACGCTACTAGGATACCAAGTATTTAGGCATGAGCTTGGCAGTGAGCAAAGCCAAGACGTAATGGTTTACGAAGAGCAAGACAGCAGCTTTTTTATGGGACTTGGTAAAAGCCGCGATGAAAGCTTAATTATTATTGATTTAGCATCGACAGAGACCAACGACACATGGGTGCTTGATGCTAATAAGCCCACTGGCGAATTTAAAGCATTAATGCCGCGTGAAGATGGTCACGAGTTTGACGTAGATAAGCTAGGCGACACTTTTTATATTGTGACTAACTGGCAAGCTAAAAACTTTAGACTAATGACGGCAACAAGCGAAACCATTGCTGATAAAACACAATGGTTTGAGCATACAGCCCACAGAGAAAATGTACTGCTTGAAGGTGTAGAGTTATTTAATGACTTTTTAGTATTGAGTGAACGCGAGCAAGGGCAAGCTCGATTCGTAGTTGTTAATAGGCAAGGGAATCGTATGGCACTTGAGTTTGCCGATCCTTGTTATTATGCTGCAATAGCAATGAACCCAGAGCCAGACACACGGACTGCGCGTATTTATTACTCAAGTTTAACAACACCAGGCTCTTTATATGATGTTGATTTAGCAACTGGCGAAAAAACACTGCTTAAACAGCAAAAAGTACTCGGTAGTTTTAATGCCGATGACTATCAGTCAGAGCGATTAATGGTAACTGCTCGCGACGGAGTTAAAGTACCTGTATCTGTTGTTTATCGAAAAGACAGCTTTAAAAAAGATGGCACAAATCCGTTATTTCAATACGGCTATGGCGCCTATGGTTATACGATTGATCCTAGCTTTTCTAGTTCGTCACTGAGCTTACTCGATCGTGGCTTTGTTTATGTTATTGCGCATGTTCGGGGCTCTGAAATGCTAGGCCGCGAATGGTATGAGCAAGGTAAAAAAGAGCATAAACAAAATAGCTTTAGTGACTTTATTGATGTGACAAAAGCGCTTGTTGATCAAGGTTATTGTGATAGCAATAAGGTGTTTGCCTCAGGCGGCAGTGCCGGTGGCCTATTAATGGGGGCGGTTGTAAACCAGGCACCAGAGTTATATTGCGGTGTTGGCTGTCATGTACCATTTTTAGACGTATTAACCACGATGCTAGATGAGAGTATTCCGCTTACAACAAATGAATACGATGAATGGGGTAACCCAAATGATCCACAGTTTTATAATGTGATAGAAGCTTACTCGCCTTATGACAATATTAGCGCACAAAACTACCCGAACATACTCGTTACTACCGGTCTTCATGACTCGCAGGTACAGTATTGGGAGCCTATGAAATGGGTTGCAAAAATGCGTGAACTTAAAACAGACAGTAATATTTTAGTATTTAAAACCGATATGGATGCAGGGCATGGTGGCGCATCGGGTCGTTTTAAAAGCTTAGAGGAAAAAGCCCTCGAAATGGCCTTTTTTATTGCACTGTTAAATTAACTGCAAAATCGTAAAATTGTATTACTCTATATATAGAAGTTGATATATATAGAGTAATTTATGTTTGGAGCACATGGCGAATTTCAAATTTTTTCACAGCCACCTACTATGTATTTAAAGCTAAATGGAAGCTTTAACAACGAAGGTATTGCGTTGTTAACGAGTGGTGTTATGCAGGAGCTGGGTAGCCACCCTAAAAATACCATTAAGTTTGTGGTGGTTAATTTAGAGGAATTTGAGCTGTTAACTTTAGATAGCCTTGATTCTTTAGAGGCTTACTTTTCTGATGTAAAAGAACGTGGCTATCAACGAGTTGACTATATAAACATTAATATCATAGCTAAACACATGTTTGAAAAAGTATGGAAAAATAGCGAAGTCGAAGTTAATTTTTATAAAGATGCCGAAAGTTATTTATTAGTGCATCCAAATGACAGTTATATAAAACAATACTGGTAATTAATATGAGTATTATAAACCGCTACTGAAGAGGGCTTATAATACTCTCTAAACACCCTTTATAGCGTCTTGAAAGGTTTAAACACATGTCATTTTTTAGTCTTACTTTATAATCGCCACTGTCGGTAGGCATCAGTTCGCAAATAGCCTGTTTTCTTACCAACGTTGAGCGATGAATACGAATAAACCCTTCTGGTTCTAGCTGCTGTTCAATATTTTTCATGGTTTCGCGGTGTAATACCGGTGTACTACCTTGAGTAAAGTGCAGCTCTACATAATTGCCTGCACCATTTATCCAAATAATATCTTTTATATCAATTAGCCTTACCTTACCTACATCTTTAACGATTATTTGTGATGACGGTTTTTCAGCTTGTGTGCTTTGTTGATATTGGCGCTCGGCCGCGCTTGCTATTGGGCAAAGATGAATAAGTTTATCAAAGCACTTATTAACACGTGGTGCAGTTGAATCCAATATTAAAAAATCAATAGCACCCACTTCAAAAGCAAAACTCGCAAAATGACCCGACTGGGCAATAATGACTAACTTAAGCTTTTTTGCGAGCTCCGTTAAATGCACTATTTGCATAGGGTCAGCTAGGTTGGTTAGTTCATAAAATAGTACGTTGTATTGATCTGTATCTATTTGATCTAATCTGTTTGACTGAAGAAAAGATTGAGATTCAAAGTGTCGGTGATCTTGCACGCGCTTTGTTAAAAATGTTGCAAACTTAGTGTCGCTAACAAAAGTTAATGCATGAAAAGAAGCGATCATTATTTTATATCTCTTGCTGTATATAATAATAAAGACCGTGCTTAGCGGAAAAACTGTTATAGAAAGTACAATATATTTATAAAATAATTGTGACGTACTAATTCATCCCATAAAACCTGCTATTCGTACCAAAGACTACGCCTCATAAATAATGCCCGTAGAGTGTTTAAATAAATCCCCTTACTGTAATCCGCGAAGTAACCATTTAGTTACAAAAATAACAATTCAGGGGAATTACATGACATTAACTAACAAAGGTAGCGCGCGATTATTTAAAAAGTCGTCGTTAACAGTTGCGCTAAGCAGCGCGATACTTGCAAGCATTTCATTTCAAGGTGTGGCTGCAGAAGATGACGAAATTACTAAAATAGAACGTGTACAGGTTACGGGTTCTCGTATTCGTTCAGCTGAGGCAATGTCATCAGCGCCTATTCAAGTTGTAGATAGCGCCGCTATTGATGCATCTGGTTCATTAAATATCCAAGACTTATTATTAGAGAATCCAGCATTTGGTTCACCAGCTATTAGCCGTACCAACTCAAACTTTAATACTGCCAGTGCGGGTGTTGCTACAGTTGATTTACGTAATTTAGGTTCTAACCGTACATTGGTTTTAGTTAATGGTCGCCGCTATGTATCGGGTGTACCTGGTAGTTCTGCTGTCGATTTAAATACTATTCCGAGTCAATTTATCGAACGTGTTGAAATTATGACCGGTGGTGCTTCATCTGTTTATGGTTCTGACGCTGTTGCTGGTGTAGTTAACTTTGTTTTAAAAGATGACTTTGAAGGCGTTGAATTTGAAGGTCAGTATGGTGAATCAAGTGAAGGCGATGATGAGTCACGCCAATTTAACTTTACCTCAGGCTTATCAAGCTCAGATGGTAAAGGGCACGCTATGTTTCACCTTGGTTACTCTGATCAAGGCGCTGTTTTCTCACGTGATCGTGACCGCTCGGCAGTAGATCAATTTTCAGGTATTTTCTTTGAAGATGATCCAGTAGCAAATCCAGGTTCTGTATTTGATGCAGTAAGCCCATTTTTATCTTCGTTTCCACCACAGGGTCGTTTTAACGCTGGGGATGAGACATTTACGTTTAATGATGCAAACAATCTACAAAACTCATTTAGTTCTAATGGCGGCGACGGCGTAGCAGCAAATGGTTTTAACCGAAGTGGTGTGCGTACTATCGCGATACCTACAGAGCGTTACTTATTTGCCTCAAACGGTAGCTATGAGCTAAGCGATAAGCACAGCTTTTTTTATGAAGGTACTTACGCTGCAACGACAACCGTTTCTGAATTAGAGCCATTTCCTTTTGCCTCTGACGACATTTATGCCAATGGCCGTGTTCCAATTGAATTTAATGTAAACGGTGAGCTCTTACGTAACGCGTTTGTTCCTGACGGTATTTATAACGCAGCAACTGATACCGACGGTGATGGCGCACGAGATATCTTTTTTGCTAAGCGTTTAAGTGATGTAGGTAACCGTGGCGCACGTGCAGAGCGTGATACGTTCCGTTTAGCACTTGGTTTTCAAGGTGAAATAGCCGACGGTTGGTTTTACGATACTTACTATGTTTATGGTAAAACAAAAGAACAGCAAGTTTCAGGTGGTTTAGTTAATGTACAAAGTTTCCGCCAAGGTTTAGAAGCCGTTGTTGATAGCCAAGATTTAGATGGCGATGGCATTACTAATGAAGCTATTTGTATAGATGCGACAGCTCGTGGCTTTAACTGTGCGCCAGTGGACATTTACGGTTTTAATTCGTTATCACAAGGCGCTATTGATTTTGTAAGTGCACCTAGCTCACTTGCTACATCAGTTGAGCAAAAAATTGTAGGTGGTAATATTTCAGGTGATATATTTGAATTGCCAGCGGGTATTGTTGGTATTGCGGCTGGTTTTGAATACCGCGAAGAGTTTTCACGCAGTGAGTTTGATGCCTTACAACAAGCTGGCTTAAACGCAGGTAACGCAATCCCAGCGACTGAAGGTGAATTTGATGTAACTGAGTTTTATGTTGAAGCAAATATTCCAGTGCTTGATTCTGTAACAATGAATGCAGCAGTTCGTTTATCTGATTATTCAACAGTAGGTAATACCGAAAGTTGGAATGTGGGTGTCGATTGGGAAATCATGGACAGTTTACGTTTACGTGCCACTCGTGCTCGCTCAACACGTGCTCCAAATATCGATGAATTGTTTTCTCCACCTTCGCAAACTTTCCCAAGTGGTTTAAACGATCCATGTTTAGGTGTTGCTAATAGTGGCGGTGGTGCTGCTGGTGATGCTTGTCGTACAGATGGTGGTGTTACAACCAATATTGCTTCAAATGGTGAGTTCACGCTTAACCAGTCTGACTTACAAGGCATTAGTGGCTTTAACCGTGGTAACCAAGACTTAAAAGAAGAGGTTGGTGACTCTGTAACAGTAGGCTTGGTATTTACACCAGAAAACCTAATATCAGGACTAGACATTACGCTTGATTACTTTGATATCGAAATTACAGATGCAATCGTATCAACACCTCGTCAGTTTATTCTTGATCAATGTTATGGCGGCGGCGATACAAGTTTTTGTGACTTTGTAACTCGTCGTAGTGCGCCATCAGGTAATAATAGTGCTGGTTCACTAGAATTTATCGACAGTGGTGTATCTAACAGTGGTGGTTTAGGTACAGAAGGTGTTGATTTAACACTAACGTACTCTACAGACATTGGCCCAGGTGCGTTTAGAACACGCCTTGCTTATACTTACCTAATCGATGGTTATAGCATTCCACTTCCAGGCGCTGATAAAGATGAGTTTGCTGGAGAAATTGGTGCATCAGAGCATAAAGCTAACTGGAACTTTGGTTATAAACTTAACGATTTTGATTTTAACTGGAGCTTAACTTACATTGGCGCTGCAGACTTTGATGATCAATTCTTAAGTGGTTTTGGTATTGCTCCAGGTGGAGTAGGGATTGGTTCAGTGACATATCATGATGTTCAAGCAAGTTACCATATCAGCGATTCAACAGAGCTTTATGCTGGTGCAAGTAACTTATTTGATAAAGAGCCACCGCGCATTTTATCGGGTGTAAGTGGTTCAAGCACGGGTACTGAAACAGATGCAGGTACGTACGACCCAATTGGTCAATCATTCTACATCGGTTTTAGAAGTAAGTTCTAACCAATAGTAGCGATATTAATATCGTTACTTAATTACTTACTCAATTAATTACGTTCACAAAGCCTCAGTATCGCTGGGGCTTTTTTATTGGAAAAATAATAAGAGCAGTAATACTTATACATTGTTTATCCCAATATATAAGCATTGTACCCACTTAAACCAAAAACAACGCCACTGGTAACAGGGGCGTTGTTTAGTATTGGGAGGAGGCTAATATAGTAACCGAATCGCTAAGTTATTTAACGATTTATCCCTATTTGTGGCCCTCTTCATTGAGGGCTTTTTTTTGCTTAATTTTAGTCTAAGTAAGCTTTTAACATCCAAACAAGTTTTTCTTGCTCTGAGATGTAATCGCTCATTAGTGAAGCAGTACCTTCATCGTCTGCATCACCCGCTTGGCTTAATATCTCACGCTGCATTTCAATTAATATACTGTAACCAGCAAGTAGATTCTCTACGGCTGTAACACCATCACTAATACCTTTAGCTTCTTTAATTTTACTTACTTCAAGGTAATCAGAAAATGCATGTAGTGGTGCGCCATCTAACGTTAAAATACGCTCTGCAACTTCATCTACTTTGAGAAGTAGTAAGTTATAAATTTCTTCAAACTTAACATGTAGTTCAAAAAAGTTACGGCCTTTAATGTTCCAGTGAAAACCACGCGCGTTCATGTATTGAATCTGGTAGCTACTCAATAATGTATTGAGTGACTTTATGATGTCTTCGCTTTTTGCACTGTTTAGACCAATTGCGTTTACATGTGACATAACTTGCTCCTGAATAACCGTTTGTTTGTGAACTTGTAATAAGTATCGCGGATTTTTATTGTTTAGTGAAATCGTTTAAATATATCTAGTTAATAGTTTTAACCTATTAACTTTTTTTGATACCAATACACACCTTTAACTATTAATAGAAATGGGTCTGATTAATAAAAATACCACCCCTTAAAAGTAAATAAATCCTAAATAAGTATAAATTATGATCTAAAACAAACTTTATACAAGGCGATAATCTAGCTGTTTTTTTATTGATGCAGGTCAAAAATCATCCATCCTAACGGCGCATAATAAAGTTGTCGAAATAATTAGGAGAGATAACATGCATGCAAAAACAGCAAAACAAAATAAAGCAGAGTTAATAGTGGTTGGTATTGCAGTCATCGCATTTGTATTAGGGTTAGTAGCCCACTTAGCAGGTGCGAGCTTTGCGAATTCGGATTTTTTTGGCTACATTGCAGCACCCATTCCGCTTATATTGGGAGTAGTATTTTTAATTAGCTATAAAATAGCAGCCAATGCAGAGGACTAATCGCCCTCACTTAGGCATTTTAAAATGTAGTCGAGCACTTGGCGCGAGTAAATCATACTGGTATGGCTTAAATGAAACACTTTATGTTCTGCCATACCTTTAAGTTTGGTTTCATCGAGTAGTACAGTGCCATCTGATTGGCTACCCTTAACTATTAAAGGCATAAGCCCAATAGGTAAATCGCCCGCAATACTGTAAAGCTTAGCTTTAAAAGGCCAGTTACCATTTTTAGTTAATAAAAATTCCACGCTATTTTTTAAAAATGATTCAAACCCTTTTTGCTTCATTTTTTGCGCTATATGGCTGCCTTTATGTGGAGTACCCAGTGTAATTACCTTCGTAATATTCTGGCTAGCAGGAGAGTTTGCCTCTAGGTAAGCACGTGCAATAAGCCCTCCCATAGAGTGGCATACTAATGCGGCAGGTTCGTTAGAAATACACTCATCGATTTGAGCAAAAATAGTATCTCGATTAGGGTCAAGTGTATTATAGGTAATGTTTAATACTGTCATACCCGACTCTTCAAGTCGTGAACAAAGTGGGCGCATAACAAAGCCAGACATATACAAGCCATGTAAAACAATAACGTGTTTAACTTTCATATGCTCCCTAATACCAATTTTATTAAAAACATGATCATTCTAGCGTATTAAATAACCCGCTACCTGCGTTAAAAATTATTTATATAGAACAACTATATGTCATAATTTTCGCCTTGCTATCGACTTATTTCCTTGTCGCTATAATAGATAACTAATTTAATGCAATTGGTATACCTATCTTAGTTACATTAATTGCTGTGGTTTTATTTCGATATTTGTTGTATCGGTATTTACCCATACTTCACCATCTTGAATGGTAATGGCAAGCTTAATCCCACGATCGACCAAAGCAGCAAGTGCTTGTGTAGCTGCGTAATCAAGGCTAAAAATACTTAGATTTTTAAATTCATACAATTTAGGCTGATGCTTTTGCCACCAAATTGCTTGATTGTTTTCACCATAAGTATAAAGCACCACTTTTTTAGATTTATTACAGGCTTTTTTAAGACGCTTTTCGTCAGGTAAACCCAGTTCAACCCACAGCTCTATTTCTTCGCTATAGCTTACATGCCAGAGCTCTGGCTCATCATCCGCACTTAACCCTTTGGTAAATTCTAAACCATCACAGCTATTTAGCGCAAAAGCGAGTAAGCGAATCATCAACCGCTGATCGGTTTCTGATGGGTGTTGAGCCAAGGTTAAACTAAAATCTTGATAAACGTGGCGGTCCATATCGCTAAGCGATAACTGCACTTTCATAATGGTGGATTTAAGAGCCATAACAACTAATCTGAAAAAATTTGCGTCAGTATAGCGCAATTAAATGAATTGCCAGTTAAAATAGCGGTTAATTATACGTTAGGAGTTAAAAATGGCTATCCAGTGGTTCCCTGGGCATATGAATAAAGCCCGCAATGAAATTAAAGAAATAATGCCACAAATGGATGTGATCATTGAAGTGCTTGATGCGCGCATTCCTTATAGTAGTGAAAATCCGATGGTGGCTACCTTGCGTGAAGGTAAGCCGGTCATCAAAATTTTGAACAAAGCTGATTTAGCTGATCCTAAAATGACTCAAATCTGGAAAGATTATTTTGAGCAAGAAAATGGCGTTAAAGCTATTTCTTTTGGACATGATAAAGCGGCTGAAGTACATCGTATTAACGAACTTTGTAAAAAGTTAGTGCCGCATAAAGTGGGTGCAGACAAGCAAATTAAAGCCATGATAATGGGTATTCCTAACGTGGGTAAATCTACGTTAATTAATGTACTAGCTGGGCGTATAGTTGCAAAAACAGGTAATGAACCTGCGGTAACTAAAGCGCAGCAACGCATTAAGCTTGAAGACGGTATTATGCTTTACGATACGCCAGGTATGCTATGGCCAAAAGTAGAAAACGAAAACTCTGGTTATCGCTTAGGCGCTACTGGTGCCATTCGTGATACGGCGCTTGAGTATGAAGAAGTAGCTAGCTATACCGCTGAATATTTATTACGTGCATACCCAGAGCTTTTAAAAGCGCGTTATAAGATTGCCGAACTTCCTGAAAGTGATTGGGAGTTTGTTGAAATGGCGGGTAAAAAACGTGGTTGTATTCGTGGTGGTAACCAAATAGACACATACAAAATGTCTGAAATACTAATTAACGAATTACGCGACGGTATTATTGGTCGCATTACTATGGAAACCCCGCAAATGCGTGAGGAAGAAGAAGTAATGGTTGCTGGTTTACGCGCTGCAGCAGAAGCTAAAAAACAAGCTAAAGAAGAAGAGAAACTGCAACGCCGAGCGCGAGCTCGCAAAAATCGTCGTTAATATTTAATCAGAGTTCAGGTTATTTAATTAAAGTGATTTAGTTTTACTAAACTACAGACATAAAAAAAGCCCGTAAGGGCTTTTTTAGTTTCATATCTACCGTCACCGATATGAGCAATGTAGCAAGTAAAATAGGGCGGTTACTTATTATCAACATCAAGGGGCGTTGCGGTCCATAATAAGTAACCATAGCTGTTAACGTGCGCTACACGTTGTTCCAGGGTTAGAAACAATAAATCAATTCATTCCGTCACAAGCCAGTAAGTCTTCCGTCTTGTTGATATTGATTATCAGTTAGATCTAACTGTCTGTCAACACTCAAATGCAAATAATTCTTATTATCTCTATGTTTGTTTTATAAGCTAATGTTAAACCTAAAAAAGAACGATAATTTTCGTCTTGTTATTACGCTATTTTCTTAGCGCTATAATAGAACACTTATTTGACGTAATTTGGTATTAACTTAATTATCGAGAAGGTTGGCTTTGTTTGATCAAGTAAGAAGTAAGTGGGATAAAATAAGGATGGATAAATATAAAAAATGCGCATTAAATGCGCATTTTTTTAATTAAGTTTATGCTATTAGTTGCTTGCGTAGTAGGCGTTTTCATCACTTACGTTTGTTTTTAACAAGTTATTTTTTCTTTGTAACTCTCTAAGAATAACGATTCGCTTAGCTGGAATATTAAGATTATTTAAGCGAGGAAAGCTATGCTGAGGGATCAATAAGGCTTTATTCCAATTGCTCGTAATAATATCGTAAGAGTTTCGGTGTTTAGGGCCTGTTACGTCGGTAATGTCATAATTATCGATAGTAAAAAGAGCCGTTTTTTTACTTTTTAACTTATTGAGTAAATCGTTATCTGCATACAAACTTAGGTGAGCAATTAAGTCATTATTAAAGTCATTAAAGTATGCTTTTTTATCTTTGTACATGGTTGATACATTTAGAAGGTTACTGCTGTAATTAGTACCTCTATTTGAATTAATAAATTCTTGAGCGTTATCAATCAATGAAGGCATTAAGTTATTGGCTGTATATGCTTGAGTTCTAATATTTGGTGAACCGATATAACCTTTATACAAACCGTACATAACAAGAGGGTTATTTTTATTTAATGGCATTAATATTTTGTATTCAATGTCATCTAGACTCAGCGTTTGCTCGTTGTAGGTGAATTGCTTTTTGTAAAAGAAGCTGCTTTTATCAGCCACATCATAAGATAAACTATTTGTTTCTTTTGGGTAGCGATGAGCTAATTCGTTTATAACTGTTACGTTATGTAAATTCAGCCAAAATGCAGTTTGTTCTTCATTACTTAATTTACTAAGTTGATTGTTTGCTAAATAACTAAGAAGGTTACTTTTTATAGCTGCAATTGATTTTGTTAATTCTGGATCATCAATAAATTGTTCATAATAAAAGCGGTTTGCTTCTGCATCAGTAGCTCGGTTACTTCCAAGATTAGGACCTTGCTCATTTTCATCATAGGAAATATACGATCTATCAGAACGAGCTAACTCAAGAACAGAGGCTTCTAAAACTGCATTGTATTGAGAATAGTCAACTGCAAAGTTAGCAGTCACTTGATTTTTACTGTTTAAAGAGCTTGTAGTATTGTTACTTTCTGCAAGGCACGGGGCAGATATTAACGTACTCAGCAATACAGATTTAGCTATTAATTTGATCATATTATTTCCCTCGATGATTATATCCAATATTATTCACTGCTGTTTGTTTTGTGAACAAATTAAGACTATGTATTAAATTAAACCTAGTCAAGTTATGGCGTTTTATTAGCCATTATTCTTAGATTAATTTGCTTTACAAGTACTTTATCTTGTTTGTTTAGGCTCCCTACAATGAGCAAGAAATCACTACCGTCAGTTTTTATTACTTTAATACTTGTGTTATCAAGCTTGGTTTTACCGTATGTGGCTTCTACTTTTTCTATGTCTTTAAAGTGACTAAGATCCGATTCAAGCTTATCGTCATCGTTTTTGTAGTAACTAAAAATATAGTTCTCGGTTATTCCGTTACCATCTTCTCGGTAATCAAATACGGCATCGCTATAAAAATAGAGTATGTCTTCGTTTTCTGGCGTTAGACGATTACGTTTTAAAAAGTGTATTTGATAAGACCATAGGCTATCGCCTTTTATAATGGAGCTATTAGGTAAAATATTGATTTCTTGAAGTACACCTAAAAATAATAAAGGTGCAAACGCGAGTGATATTAAATACTGTCTAATTCGCCAATACGAGTTGTAATGTAGGGCTTCTTTACTGGTATCGGTTTGCTCAATATAGTTGACCATAGGTAGCCATAAAAATGGCATTATACAAATTACTATAGTTGCGTATTCATCCATACGATAAGCAAAAGTGCTGGCAAGTACTATTAACCAAAGTATTACAGCAACCCAACTAGGCATAATTCTATTTTTATTAAATTGTTTTTGGCTGTGCTGAGTTAGTGCTTTGTACAAAGGGTAGTACCATATAAATGCAAATATACCTCGGGCAATAGGCATTATGCTTGAGTTGTCGCGCTCTTTAATTGCTTTAAAGTTACGATAACTCCAGTAATTAACAAATAGACCTAAACTTAAAATACTATAAATAACAAACTTACTTACCGATACACAGTAGAATGGGCTGTTTTCAAAGTGAGGGCGTTTGGCTGACTCTAATCGCCAATCGGCAAAAAAGAATATGAGTACTAAAATATAGCCTGCCAACACATATTTAAGCCAGCTATAACCAAAGCTATCTAACACATCAGCTGTTGTTTGAGGCGTTTCGATTGTTTCTGCGTATTTTAAAATAGGGTAGTACGTCGCTGATATTAACTTTTTACGCTGTACTAAATAATCATCTATTTGAGTGGCTTTTATATGATCTTGTTTTGCGTAATAGTTATAGGTCAGTGTTAAAACGTTATTATTAAATTCAGTGGTTGTTTTTAAATTAAAGTAGTCGTTATCAATTTCTTCTTTTTCGCTATCAAATCCCCAATCTTTTTCTGCAAAATGTAGTTTTATTGTGGTGTTAATTATATTGGGATAGCTGAAGTAAAGCGGGTCAGTTCTGAATGGCACTGCATTAAGCGATAACCATATGAATATAAACATTAAAAACTTAAAAATACAGAAGAAGCAGTCAGAAAAAATTA